>CAIVDS010000091.1 GCA_903904685.1 uncultured Verrucomicrobiota bacterium
GGTCGAAAATTACTTCCGAAAACTCTTCGACTTCCGCCGTGTCGCCACCCGTTACGACAAACTCGCCCGCTCTTATCTCGCATTCGTTCATCTCATCGCCTCCATCGTCTTATTACGCAGTTTTCGTTAACACTCCCTAGCCTGAAAAACGGATTGCGGCTCGGCCTTGGCGGACTCTACGCTGACGATTCTTATTGATGCGCAATCCGCGTTGTCGAACGACTATAACCTTAGAAAACCTATCATGCCCATCGCTGTCGGCTCAAAAGCCCCTGATTTTACACTCAAGACCAAGACCTCCGAAGGTCTTAAAGACATCAAGCTCAGTGATCATTTCGGCAAGAAGCAGACGGTGCTGCTCTTCTTCCCGCTCGCCTATACCGGCGTGTGCACGCAGGAAATGTGCGACCAGACGAGCGGTCTGGCGGAATATGAGGCGCTGGGCGCGAACGTTATCGCGATCAGTGTGGATAGTCCGTTCGCGCAGGAAGCGTGGGCTAAGGCCAACAAGATCGGCGTCACGCTCGTGAGCGATCTCAATAAAACCACCACAAAAGACTACGGTGTTCTTTTTCCCATGCTCGCGGGCGTGGGCGACACAAGCGCCCGCGCCGCTTTCGTCATCGGTCTCGACGGCATCGTTAAATATGCGGAGCAGACCGCCACGCCGAAGGATCTGCCTAACTTCGCCGCGATCAAGGCCGCCCTCGCGAAGTAATCCGCGACCACGGTCAAAGCCCTGCCTGTTTGTCGGGCTTTGTTTTACACTTTAACCGACCACGCAATCTCGATGAGCCTCCCAAACCCGTTCAAAACGCTGCAATCGTTCACCGCCAATGGCGTTGAGCATAAGTTTTACTCGCTGCCCGCCCTTCAGCAGGCCGGCTTCAACGTGAAGAAGTTGCCCGTTTCCATCCGTCTCGTGCTCGAGTCGCTCTTGCGCAATGCCGACGGAAAGCGCGTCTCGGAGCAGGCCATCCGCGATCTCGCCGGCTGGGCTCCGAAGGCCCCCCGCACCGAGGAGATTCCCTTCGTCGTCGCCCGCATTGTGCTGCAAGATTTCACGGGTGTGCCTCTCTTGGTGGATCTTGCCGCCATGCGCTCCGCCGTGGCCCGCATCGGGAAAAACCCCAAGATCATCGAGCCCCTCGTGCCCGTTGACCTTGTGGTTGACCACTCCGTTCAGGTGGATTTCGCCGGCTCGGCCGACGCTCTCGCGAAGAACCTCGAACTTGAGTTCTCCCGTAATCGCGAGCGTTACCAGTTTCTGAAGTGGGGCATGCAGGCCTTCGAAACTTTCAAGGTCGTTCCTCCCGGCATCGGCATCGTCCACCAGGTCAATCTCGAGTATCTGGCCAAGGGCGTGCTCAAGGACGCCAACGGTGTTTATTATCCGGATACGCTGGTTGGCACCGATTCGCACACCACGATGATCAACGGTATCGGTATCGTCGGATGGGGCGTGGGCGGCATCGAGGCCGAGGCCGGCATGCTCGGCCAGCCGGTATATTTCCTCACTCCCGACGTGGTCGGCGTGCACCTAACCGGCGCGCTCCGCGAAGGCGTCACCGCGACCGATCTCGCGCTGACCCTCACCCAGATGCTCCGCAAGGCCAAGGTTGTCGGCAAGTTTGTAGAATTCTACGGCCCCGGCGCCTCCGCCCTCCCGGTGGTGGACCGCGCCACTATCGCCAACATGGCCCCCGAATACGGTGCGACCATGGGCTTTTTCCCGATCGACGCCGAGTGCGGCAACTACTTGCGCGCCACCGGCCGCAACGAGGCCGACATCGCCGTTTACGAAGCCTATTACAAGGCGCAAGGACTCTTCGGCATTCCGCAGAAAGGCGAGATCGAGTATTCCAGCGACTTCGCGCTCGATCTTGCGACCGTGGTTCCGTCCGTCGCCGGCCCGAAGCGCCCGCAGGACCGCATCGAGCTGCCCAAGATGAAGCAGGAGTTTGTCTCCGCCTTCTCGAAGCCTGTCACTGAGTCAGGCTTCGGCAAGAAGGCCGGGGATTTCTCGACCGTCTCCGCCCAGATCAATGGCACCAAGCTCGGTCACGGTAGTGTGCTCATCGCTGCCATCACGAGCTGCACCAACACCTCTAACCCGAGCGTCATGCTTGCCGCCGGCCTCGTGGCCAAGCGTGCTGTGGAGAAAGGCCTCAAGGTTAACCCGCTGGTCAAGTCCTCTCTCGCCCCCGGCTCCCGTGTCGTCACCGACTACCTGAATAAAACCGGTCTCGCGCCCTATCTCGATCAGCTTGGTTTCCAGACCGTCGGCTACGGCTGTACCACTTGTATTGGCAACTCCGGCCCGCTCGATCCCAAGATCGAGGAAGCCGTCGTCAAAAACGATCTGGTCGCCGCGTCGGTGCTTTCCGGCAACCGCAACTTCGAGGCCCGCGTCCACCAGAACATCAAGAGCAACTTCCTCATGTCGCCGCCGCTGGTCGTGGCCTTCGCGCTCGCCGGCCGCGTGGACATCAATCTGTCCTCCGAGCCGATCGGAACGGGCAAGGACGGCAAGCCGGTTTACCTGAAGGATATCTGGCCCTCTCTGCAGGAAGTGCGCGACCAGATGCAGGCCGCACTCAAGCCCGAGGTATTCCGCAAGCTCTACAGCAACTTCGCAGAACAGAATCCCAAGTGGAACGAGATACCCTCGACCACGGGCAACGTTTACACTTTCGACTCCTCCTCAACTTACATTCAGGAGCCGCCTTTCTTCACCAACTTCTCGCTGCAACCCGGCGCGATCAAAGAAATCAAGGGCGCCCGCGTCCTCGGACTGTTTGGCGATTCCGTCACCACCGACCACATTTCGCCTGCCGGTGCCATCAAGAAGAGCTCGCCCGCCGGGAAGTTCCTTCTCGATCACGGCGTTACCTTCGAGGATTTCAACTCCTACGGCAGTCGCCGTGGTAACGACCGCATTATGACGCGTGGCACTTTCGCCAACGTCCGCATCAAGAACCTGATGCTCGTCGGCGAAGAGGGTGGTAATACCTTCGGGCCGGATGGTGCCAAGACTTCGATCTACGACGCCTCCATCGCCTATCAGAAGCAGGGTGTTCCCTTGATCGTGATCGCCGGTCAGGAATACGGCACCGGTTCGTCCCGCGACTGGGCCGCCAAGGGCACCAACCTGCTCGGTATCAAGGTCGTTGTCGCCCAGAGCTTCGAGCGCATCCACCGCTCCAACCTCGTCGGCATGGGCGTGCTTCCGCTCCAGTTCAAGGAAGGCGTCACTGCCCAGAGCTTGAAGCTCGACGGCACCGAGACTTACGACGTGGTCGGCCTGACCGCCGCGATCAAACCCCAGCAGGATCTCGATCTCAAGATCACCCGCAAGAATGGTTCGAGTGAACTCGTCAAAGTCCGCTGCCGCATCGATACGCCCATCGAGATCGATTACTATCAGCACGGCGGCATCCTGCCCTACGTGTTGCGCCAGATCATTGCAAAAACCTAAGTCGATTAGGTTGCGGAACGAGCCTTTTGCGAGGACCGTTCCACACCTTTATTCGCCATGGCCGACGTTGTAAAACCCACCTTCCTCGTTGATGCGCAGTCCGATCCTGTCGTCATTCATATTGACGGGCGCGCTTCGTTTCAAAACAGCGCCTGCCTGCACGATTTCTTCACGGCGCTCATTCGCCAGAAGACGCTGCGATTCGTGATGGATTTCCAGCAGTGCACGAGCATGGACAGCACCTTTCTTGGCGTGTTGGCGGGAGTAGCGTTGGAGCTGCGCAAACACATCCCGCAGGGCAGTCTTGTTTTGTGCCGGGTAGGGCCGCGTAATCTGGAACTGCTGCATAACCTTGGGCTGCATCGCCTGCTAACGGTGGACACCGGCGAGATGGCGCCGGCGCTTAACGCGAGCACCGCGCTGACGTCCCCTCCCGACCTTGATGAGCTTGAGAATGCCCGCCTTGTGTTGGCTGCGCATGAAAACCTGGTTGGCCTCAACGAGGCCAATCGCGCCAAGTTTCAGGACGTCCTTACGTTTTTGCAAAATCGCGTGAACCAAGGCTGAACGGAGTAAGTCGTGAGGGGAGACGGACTGCGCAAAAGCCGTTTGCGTCCGACCGGCTTCGCCTCTTGTTTTACCACCCATGCCCGCCGTAGCCGCATCTTCTTCGTCCACCAGTCGCCATTCCTTGCCGGATCGTTCTGGCCATTTCGGCCCTTTCGGTGGCGTCTATGTGCCCGAGACGCTCATGACCGCCCTCAAGGAACTCGGCGACGCCTACGATCAGGCCAAGCAGGATCCGGTCTACCTCACGTTGTTGCGGCACCACCTCAAGGAATTCGCCGGACGGCCAACGGAGCTTTATTTCGCCGAGCGCCTCACGCAGCATTGCGGTGGAGCGAAAATCTATCTCAAGCGAGAGGATCTGCTTCACACCGGGGCGCACAAGATCAACAACGCCCTCGGTCAGGTGCTTCTCGCCCTTCGCATGGGCAAGACCCGCATCATTGCCGAGACCGGCGCGGGCCAGCACGGCGTCGCCACGGCTGCGGTGTGCGCCAAGTTTGGCCTCGCCTGCGTGATTTACATGGGCGCGGTGGACATGGAGCGCCAGGCGTTGAACGTTTTTCGCATGCGTCTCATGGGCGCCGAAGTGCGCAGCGTCGAAGCCGGCCAGAAAACCCTCAAGGACGCCGTCAACGAAGCCATGCGCGACTGGGTGACCAACGTCCGCGACACCCATTACATTCTCGGCTCCGCACTGGGCGCGCATCCCTATCCGATGATGGTGCGCGATTTTCACCGGGTCATCGGGCAGGAGACCCGCGAGCAAATCCTCGCCCGCGAAGGCCGTCTGCCCGACGAGATGATCGCCTGCGTGGGTGGCGGCTCGAACGCCATCGGTTTCTTTTTCGATTTTCTTGAGGATGCGGCCGTGCGGCTCATTGGCGTGGAGGCGGGTGGTCGCGGTATCGTGCGAGGGGAACACGCCGCTCGTTTCAAAGGAGGCAAGCTTGGCGTGCTTCAGGGCAGCAAGACCTACATCCTCCAAAACCCCGACGGGCAGATCGAGCTGACGCACTCCGTGAGCGCCGGTCTCGACTACGCCGCCATCGGTCCCGAACACGCCTACTATCGCGACACCGGTCGCATCGGTTACTCGTATGCATGCGATGACGAGGTGATGGAGGTCTTCCAGCTTTGCTCGCGTCTCGAAGGCATTTTGCCTGCGCTGGAATCCACCCACGCGCTGGTGGAGGGACTCAAGCGTGCGAAGGCGCTGCCGAAGGATAAAATCGTTCTCATCAACCTCTCTGGCCGTGGCGACAAAGACGTCAACCAAGTGGCAAAGCTGCTGGGCGTTAAACTTTTTTGAGCACCGCCTGATTTTCCCCCATGAACTCCATGACCGGCTATGGCCGCGCTTCCGCAGCGCTCGGCCCTCATACCCTCACCATCCAAGTCAGCTCGGTTAACCGTAAGACTCTCGATCTCACCGTCTCATTGCCTGACGAGTGGGAGAGCTTGGAGCCTTCGGTGGGGGAACTCGTCCGAAAATTCGCCGTGCGTGGAAAGATTCATGTCGATGTTGAGCTCACCGGCACTCTGGGGGCGGTGCCGGTGACGTGGGACGAAGGGGCGGCGGCCGAGACTCTCAGGCGTTTGGCGTCCTTCGCTGTCAGCCGGGGTGTTGCGTTCACGCCCACGCCCGAGCTGCTCTGGCAACTCCTGAACACCCAGCGCAAAGGAACAGACCTGCCCGATGCCGATGCTGTTCGGCCCGTGCTGGCTGAGGTGCTGGAGGAGGCGTTGCGCAGTTTTTCGGCGATGCGCGCCAGGGAGGGCGAGGCGTTGCTCGTGGATTTTATCACGCGGCTGGAAACGCTCTCGCGGCATGTCGCGGCGGTTGCCGAGCGTGCCCCGCAGGTGCCTTCGGCTTATCGCGACCAGCTTCACAAGCGTCTCCGGGACGCCGGACTGGAGCTCGACCTCAACGACGAACGTGTTCTCAAGGAGATCGCCTTGTTCGCCGATCGATGCGACATCACGGAGGAGCTCACGCGGCTGCGCAGTCACTTTGAGCAGTTCACCGCGTTGCTGAAGTCGGGCGCGGAGGCTGGGCGCAAGTCGGAGTTTATTCTTCAGGAAATCGGCCGCGAGGTTCACACGATCGGCAGCAAGGCCAACGATCTGACCATCTCGAAAAACGTCATCGAGCTGAAGAACGAGCTTGAACGCATCCGCGAACAAATCGCCAACGTGGAGTGAACGCGGCGGATACCGGGATCAGGCGCCAGGGGCGTCACCGGCCAGACTCTGGCGTGCGGCGACGATCGTGGAAAGATCCTGGAGGCGTTCGCCCAGCGCGGAGGGAGCCAGATGGCAGCGTTCCTGTGCGTGCGGGTGAGCCTCGGCATTAAAGCGTGTCCTGACCTTGCGCAGCCAGTCGTCCCCAAGGTGGCGGGCGAGGCTGCCGAGAACGATGACGTCGGGGAAGAGGGTGTCGGCGAAGTTGGCGCAAACCTGGCCGACGGCATGGGCATTGAGATCGAGTATTTCGCGGGCGCGGGTGTCGCCTCCGCGAGCGAGGGCCACAAGGGCCTGACCATCGAGCGACCGGCCGTGTTTCCATTCGGAAAGGAGACGAAGCGCGGTGCCCGAGCACCAAGCCTCGATGCTGCCCCGCTTGCCGAACGCCTTGGGCCCTTCGTCGCAAAACCGGGCGTGGCCGGTTTCGAGGGAATGACCGCCGGCGCCGCGATGAATGCGGCCGTTGAGAACGAGGCCGGCGCCAAAGCCGGTGCCGCAAGTGAGGTAGACGAGGTTACGGGCGCCGGTCCAGCCACCCCACGTGTATTCGGCGAGAGCGCATGCGGCGGCGTCGTGTTCGACGAAGAAGGGCACGCCGAGCGCCTGTTCAAGCAGGGCTTTCAGGGGGATGCGGTCCCAGCCGGGAAGATGAGGCGGGGAGAGGACAATGCCGGTGAGTGTATCGAGAGGCCCTCCAATCGATACGCCCGCGGCATCGAATCCGCGATGGTTCTGCGCACGACTGGTGAAGTCGGCGATCATGGCCTGCGGGCCCCTTTCCGTGCGTGAAGGCCACTCTTCCCGGTGAAGAATCTCACCGCATTCGTTGCCAAGCAAAAGGGCGCACTTGGTGCCGCCGACATCGAAGCCGAGATAGAGTGGCATGACGATTACGCGTGCGGAGATTGTTGTTCGACCCGTTCAGAGGGGATGAGAGAGGGCAGTTTGAGATAACCCTTCGCACGGTTCATGAATGATCCCGGTAAGACAAGGGCTTCATTGTTGTTTGCGGTGAAGTTGGCGGCTTGCAGAAGGCCCATAATCGTAAAGCAGCTTATGCACGGAGATCGTCGGGTCGCAAGGAAACTGGTCGGGGCGGCTCAGCCAACATATCTTTCGCCTGACGATCCATGGGTATTGTGAGCGACGGTGGTTGGAGTGGGCGCAGGCGGACATGGAAATCAGCCGGGCTCGCGGTCAAGCAACTGGCGTTCGGAACGGGGGGTTCACGGCGCTCCCACTTCTTCAAGAGATTTAAGCGGCACACCGGAATTTCACCGGCGGAGCATTTCGCACCGTTTCCGTCGGGCTGGGCTTACTGCGGCTGGCGCAAAGATTGGATCAGATAAATGGCGACGCCCACGCAAATGCCGGAATCCGCGACGTTGAATGTAGGATAAACATAGCTGCCGAAATGCAGGTCGATAAAATCGATTACGTGGCCATGCAGGAGCCGGTCGAGGAGGTTCCCGGCGATGCCACCGCAGAGCAGGCCGAAGCCGACCTGCACGGGAAGCTGACGCAGGCCGAGCGAATGTCTCCAGATGTAGATTGCGCCCAGTGTGACGAGGGCCATTCCGGCAAGCAGGGTGCTACGATCCTTGAACATGCTCCAGGCGGCTCCGGTATTGCCGACATGCACAATACAGAAAAAATCGTCGATCACCGTGATCGCGCCAGGAGCCCCATAGGTGCCGAAGGGAAGGAAGGCGTCGATCCACGCCTTCGTTCCCTGGTCGAGAACGAAGACGGTTAACGCAAGAGTCCACAACCAGCGGTAGGCGAGGATACGCTCCAAACGCGAAACCGCCACCGGAGCGATGGCGGTCGGGGGTGTGGTGGAATCAGGCACGATTGGTCGGGACGTTGCGGGGATTATTCGTCGCCACCGTCGTCGCCACCGCTGGCGATGGTGCCGCCTTCTTCCCCGAGTTCGCCGAAAAGTCCTGCCTGGGTGCGTGAACGATGGCGGTTTTTCTCGATGCTTTTCTGCGCCTCGGCGGAGTAGCGCGTGAAGGGCACGGCCAGCAGACGCTCCTTGGCGATGGGTTTCTGGGTGACTTCGCACAGGCCGTAGGTGCCGGCCTTGATGCGTTGGACGGCGGCTTCGACTTCGGAGAGGGCTTCCTGTTCGGAGGCGACCATGCTGAGGGCGAAATCGCGGTCAAAGGTGTCAGTGCCGGCATCGGCCATGTGCTGGCCGTAACTGGAAAGATCGCCGGCGTCGTCCTTGGCGGAGCGTTTCAACGTCTCCTCGGAATGAGTGTCGATCTGGCCGGTCAGGTGATTGCGGAGGTCGATCAAGAGGCGGTAGAAACGGCGGAATTTCTCGGGGATTTCATCGACGTTCTCGATAACGGAATGTTTGGCCTTCTTGGGATTAAAACCGAGGATGTCGGCAAGCGATGCGGCTTTGATGTGATGGGGCTGCGCCGCTTTTGCCAGCTTGGCGGTGTTGAGGTGCTTGCCGGACTTGGCGGCGGTCTTGGCCGCAGCCGCCTTGGCCTCGGTGTCACGCCGCGATGAGGTTTTTGCGATCTCGCTAATTTCATCGAAGGAAAAAGATATCGGGCGGAGTTTCTCCTTTGTTTTGCTCTTCTCGAGAATCTTGCTGCGCAGATCGGCCCGTGCCGAGGACTTTGCGGTTGCGGCCGCTTTGGGCACGCTGATGGAGGTGACTGCCTTCTTGCCCGTGGCCTTGGCGGGTGCGATGGCCTTGTGCGATGGCTTCGCCACGGGCGCAGCTTTAGTTTTGGCAGTCGGCTTGAGGGCCGGCTTTGCCTTGGGCTTATGTTTTTGGATGACGGGTTTGGAATGCTTCACGGGTTTCTTCGGAGATTTTTTCGGAGCAGACTTCGCAGGTTTGCGAGTCGGCTTCGCGGGTTTGCGGGCAGGCTTCTTTTTCTGAGCCGGGGCGAGCTTCTTGGGTTTTTTGGACATGGGTGGTATGGGGTTTCTAAGAAAAGGGATCAGGGGCGCAGCGCCTCGGCGCAGCGCGGGCAGGTTTCGCCGTGGTCGGTCACTTCGAGCGAGGGCACCCAGCGCCAGCAACGCGGACAGCGCACGTGTCCGAGTTCTTCGCAGTGACGCACGGAAACTTCGAAGGTGGGGTTAGTGCCCTCCTGAATAGTCACGTGTGAAACAATGAAAAGTTCGGGTAAAAACTTGTGGTATTTCTCTAGGATCGCGCGAAGCGGATCTATAGAAACGACCGCAAGGATGACAGCGGCATCCAGCGATTTGCCTAGCTTGCCGGCGGCGCGTAGCGGCTCAATGGACTCGTTGACCTTAGAACGAACTTTTAGCAGAACGGCTATGTCATCCTCAATTTTCGGATTGGTCCACGCGGCGTTGGCCACGGGCCAGTCCTGAAGGTGGATAGGATCGTTGGTGAACTCGGACTTCGTCGTGGCAAAGGACCAGGCCTCGTCCGCCGTGAAGGTGAGGACGGGCGCGAGTATCTTTACGAGGACGCCGAAAATGTGGTGGATCGCGGTCTGCGATGAGCGTCGCAACGGGTTCGTCGTTCCAAGCGTGTAGAGGCGGTCTTTGAGGATGTCGTGATAGACGGCGGAAAGGGTGACGGCGCAGAAGGAACTCACGGCCTGAATGACGCGGTGATATTCGTAGGCGTCGTAGGCGGCGGTGGCCTCGGCGAGCAGTTTGGCGGTCTGGTGCAGCGCCCACCGATCCAGCGTGTCGAGCTGCGCGCAGGGCAGGGCGTCAGTCGCGGGATTGAAATCCCAGAGGGTCGAGAGCTGGTAGCGAAGGGTGTTGCGGAGGTTGCGGTAACCCTCGGCGGCGTTGTTCAGGATTTTGTCGGAGAGGGTGATGTCTTGCGTGAAATCCTGCGAGGCGATCCAGAAGCGGATGACGTCAGCGCCGTATTGGGCGATGTAGTTGTCGGAGGTAGGAGGCTTTTCGTATTGGCCGGACTTGGAGATTTTCTTGCCGTCTTCGCCGACGATGAAGCCGTGGGTGAGAACGGCTTTGTAAGGCGCGCGACCGAAGGCGATGATGCTCGTCCAGAGGGAGGATTGGAACCAACCGCGGTGCTGGTCGGAGCCTTCCAGGTAGAGGTCGGCGGGCCACTGTGTGTTGCCCTGATGGTTCTTCAACACGGCGGCGTGGGAGGAGCCGGAGTCGATCCAGACGTCGAGGGTGTCGCGTCCGGGGGTGATCTCGGCGGCAGCCGGCCAGCCGGCGGGGAGCTTCACGCCGTCGAGGATCTCGGTGGGCGAGGCGTCATACCAGAAGTTGGTGCCGTGTGTGTCGATTTTGTCGGCCACGGCGCGGATGACTCCTGCGTCGATAAAGGCTTTTTTGTCGGCATCGTAGAAGGCGATGATCGGCACGCCCCACGAGCGCTGGCGGCTGATGCACCAGTCGGGGCGGGACATTACAGCGGCAAAGATGCGAGATTCGCCCCAACTTGGAATCCATCGCACCTTTGATATTTCTCCGGAAGCAACCCATCTTGGAGAATCGTCTTCTGGGATGTCGGTCAGATTATTAAGTAGGGTATCTTGCTTAAACTTATCTAGTCTTACGAACCACTGATCCACGGCGCGGAAGATGATCGGGGTCTTGGAGCGCCAGCAGTGCGGGTAGCTGTGAACGTATTTCTGTTTGGCGAGCAGTGCGCCGGCACTGGCGAGTTTTTTTAGGACTGTGAGATTGGCGGGCGAAGGCTTCTTGGCGGCGATATCCTCGACGGTTTCGAGCGTGGTGAGACCGACGAGGTCGGCGGGTACCTGGCCATCGTCGAGGTAGCGTCCGTCGGCACCGACGGGGCAGTAGATGGCGAGTTTGTAGCGGAGGCCGGTGAGATAGTCTTCCGCACCGTGGCCGGGTGCGGTGTGGACGCAGCCGGTGCCGCTGTCGGTCGTGACGTAGTCGGCGAGGACGACGGGCGAGGCGCGGTCGATGAAGGGGTGGCGGGGAGCGAGGCCTTCGAGGGCGGCACCCTTGAAAATTGGAGATGGTTTCGACGGAGGGAGACCATCTAGCCCTAACTCATCAGCTAAGCGATTTTTGAGATCTCTTTTGGCTTGGTTGTGGGCTCCACCGACGTCGCCAATCCAGTGGTCAACCACATCTGCCAGCAATGCCTTGGCAACTAGGATGCGTTCGGTGCCTAAGTCGGCGACAACATACTCCATCTCGGGATGCACGGCAATCGCGAGGTTGGCGGGGATCGTCCAGGGTGTGGTCGTCCAGATGACGACGAAGAGGGGCTTGTCGGTTGGGAGATTGAACTTCGCTGCCTCGGCGGCGGGGACGGCGAACTTTACCCAGATGGCGATGGAGAGGTGGTCCTTGTATTCGATCTCGGCCTCGGCGAGGGCAGTTTCGAAGGGGATGCTCCAGTAAACGGGTTTTTTACTGCGATAAACGAGGTCTTTTTCGACAAAGGCAGAGAAGGTGCGAATGATGTCGGCCTCGTAGGCGGGGGCCTTGGTCTTGTATTGGTTGGCCCAGTCGGCGAGGACGCCGAGGCGCTTGAACTGCTTCGTCTGGGTGGCGATCCAGCCTTCGGAAAACGCGTCGCAGAGAGAGCGCATCTCGGCGGTGGAGACCTGTTTGTTTTCGGCTTGGAGGCCGCGCATTACCTTTTGCTCGATGGGGAGGCCGTGGCAGTCCCAGCCGGGGACGTAGGGGGTGCGGTAGCCGCGGAGGGACTTGTAGCGAAGGGTGATATCCTTGAGCGTCTTGTTGAGCGCGGTGCCGATGTGGACGTCGCCGTTGGTGAAGGGGGGGCCGTCGTGGAGGACGAAGGTTTTCCCGGTGGCGGCGTTTTTGCGCTGGATGGCGGCGTAGATATCCAGCTTCTCCCAGTGGGCGAGTCGCAAGGGCTCGCGTTTCACGAGATCCGCCCGCATGGGAAAATCTGTTTTAGGAAGCTGGAGAGTGTCTTTCAGGTCTTGCGCCATGCCAAAGAAAAGCGCGAGAGGCTACCCCGCCCCCCCCCTGAGTCAAGGGAAGATACCCCGCTTAAAACCGGCCTGTTTTTACGAGGAGAAAACGGGTGTCAGGCGAGAGTCTTTTGGGCGAGGGCGAAGCCTGAAGAAATGCAGTTTGTCATCGAGATGCCATCGCGGACGTGTCCGCCGACATGGAGGCCGGGGTGGGCGGCTTCGGCGGTGGCGATGACGTCGAGGAAACGTTCGTAACCGAGGTTGTATTGCGGAATGGCGCGGGGCCAGACGGTGCGACGGACGAAGACGGGATCGCCGCGCACGCCGAGGAGAGAATCGAGTTCGCGGGCGACGAGCGACAGAAGATCGGCATCGGACAGACGAGCGAGGTCGGGCGTGCGGGTGCCGCCGGTCATTACGGTGAGGGCGACGTGGTTCTCGGGGGCGCGACCGGTGAACAGCGTGGAGTTGAACAACACGCCGAGCAGCGAGCGGCGTTCGATGGGCGGGACGAGCATGCCGAAGCCGTCCAGCGGATGAGTGATCTGTTCGCGGCGGTAGCCGAGGAAGAGCGACGAAACGGGAGGATACTCGATGTCGGCGAGGGAGGCGAGCGGGCGGATGTCGTCCGAGCCGATGGCGAGCTTGGCGAGCGCGGCGGCAGGCAATGCGAGGATCACGGCCGCACAACTCTCGGTGCCAGTCTGGTTGTCGCGCATCCACTGAACCTGCCAAGGCTGGCCGCTGGTCGGTGGTGTGAGCAGGGTGACGCGGGCGTTAAGGCTGACGCTGTCGGCAGGCAGGCGGGCGGCGAGCGATCGAGGCAGGGCTTCGAGGCCTTCGGTAAAACTGATGATCGGCGGGGCGCCGGTGGGTTCGCCACGGGCGCGTTTGGCTTTGGCGGCGGCGATCTGGCCTCGGATGATCGAGCCGTGGGTCTGTTCGGTTTCCCAGAGCGACGGGAAGCTGTGGCGTGTGGAGAGTTTTTCCGCATCGCCCGCATAGACGCCCGAGACGAAGGGACTCAGCCCGTAATCAACGAGCTCTCGTCCAAAGTGGAACTCGCCGAAGGCGGCCAGGCTCAGGTCGGCGGTGCGGGTGCGCGGGCGAATAAAAATCTCGCCCATGAGACGCAGTTTGGCGCCGGTGGAAAAAAGTTTCGAGGTGATCAGTCCGGGCGGCGAGGTGGGGGCGGCCTGTGGTTTTCCGCCGCGCACGATGTAGCGGTTTTTAGCTTCGGGGCGTGCGATGAGTTTGACGGAATCGAGGCCGAGTTCGGTCAGAAAGGAGGCAAGCGCGGGCGTTTGCTGGAGGGAATTGGGCCCGGCTTCGATCAGCCAATCGCCGTCTCGTTCGCTGCGGATGGCGCCACCAAGTAGGGAAGAAGCCTCGAAGAGGCGGACGATGCGACCTTGTTGAACGAGGCGGTAGGCGGCGGTCAGGCCGGTGATGCCTCCGCCGATGACGGCGACGGGAAGTTGTGCGGGATTAGACACGGGTGGTGAAGGCGATGATCATTTCCACGCGATCACCGTATCGACGAGGGGCTGCATGCACTCGAGCTTGGCCTGCGGGGTGATGCCGTGGCCGAGGTTGAGGATGTGGCCGGTGGTGCCGCGCATGGATTCGAGCAGGCGGGTGGTTTCGCGACGCACGATTTCCGGGGTCGTCTGCATGAGCACGGGGTCGAGGTTGCCTTGCACGGCGACGTTGGCCGGCAGAGTGCGACGGACGATGGCGAGGTCGTTGGTCCAATCGACGCTGATGGCCTTCACCCCCGAGAACGCCTGATCGACGAGATGGGGCGCGGTGCCCTTGGCGTAAAGGATGACGGGGAAGTCGGTCGGGAGGGCGGCGACGATTTTCCGGATCCACTTGAGCGAGGCGGCCTCGTAGTCGGGGCCGGCGATGATGCCGCCCCAAGAATCGAAGATCTGGATGGCGTCGGCTCCGGCAGCGATCTGCATCTGGAAGTAGGTGATGACCGCGGCGGTGATTTTTTCGAGGAGGATGTCGAAGGTGGCGCGGTCGGTGTAGAAGAGGAGTTTGACGCGCTCGAAGTCGTCGGAGCTGCCGCCCTCGACCATGTAGGTGGCGAGCGTCCACGGCGAACCGCCGAAGCCGAGGAGCATTTTTTGGCCGGCGAGTTCTTTTTTGAGGAGAACGAGAGTGTCGGCGACGTAGCCGAGGCGTTCGGGAATCGCGGCGGCCGGGGCGAGCGCGTCGATCTGGGCGCGTGTTTCGAGACGGTAGGCCATCTCGATGCCGCCGGTGTCGCGGAAGGCGTAGGCCTGGCCGAGGGCTTCGGGGATGACGAGGATGTCGGAAAACAGGATCGCGGCGTCGATGCCAGGGAAGCGGCGCAGGGGCTGCAGCGTGACTTCGGCGGCGAGCGCGGGCGTCTTGACCATGTTGAGGAAAGACGACCCGGCCTTGAGGGCGCGGTATTCCGGCAGATAGCGGCCGGCCTGGCGCATGACCCAGAGGGGCGGGCGATCAAGCGGTTGGCAGGCGAGGGCGGAAAGAAATCGTTCGCGTGAAGTCATAGAAGCTCCGTGAACATCCACCATCCACCGGCCAACACTCAACGCCCAAGTTTAGCCGGTTCGAACGTTGGCAATTCGGTGGCGGGCGCCGACGTTTTACGGAGCGAGCCAGTCGCGGGGACGCAGGAAGACATCGTGAAGACGGGCTTCGGGGGTGCCGGGCGCGGGAGCATGATTGTATTTGAAGGAGACGAGAGGCGGCAGGCTCATGAGGATGGATTCGGTGCGGCCTCCGCTTTGCAGTCCGAAGTGCGTGCCGCGATCCCAGACGAGGTTGAACTCCACGTAGCGGCCGCGACGGTAGAGCTGCCAGTCGCGTTCGCGATCGCCGTAAGGCGTAGACTTGCGACGGGCGACGAGCGGGCGGTAGGCGGGGAGGTAGGCGTCGCCAACGGCGCGGAGGAGCGAGAAACTGAGCTCGAAGCCGAGGGCGTTGAAATCGTCGAAGAAGAGGCCGCCGATGCCGCGGGGTTCGGCGCGATGCTTGAGGTAGAAGTAGTCGTCGCACCATTTTTTCCAGCGTGGATAAATGTCATCGCCGAAGGGGGCGACGGCATCGCGAGCGATGCGGTGCCAGTGAACGCAGTCCTCCTCGAAACCGTAGTAGGGAGTCAGGTCGAAACCGCCGCCGAACCACCACACGGGCTTCGTGCCAGCGGGGTCGGCCACGAAGAAGCGGACGTTGGCGTGGCTGGCGGGGACGTAGGGGTTGCGAGGGTGGATGACGAGGGAGACGCCGAGCGCCTGCCAGGTTTTTCCGGCGAGTTCCGGGCGATGGGCGGTGGCGGAGGGAGGGAGTTGTTTGCCGTGGACGTGAGAGAAGCCGACGCCGGCTTTTTCGAATACGGTGCCTTCGGTCAGAATACGGGAGCGGCCTCCGCCGCCTTCGGCGTGCGTCCAGTTGTCCTCGGTGAAGCGACCGGTGCCGTCCTCGGCCGCGAATTCGCGGCAGATGCGGTCCTGCAAATCGAGCAGGTAGGCTTTGACGGTGGCGATGTCGGGTGCGGTGGACATGAGGCGGGAGGCGAAAGTCGGATGCTCGACCGACGCTCGCGAACTTCAGCTATTTTTTTGAACCGGGAATTGAGAATTTCACCATCGGTGCGGTGGCATCAGCGGTTGCAGGTGCGGGATTCTGCGGAGTTCCTGCTGACTGGAGCGGCGAGCCGATGGGGGAGGCGGTCGGGGCTGCCGGTCCTGAAAAAGCAGGGCCGTCGGCGGGCAGCGAGGCAAAGCCGCGGTTCAAAAGCTCGATGGTTTTGCGATCACGGCATACGCCTTTGTCAATCTGGCCGCCCGGCCCGAAGGAGCCCATGATGACAACGATCACACGGTGGCCATTGCGGAGCGCGGTGGCGCTGAGGCAGTAGCCGGCACCCTTGGTGTAGCCGGTCTTTAAGCCGTCGACGCCTTCAACCCTGCCGAGGAGCTTGTTATGATTCTCCATGTGTTGCGGCCCCTTCGGGCGGTTGAGACCGAAGTCGCGGGATTTGACCGAGGTGTATTTTAGGATGTCGGTTTTTGTCAGGAGATGGCGGCAGAGGATCGCGAAGTCGCGGGGGGTGGTGAGATCGCCATCGGCAATGCGGCGGCTGTCGGGTGGCAACCCGTGCGGGGAGCGGAAGGTGGTATGCGTCATGCCGAGTTCGCGCGCCTTGGCATTCATCAGCTCGACAAACGCATCGACCGAGCCGGCCGAAAACCGGGCGAGTGCATGAGCCGCGTCATTGGCCGACTGGATCATCATGGCATAAATCAGATCTTCGACCGGGAAGGTTTCGCGTGGATCGAGAAAGACCTCGGTGCCGCCCATCCTGGCGTCGTCGTTGGTGACTTTGACCGGGGAGTTAAGCGAGAGGGCGCCGCTCTGAAGTTTGTCGTGGAGCACGGCGAAGGTCATGAGTTTCGTCATGCTGGCGGGAGGGGAGACCTCGTCGGCGTTCTCCTCCAGAAGGACTTTGCCGGTGGCGGCGTCGACGGTGATGAAACCCTTCCAAGCGCCGGTTTGGGCCTCCGTGCCGTGAGTCTGGCGGGAGGATTTGGCGGCTTGGGAGACCGGGACAAGCGTGGCGAGGGCGAGCAGGATGAAGGCGAAGCGGCGATGAAAAGTCATGCGCGGAAACAGAGAGGATCACCACGGGTCGCGGCGAGAAATAAAATCGAGAGCGTCGGTCCGCGTCACGGGACGGACTTGGTCGTGATTGCCGCCGCCGGCTTTTTAAGCGGAGGTGAAGGGGAAGGCGCCCATTTCTCAAGCAGATCGCGTAACAATGGATAATAGGGGTTCTTGCGCCGGACTTCCTCAAGGAGCGCGACGGCGGCATCGGCGGATTGTTCGTCATGGAGCTTTTGGGCCAATGCGATGATGATTTTTGCGCGATCCTCGTTGCCGTTGAGGTAATCGCTTGCCGCTCCGCGCATGGCAAGGATGTCTCCGTTGCGGACATCGAGGGAGATTTCGAGCTGAACGAGCTCGGCCTGACGAGCCGTAAACCACTGTGGCGAGCGACGACGGGCGAGGTTGAGGTCGGAGATGATCTCGTCGTTGTTGCCGGCTTTCATATTGGCCGCGAGGCGTTCGGAAAAGGCGGCCTCGTTGTCGATGGTTTCGAGGCGACTGCGTGTGGAGGTGAGCACGTTGTCCGCGAGGGAGGCCGGCTGGCGGACCGTGTTGATAGGATCGACGGTGTCGGACGGGCGTTTTGCCATCCATTGGTGAAGTGCGGCGGCCGCCCCCCAGCAGATCAAGCCGATGACGACGATGGCGAGAGGAACCGCCTTGCGCATGTCAATGACGACAGTCCGTTCAATCAGGAGAGACTGGCTGTCGGCGCTGGCATGGGTTCCTATCTGGACGGTAAAGAGCCTGCCTTGGAGACGGGTTCGTGTCTTGGAACGAGGCCTCCAGAGAAATTTGAAGTAGGTGGGCGTCATATCCGAGGGCGCGAGGACGTCACAGATAGCCTTTAATTGAAGGGCATGAACAGTAAAAACCAGCTTTGGCTCAGGCCTCGGTGGCCGGCTGCTTCCGTGTGCATGGGGAGATGGGGAGGCGCTCCGGAGCGTCAGCGGGTTTGCTCCAGCGGCAATTCGTGCAACTTCAAATCGGGGTTTTTCTCGATGAAGTAACGCATCGTCCAGTCGTTGGGGAAGAGCACGATGGGGTGGTCGAACTTGTCCACGCCGAAGCTGACGCCGCTGGCGACGATCAGCGATTGCGGGTTCTTGAGGCTAGGATGCGGCTCCAGCCAGCGCAGCAGGGTCCACGGGGTGGCCTCGAGGCGGGACTCTGCGTTGTATTCGGATTTGAGGCGGAACTGCACGACCTCGAACTGAAGGTTGCCGACCGCCGCGAGGAGCGTTGCGCCGGGAGGGGCGTTGCGCGGTTGGAACGATTGCACGACGCCTTCCTGCAAAAGCTGCTCCAGGCCGGCGCGGTATTTCTTCGAGTCGCCGGAGTTGGGATTGGAGATGTAGGTGAAGACTTCCGATGGGAAGCGCGGAATCTCGTCGTAGGCGATGGTGCGGTCCTCGGTGAGGGTGTCGCCGATGCCGAAAGAGTCGTGGCCGACGAGGCCGATGACGTCGCCGGGCCAGGCTTCGTCAACGGTCTCGCGTTCCTGTCCGAACAGCCGGTGCGAGGAGGAGAGGCGCACGGTGCGGCCGGTGCGCTGGTGGACGACGTTCATGTCGCGGGTGAACTTGCCCGAGCAGACGCGGACGAAGGCGATGCGGTCGCGGTGCTTCGGATCCATGTTCGCCTGGATTTTGAAAACGAAGGCGGAGAATTTTTCGCAGGTGACGGGGATCTCTCGGGCGATGGTCGGGGCGGGCGCGCCGGGCACGGTGACGCTGACGGAGTGACGGGAGGTGGGAGGGATGGAGTTCTTGAGGAAACCCTCAAGGAGCAGTTGCACGCCGAAGTTGTTCACGGCGGAGCCGAAAAAGACGGGCGTCTGTTTGCCGGCCTGCACGGCTTCGAGGTCGAAGGGCGCGCTGGCTCCGTCGAGAATCTCGATCTGCTCGGCGACTTGTTCGTAGGTGTAGCTGTCGAGTTTTTCACGCACGACGGGATCGGCGAGGCCGGTGACGTTGACCGGTGCGCGGTAGGCGCCGTGGGGTGTGCGCTCGAAGAGATGCACTTCCTTGGAGCGGCGGTCGTAAACGCCTCGAAAGCCCGGGCCGTTGCCGAGGGGCCAGGTGACGGGACAGGGCGTGAGGCCGAGCACGCGCTCCAATTCGTCGAGCAGGTCGATCGGGTTGATGGAGGGGCGGTCGCACTTGTTCATGAACGTGAACACGGGGACGCCGCGGCGCTTGCAGACTTCGAAGAGCTTGCGCGTCTGCGGCTCGATGCCCTTGGCGGCGTCGATGACCATGAGGGCGGCGTCCACGGCGGTGAGCACGCGGTAGGTGTCTTCGGAGAAATCCTTGTGGCCGGGGGTGTCGAGCAGGTTGACCGCGTAGCCTTGGTAATCGAATTGGAGGACGGTCGAGGAGATGGAGATGCCGCGTTGTTTTTCGAGCTCCATCCAATCGGAGGTGGTGGCGCGCTGGCTCTTGCGGGCGGTGACGGTGCCGGCGAGATGGATGGCGTTGCCGTAGAGGAGGAACTTCTCGGTGAGCGTGGTTTTGCCGGCGTCGGGATGCGAGATGATCGCGAAGGTGCGGCGGCGGGCGATTTCCTGGGCGGGCGTCATGGCTGAATCGGAAAGGCAACAGGGCGCGGGCTGGGAGGGGAAGTCTTATTTGGTGTGTGCGGCGTTCCGCCTTCCGTCACATTTTCCCCCACGTCGGATGAAATCGAAAATGCCAGGGATCCTGCGTTTCGAGGATGCGCAATGGCGGCGAGGGCGCGGTGCCCGGCGACTCCGCTGCCGCAGTCCCGGTCTAGGGTTTCATAATTAACGAGGGTGGTGGTGTTTGATATTGCCGGAATGCTAATGGAAGCTGAAATGACGGCCGTTGTTGCTCAACCAGCAATGTCACCCCATGCGTAAACGCACCTTCACAGGAGTTTTGTTTTATCTGGCGGCCCTGACCGCCGCCGTGTGGTGCCGGGCGGGCGAGGAAACCGCGGATACGGTGCTGGCGCGTTCGGAAAGCATCTATACGGGAAGCGATACGATCACCGCGCAGGCTTATCAGCGCAGGGTGTATGTCCCCGTCCGGGAGATGCCGGGCGGCAGGGCGAATTTTGGGCCTCCTGCCTCTTATCGGGTGATGGTTCTGAAAAAGAAAAAGCCCGACGACTGGTATTTCGCCAGCTGGGGGTTCTACGGGAGCGGCGCCGGACAGGCCGGTTTCCCCGGCGCGGTGCGGCCTTCGGGGTATCTGCTTGCCAAGGCGGGGGCGACCCCTGGACGGATGATCTCATTTGGTGGCGCCAGCACCCCGAAGGGCTCGGGCAACAGCCTGACCGACGACGAATTCTCGCAAACCCTGCATCATCGCATGCTCGGCCAGCCAACGGCGCTCAGCGCGTTCATGCCGTTGATGGAGACTCCGCCGGGAGAGGCGAAAGCTCCCTTTGGTTTGCAGAATGCCAAGCTGACGGGGGAGGAAATGTGGAACCAACGCGCGACCTACCGGATCGACGGCATCGGCGTCATGGGCGGCCCGATGGTCGCTTGGATCGACAAGGAGAGCGGCTTGATCCTGCGCACGGTGATGCAGGAGGGTTCCGGCATGGGGATGTTCCGGATGATGACCGAGACGATTTACACGACGACGCTCAATAAAAAGCTGGGTGCGTTCGACTTTGAGGCGAAGCCGCCGGTGACGGCGACTGAAGTGTTGTCCGAGGATGAGATGGGGTTCGGGGCCTCCGCGGTCCTGGCCGCGTATGCGACGGGCACGGACGGCGGGCAGGCGGGCGGCCTCAACCGCGGGTTCCCTTCGTCCCAGCCGGTCGTCCCGGCGGCGGCCCCGGTTCCGGGCGTGGCCGAGCAGCAGGCGCTCTCCATGGAGCAGATGGAGGGGATCGTCCTCATCGAGGGCGACGCGAGCACCGCGACCGGGTTCATGACCAAAATGCGCGGGGTCGATTTCGTGGTCACCAATCAGCATGTGCTCGGCGAAAACAAAAAGATCACGCTCAAGAATCTCCACGGCGAGGTGGTGCCGGTGCAGGCGATCTTCGCCGCGGTCGGCAGCGACATTGCTATCCTGCGCGTCCCCGCCGCGCAGGGCGCCTTGAAGGTGGCCGACGACGTGCTCAAGTCGGTGAAGATCGGCGACAAGATCGTCGTGGTGGGCAACCGCCTCGGCGGCGGCGTGGCCACGCAGACCAGCGGGCAGGTGCTCGGCGTCGGGCCGACGCGCATCGAGGTGAACGCGAATTTCGAGCCGGGCAACAGCGGCAGCCCCATTTTTTCAACGACCACCCAGGAGGTCGTGGGTGTTGCCACGTATGCGGAGACCCGCAAGGTCGCGGTGGAGGAGACCGCCGCCCCGTCGCGCTATGGCGAAGCGGGCCAGGCGCCCGTGACCAAGCTGGAAAAGCGCTGGTTCGGCTATCGCCTCGACAGCGTCACCAAGTGGGAGGCGATCGACCTCGCGAAGTGGCACGCCCAGGGGGAACGCGTCGAAAAGTTCAGGGATTTTTCCGAGGCCCTCGTGGCGGTCATCCGGTCGAATTTCAAAAAGGCCGCCGTCAACGAACGGTTGGGCCCGGTCATCGCCGATTTTCAGATGCGGGCCGCGCAAAAGGGCACCAACCGGATGGGCGTGGCGGGCGATGTGAAGTCGCTGTTCAACAATATTCGCGGCATGGCCGAGACAGGGCTCCGCGACTTCGAGGCGGCGGAGTATTACGACTACTACCGCACATGCCTCTACTGGGAGGAGAGCGTGCCGATGCAGGCCGATTACCGGAAGGCCATCATCGAGGTGCTGAAGAAATACGAGTCCAACTCGGATGCCTACGTTTCGAGGATGCGCAACGGCGGGTGACGGACCGTGAAGCCCGGCGCGAACCGCGCGCCCGCTTTTTTCCTAGGCCGTGAGGCTGAACCCGAGATGCTCCGCGAGGCGCTGGCGGCGGATGCCGTAAAACGCCGCGAACGCCCGGATGCGCCCGGCCAGCGCCGAGCCGGGATCGCGCGTGCCGCCCGGCGACGGCGTGGTTTTGATCGCCGCGAGCATGAGGTTCTTCGCGGTGTGCTCCGTGGAGATGAACTCGATGACCTTGGTGCGATAACCCGCCCACTCCAGCAGCATGGCGCGGAGCGCGTCGGTGACGAACTCGGCCTGGCGTTCCTGGAAAATACCGTGGCTCAACGCGTCGGCCAGCACGGCGGGCGCGGCGAGTTGCGGGCGCAGCTCCTTCTGGCAGCACGGCGAGACGACGAGCAGGCGCGCGCCCGCAACGAGACCCTTGGCGAGCGCGTCGTCGGTCGCGGTGTCGCAGGCGTGCAGGGCCACGAGCGCGCCCACGTCGGCGAGCGGAGTCGAGGCGATGTCGCCGGCGGCGAAGCGCAGGTTGGCGAGGTGGTTGTCGCCCGCGATGCGGTTGCAGAGCGCGACCAACTCGGGGCGGGCCTCGACGCCGGTCACGCTGGCGCGCGCGCCGAGGTGCGCGGCGAGCGCGAAGGTGAGGTAGCCTTTGCCGCAGCCCATGTCGGCGAGGGTGAAGGGCGCGTCGGCGTCGGCGGGGAGGAGGCCGGCTTCGACGAGGAGGTGGGCGAGGAGTTCGGTGAACTTCTGGATCTGGCGGAACTTGCCGGCCATGCCCTCGCGGGGCTGGCCGTGATCGTTGGTCACGCCGAGGGCGCGCAGCCAAGGGGCGTCGGCGGGCACGAGGTGGTCCTTGGCGCGGTCGTGGTGCTCGACGGCGGGCGCGGGGGCGTTGGCGGCCATCTTGATGGAGAGGCGCGCGGTGCCGTCGGCGCGGTTTTCGAGCTGGGCGGTCTGCGCGGGCGTGAAGAGGTGCGCGTCCAGAAAGTCGCCGCCGATGTGCGGACCGAGGAGCGCGAGCGCGGCGTCGGGGGCATGGTTCTTGATGATGTCGCGCGTGGCGTGCCGCCAGGTGAACGAGAGGTGCGGGCCGGCCTTGAGGGTGACGGGGCGCACAAAGATGTTCTCGAGCGTGGCGTCGGCCCCGCGGTGCTTGCCGAGGGTGAGCTTCACGAGCGTGCCGTCGTGGACGGCGGCGGCGAGCAGGGCGAGGAAACGGTCTCGGGAGTCGGCGGCGGACATGTGTCCGGCGAAGTTGAGCGGGGGATTCCGCAATGTCAGTCTTGTTCGCGGGCGGGGCGGGGAAAATATCCGGCGGGCTTGGGTAACCGTTCCGCAGCGTGGCGGGGGAGCCCGAAACTCTGGCGGGGTGGACAAAACGGCAGGCGCGGTGAACAAAAAACCAAGTGCGGGCGGAAGAAAAGCGAGTGCGGTGATAAGAAAAATTAGCGCGGTAGTCTTAAAACCGATTGCGGTAATAGAAAAAGTTAGCGCGGTAGTCCTAAAAGCGATTGTGGTGATAGGAAAAACTAATGCGGTGATAATAAAACCTATCGCGGTGATAGTAAAAAGTATCGCGGTAATAGTAAAACCGAGTGCGGTCGGCCAAAAAATAAGTGCGGGCGGGCCAATTTGACCCGAAAACACGCCAAAATCGGTCAAAAACACGGGAAAACGACCCAAAACACACCCAACCCTCTCAGAAACGCCGCAAACCCACCACGCGTTGAACTGAACGGAGGTCGGGGCCGCACCCGACGCAAGGCCGACCTAGCCGGTCGGGCTTTTTTGTGCCTAGCGGGAAGTCCGCACGGTCGCAAACGGAAGCGGGAGAATGTGGGAAGGGAAAGAGGCGGACGCCTTCATCTTGATCTTTCGAGGGCGATCAAACAAAGTGGGAGCGCGATGTTTCACGTCCTCTTAATCTTGTGTTTTATCGGATTGGTTTTGGCCGTGTTCACGAGTTCGGGCGATGATGCGACCTATTATACCACTCATCCCGACGGACGCATGACCGAGCAACGCGGCAAAAACGGGAAAGTCGTGGAGACCTGCGGCCCGCGCAAGCAAAGCGCCCGCTGGATCACGGGTTCAGGCGAGGCGGAGTGAGCGCGGGGCTCAGGACTTGGGGCCGGTCGTCTTGGCGGCGGGGCTTATGGCCGGCGGTCAGTAATATTTGCTGCGGGAAATCACGACCCGGAGCGTTTCGTCCTCGGGGACGAAGGCGTCGAACGTGTCGATGAGCGTCTGCAGCCGCATCAACATATAGGGTTCCAAGGAGCCGGAGCTGTTCTTGGTGTAAACAACGTCGTCGGCGATGAAGATGGCCGAGTGGATCACGTCGCCGTTCGGCCTGACGAGTTGCACGAGATCGCCGTAGCGCGGGTCGGACAGCACGGGGAAATAATCGTTATCGATGATTTTCCGGATTTTTTCGTGGTCGGTCAGGCTGAGGTCGGGCGGGTCCCGGAAAAAATTAAGCGCGACCCAATGGCAGTCCTTGAGCGCGTCGGCGGGATCCCGCGACGGGAAGGGGAAGGTATAAAGGCATTCCGTCGGCATCGGGGGGAACAGATGGACGATGTCAACCCGAGCCCCGCCGGGGACCCGCGACAGCGATTCCAGCATGGGCGTGATATCCTTGCCCCATGAGGCCTTGGACCAGTAGTTCGCTAAGGAGGTGACGTTGGAGTCCGCCGTGACATGCAGCCGGAGCAGGAGGGTCGATTTACCCACGATCGTCCGGATGAACCGAACCTTGTCGTCGAAAACGGGGATTTTTCCCAAAACCCAGGGTGCGTCGCAGAAAAAAAGCAACTGCCCGTGGCGAAACGACAGGGTCTTGACCAGATCGATGATGTCGGCGGAGAGGCCGCTGTGCGCGAAGATGTCGTCGAACTGATCGGCGCGAAAAGAGGCCATCCGTCCGCGAAGGCCGCTGGCGGGAAGCTGCCAGAGGGCGGTGTAGATCGTCTTCCGCGCACTTGGGGAAAGGGTGAAGATCAGGTTGTCGGAAGGCGTGATGGTGATCCCGTCGCCGCCTTGCTGCCATTTCGCGGTGTCTGCCAGTTCCGCCCTTTGTGCGGGGGTCAAATCCGCCTTGTTGAAGAGGGCGGTGAGCGTCTCGGGGGAATAATCGACGAAATACCACCGGCTCCCGATCTCCTCCAGCATCTTGACGGGAAGATATTCCTCCAGGGGGGCGATGCGGATGGGGACGGCTTCAAGATGTCCCCACGGGCCCGGTTTCAGGGGCACGGCCCGGTCGGCGGTGGTAGCCAGAAGCTCGGGGGTGAGCGGGGGTTTCTTGAGGCTCCATTGCGCCCGGCCGGCGACATAACCGGCGACCAGGCAGCCAAGGGCGGCGGCGAGGACGGCGGCGGCGACTGCGGGGCGGAGCGCCCCCGCGCAGGAGGAACCTCCGGCGGAGGGCTGCCCATGCAGGGTTTGGGTGGACTGGGGCTGCGGCTTTTCCTTTATCTTTCGCACGGTTGAAAGGCGAATCCACAACCGGAATAAAACGGAAGTCGAGCCGATTGAAAACCTGCGACGAGGATGCCGGGGACGAAGGTGTCAGGGCAGATATTCGGTCGTCATGACCTTGCGCGGCAGGCCGCGTGGTTGGCCCGCTGCAAGTGGCGTTGTCAATCCGGCCTGTCAGTGTCCGCCGTCGAGGTCGCCGGGCTTGAGGAGGGCGGCGAAGGGGGCCTTGTTGGCGGCTTTCATGTAGGCCTCCACCGGCGCGATGCTGCCGTCCTGCACGCGGGCGAGGAGGCTTTGGTCCATCGTGATCATGCCGTCGGCGCCGCCGCCTTCGATGATCGCGCGGATGTTGCTGATCTGGCCGCTGCGAATGGTGTTGGGCAGCGCCTCGTGCTGGACGAGAATCTCGTGGACGGCGCAGCGGCCTTTGGGGATGCGTTTGCAGAGGAGCTGGGAAACGACGCCGGCGAGGCAGCCGGCGAGCATGACGCGCACCTGGTTCTGCTCGTCGGCGGGAAAGGCGTTGATGATGCGGTCGATGGTCTTCGGGGCGTTGTTGGTGTGGAGCGTGCCGAAGACGAGCATGCCCATGCTCGCGCAGCCGAGGGCGAGCTTGATGGTCTCGAGCTCGCGCATCTCGCCGAGGAGGAGGATGTCGGGATCGTGGCGCATGGCGCCCTTGAGCGCGTCGGCGAAGGAGCGGGTGTGATCGCCGACCTCGCGGTGGACGATGGTGCACTGTTTGTTTTGGTGAACGAACTCGATGGGGTCCTCGATGGTGATGATGTGGCGGGCGGAGGTCTCGTTGATGTAGTCTATCATCGCGGCGAGGGTGGTGGATTTGCCGCTGCCGGTGGGGCCGGTGACGACGACGAGGCCTTCCCGGAGGTTGCAGAGTTTCTTGAGGACGGGGGGGAGCTTGAGGTCGTCGAAGGAGAGGATTTTGGCGGGGATCTGCCGGAAGACGGCGGCCTGGCCCCAGTGGTTGTAGAGGTAGTTGCCGCGAAAGCGGGCGACGCCGGGAATCTCGTGGGCGAGGTCGAGGTCCTTGGTGTCGAGGAACTGCGCCCAGCGGGCGGGCGGGCAGATTTCCTGGAGGAAGACCTCCATCTTTTCGGCGGTGAACGGGGTGTCGTTCAACGGGGTGAGCGCGCCGGAGACGCGCGTCTTGGGCGGGAGGCCGACGGTGAGGTGCAGGTCGGAGCCGCCGCGTTCGAGCATGGTTTTGAGAAGGTCGTCGATGGCGGGCATGGGAGGAAGGGCGGAGACTCAGGTGATCTTGGCGCGGAGCATGCGGTTGACGATGTTGAGGCGGGCGGTCTCGGCGGTGATGGCGCGACTCTGGTAGAGATCGAAGACGGAGTTTTCCATGAGGCACATGCCGTCGCGTACGCCGGTTTCGAGGACGTTGCGCAGGCCCTGGCTTTTGCCCTCGCGGATGAGGTTGGAGACGGCGCCGTTGGCCACGAGAATCTCGCAGGCGAGCACGAGGCCGCCGCCGGTGCCGGGGAGGAGGCGCTGGCAGATGATGCCGCGCAGGCTCTCGGCGACGCTGGCACGGATCTGAGCCTGCTGCGAGGGGGGAAAGACGTCGAGGATGCGGTTGAGCGTGGTGGCGGCGTCGCTCGTGTGCATGGTGCCGATCACGAGGTGGCCGGTCTCGCTGGCGGTGATCGCCATCTCGATGGTTTCGAGATCGCGAAGCTCGCCGATGACGATGACGTCGGGGTCTTCGCGGAGGGCGCCCTTGAGGGCGGTGGCGAAGGACCGGGTATGCGGGCCGACCTGGCGCTGGGTGATGTTGCAGCCTTTGGCGGGCTGCACGATCTCGATGGGGTCCTCGACGGCGATGATGTGGTCGGTGCGCGTCTCGTTGAGCTCGGCCACGAGGGCGGCGAGGGTGGTGGTCTTGCCGGAGCCGACGGGACCGGTGACGAGGATGAGGCCGTTGTGGTAGCTGAGGAGCTTGCGGATGACGTCGAGATTGAGCAGGCCGAGGTCGGCGAGGCGGGGAATGCTGGCGGGCACCATGCGGTAGGAGCCGGCCGCGCCACCCTTGTGAAACATGAGGTTGACGCGGTAGCGGTTGGTCGCGTCGAGCGCCAGGGCGTAGTCGAAGTCCTTCTGGTCGAGGAAAAGTTTCCGCTGCGGAGGGGTGAGCAGGGCGGTGTTGAGGCGCAGGGCGTCCTCGGACGCGAGCACCTGTTCGCCGATCGGCACCAGCTTGCGGTCGTGGCGGATAAACGGGCGCGAGCCGGCGGAGAGGTGCAGGTCGCTCGCGCCGTAGCGGGCGCTGTCGCGCAAGAGCGCGCGCATGGCGGCGGCGAGCGCGGGGTCGTCCAGCGTGCCGATCATGTCGAAGGGAAGCCTGGGGGGCTTAGGCGGACCGCCGCGGCCGGCGGCGACCATGAAAGGCGGGGCGGTGTCGCCGGGGGTGGCGCGGCCAGGCGGGGGTGCCGCCCGTGGCGGCGGCGGGGCGGCGGGAGTCTCCGGATCGTTGGCGAAGGGGTCGTCGACGGGAGGGCCGACCTTGGCCTTGTTGAGGGAGAGGCCGGCGATTTTTTCAAGGGTGGCGAGATGCTCGCCGGCCACATGGCCGTCGTCGATGAGCCTCTGGGCAAAGTCCATCGGGTCCGCGCCTTCACCCAAGGCGGCGCGGACGTCGAGGGCGTGGGCGTGGGTGAACAAACCCTGGTCGATGCCAAGACGGACGAGCCAGCGAATCTCGTTTTTCATAAGAAGCGGCGGGAGCCGGATTGCCGGACAGTGTGCGGCTGCGGGGAACCGGAGCCAAGCGAGAAGCGGATGGAACTTCCGGATGTCGTTCCCGGTCAAAAAAAGATTATGAACACTCAATCTCATCAAGGGTGGAAAAGTTTGGCGATGGCATCGGGTTTGGCCGTCTTGGCGGCTGTCCAGTCGGGTTGTGCCTTGCTGGCGGTTGGCGCCGCGGGTGCGGCGGGCGCCGGCACGGTGGCCTATGTGCGCGGAGAACTCACCGCCGAGCTGCCCAACGGCTACGAGTCGGTCGTGCGCGCCTCGAATCGGGCGATCGACGGGCTGCAGTTCAAAAAAATCAGCGAGGCGAAAGATGCGCTCAAAGCCGTCCTGATCGCGCGCAGGGCGGACGACACAAAGGTTGAAATCACGATCACCAAAGAGTCGGATGCGCTCACGAAGGTGGAGATTCGCGTGGGTGTGTTTGGCGACGAGCGCCTGTCGTTGATGATCCTCGATAAGATCAAGGGCGGTTTGTAAGCGGCATGAGGTTCAAGGCCGCGCCGGGTGGGGTCGTGCCTTCCAGCCCGACGCGGCTCGCGGCATTTCCGACTTGGTTTCGGAGGCCCGAAAGGTATCCGTTGACCAGCCCATCCCGTTTTTTCGCCCGCACACGATCCCCCCATGATTTTGAAAACCCCCTTCGCAATCGGCCTTCTGGCATTGAGCTTCCTGACGGCGAACGGACAGGAGACCGCCTCCGCACCGATCACGCGGGGGCAGAGCATCTACGCGTGCCACCACAGTTATTTCCTGCCCGTGCCCGCCCTCCTGACGGAGATGGCCAGGGCGGGGGGATTTCCCGACCAGATCATCGTCGGCACCCACATGATCGGCGCTTCCAAATCCATCCAGCATTGGAACGCCCACGACGCCGCCAACCGGTCCAAGGAGGTGTTGGGCGAGGGCAAGCTGGACGTGCTCATCCTGACGCCGTGCTATCTTCCGGACGACGGCATCGGCAACTACGCGCAACTGGGCTTCGACCATAATCCGGCCATCCGCGTGACCGTGATGGAAGCGTGGCCGGCGTACGACATCTACAATCCGACGGTCTTCGATCCCAACTACCAGCGCCATCCCGGAGAACCGGCCTTCGGGCCGAAGCTGGATCGGGTGGAGCGCAACAAGGCGACGAAGGAGGCGTTGGAGACGATGCAGGCCTACTATTTCCGGACGATGGACGAGCACATCGCTGCTCTGAACAAAAAGCTGGGGAAGCAGGTGGTGTTCGTCGTGCCGGCGGGCCAGGCGGTGATCGCGCTGCGGGAAAAGATCATCGACGGGCAGGCGCCCGGGTTGAAAACGCAGGAAGACCTTTTCTTGGACCCGATCGGCCACCCCAAGCCGCCGCTGGCGGTGCTGGAGTCGTATTGCCACTACGCGGTGATCTACCGAAAGAGCCCGGTGGGCCTGCCCGTGCCGGCGGCTTTGGCCAAGGCTGCGATTTCGGCGGGCGATTTGGAGCCGTTGAACCGGCTGTTGCAGCAAGTGGCGTGGGACGCCGTCATCCGCCATCCGCTGAGCGGAGTGACGGAGAAGCGAGTCGCATCGGTTGCACGCTAAGGCGGACCGAGGGCGTCAGGGCAGATAGTCGGTCGTCATGACCTGGGCGGCGGCGAGCTTGCCCTTGGGGAGAATGTCGAGGTCTTCGAGCTGCCGGATCTGCGTGGCGAAGCGTGCGGCGGTGATGCGACCGACGTTGCCGAAGCCGCCGTCGGGTCCGCGGCCGGTGACGAGTTTTTCGTCGATGATCATCTGGCGCGAGAAGAGCATGAACTCATCGGTGTTGTTGGGGTTGGCCTGCTTCATGAGGGCGTGGGCGGGCGCGGGGTCGTGCTGGAGATAATCGCGCCAGCCGTGGATGTAGGCCTTCAGGAAGGCGCGGACTTGCGCGGGGTGGGCGGCGGCCCAGCGTTTGTTGGCGACGAGCACGGCATAGGCGTCGAACCCGGCGTCCCAGGCGTAGAGGAAGCGCGGCATCGCGCCGCCGGCTTTGATGATGTGGTAGGGCTCGGCGATGAAGTAGCCCTGCTGGATGAGCTTCTTGTCGGCGACGAAGTTGGCGACGGAGTAGTTTTGCGGGACGAGTTTGAAATCGATGGAGTATTTCTTCTTGAGGTAGGGGAGGAAGGCCCATTCGGGTCGGGCCATGAGGGTCTTGCCATCGAGGTCCTCGAAGCGGGTGACGGGATTGTCGGCGTGGAGCATGAGGACGGACGGATCGTTTTGGAAAACGGCGCCGATCTGGATGACGGGGATGTCTTGGGCGAGGGCGAGGAGGGTGTTGGTGCTGTCGCCCTGGCCGATGTCGGCCTGGCCGGTGGCGAGCTTCTGCATGACGAAGGCGTTGGGGCCGCCGGGGATGATTTCGACGTCGAGGCCGGCGTCCTTGAAGTAGCCCATGGCCTGCGCCTGGTAGAAACCGCCGTGCTCGGGCTCGGCGACCCAGTCGAGCTGGACGGTGATCTTGAAGGGTGCGGCGGGAGTGCCGGGCGAAGGCGCGGCGGCGGTGGCTGCGGCTTTTTTGGCGCAGCCGGAGAAGGCGATCAGGGCGGCGAGACAGGCGACGAGGAAAACGGCGGGTTTCATGGGACGGGCTCAGGTGTTTTTGAGTTCGGCGGCGCGGTAATTTTTCTGAAGGGCACGCGTGAAAGGGTTTTTGGCAAGGTCGTAGTCGTGATTCTCGATGCGGCTCACGGGCATGACGCCCATGAGGGCGTTGGTGACAAACACCTCGGTGGCGTCGTGCAGAAGCGCGATGTCGACGGGAGCTTCGCGGGCGCGGTCGGGACCGAGCAGGGCGAGCACGAGGCCGCGGGCGATGCCGGGGAGCGGACCGACGGAGAGCGGCGGGGTGAGGGCCACGCCGTCGCGGACGACGAAGAGATTGGTGCCCGCGCCCTCGACGACCTGACCGACGGCGTCGATGAAAAGCATCTCGTCGCAACCGGCGGCGATGGCGGCGCGGCGGGCGCGGATGTTTTCGAGGTAGTTGAGGGTTTTGTGGCCGCTCAGACCGTTGATGCGCTGGCCGGTGCGACGGGTTTGCAGGCGGAAGCCGCGGGCGTAGGTCTCGGCGGAGTAAACGATCGGGCGGGTCAGGATGAGTTCGCCGGTTTCGTCTTCCTGGTTGAAGACGACGACCTTCACGCTGCCTTCGTCAAGGGAGTTGGCGTTGACGAGGGTGAGGATGCGTTCGCGGAGCGCGTCGAGCGTAAGCGCGTAGGGGAGATCGAGGGCGCGGGCGCTGGCGACGAGGCGGGCGTGGTGGGCGGGGAGAAAAACCGGACGGCCCGCGACGACCTTGATGGTTTCAAAGAGGCCGTGGCCGTAGAGAAAACCCTCGTGCAACGGCGAGATGGCGGCGGCGTGGTCGGAGCGCAGCTTGCCGTGAAGCATGACTTTGGTGTCGATGAGCATGGGCTAGGAGGAGGTGGTGAGAGCGTCGCGCATAGCGCGGCCTTTATCGAGCGTTTCCTGATACTCGGAGGCGGGGTCGGAATCCCAGACGATGCCGGCGCCAACGTGGTAAAAGGCGCGGCGCCCGACGCAGGTGATGGTGCGGATGGCGATGTTGAGGTCGCAGTTACCGTCGAAGCCTAGGTAGCCGATCGCGCCGGTGTAAACATGGCGGCGGTGCGGCTCCAACTCGTCGATGATCTCCATGGCGCGGATCTTAGGCGCGCCGGTGATCGAGCCGCCGGGGAAGATGGCGCGCACGCAGTCGATCGCGTCGCAACCGGCGCGGAGCGTGCCGGAGACGTTGGCGATGAGGTGGTGGACGGTCGGGTGAGATTCGAGGCGCCAGAGATCGTCGACGTGCACGGAGCCGTAGTCGCAGACGCGACCGAGGTCGTTGCGCTCGAGATCGACGATCATGAGGAGCTCGGCGCGGTCCTTGACGCTGGAGAGGAGTTCGCGGGCGAGGCAGGCGTCGGCGTCGGGATCGGCGTCGCGGCGACGGGTGCCCTTGATCGGGCGGGTCTCGACGTGGCGGTCGTGGATGCGCAGCAGGCGCTCGGGGGAGCTGCTCGCGATCTGCACGGGGCCGAAGTTGAGATAGGTGGCGAACGGCGACGGGCTGCGGGCGCGGAGACGTTCGTAAAGGGCGAAGGGCGCGCAGGGGAGCGGGGCCTCGAAGCGTTGCGTGAGGTTGACCTGATAGACGTCGCCCGAGGCGATGTAGGCCTTGATGCGTTCGACGGCGGCGGCGTAGGAGGCGGAGGTGAAGTTGGAGACGGGGGGATCGAGGCGGGAGCTGAACACCGAGGGTTGCGAGGCGGAGGGTCGGTCGACGGCGGCGTGGAGGCGGGCGAGGATGGTCGCGGCGGAGGCGGTTTGGATGGGGTTTGCGACGAGCCAGGTGCGGGCGGTGGCGTGTTCATGGGCGATGATCCCGTCGTAAAAGGCGAAGGCGAGGTCGGGGACTTCCGGCAGGTCGTCGGTCGAGGTGCGCGGGAGTTTCTCCAACTGGGTGCAGAGTTCGTAGCCGAAAAAACCCACGGCGCCGCCGGTGAAAGGCACCGGGCAGCCGATAGGGTTGGCCGCTTGATGGCGGAGGAGGAGGGTTTGGAGTTCGGCGAGCGGGTCGCCGGTGTGCGTCGTGGCGCGACCGTCGCGGGTGAGGGTGATGGCGCGGCCCTTGGCACTGAAAACAAGGAAGGGATCGAACCCGACAAACGAATACGCGCCGAGGCCACCGGAAGAGAGTCCGCTGTCGAGAAAGAAGGCGCAGGGCCGGTCATGCAGGCCGGCGAAGAGTGCGGCGGGCGTGGCCGCGAGGCGGATTTCTTCGAGGACCGTGGACATCAGGCGGGAAGCGGCAGGTTGATGTCGGTGCGGTGCACGCCGCTGGAACCGAGGCGGGCGAGGAGATCGCGCACGGATTCGCCGCCGATGCGCAGGTCGGGCGCGAGATCGGCGAGCGGGGCGAGCACGAAGGCGCGTTCCTTCATACGCGGATGCGGGAGGGTGAGGCGCTCGTCGTGGAGCGACAGATCGCCGTGGAGAAGCACGTCGATGTCGACGGTGCGCGGGCCCCAGCGTTCGCGGCGGACGCGGCCGAGCTCCTGTTCGATCGCGAGGCAGAGCTCGAGGAGAGCCAGCGGCGGCAGATCAGTTTCCAGACGGACGACGAGGTTGAGGAAATCCGGCTGGTCGGTGACGCCGACGGCCTTGGTCTCGTAAACAGGGGAGACGCCGGTGACGCGGTTGTGCGGGGCGCGGGCGAGGGCGGCCAGGGCGTCGGTGAGAAGCCGGCTTCGGTCGCCGAGATTACCGCCCAGGGCGAGGTAGGCGGTCTGCACGTGTCTGGCTGGTTTCGACGGCGACATAATCAAGGATGCCGGCGATGGGAACGGAGGGTTTTTTTACCGTGATGTCGACGGCGTCCACGACGGGGCTGCTGGCGAACACGGAGTCGATGATGTGGCCGGCGAGCGATTCGATGAGCTTGAAGCGGTCGGTCTCAACGCACTTGCGGCAGACGTTGTAGATACGGGTGTAATCGACGGTCCGGTTCAGGTCGTCGTTGGCGGCGGCGGCGGTGATGTCGAGGGTGAGCACCAGGTCGATGACCCAGCGTTGACCGAGCGTGCCCTCTTCAACCATGGCCCCGTGGTAGCCATAGAAAACCATATTTTTGAGATGAATGCGTCCGGTCATTGCGGAAGTTGAGAGTTGAGAGCTGAGAGTTGAGAGCCGGAGGCGTTGCGGAGGGCGGCGGCCATGAGGGCGGCGCGACGGTTGGCGCGAACGTCGTGAACACGGAGGAAATCAACCCCCTGCCAGACCGCAAGCGCGGTCGTGGCCAGCGTGCCTTCGAGGCGTTCCTCGGGCGGGAGGCCGAGGACGTTGCCGACGACGGATTTTCGAGAGGCGCCGAGCAGGATCGGGCAGCCCAGCGCGTGCAGTCCGCCGAGGCGGGCGAGGATGCGCAGGTTTTGCCCGTGGGTTTTGGCGAAGCCGATGCCGGGATCGAGGATGATGCGGGCGCGGTCGATGCCGGCGCGGGCGGCGATGTCGAGGGAGCGGGCGAAGAAGGCGAGCAGCGGCGGCATCACGTCGTCGGCGGCGGGGAGATCGCGAAAGGCCTCGTCGTTGTGCATGAGGATGGCGGCGCATCCGCTCTGGGCTATGACGGCGGCCATGTCGGGGTCGCGCTGGAGTCCGTGGATGTCGTTGACGATATGCGCGCCGGCCTCGATGGCGGCGCGGGCCACGGAAGATTTGTAGGTGTCGATGGAGATCGGCATGTCGACATGACCGGCCAGTTCGCGAATGACGGGGACGACGAGGGCGATTTCATCGGCGGGCGAAAGCTCGACGTAGCCGGGGCGGGTGGATTGGCCGCCGATGTCGAGGAGCGCAGCGCCTTCGGCGATCAACCGGCGGGCGTGGGAGACAGCGGCGGCTGGGACGTTGAAGCGGCCGCCGTCGAAGAACGAATCGTCGGTGACGTTGAGAATGCCGGCGATGAGCGGCTCGTGTCCGAGGACGAGGTGACGGTCGCGGCAAGGCAGGTTGCGGGTGTGCATCAGAGATCCTTGCGTTGATAGGAGTCGTGCCACTGGCGCAAGGCGAGCCAGCTCAGCCCCACGACGGCGCCCGCGAAGACGAAGCCCAGGAGGCAGCTCACGGCGGCGGTCGCGAACAGGGCGGGGAGCTGGAACTGCGCGCTGAAGATGATGGTGAGAAACCCGAGCCCGCCCTGTCCGCCGCCGGAGTTGCCCGCATAGGCGTCGCCCACGATGGCGCCGATCGGGGCGAGGGTGGCGGCGATGCGCAGCCCGGTGAAAAAATACGGCAGCGCGGACGGCACGCGCAGGAGGAAAATCTCTTGAAGTCTCGAGGCGCGGCTCATGCGGAAAAGATCAACGAGGTTGCGGTCGGTCGAGATGAGGCCCTGTGTCGTGTTTACCACGAGGGGAAAAAAGCAGATCAGGAACGTGATGATGACGACGCTCTTCAATCCAGGGCCGACCCAGAGGATGAGAATGGGCGCGAGCACGATGACGGGGGTGAGTTGCAGCACCATCAGGTAGGGATAAAAACTGGCGCGCACGAGCGGCGACAGCGACAGGCCGAGCGCCAGCGTGAAGCTCAACGCCACCGCGCCGCCAAATCCCAGCAGCGCCCCCGTGGCCGTGTTGAGCGTGGCCGACCAGAGCATCGGGGCCCGTTCGCCCATCGCCCGCAAAATCGCGTCCGGCGCGGGCAGGAGAAAACGTTGGTCGGCGGCGATCACTTGCAGGCGCACGACATACCAGAGGCCGATGAAAAAAGCTCCGGCCAGCACGGGAAGCAGAAAGCTGAGTGCGCGTCGGCTCATCAGGCGGCGTGCGGTGTGGAGACTTCGACGGAACGCAGGAGCAGGGAAACCTTGGCAACCAGCGTTTGGTAGGCGGGCGACAAACGGGTTTCAGGCGTGCGAGGGTAGGGCAGATCGACGGGCACCTCGTGGACGATGTGGCCGGGATTGGCGGCCAGCACGGCGATGCGAGTGGAAAGAAAAACGGCTTCCGCCACGGAGTGCGTCACGAAAAAAGCGGTCCAGCGCTGCCGTTCGCGGATAGCGAGGAGTTCTTCGTTGAGATGGTCGCGGGTCATTTCGTCGAGTGCGCCAAACGGTTCGTCGAGCAGGAGCAGTTTTGGCTCCAGCGTCAGGGCGCGGGCGATCGAGACGCGCATCTTTTGGCCGCCGGAAAGCTGGCGCGGGTAGTGCGTGGCAAGCGAGGTGAGCCGCACGAGGGAGAGCGCTTCGTCGGCCAGTGCGCGACGGCGATCGGCAGGCGTGTGGCGCAGGCGGAGCATGACCTCGATGTTCCTGCGGACCGTGAGCCAAGGCAGGAGGGTTGGCTCCTGAAAAACAAAGGCGAGATCGCTGGCCTCTTGGGCGGGGGGGCGGCCCCCCACAAGGAGTTTTCCGCCGCTTACCGGGCTGAGTCCCGCGATGAGGCGGAGCAGGGTGGATTTTCCGCAGCCGCTAGGTCCTATTAAACTTATGAATTCATTGGACTGGGCGCACAAGGTGATGCCTGAGAGCACGGGGGGGGCGTCGCCAAAGCGTTTGGCGACATCCGTAAACTCTACAACGGGGGAAGATGCGCTCATGTCGTTTGCTTACGGCATTAGAATGCCGAATCACACCGCGTGCTTGTCGATGAACGCTCGGATGGCGGCGGGCTCGGCCTTGATAAGATGTTTCTTCAAGGGGCGAGCCTTGAGCGCTTCCAAGCTCGGATCTTTCGGCTCAATGCCAATGGCCGAAATGATCGTGTCGGGAAACTTCGCCGGGCTGGCCGTCGCGAGTACCAGGCTCGGACGGTCTTTCGACAAGTCGACAAACCCGCACGCGGTGTGCGGATCGACGATGTAGCCGTAGCGCCCGTAGACCGACTTGATGATGCCGGGAATCTCCGCGTCCGTGCAGCGCGAGGCGCTGAAGGTATCGCGGTTGAAGTTGGCGAATTTGTAGCCGCCGGTCGTCTTGAAGGTGTTCATGACCTCGCGGACTTTCGCGGCGTCGCGGCCCACGCTCAGGTAGAGGAAACGCTCGAAGTTGCTCGACACCTGGATGTCCATCGACGGCGCGAGGCTCGGCACGACCGACGACACGCGGTAGTCGCCCGTGGTGAACAGGCGGTGGAGAATATCGTTCTGGTTGGTGGCGACCTTGAAACTGTGGATCGGCACGCCCATTTTCTGGAGCATCCAGCCGGCGAGCACGTTGCCGAAATTGCCCGTGGGCACGACGAATTCGGTCTCGTTGCGCGTCGCCGCGGGCAGCCGCAGATAGGCGTAGAGGTAGTAAACGCACTGCGCGAGGACGCGGGCCAGATTGATGGAATTGACCGCCGAAAGCCTGTGATGAGTGCGAAAAGTCTGATCGGCGAAGATGTCCTTCAACGCGGCCTGTGCGTCGTCAAACGAACCATCGACCGCGAGGGCGTAAACGTTGTGCGCACCGGTGCAGGCCATCTGGCGTTCCTGCAGCGGCGAAGTGCGGCCGTCCGGATAAAGTATGAAAATCGCGGTGCCGGGCTTGCCGAGGAGTCCGTGAATCGCCGCCGAACCGGTGTCGCCGGAGGTGGCGCCGAGGACGTTGATCGTTTGGTGGCGCACGGCGCACTGGTGCTCGTAGAGATTGCCGAGGAGCTGGAGCGCAAAGTCCTTGAAGGCGAGCGTGGGCCCGTGGAAGAGCTCGAGGACGGAGGTGCGGTCGTCGAGCTTGACGATGGGCGCGATGTCGGGATGGGCGAACTTCGTGTAGCTGCGGTTGATGATCTCATGCAGCGTCACAGGCGGGATGTCGGTCGCGAAGAGTTTGAGAAATTCAAAGCACAACTCCGCGTAACCAAGCGGCGCGAAGCAGGCGAGATCGGAGGCGGTGAACTGCGGAAGCGTCTCTGGCAGGTAAAGCCCTCCGTCCGGAGCAAGGCCGGTGGCGACGGCATCGCAAAAGCCGAGGGAGGCAGTCTGTCCGCGAGTGCTTACGTATTTCATCGAACGGGCTCGTCCGGCCACGCCGCATCAGAGCTTGTCCAACTCGAAGGCCGAGTGGGCGACGCGGGCGGCCTCGTCGGCTTTGGCCTTGTCGATCACCACGGAGATTTTGATCTCGGAGGTGCTGATGAGCTCGATGTTAACCCCCGCGTCGGCGAGCGCCTGGAAAAGCGTGGCGGCGACGCCGGAGTGCGTCTTCATGCCGACGCCGACGACGGAGAGCTTGGCGATGTTTTCGTGAGTCGCGACCTGGCCGCCACCGATGGCGGCAAGCACGGGTTCAAGGGTGCGCTGAACCTTGGCGATGTCGGTGAGCGGCACGGTGAACGTGAGGTTGGCAATGCCATTGCGCCCCATGTTCTGCACGATCATATCAACGATAATGCTGGCGTCGGCGAGCGCGCGGAAAACCTTCGCGGCGGTGCCGGGCTTGTCGGGGATGTTGGAGATGATGACCTTGGCCTGATCCTTGTCGACGGCGACGCCGCGGACGACGACTTTTTCCATGTAGGCGATTTCTTGTTTCACGATGGTTCCTGGGTTGTAATTGAAAGAGGAGCGGACTTCGAAAACGACGCCGTATTTGGCGGCGAATTCCACGGAGCGGGACTGCATGACCTTCGAGCCGGACGAAGCCAGTTCGAGCATCTCGTCGTAGGAGATTTCCTGAAGCTTGCGGGCATCCTTCACGACACGCGGGTCGGCGGTGTAGACCCCATCGACGTCGGTGTAGATCTCGCACTTGTCGGCCTTGAGGGCGGCGGCAAGTGCGATGGCGGTGAGGTCGGAACCTCCGCGTCCGAGCGTGGTGATCTGGCCGTCGTCATTGATGCCTTGGAAGCCGGCCACGATTACGACCTTGCCGGCCTTGAGGTCGTTTTCGATGGGCTTGGCGTTGATCGTTTTGATCTTGGCCTTGGTGTGGACCGTGTCGGTGAAAATGCCGGCCTGCGCGCCGGTATAGGAGATCGCGTTGACGCCGACGCCGTGGAGGGCCATGGCGGTGAGAGCGATGGTCTCCTGCTCGCCGACGGCGAGGAGCTGGTCCATCTCGCGCTCGCTGGGATTGGCGCACAAAGCCTTGGCGCGGGCGATCAGTTCGTTGGTCACGCCGGCGCGGGCGGAGACGACGATGACGAGCTCGTTGCCCTCGTCGCGGATCGCCTTGATGCGCTCGGCGACCTTGCGGATGCGTTCGACGTCACCGACCGAGGTGCCGCCGTATTTTTGAACAATTCTGGCCATGGGTTTTAGTTGAAAAACAGAGGGGAAATCAGGCGAAGGTCGCGATGCGAAGGAGCACCGGTTCGCCGAGGACGCTGGAGAGTTTCTCGAGCTGGGCCACGGTGGCGCGGATCGCCTTTTCGTTGCTGTCGTGAGTCGTGAGTATGAGCGAGGCGGCGCCGGGACGTTCGCTGGGGCGCTGGAGCACGCTGGCGATGCTCACGTCGAGGCGGGCGGTGGCGCCGGCGATTTTGGCGAGCACGCCGGGTTCGTCCTTCACCTCAAGGCGCAGGTAGTAGCGGCCGGTGATGCTTTCCAGCGGGGACAGCGGGGCGCGGACCTCGGCAAGCTCGGGCAGGTGGGTGTTGCCGCGGTTCAGCAGGATGACGGCATCGGCGATATCGCTGATGACGGCGCTAGCGGTCGGGTCCTGCCCGGCGCCGCGGCCGATATAAACTGTCTCGCCCACCACGTCGCCGGTCACGGAGATGCCGTTGTAGACCTCGTTGACGTTGGCCAAAACCTTGGTGCGCGGGATGAGCGTGGGATGCACGCGGACGAAGACTTCGCCGGTGGCGTCGTCGTGCGTGATGACGGCGAGGAGCTTGATCGCGTAGCCGTTTTCGCGGGCGAAGGAAAGGTCAGCCTGGGTGATTTTCGTGATGCCCTCGACGAGCATTTTTTCAACGGGCACCCAGGTGCCGTGCGCGAGGAAGGCGAGGATGGATGCCTTGTGGGCGGTGTCCCAGCCGTCGACGTCGAGCGACTCGTCGGCCTCGGCGTAGCCGAGTTCCTTGGCTTCCTTGAGGATGACGGAATACGGCAGGCCCTCGCGCTCCATCCGGGTGAGGATGTAGTTACAAGTGCCGTTGAGGATGCCGTAGATGAGCTTGAAGCGGTTGGCGACAAGGCCTTCGCGGAGGGCCTTGATGATCGGGATGCCGCCGGCGACGGAGGCCTCGAAGAAGAAGTGACCGCCGTGCTTGCGGGCGGCGGCGAAGAGCTCGGGGCCGTGCTTGCAAAGGAGCGCCTTGTTGGCGGAAACGACGGTCTTGCCGGCACGGAGCGCGGCGAGCGTGACCTCGCGGGCGAGCGTGGTGCCGCCGATGAGTTCGCACACGACATGAATCGCGGGATCAGTGGCGATGGCGAGCGGGTCGGTGGTGAGCTTCGCGGCGGGAACCTTGACTGAGCGCTTTTTCTTGAGGTCGCGCACGGAGGCGCGGGCAAGGTTGAGCTTCACGCCGAGACGGGACTCGAGCGCGGCGCGGTTGGCCTCGATATGCTTCCAAACGCCCTGTCCCACGGTGCCGAGGCCGCAAATGCCGATGTTGACGGTCGAGAGAGTGCTCATGGATTCGTGGAGGAAGGAGGTGCGCCGCCGGCGGATTTTTTCACGAAGCGGTTTTCGGTGCCGTTGAGCAGACGCTGCACGTTGGCGCGGTGGAGGAAAACAACAAAGACGCAGATCAACACGGCGAGGCCGATGAGAAGAGGCGGTTTGCCGAGAAGCACCGCGCCGACAGGAATGGCCGCGGCCGCGAGGATCGAGGCGAGCGAGACGTAGCGCGACGCGAAGAACGTTACGAGCCACACCGCGAGGGCGATCAACGTAACGGCCGGCATGAGAACGATGAAGCCGCCGGCAGAGGTCGCCACGCCCTTGCCGCCGCGAAATTTGGTGAAGCAGGAAAAGCTGTGTCCGAGGACGGCGCAGAGCAGGCCGGTGACGGCGGCATAGAGAGTGTCAACCGAGCCAAAGGATAACAGTGGAAAGACCACTACCGGCCAGCCTGCAGCGACCGCGCCTTTGACCACGTCGAGCGCGAAGACGGTGTTACCCGCCTTTTTGCCGAGGACGCGCTTCACGTTGGTAGCGCCGGGGCTCTTGCTGCCGTGCTCGAAAATATTGATCCCATAGGCGCGGGCCACGAGGTAACCGAAGGGAATCGCGCCCAGAAAATAGCCGACGACCGCAGCGATGATGAGGGGGATCAACATGGGTGGAGAACGGTGGGAGCGAGTTTGCTCGCGATTGTTAAGTCATCGCCTGCACGCAGGCTCCCACCTGAGTCCGCATCGGTTCAGAGCTGCACGAACTTCGCCTGCTTGATAGCGGGGTTCTTCTTGATCTCTGTGCGGGCGGCCTCGCTGGGCTCGGTGTCGACGCGCACCACCATGTAGGCGGTGCCGCCGGGAGTCAGGCGGGAGAGCGACATGTCGGCGATGTTGACCTTGTCCTTGCCGAGGAGCGTGCCGATGGCGCCGACCATGCCGGGCTGGTCGACGTTTTCGAGGACAAGGAGCTTGCCCTCGGCGGCGACATCCACATCGCGGCCGTTGATTTCGACGATGCGGGGCTCGTTGTTCTTGCCGAGGAGTGTGCCGGAGGCGACGAACGTCTCGCCGGTGGCGGCGATCACCTCGACAGTGATGAGTTCAGAGTAGTCGCCGGGTTCGTTGCTCGTGACCACCTCGGCCTTGATACCGAGGCGCTGGAGGACGAAGGGAGCGTTGACGGTGTTGACCTCGTTGCCGCTGATGCGACGGAGGAAACCGCGCTCGATGGAGCGGGTGATGGCGTTGGTATCGAACTCGACGATCTTGCCAGTATAGGAGATGCGCAGGGTCGCGATTTGCTGCGGGGCGATCTGCTGGACGAGCGTCCCGAGCTTGGTGCCGAGGTCGATGTAGGGGGCGAGGAGCTTGGCCGTGGCGGCGTCGACCGACGGGAGGTTGACGGCATTGCGCACGGCGCCGCTCAAGAGTAGGTCGGCGATCTGCTCGGCGACCTCGATGCCCACCGATTCCTGCGCCTCGGCGGTCGAGGCTCCGAGGTGGGGCGTAAGGACGACATTGGGCAGCGAACGGAACTCGCTGTCCTTGGCAAGGGGCTCGTCCTCGAAGACGTCGAGGCCGGCGGCGGCGACCTTGCCGGACTTGAGGGCGGCGATGAGAGCGGTTTCCTTGATGATGCCGCCGCGTGCGCAGTTGAAGAGGCGGACGCCCTTCTTGCACTTCTCGAGGGCGGCCTCGTCGATCATGTGGTGCGTGTCGTCGGTCATCGGCATGTGGACCGTGATATAGTCCGACTGGGCGAGGAGTTGGTCGAGCGTGGCGACCTCGACCCCGAGGGCCTTGGCGCGGGCGGGAGAGAGATACGGATCGTAGGCGAGCACGCGCATGCCGAACGCGATGGCGCGCTTGGAAACCTCGCCGCCGATGCGGCCGAGGCCGACGACGCCGAGGGTCTTCTTGAAGAGTTCGATGCCGCTGAAGCTCTTGCGATCCCACTGGCCGGCCTTCATGGAGGCGGCGGCCTGGGCGACGGGACGCGCGCCGCAGAGAATATGGGTGAAGGTAAGCTCGGCAGTGGCGACGGTGTTGCCCGCCGGGGTGTTCATGACGACGACCCCGCGCTCGGTGGCAGCATCGACATCGACGTTGTCCACGCCGACTCCGGCGCGACCCACGACTTTGAGCAGAGGAGCCGCCTCGAGCACCGCTCGGGTGATCTTTGTTTCAGAGCGCACCGCGATGGCATGCACATCCTTCACGAGTTCCAGAATCTTCTCCGGAGAAGATCCGTAGGCCTCAACGACTTCAAAGCCCGGCTGCTGACGCAGGTAGGCAACTCCCTTGGGCGAGATCTTGTCGGCGACTAGAATTTTCATGGGAATGAGAGGGCAATCGAAGAGCGCGGCACCCCGGCAAGCAAGGAAAAGCTTATATTTCCTCCTTTCCAGACCTGTGCGCGCTTTGTGAGATCGCAATAAACTCCTCGGTATGCTGGAGAAACATGACCATCGCGCCGTATAAGTATTACGTCCGCCATCTCCGGCAACAAAGCGATAGCCGTAAATATACAACAAACAGAATTAGAATTGTTTGAAGGGTTCTCGCTACCCTAGCCATCCCCAGAGTCGAAGAAGCCGGGAAGGAAATCGTGTGAACTCAATCGAGTCTCATCTAATTTAAGACCTTAACCCTCCCGCTGGCGTGAATCCCGCTTATGGGAATGCTATGGATTCCTGTGGCAATACATCGGGAGACGAACCGTCGCGGCTGCTGCATCTTGACGCACTTCGCGGACTCATGCTGGTTTTCATGGCGGTCAACCACATCCCCAGCGACCTGCAGATCGCCACAAACCATATCTTCGGCTTTGTCAGCGCGGCCGAAGGGTTTGTGTTTTTGGCAGGTCTGCTCGCCGGAATGATCTATACGCGCAGGCTCCGGCGTGAATCGTTCGGGCAGGTCAGAGATGCCTGCGTTCGGCGCGCAGCCATTGTCTATGGTTATCATCTGGCCGCCTATTTCACGATTTTCGCATGGGTGGTTGCTTTCACGTGGGAAACAGGAATCGCCCCTGCATGCTCGCCCGCTCTCATGCAGTACTCGCCGTGGCTCGCCCTTTTAGCCGGCCCGTTTTTTATCTATCAACCCGGTCTGCTCGACGTGCTCCCGATGTATTGCCTCTTCATGCTGGTGCTGCCGTTTTTGCTGCGCTGGCTGGAGCTGGGTTATCGCTCGCGCGTCATGTTCGTCAGTTTCGGTCTCTGGGCGCTCTCGAATGCGCTGATCCCGCGGCACCCGCTTGTTTCCGGCATCATCAACACCGGTGCGTTCAACCCCGTCTCATGGCAGCTGCTTTTCGTCATTGGAGCGGTTTTCGGGCATGCGTGGGGTCGCGGTGAAAAGCTCCTGCCGGCTCCCCGTCCCTGGCTCATCGCCCTGGTGCTCCTTCCGGCGGGTCTGCTATGGGCCACCCGGCACGCCTTTCTCGACAGCCCGTGGTCGTATGCCTGGCTCGACGCCCTCACCAACAAAAACAACCTCGCCCCGCTCCGGCTCATCAATGTCGCCTTGGTGTTTTATCTGGTTCACCTCGCGCTGGCGCGCTTTCCCTCGCTCATCCAATGGCGTCCGCTCGCCCTTCTCGGCCGTCACTCCCTGCCTGTGTTTGCCGGCCACATCGTGATCGCCAGCATGCTGCTCGCCTTCCCCGCTCTCTTTTCCGAAACCGTCGGCAGCCGCTGGATCAGCACCACGATCCTCCTCGGCGGCATGTTTGCCGTGGCGGGCCTGCATCAGGTCGCCGCCAGACGCCAACACCTGCCGCAGCCGCTGCTCCCCACTCGCCAGCCCTGGACTTTGCGAGCAATCGTGCGTCACGGGAAACACGCGTTGGGCGTGGCCAATCCGGTCCATCGTTGACCTCGCCAATCTCAATTGAATTTTCCGCCGGACGCCGGCGCCTCGGCAAGCCAGGCCTTGAAAGCCAGCAACTGGGCCGGCGTGCCCAGTGTAAGCAATTCATCTCCGGCACGCACGGCTTCGTCGGCGCCAGGATTAAGAATACGGAGGCCGTGGCGGTTGATCCCCGCGATCTGCACGTGATGCGCCTGCGCCGGAGACAGCTCACGCAATGTCCGACTTGACGCCGGACTCGTGGCCGGCACGAGCAGCGATTCCATCCGCACGTCGTCGAACTCGGACGGCGTCGGCGTTAAGCCGGAGACCACGGTCAGGAAATGTTTTCCCGCCGCCACCTGCACCGCCGTGCCCATCAGGAGTATCTTGTCGCGCGGATACAAAATGGCGTCCGGCGCGGGCAACGCGATCATGTAGCCCTGCCGCTCTATTCCCACCACCGTGCAGCCGAACTTTGAACGCAGATTGAGCTCGCTGATGCGCTTCCCCTGGCAGTCCGCCAGGTCCGGCAGCACACAGTCGCTCACGCTCAGGTTCCAGTCCTCGTGCGAACGCAGCCACGGGGTCGTGGTCGCGCTCATGCGCTCGTCGCCGCCGGCCAGCATGCCTTGAAGCTCCACCTCCAGCTCGCTATGCAGGTAGACGATTTTTCGCTTCAACAAAAAAACCGCTCCGCCCGTCACCAGCGCCGTGCCCAGCAACAGCCATTTCGCCGAGCCGCCGGCGGGCAGGAACGACGCCAGCCAGATGAACAGCGTCACGCCCGCGACCGTTTTAAGGCCACCTTCCATGAGTGGGGCCAGCCGGTCCGCCCGTGGATTTCCCTGGGTCGCAACCTGGGCGTAGAGCAGCGCCATCGCGGAAAGATTGCGCCAGATGGCCATCATCGGGACCAGAGCCACCAAGCTCAGTCCCAGCCAGAAAATGACCGTTGGTCCCATGGGGGGAAGCCAGTCCATCCTCAGCCATTGTTCGACCAGGGAAAACAATTGCTCCGAAAACACCAGCAGGCCCGTGACGAACAGCAGCTCGACGCCGATCTGGATCAGGCGCTTTTTGCTGAGCTGCCACAGCAAATTCCGTTTTTGCCGCGCCTGCAGACGCCCCAGCCAGTCGGAATAAAAAGCAAGCCAGGCCTCCAGCCAGCGTGGCTGCCGCGCAAACATCCAGTCGCTGATTTTCTGCGAACGTTTGGTGAGAAGCGGAGCCGTCAGAGTCGTGAGCAACGACACCCCGACAGCCAGCGGATAAAACTTCGGCGGCACCACGTTGGCCGTGATGCCCAGCTGCGCGATCACGAACGAAAACTCGCCGATGGGCGTCGCCGTCAACCCCACCCGGAAAGCGTCCTTCGCCGGGGTGCCGATCAGCGTCAGTCCCGTGCTTATCGCCAGCGTGCGCGTCACCAGCGTGAAAGCCGCCACCCCGAGGATCAGCATCCATTCCTCGCCCAGCATGCGCAGGTCGATCTGCATGCCGATAGCCACGAAAAACACCGCACTGAAGACGTCGCGCATCCCCTCGAACGTCCGGTCGATTTGATGCCGGTGCGGCGTCTCCGCCACGATCGTGCCCAGCAGAAACGCCCCCAGCGCCAGCGAATATCCGGCGCGCTCCGCGATCATGGCGAGGCCGAAGAGCAGTCCGGCCATTCCGAGCGTTTGCAATTCCTCGTCTGCCTCCACGCTCATTTTTCGCAAAAGCCAGGGGATCAGCAGCAGCCCCGCGATGCCCGCCAGCACCACGAAGGCGCCGAACAACCCGATGGTCTTCCCGAGATGCGCGCCGCCGCCACCGCCGAATTGGACGAACGACGTCAGCACCGTCAGCATCACCACCGCGACCACATCCTCCAGCACCGACACTCCCATTGCCAGCTGGCCGGCGCGCTCATGCGTGCCGCCCACTTCATGCAGCACCTTGCCGATGATCGACGACGACGACACCATCAGCATCCCGGCCAGGAAAAGGCTCTCCGTGTTGTCAAACCCGATCACGACCCCCACCAGCCGGGTCAGGTAATAAACCAGTCCCGCGCTTGCGAACACTCCCAGCAGCAGTGACAGGCCCAGCCGGCGCAGCTTGCGGATGCTGAGCTTCAACCCGATCGAAAACATCAGGAAGACGAGCCCCACCTGCGCCGCCGTCGCGATGCGTGCCTCGTCCGTGACCAGTGAAAACGGCGGGGTGTGCGGCCCCACCAAAATACCCGCCAGCAAAAACCCAACCACAACGGAAAGGCCGATACGTTGGCAAACCCAACCAACCAAAGCGGCCATCACCAAAATGACCGCGAGATCTTGGATGAAATCGATGCCGTGCATGGGACAAATCCAAGAACGGGCGCGTAATGCAGATGCGTCAAGTGTGGAGCCCGTTTGGCAGGCGCCTAATTTGCAGCCCGAAACCGCTCAGCATCATGCGCACTGCGCCCGACCTGCATACCCGGTGTCGCGCATACCCTGCCAACGGCTGGATATTTTGAGCCGTTGGCAGGGTATGCGCGACGGGCCTTTAACCGGCTTCGAAGGACTCCATCCGACTACGAAGCGACCGTTCGCTGATTCGGTTTCCCCGTTGCGAGGAAACCGGACAGGAGGATGGCTGCTATTCCAGCGTCAGGTCGCCCCAGAGCTTCGGGGTGAGCTCGGCTTCGCCGGGGATGTCATTGACGAGGCCCGTGGATTTATTGCTCCAGTAATGGCGGGCGATGGTGATAGTGCCGCCATTATCGGCGGATAGGATGCCGAAGTCACCGCGCAATTTCAGGCCGGAGGCGGGTTTGACTCCGAGCCGTGCCCACGGGATGGCGACTTCTACCAATACGCCTGCGCCGAGGGCTGGGGCGATGGCAACTTTTACGTCGGAGGGGGTTGTCACTCGGTCAAACGTAATGGTCCGCCACGGGGAGCTGAACGGCACTTGATCCTTGGCGGGAGTGCCCGGAACGGTCTTTTCGTAAAGCACGGTGATCGGTTGGTTGGCGGTCTGGGAGAAGAGCAGTCGGAGGTTGCCCACGCCGGTCTTGTTCGGGGTTCCGCCCGGTCCGAACATGAGGTCCACAACATCGCCGGTCTTGAAGAGCAGGCGGGAGTCCTGCCCGGCATTGCGAAACTTGCTCTTCCTTATCACCAAATAGGCGAGATAGAGGTTTTCGTTGTCGTAGCGGGCGGCGATGCGTCCGAAGACGTTTCTCGGGTCATCTTGAATGTCGATGAGCTTGGCATTGGTGTCCTTCAGCTCAGGCCACTTGTCGATCTTGCCGTCGATGACGACGGGGGCGGCGGCTTTCGGGATGGTGAAGCTCTTGGGAGCGGCCTTGGCGACGGCCATCGATTCGTTGAAGGACTGCGCTTGGACATATTGCGCCGGAGAGTAGGTGAACTTGCCGGAGAAACGTTGGATTTTGTCGAGGCCGGTGATTTCGATGACGCGCGCGTCGGTGCCGCCGTTGGTCAGATAGACTTTGCCATCGGGGGTGCGGATGAAGTTGCCGCCGAAGGATTCGCCGCCCGCCGTGGTCATATCCCAAGGCATGCCTTGGACGGCTTTCTCGGGAAATTCAAACTGGCCGCGCGTGTCCTTGAAGAGAGCTTGGATGAAGAGACCGTCCCAAGTGAAAACGAAGTTCTCGCCGAGGTTGCCGTTGAGGTAGAAGACTTCGCCGATGTCGCCGCCCATATCCGCGACGCCGAGGAACGAGCTGGGGCCAATGAGGAGGCCGGGTTTGGAGGAAGGCGCATTGTGGGAACCATGCACGGAGACGTAGCGACTCGGGTAGGTGAAGAGCACCTTGCCGTTCTTGTCGAAGCCGGTCAGCGGACTTTGGTTCACATAAACGCGTCCGTCTTTGCCGCCTTGGATCATGTTCGGTTGGATGGGGATTTCCGAGGTCTGGATTTGCGGGTGTTCGATGTCGTAGATTGGCTCACCGCCGGGACCGAAGGAGCCGATGTGATATTTGATAAGCGAGCCTTCCGGTGTGGAGGAAACAAAGGTGAGGGTGCCTTCGTCGTCTGGCAACTGACCCCAGTAGCCGCTGCGCAAGGTGATCGGCTTGCCTTTTGCATCCGTGCCGAGCGATGCGAATTTGAGTTCATCGGCCTGGACAAGTCCATCGCCGTTGAGGTCGGCCCAAGCGTAAGTCTCTCCCTCGTGTCCTTCGAAAAGCGGGCTCCAATGCTCTTGAAAGAAATAGTCCTTTTTGGAGACCACACCGAGGGCGGCCACGGAACGCCATTTGCCGTCTTTGTATTGGGTGCATCCACCGCGTGCGGGATAGGCGTAGGTGACGCCTTTCAGTTGGATGACGCGGCTGGTGAGTTCGTGGACTTTTGGCGGGAAAAGGTCGTCGGGGCCGGATCTTCCTCCCATCGACCACGTGGGCTTATATGTGTTTTTTTCGAGGTCGATTTTGTAAACAGTGTTGTCGGAGAATCCCATGGTGGGATCGAACGGGTTGATGGCGCCGGCTCCGGCATAGCTGGTCGTGCCCGCGAAGTCTTTGATCAGCTTTCCATCGGCGGTGGCCCAGAGGCTGGTCCGTTTTGGGCTGCCGGTTTCTTCGGTGACCCAGAGGCGATCCTGGCTGTCCACGGCGATGCCGGCCGGTTTGCGCATGCCGGTTTCAATATAGGCTCCCGAAAGGGGGCGTCCTCCGCGTTTGCCTATTTCGCCGGTCAGTTTCCCCTCGGGTGAAAATATTTTTACGTTCTGCTCGGCGCCGCGCACGGAGAGATAGACGTTGCGCTTGGAGTCGATCGCCACGCCGTAGCCTTCCGGGAAAGTTTCGCCGGCGAATGGCGTGATTTTGCCGTCGAGGGTTGCTCGAACGAGTTGGCCGTCTTTGGCGAGGACGATGAGGGTGCCGTCTTGGTCGAAGGCGAGGGAACGGGGCTCCTCAATTTTGATTTCACCCTTCCCTTCGCCGCTTTCCTTGTCGATGAGTTTCACGACGCCGTCTTTGTTGAGAGCGACGGCGAGCGTTGTGGCATTAACCGCGACAGCACGCAGGTTGGGGGAATCAAGAGGCGAATAGTCCTTGGTTGGGAGCGTGGCCGGGTCGAAAATCGGCAGATCCAGGATTTTCATGTCCTTGCCTTCGGCGTCCTTGGTGAGCTTGTTCCAAGGAGCGAAATTGCCGGTGGCGATGTCCACGCGATAGACCGAACCGGCGCGATCGACGCCAACCCAGAGGAGCTTGCCGTCGGTGGCCAAGGAAATGCGGCCTGCGATGACGACGTTGTGGTCTGGCAGTCCCCAGAGGCGCTGGCCGTCGAGGTTGCAGCCGATGAGGTGCTTACCTCCTTCGCCGATGGGGCAGGCGAGGGCGACGAAGTTTCCTGCCGCAGCCGCAGCCTGGGGCGCAGAGTGGTCGCCATAAAAACCACCCCGGTTATCGGAGGTAGGCCAAGTGGGGTTGCCGGGGTTGGCGAAGGAGGCGGTGTATGTGGTGTGCAGGCCGTGGTGGTAAAGCGCCTTGAAGGTGTAATCGCCGGGCGGCACGGGCTTGCCGTTGTCATCTAGGCCGTCCCAGTGCTCGGTATTGGTCCCCTTGCTTCGAGGCAGCGCGGGGACGAGATTGCGGATACGTTTGCCGCTGGGATCGTTAATAGCCAGGGTGACGCGTGCGTCTTCGAGGAGGTTGTAGCCGATCTCGACCGGCCCTTGCGCTTCCTGAACCTGCATCGCCTTTTGCCATGCTGGCACAGGGAGTTTTAGGTTTCCCTTGGCTTCAAGGTAAAGAGGGCCCCATGCGGGGTAATTGGTGAAGAAGAATTCGCGGCCGGTGGCGCCTTCGGCGAGGTTGTCGGCGAAACGATGGACGGGCCAATCGGCTTCGCCCCAGAGAAGTTCGACCCCGAGGTTGAACATGTCTCCGGCTTTGTATTGCTTGCTCTCGGTGATGAGTTTCCACGGCAGTTTGATTTCCTGCACGTAGCCTTTGCCGTCGTCATCCTTGCGGAACGCCGTTTCGGCGGCGCCGCTCAGTTTCCAGCCTTCCGTCTGGAAATATTGCATGTGACCGCCGCCGAAGGGGGTGGTCAGATTCTTGCCATAATCGATGAAGAGCGAAGGTTCGTTTTTCGGCGCGTAATACCAGGATTGGACGTGGCTGATTTTGTCGGTCTTGATGCGGAATTGCACGCAGTCCCCAGCCCACGCTTTGACGGCACGGTAATGCGGGTCGTGGCTGTTGCCCATCGGAGTGAGATCGGTCCAATGCACCGAGAGGTAGAGGTTGTCGGCGTCGTACATGGCCGCGACCTTGGCCGAGTAGGTATCTTTGAGGGCTTCGACGTCGTAGCACATCAAGACCTGGCCGGAGAGGTCCCAGTCGTCGAGTTTGCCGTCGATGGTTATTTTGCTGGGCACGGGAACGGCGTGGATTCCGTGATTTTCGGTCATTGTCGCCGAGGCGAGAGTGGCGCTTAAACAGAGTGCGAACAGGGAGAAGACCGTCGGTGTTTTCATGGGGCAGAGAGGTATGGTGGATTAAAGTGTATCCGGTTATCAAGCCACGGGTGATGTTAATTTCCGGAAAATTGTTACGCGGGGAAGGGCGTGTGCGCGGCAGAAGGCGGGAAAGTCTCTGGACATTGGCGGGGGGACGTTATCATGGGCGGTCATGACTTCTCATCCTGTTCGCCGGTTTTGTCGTTTGCTTTCCAATCTAATAGCCATGGCTTCGCTGGGCGTTGTATGCGGACGTGCCGAGCCACCGTCCATTCCGCCCGCCAAGGAAAACTTCCAGCTCTTTATTCTCGCCGGTCAGTCCAACATGGCCGGGCGTGGTTATGTGAAAGACTTGAGCCCGGCGGACAGTGCGCCCGATCCGCGCGTGCTTGCGCTCAACGAGGCCGGAGAGTGGCAGCCGGCGGTTGATCCGCTGCATTGGGACAAGGCGGGCGCGGGCGTGGGTATCGGCAAGTTTTTCGGCAGGCTCGTGGCGGCGAAAAATCCCGGCGTGGCGGTGGGCTTGATTCCGACGGCCTGCGGTGGTTCGTCCCTCAGCGCGTGGGAACCGGGGAAATATTTCGACCAGACCAAGTCGCATCCGTGGGATGATTCCATGACGCGCGCCAAGCGGGCCATGAAGGACGGCACGCTGAAGGCGATCCTCTGGCATCAGGGCGAGAGCGATGCGAATGCGCGCAACGCCCCGCTTTACGAGGCAAAGATGGAGGCGTTGATCATTCGCTTCCGCGCGGAACTGAATGCGCCGGACCTGCCATTCATCATGGGTCAACTCGGGCGCTTTCCCGTTCCTCCCGCCAAGCCGTTGACGGCCGAACAGATCGAGGTCGACCGCGCGCAGAAGGCCGTGGCTGCAAAAATGAAAAATGTTTATTACGTCAGCGCCGAAGGGCTCGTATCAAGGGGCGACAACCTGCACTTCAGCACGGCGTCGCAGAAAACTTTCGCGCAACGCTATTTCGAGGCCTACCAGAGCGCGTTGGCGAAGAAGTAAGGCCGGCAAGGCGAGCCGAGTCAGACTCGGCTTGCGGCTTTCGCGTCGAGGTTGGCGCGGAGAACCCAGCGGGTGGGGGAGAGTTCTTCGTCGAGCGTGACGGGGAACTTTGCCTTTGCGGATATTTCCTGAAAAAACGTGTCCAGCCAGTTGATGTCCGGACCGGATGTATCGAGCGGGCCGAGGTCGCGGTCGCCGATGACGAGGCGGGTGGATTTCCCGCCGGCGGTCGATTCGACGAAGCCCCGCGAACCGAGGATTTTGAGCGATTCGTTGCCCCACACACCGGTGCCGGGCTGGTTGAGATAATTGGCGGAGATCGAGGCGACGCCGCCGTTTTTCAAGGTGAGGAGCATCGACGCAGCCATGCGCAGGCCACCGCTTGAGACAGGGTTGCCGAGTCTGGTTTCAACGGCGCGGATTGACGCGACGGGCGTGCCGGCGACGTGTTCGACGAAGCGCAGGGCGTGGATGGCGTTTTGGAGGATGAGGCCGCCGTCGAGCGCCTCGTCCTGAGCGCGGTCGGCGTAGTAAGGATAGGATTTTTCGGAGATGACCTGCACGATCTCGCCGAGACGACCGCTGCGCACGACCTCGCGGAGGGCGAAGTATGGCTGGCCGAAGCCGCTGCCGGCCATCTCGTGGAAGAGTTTCCCGGTTGATCGCGAGGTGGCGACGATGGCGTCGAGTTCGGTCTCGGCGAGGGCGCAGGGCTTTTCGGCGAGGACGTGCTTGCCGGCGCGGAGTGCGCGGATGGCGTGGCCGGCTTGGTCGGCGCGTCGAGGGGAACAGAGGGAAATGAAGTCCACCGTTGGGTCGGCGATGAGCGCCTCGAAGGAATCGTGGAAGCGGATGCCGACGTCGTCGCGCTGGGCGGGCGCGAGTTTTTCACGCGGGAACGCGGCGACGGCGACGAGCTTCGCCAGCGGATTTGAAACGAGGTTGTTGTGAATCTGGTGGCCGTTGAGGCCGTAAAGTCCGACGCGGATCATAGGGTTGAAGAAGCCCTCAATCGGGCGTGGAGTCGAGCGGGGTTATTTTGAAATTTTCAGTTCGCCCCAGAGCGCGGGGGTGAGCTCGGCTTCGCTGGGGATGTCGCTCACGAGGCCGGAGGCCTTGTTGTTCCAGTAGACGCGCTGCAGGGTCTGTGAGACGTCGCCGCGCAGGATGCCAATGTCGAATTTGTAGCTTTCGCCGGGCTTGGGATCGAACCCAAGGAGGGCGAGCGGGACGGACAGTTCGTAGGTGGCGATTTTGATTTTGCCGTCACGATCTTTTTTCAGGTCGGGTTCGACGTAACTGGCGAGAACGATGTCGTCGCTCACCACATCGACACGATCAAAGCGGATTGAACGCAGTGGCGAGCCGAAGACGACAGGCTCGGACTTGGCGCCCGGCGAGACCGGTGCGTAGAGCACGGCGACGGTCTTGCCCTTCACCTGGGTGACGAGGAGGCGTTCGTCGCCCTTGACGGCGGAGCGGCGTGTGGGATCTGCCTTCGAATCGACGCCGATCATGAGATCGAGGGCGCCACCGCCCTTGAAAAGATTGGTCATGGATTCGCCGCTGTTGCGAAGGAGGGTGGGGTTGTCGGTCTGCCATGCGAGGTAGAGGTGGTCGCCGGAGATAAGTGCGCTGGCGGTGGTGGCGACTTTGGTGTGGCCCCAGTTGCCGACCTGGCGGGTGCTCTCGTCGATTTTCAACCACGTGGCGCCGATCCAGTCGTCCAGCTTGCCGTCGATCGCAGGGGCGGAGTTGCGGATTTTGACGATGAGCGGGCGAGGCGTGGAGGTTGTCGCGGCCTGGCGGGCGACTTCGGCGAGGATGTTCGACTGCTGGGCGGCGGCGAGTTGCTCGCGGGTGACGGTGAGCGTCTGGTCGGGGAGGCGGCGAACTTGGTCGAGGTGTTCGACGCGGAGGATGCTGCCCGAGCCGCCGGCCTGAAGAAGGACTTCGCCCTTGTCGGTGCGGGTCCACATCGGGCCGAAGCATTCCTGACCCAGGCTGAGATTGGCGACGGACATGCCGGGTTTCGCCTCGGGGGCGTTCCATGAGGCGGTGCGGCTGTCCTGGAAGAGGCGGGTGACGAAGAGACCGTCGACGGTGAAGACATAGACGGTTCCTTTGTCGGCGTTGATGGCCCAGAGCTGGCCGGCGTCGGAGCCGGGTGGTGCGTCGATGACATTGCCCACGACGCGGGTGGTGCCGATTACTTGGCCTGGCTCGGTGGCGACCGGGGCGTTGTGCGAGGCGTGGAGGCCTGGCCAGAGGCTTGGGTAGGACCACATGGGCTCGCCGTTGCGCACGGCGCCGAGCGCTTCGCGCGGAAGCGGGGCGACGGGTGTGGTGGTGACGACCCAGCCGTCACGGGCGGATAGCGCCTGACCGCCGCCGCTGCTGGCGGGGGACTGTGCGCCGGTCGCGAGGACGAGGGGGTGCGTGAGATCGTAGACCGGAACGCCGGCGGCGTTCACCGAGACGGGTTGCAATTGAAGGAGAGAGTCGCCGACAGTGGCGGCAGTCCACGCGAGGTTATCGTCGACGGCGATATTGGCGACGACAGGATGCGAGGTCTTCTTGGTGGAGAAGGCTTCCGGGGTGACGAACTGGACCTCGTCGGGATCGATCTGCTGGTTGCCGTTGAGGTCGGACCAGACGAAGAAAAGCGACTTGCCGGCCTCGGGCTTAAAACCGGCGGGCATTTTTGCGATGATCTCGGGTCGCTGGAACGCGGGCATGACCTCGTTGGCGGAGTCGATGATGTTTCCGGAGGCGGAGACGATGCGGGCGATGCCGTCGTCATCGAGACGCCAAAGGGTGGCGCTGCGACGGCCGGTGGTGGAGCCGCTGTAGGCGTTGGTGAGATACGTGTGGCCGCCGTGATGGAGCGGATAACTCGGGGCTCCGCCCACGTAACGGCCTTCGAGGCCGGTGTGGTCCTCGGTGTCCAGGTAGAGGATGGAGACGGGCGTGGATTTGCCGGTCTTGTAATCCAGCTTGAACTCGATCGCTCCGCCGTGGTCGTCGTCGTAGAAGAAGCGGGTTGGATCCTTGGGGTCGACGGCGCCGGAGCCGCCGTAGCGCATCGGACCGTAGAAGGCGTCGGCGAGGGAGCCGTCGGAGAGATTCCAGATGCTGACGCGCTTCGGGATGTGGGTGTTTTCGGTGACCCAGAGACGGTTCCGGTCGTCGATGGCCATGCCGGCCGGGTGATTCATGTGGCGGACGTTATAGGGACCGGTGGCCGGCTTGCCGGCTTCGCCGATGGAGGCGAGGACGGTGCCGTCGGCCTTGAAGCGTTTGATTTGGTGGCTGGATCCCCAGTCGCTGACATAGACGGTGCCGGCGGTATCGACGGCGAGGTTCTGCGGATCTTCCAAGCCTTGGGCCAGAACCACGGGTGCCGGGAGTTTAAGAAGATCAGTGGAATCTATTTTGAAACGGAGAACGCAACCTTGGGAGAGCGCGTAGAGGTTGCCGGAGCGGTCGAAGGCGAGGCCGCGGGCGGCGGGGAGCGGGACCGTGCCGAGAACCTTGCCCGCGTGGGCGTCGATGACGAGGATTTGGTCGAGTTTTTCGAAGGCGGCCCAGACGATGCCATCATGCACGGCGAGGCCGCTGAGGTCGGCGACACGTTCGCCGAGGAGTTGCCGTTGGGTGCGCTCGTCGCGGGATTTGAAATCGTCGGGAAGGGGCGAGGAGAGGGCGATGGTGTAGGTGGGCTCAAGGACCGGACGATCCTCGCCGGAACCGAAGCGCTTGTCCTTGGGGGCCGACGTCCGGTGAGCGGCATCCACGAGCTTGTGAAGACGCAATTCGGGACGGTTGTTGTTGTATTTGTCGCCCTTCCACGAGGCGGCGGCGTAGGCGTAGACGCCTGCGACGGGCTTGGAACCCTGATCGATGGCAAGGTGCGAGGCGGCCGTCCAAACCCCGCCGAGCCAGTGCTGGCCCCAGATTTTTGTTCCGCTCAAGTCGAGCCAGGCGAGTCCGCTGCCGCCCTCGGCGACACGGCTGCAAACGAGCATCTGGCCGCCGGCGGAGGTCGGCTTGCCTTCGCGGGTGGGGGCACCGCCGGCCGGCACAAAGATCACGTCGCTGGGCGCACTGTGATTGGTGAGCCACTGGCTGGCGGGATCGGCGCTCGCCCAAGGCGGGTTGCCATGAGTGTAGGGCGTAAGCTGGTAGGTGATGTCGATGGCCGGATGAACAAGTCCGCGCACGGTGTAGGTGCCGGGCATGACGGGCTTGCCGGGGATGTGGAAGAGGGCGTGACTGGCGGCGTCGGGATCGCGACCGAGATCGTCAAGGCCGTCCCACCCGATGGTGTTTACCCCGGCGGGGAAGGCGGTTTCGCTGACGAGGTTGCGGACGCGTTTGCCGTCGGCTCCCTCTATTACCAAGGTGACGAAGCCGGGCTCCTTGAGCGAAAAAACGATGGGAATCGGCGGCTTGGCCTCGGTGTCGGCGATGAGCCAAGGGCCGGTGGCGAGAGAGGTCAGCAGGCATGCGAGAGGAGCGAGGAAACGCAGGGGTAGATGCATAAAGAAACAGTTTAGTGGAGATGGGTCCGCAAACAGAGGAGGAACAGATTTGATACTGAGCGAACGTCAGGCGCTGAAGCTCACGGTCACGGGAGTGGCGGCGGGTTCGACGCTCGCGGGTGTATCGGGCAGCCAGCCGCCTTCTTCGCGCAGGCGTCGGCGGAGAAACGCGGTGTCGACGGCGTGGACATCGATGACGGCGCTCTTGCTGGCGAGCGCGGCGGCGAGGCCGGCGGCTTCACCCATGGCGAGGCACACGGGCATGACGCGCACGCTGCCCTGCACGGGGCGGTCGCAGGAAATGGAGCGACCGGCGACGAGGACGTTGCGGAGACCCTTCGGAGTGAGGCAGCGATAAGGGATGCCGTGGGATTCCCCGGGCTGGTAGTGCAAAGAAGGGGCGGCGAGGCCGTCGGCGCGCTTCTTCACGTTTTCGGAGGCCTGCTTGAGCGAGTGGTGGATGTCGATGAAGTAGGAGTTGCGGCAGATCTCGTCGGAAAAGCTGCGCCGGTCGATGTAGTCGCCCAACGTGAGAACGTAATCGCCGATGATGCGGCGGGTCTCGCGGATGCCCAGCACGCTGCCGGTGGAAACCAGGAAGGCGTCGCCGAAGGCCTCGGGATAATATTCGGCGAAGGCGTCGCGGAATTGGGCGGCGAGCTTGCGGCCTTGGGCGAGAGCCTTGGACACCGACGCGGGATCGGTGTTGTCGACCTGCCAGAGATGGCCGGCGTTGAATCCGACGGTGGACGGTCCGATGATGTTGGCGCAGGCGTGGGCGTCGGTGATGAGGGGATATTTGCCGGATGCGATGATCTCGTAGAAGCGCGTCTTGGGGTGATTGCCCATGAGGCGGCGGCCGTTGTCGCAGTCGTCGCGGAAGGCTTCCTCGTTGACGTTGCTCAACGTGAAGCAATGCGTGGCGGGCATGAGTTCGCCCTGCGGATCGCCCTTCTCGAAGTCGGCGCCGGCCCACGCGCAGAGATCGGCGTCGCCGGTGCAATCGATGAAGACCTTCGCGCGAAGACGGGAGAGGCTGTTCTTGTTGGCGACGATGATGGAATGGACGACACCGCGCTCATGCTCGACGGCGCCGAGCATGGTTTGGAAAAGGACGGACGCGCCATTCTCGGCGACGAGGTCGTCGTAGATGCGCTTTAACAGCTCGGGATCGATCGGCACCCAGTCGACCTGCTCCTTGGGAACGTGGGGCTGGTGCTCCTTGCAGCGGTTGAGTATTTTTTCGGCGAGGCCGCGGTAGATGATTTGTTTTTTGTCCGAGAAAGGGCACCAGGCTGGAACGAGCGCGCCGGTGCCGCTGCCGCCGAGCATGGCGGTGGACTCGATGAGGAGCGTGCGCGCGCCTTCGCGGGCGGACGAGGCCGCGGCGGTGCAGCCGGTGGGGCCGCCACCGATGACGATGACATCGTAGGAGCCGGCTTCTTGGACGGGGAGGGTGACGGTGGACATGGAGGGATGTGTCGGCGCGAATTTTGGATTCGCTCAAAGAGTCGGCGGAAGATGGGGGAATGGTTGGGTTGAGCCTGTCAAACATTGCATCTTCCCGTGCGGAGACGCCAGCGTAAGCGGTTGTCTGTTTTATCCTGACGACGGGTTCAGGGACTTGAACGACGGTAGGTCACCAGATAGCGGCGGGAATCGAGCGCGGTGGCGAAGGCGTCGGGCGTGACGCCGTCCAGTCCGTAGCAAATGCGCAGACGGTTGCCGGTGAGCTGATAAATCGAGGCGAGGATGCGTCCGTGGGTTTCACGATGCGTGCTGGTCAGGATGATGCGCCGGTGGGTTTCTTCCTCGGCGGTCGAGACGAGTTCGTAGCGCCCGTGGTCGTGGATCTCGCCGGAAAAACGCACCTTGTAGGCTCCGGCGCTGACGGTGAACTCGGTGCGGGCGACCACCAGTTCGGGGGCGGCGACGCCGTCGAACTCGGCTTTGACGGGCAGCCAGACACCTTCGATGGGATGGGCGGCGCTCACGGGCGGAATCAACTTTCGTCGGTGGTGGCGGAGGCGGCGGGCAGGGCCTTCTTGGCTTTGGCTCCGAGGGTTTTTAATTCTTCGACCTGTCCGAGAAGGTTGCCGGGGCCGGTCTTCAGTTTGCCGAGTGCGTCGTCGTAGCTTTCGCGGACTTTGGCGAGATAGCGGCCGATGTCGTCGAGGTCTTGGACGAGTCCGGCGAACTTGTCGTAGAGCAGGCCGCCGCGCCGGGCGATTTCCTGGACGTTCTTCGTCTGGCGATCCTGTTTCCAGAGATTGGCCACGGTCTTGAGCGTGACGAGCAAGGTGGGCGCGGTGCAGAGGATGACACGACGGTCGAAGGCCCATTCGTAGAGCGCGCGGTCGTTTTCCAGCGCGAGGGTGAAGGCCGGTTCGAGGGGCACGAACATGAAAACGTAGTCGGGGGTGAAGAGCTTGCCCGTGTCCTCGTAACGTTTTTCGCTGAGCTGCTCGACGTGGGTGCGGACGGCGCGGGTGTGCTCGGCGGTTGCAGCGACACGTTCGGGATCGGTGGTGGCGTTGACGGCGCGTTCGTAGGCGACCAGCGAAACCTTCGAGTCGATGACGAGGTGGCGGGCGTCCGGCAGGCGCAGGATGACGTCGGGGCGGAGCCGGCGTCCGTCGTCGGTGGTGAGACTTTCCTGGGTGAGATAATCCTGACCCTTGATGAGACCGGCGGATTCGAGAAGGCGGTCGAGGATGAGTTCGCCCCACGCTCCCCGGGCCTGGGACTGGCCTTTCAACGCATGGGTGAGGGCGTGGGCCTCGTCAGTGATGCGGACGTTGAGCTGGCGGAGCTGCTCGATCTGGGTTTTAAGCGCGGTGCGGTCCTCGCCATCGGTCTTGTAAACGAGATCCACGCGCTGGCGGAAGTCGGTGAGCTGCTGGCGGAGCGGAGTGAGGAGCGCCTCGACCTGGGTTTTGTTGTGATCGGTAAACTTGGCGGACTTTTCCTCCAAGAGCTTGGAGGCGACGGCCTGGAATTCGGTTTGGAGGGTGGCTTTCAGCTTCTCGGCGTCGGCGAGGTAGCGGGCGGCGAGGGTTTCACGCTCGGCGAGACGTTGTTCCCCGGCGGCGAGTTTCGCGGCAAACGAGGCGCGCTCGGCGGCGAGGTCGGAGGAGAGTTGAGAGTTGAGATCCGAGAGTCGGGAGACGGAGGCCGCGGCGGTGGCGAGGTCGCCGACGAGGCGGGTGTTGTCGGTTTCGCGGGCGCGGAGACGCTCGCCGAGCTTGGCGTTGAGAAAAAACCACGCGCCGATGGCGCCGACGACGGCCGAGGCGAGGGCGATGAGAAACGTGTACACGGTACCAGCGTGCGCGATGCGGCGGTTGCGTCAAAGTCAGAAACACGCGATCCCGCGATCATGCTTTCACCGGAAAACAAAGCGCGAGGGTGTCGCGCCGTGATCGCGGTGCGCCAAAGTTCACGCCACCAGCCATGCGCTGCTCTCCGCAGTGATTGTGCGGTTGAGCGAACGCTCAACGGTGACATCGTTTAAGACTATGATACGGTCTGCCGGATCATTGCCGACGGCTTCGTCGGTAGAGCGCCAGGGGATCAAGAGATCACCGTAGCAGAAAAGGGAAATACCGTAAGCGGGCAGGGAAACACCGCAGTAAGGATGGGAAACACCGCAGTAAAGCTGGGGAATACCGAAGTAAGGCTAAGAAACAC
>CAIVDS010000092.1 GCA_903904685.1 uncultured Verrucomicrobiota bacterium
GGAGTTGCGGAAGTGGAGGTGAAGCTGGGGATACCGCGTGCGGTAGAAGGCCTCGATGTAATTGGTGTGGAGGCGTTGGGCGGTGATGCTGTCGCCCGCCATCACCCAAGTGTCGTTGTCCTTGAGGGCGAAGGACGGTTCGGCGGCGGAAATCCGGCTGCAAAATGCAGCGAGGAACAGGAGGACGAGAGGTTTCATTTTCATAGGGTGAGTGATGGTCAAGGTTTCGGTGGCGTAGTCGAGAATCGCAATGGCCAGAGCTTGTCCGGCGACCCTTTGAGCACCAAGCCGGCATTGAACGGCGCGAAACCGAAGCAGTATCCGCGAAACATAACTTGGTTCCAGCCCGGGCGCAGGGAGAGTGTCTTGGCGGCCACCTGGTAACGGATATTATTGGAGGTCTTGAAATCCGTATATTTGCCGACGTTGATTGGCTCGCCGTTCACAAACCAACGCAGCGGGGTCATGAGGTGACCTTGAAAATCAAATTCAACTTCCGTCGCGGCGGGCGCGTAGATCCAGGTGACGCCATACCAGACCTGTCCTCCGGTTCCGAGTTTCACGCGGGTGTCGAGGTCGGCGATGGTGGCGGGCTTCCATGTCACCGAGCCGAGATGATTCCAATACCCTTGGATGATGTCTCCCTGATAGACGGCGGCCGTGTCCACTTTGTCATCGGGCGGATATTTCTGGGCCTCGCAGAACTCCTGCGTCGCCACTTTCCAATCCTTGTTGGTGCCGGGCATTTTTCCGTTGGGATCCTTGGTCAATTTTTCTGCGCCGGGACCGCCGAAGGGTCCGCAAATCAACCATTTTTTAACGGTGATGCCGTCTTCGATTCCGGTGAACTGCACGGGAGCCCAGGAACCCGGATAAAGGCGGGCTTCGCTCGGTTCGTCGTAGGTTTCCTTGCTGGCGGTCGCGTCGCTGTTGGCCCACCAGAATTTATTATGGCCTCCGAAATTGGCGCTGAAATTGATGAGCGTATGAAGATCGCGGCCAAACGGCGTCTTCAACGAAGGCAGGGCTGCGCGGGGAATCGCCGCGACCAGCACGAGACCTTTGTTATCCGCATCGATGGAGTAACCGTAGCGTGCGTCCGCAATGGCGCCGACGTGCGCAAAGGAAACTTCGCCGACGGGAGTGCGATAGGTTTGCGGACTGGCCGGCAACCTGCCTTCCCACGAGGGATACATGCCCACGCCAACAGGCTCGACCTTGGTGCCATTTTTGAAAACTCCAAAGACGAAGCGCGTGTCTCCCGGTCGACCGTTGGAGGAACCGGGTTTGGCTTCGGGATTGCCCTGGAAGTAGAAGTCGAGGGTGTGGGAAAGCTGGTCGTGCGTGAACATGCGCTGCAGGGGAGGGAGCGGCTTGGGTTCGAAGACATCGCTGAATCTCGCATGCCAGCGCAAATAGAGATGGTCGGCGTCGTAGAGGCAGCGCACTTCCACGGTTTGGTCCTTGTCGGATTGATATTGCACCGGATCGCAGGATTCCCAGCCTGTCAGGGAACCGTCCAGCACGGCCCCGCCCAATGCGGGCGCAAACCGGGCAATCTTGGCGGTGCCCGCGCCGCCGCGGATGGTGAGGGCGATTTCCGGAGGCGCGGCGATCTGCGAAGAGGAGAGCGAAACGGTTTGTTGCAACGCCGTGAGGGGCTTGACGGGATTTTCCGTCAGCGACCATCCTTCCGTTTCAAAGAAGGTGGGAGTGTATTTGCCAAGGCCGAGATAGATTTTCCCGTTATTCTTGTTGGGAAACACCGACCCGGTGAAATACTCGCCCGGCAACAGGAACAATCCTCCTCTGGCCGCAGAGACGCGCCTGCCATCGGGGAAAAGGGTATCCACATAGAGTCCATCCTGCGTGTAAAGGAGGATTCCGCAGCGCGATTGATCGGTGACGCTGAGGAGTCCGTTTATCGGACGGTGGATGCGCATGCCTCCATACATCTCGCCCGAGCGCGCCGTCCATTGGAGGGCGGTTCTTCCGACGCGCCATTTTTGCCTAAGGTTCCCGTCCTTGTCGGGCGCGTAGAAGGAGATTTTATGCTGCGCCCCTTCGTTGGCATTGAAGCTGTAGCCGCTTCTCGCCTGGATGTAGATGCCTTCGGACGAACCGTCCGCCTGCGTCCAGTCGCTGGTAAAACGATCGCCGACTTCATTGCCGCCATGCAGGGCGTCCACGACTCCTTTGGACCGCGCCTCGAAAACGGGGTCCGTCAGCACTTTCGTCCATTCCTTAAAGACGGGGTTGCCGTGGGCATCGAAGCCTTCCGGGGAAACACGCCATGCATCGCGGCCGCCCATGTTGATGGCGAGGAACGAGAGGTTTTCGAGCCAGTTCTGGCCGTGAGCCGTGACGAAGTTCACTGGCAGCGGAGTGGGGGTCAATTCGGCTTCGTCCACGATTCCGTTCCCGTTTGCGTCGTGCCAGAAGGCATATTTCGCGTCTTTACCCTCCCCGGCCTTGATCAAGGCGGCGGAGAGCGCGCAGCGTTCGGGAGTGACGTGAAAGACGACAAACCGCGTGGCGCTTACGATGTAGAGCTGACCGTTGGCGCGGGACAGGAGGAATTTACCGGGGAACGTGTCGAGACGGTCGGGGTTGATCCCCAAGTGCGGATCTGTTTCCAAAGGCCACACCGCATTAACGGCGCAGGTGTGTTTTTCATAATCCATCTTGAAGCGAACGAACCAGCCTTCCTGCCCTTGGATATACAAATCCTCCGGATGCTCGGGATCGACCGCATACCCGGAATTATTGGTGAAGGTCTGGTAGGTCTGAAAATCCCTGATCAATTCACCGGTGTCCGGATTCCATTCCGCCACTCGGTTCGGCCCCGCTTTTTCAACGATGATCAACCGGTCTTTGCCTTCCGCATCCTTCCAAGTCGCCAGCTTGCCGGGCGCCATCAGAGTCATCGGGTCATATGCGCCTGGTTTTTGCGCGGCCATTTTCCCGAATGTGCGCAAAATCTTTCCGTTCGAATCCAGCTGATAGACTTTATTGGCTTTGGAATCGCTGAGATAGAAGCGGCCTTTGCTGTCCGCCTTGAGGTCGAACGGATTGATATCGGCTGAAACTTTAAAGGTGGTTTGCAACGGCCCTGAGGGAAGTCCGTTTTGAAGCGCCATCGAGCTGACGAGGAATCCTTTCTCATCCGTGTGGAGAACATACAGGCGGCCTTTTTGAACGAACAACCCCTGGGGTTTGGAAACCGGAATGGTGGCGAGCACCTTTCCGTCCGCGCCTTCATGAACGGTGATCAGGTTGGCGAAGTCGCTCTCGCTTTCGATGTGCCTTGTCCAATTTTTGAGTTTTTGCGGAATGATTTTCCCGCGTTGGGCGATGTAAACAAGAGTGCGTTGGGCGGCTTCATCTTTCCACGCCGTCATGGACGTGACCCAGCCTTCGGGAGGGTAGGAGTTGACGCGGTTGCATCCCGGGCTGCTGCCGAACGATTTGCCATCCGCCCGATAGACAAACTTCGGGCCTCCATCGGTGCTGAACGCCCACACGGTTTCCCCATCCGTCGCCACGCTCGACCCACCCGCCGCGCCGCCAGAAGTGAAGGATTTGATGAATTGATCCGGCGATACCCCGGGCTTCGTGAGATCGACCATCGGGCAGTTCAGGCCGTTCTCGAGGTATTGGTAATAAAAAGCAGCGATTCCATTGGACGCGACAGACACATCCCCGAAGGGTGCGGAGACAGGATCACCGCCGAACGGCACTTTCAGCTTTTCCGCCGGCGCATCCACCCGAGGCCACCACCCGGAGATCGCTCCGGCATATTTGGGAATGATCGCATGCCATTCGTCGTCGATTTCCCACTTTTTGGCGGGCATGTAAATCCCCTTGACGGCGTATTGGCCGGGAGGGAGTGGCATGAAGTTCTCATCCAGACCATCCCATGTTTCCGTAAAGCGGCCACTGTTTTCAGCCGTGACGGTGCGCGGAGCCCCGGCAACAAACGTGCTGAGTATCCAGTCGGTGTTTTTGGGGTCCACGATGGCAAGGGTGACCAGGTAGGTGCGTGGCAATGAGCCGTCCGCCGGGAGTTGGTAGGTGACCGGAACGCCGATGGGGGTTCCAGCGGAAGATGGCGACGCGGCTCCGGCCCAACTAAAGGCCAGCAAGAGCAGAACGATCCAAGCGAATGATGATTTCATAAATGAGAGGATTTTATGGCGCGGGAGGCTGGCCCGAGAATCGTAACTTCCAAATGGCCGCCGGATCTCCTTTGATCACCAATCCGGCGCGCGGTCCATAGCCGACGGAAAATGTGCGAACCATGATCTGGTTCCAACCAGCCTGCAATTTTACCACTTGGGTGACATCCTGCGGCGGAACCTTCGCTTTCCCTTTGTCCAGATTGAACGGCTGGCCGTTAAGGTACCAGCGCGTGAGATTCATCTTGAAGCTCTGAAATTCGACGGGAATTTCGGCGACGGTGGAGGAGTAAATCCACGTGGTGGCAAACCAGACTTGCGCATTTGTTCCAAAATGAAGCCGGGTGTCGAGATCGGCAATGGTGGAGGGCTTCCAACGCAAATTGGCGGGGCTGCCCCAATAGCCGTTCACCATCGGTCCCCTGAAAACTTCGTTCGGGTCCATCTTGCCGCTGTCCGGCGGGTAAACGGCGGTTTCGAAAAACTTCTGGACCTCATTTTTGTCACGTGGACTCCAAGAGAATTTCTCCGCACCTGGGCCGCCAAACGGCCCGCAAACGAGCCAATTGCGAACTGGGGCGCCATCACTTATCCCCTGGAACGTCACAGGAGCCCAAGAACCGGGATAGAGCCCTGCCTCGGTCGGTTCGTCATAGGTCTCGCTGCTGGCCGAGCCGTCGCTGTTGGCCCACCAGAATTTATTGTGTCCGCCAAAAGTGGCTTCAAAATTCACCAGTGTCCGCAGGTTGTCATCGAACGGTTGATTCAAGGCGGGGATCGCCGCGCGGGGAATTGCCGCCGCGATCACAAAGCCTTTGCCGTCCGGGTCCAGCGCATATCCCATCTGCGCGCCGGAGATCGCTCCAACGTGGGCAAACGAAGTTTCACGAACGATCGTGCGGTAAGTCTGCGGTTGGCCTGTTCCCGGCCATGTAGGGTAATACCCGACACCCACCGGTTGAAGGGAGGTGCCGCTCTTGAACAACCCGAAAGCAAAGCGCACATCGCCTGGGCGACCGCCCGGCGCACTTTTAGACGAAGCGTTCGTATTGCCCTGAATGTAGAAACTGAGCGTGTCAGCCAGTTGATCGTGGGTGAAAATCCGAGGCAGCGGCGGCAGCGGCTTGGCTTGGAAGGTGCCGCCGAGGCGGGCGTGCCAGCGCAAATAGAGATGGTCGGCGTCGTAGAGACAGCGGGCTTCCACGGTCTGATCCTTCCCGGCGCTGAATTGCACCGGATCGCACGATTCCCAGCCGGCCATGGAACCGTCCAGCACGGCACCGCCCAACGCCGGCGCAAACCGGGCAATCCTGGCGGTGCCCGCGCCGCCCCGCAGCGTGAGGGCGATCTCCGGCGGAGCGGCGATCTGCGAAGAGTTGATCGTCAGTGTCTTTTGGACCGTGGTAAGCGGTCTCACTGGATTTTCCTTCACCGACCAGCCCTCGACCTCGAAAAACGTCGGTGTGTATTTGCCAACGCCAATGTAAATCCTGCCGTTGTCCTTGTTCGGGTAAACGATACCCGCAAAAAATTCTCCGGGCAGTTGATAAATGGAACCCCGCCGGTCTGGCATCGTTTTCAGGTCCGGGAAAAGCGTGTCTACGTAGAGCCCTTCGTCTGTGTAGAGCAATACACCGCAGCGGGTCTGATCAATTACGCTGACAAGCCCGTTGATCGGCCGGCGTATGCGCATGCCACCATACATCTCACCCCTTTTCGCCGTGTCTTTAATGACCGCACGACCCACCCTCCACCTCTGTTCGAACTCGCCGTCAGGTTTCGGCACATAGCGTGAAATTTTGTATTGCGCCCCCTGGTTGGCGTTAAAGCCCGGACCGCTTCGTGCCTGGACATAGAGATCGCCCTTCGGCGTCTCATCCGCCTGCACCCATGAGCCGAAAGTGTCGCCCAACTCATTGCCTCCATGGAGAGCGTCCGCTTTTCCCGCAGCTCGTGCCGCGAAGGCCGGATCGGTGACCACCTTTTTCCAATCCGTGAAGATCGGATTGCCGTGCCCATCGAAACCACTCGGCGAAAGGCGCTGCACATCGGCGCTGCCGTTAACCACCGCGAGGTAGGAAAGGTCGGATGTCCAATTCTGGCCGTGATAGCTCAATGGGCGCTCCACCGAACTGGGTGTCAATTCGTCGTCGTCCACACGACCATTGCCATTCGCGTCATGCCAAAGGGATATTTTCCCCTTTTCGCCTGCGACAAGGCCCGCGGAAAGCACCCAGCGGTCCCCGTCGAGACGATAAACATTATGGCTTCGCTCGCAGGCAAGGTAAGTGCGGTTGTTGACACGGATCACCCGCGGTTTCGACAAGCCCGGCAGCCGGGGATCATTGCCGACGTCCGGCCAGACAGCGTCCACAGTCCACGTCTGTTTGTCGAGGTCCATTTTGAACCGTGTCAGCCAATTGCGATGTCCGAGAATATACAAATCTTCGGGATGCTCATCATCGATCGCGTAGCCATCGTTCGCCTTGGTTTGATAGGAGGTGAACTCGCGCAGCAGCTTGCCGTCCTCGGCGTTCCATTCGCTCGTTCGGTTCGGTCCCGCCATTTCCACAATAATCAAGCGGTCGTGTCCCTCGGTATCGCGCCACGTCGCCAGCTTCTCGGGTTCCATCAACGTTTCCCGGTCGTACGCACCCGACTTTTGGACCGCCATGTTTCCAAAGGTGCGAAGCACTGCACCCGCAGTATCGAGTTGATAGACTTTGTTTGCCTTTGGATCGCTCAAATAAAAGCGCCCGTGGCTGTCCACCTTCATGTCGAATGCCTTGATGGCGGCGGGCACCGCGAACACCCGCTGCCATTTGCCATCCGGCACGCCGGCATTAAGCGTGGCGGCACTCACCGCCAGCCCCGCGCCGTCCGCATGCAATGCATAAAGCTTTCCGCCCTGCACGGAGAGACCCTGAGGACGGGACAACGGAAGCGTTGCTAGGACCTTGCCATCTCCGCCGTCATGAACTGTGATGATATCCGCGAAATCCGTGTCGCTCGGGGTGTATCTTATCCGAGTGATGTGCCCCTTCTTTTGCTCCGTGCCGACGAACTTCCCTCCCTGCGCGACATACACGAAGGATTTGCCGGAAACCGGCTCGCGCAATGCAGCCATTGACGTTACGAATCCCTCGACCAGATAACAGTCCCTGCGATTCGCGCTCGGGCTGCTGCCGAAGGGTTTGCCATCCGTACGATAGACAAACTTCGGTCCGCCGTCGCTACTGGCCGCCCACACCGTCTCACCGTCCGTTGCGACACTCAGCCCACCTGCAGCCCCGCCGGAATTGAAAGCGCACAGGAATTGGCCGAAGCCAACCGGCTTTTTCAAATCGATCATCGGCGCATTCAGCCCGTTCTCGAGGTATTGGTAATAAAACACCGCCACGCCATTCGGTCCCACCGCGACATCGCGCATCGGGCTCCCCACCGGATCGCCACCGAAGGGCAACCGCGCGTCAGGCGCATCCGTTGCTGGAACCCAAGCCGAAATCCCGCCTGCAAATTTCGGCGTAATCGCATGCCAATCTCCATCCACCGCCCATTGGCGGGCTGGCATGTAGATGCCTTTCACAGCGTAATCTCCCGGAGGCACCGGCATGTAGTTTTCATCCAGACCATCCCATGTCTCCGTGAAACCGCCCTTGTTCTCGGCGGTTACGGTGCGCGGAGCCCCGGCGACGAACGTGCTGATGATCCAGTCGGGATTTTTGGGGTCCACGATGGCAAGGGTGACAAGGTAGGTGCGGGGCAATGCGCCATCTGCCGGGAGTTGGTATGTGGCGGGAACTCCTCCGGGTGACGTAGCGGAAGCTTGCGACGCGGTACCAGCCCAACGAAAGGTTAGTAAGATCAGAACGATCCAAGCGAATGATGATTTCATGGAAGAATGGGGGAAATCAGAAGTCGGGACGGGGTCGGATGCCGTCGGAGTGTTTGATGGTGATGGCGTTCATTGGGCGCGGATTAAATGACGGGCCGTGATCGCGGTGCATTTTTACCGTGCCAAAAGCATGAAGTTTTCTCTTTTTGCGCTCGGCTACTCGCCGAACAGTTTCTTTAAGGTCGGCTCCATCGCCTCGGCCCAGACCTCGTAGCCCTTGGGGGTGGGGTGCAGAAAGTCTCCCATGATGTCTTTTGAAATCGTGCCGTCGGCGCCCAGGAACTTTGCGCCGATGTCGAGGAACGTGATGCCGTCCCGGCCGTCGAACGCGGAGATGAGTTTGTTGATCTCCTCGAGTTTTTGCCGGCCCGCGTCGGGTTTCTCGCCGCGGGGGAATATGCCGAGAAGGAGGATTTTTGTCGCGGGGGTGCGCTGATGGATTTCAGTGCAGATGGCGCGGATGCCCGTTGCGATGTCGGCGCTGGAATTGCTGTCGCGATTGTTGGTGCCGATCATGACCACGGCGACCTTTGGGGAGTATCCGTCCAATTCCCCCTGTTGGAGCCGCCAGAGCACGTTTTCAGTCATGTCCCAGCCAAAGCCGAGATTCACGACATTGCGCGGTTCGTAATACTTTTTCCACACGTCCTTTCCCTCCATGAAGTGGGTGATGGAATCCCCGATGAAGATGAGCGCGGGCTTGCGTTCGCGAACAAGCGCGCAGCGGGAGTTGTGCCGCTGTTCCCAGTTGTAACTGGACCAATTGCGATTTTGGGTGACCGGGATGACGGTGCGAGGAGGGGTGGGCGCGTCTCCCTGCGCATCGAGGGTGGTCGTGGCCACGGGGCTGCTGTCGAAGGACCGGGCTTTGACGACGGCCTTGCAGGGCAACTGGAGGGGAGCGAGGTAGACGCCGGCACCTTTCTGGTCAGGGTCGGAACCGTTGATCGTATAATAGATGACGGCACCGGGTGCGGCGGTGATCGTCACCAGTCCCGTGGCGTCACGCTGAATGACGGGCCGGGCGATTTCGGCCTGGGCGGCGGCGGTCGCAAGCAGCGAGACAGCCACCAATGAGAGATAGGGGTTAAACATAAAGATATGGATGAATGATGTGCCGGTTCAAGGTTTGGCCGGTGCAGGCCCGCTGATTTTCAGTTTCCAGAGCACCGCCGGCTCGGCCATCAAAGTTGCCCCGAGGTTCATTTCGCCCCAAATGACGTCCCGGCGGATCAGCAGCTCATTCCAGCCTGCCTGGAGAGAGAGCGGCTTTGAGGCGTCCAAGTGTATGGCTCCTTTTTCCGTTACTTGAGGCAATGGGTTCCCATTGAGTTGGCCGCCGATGAAGGATTGCCCATGCGGCTCGGAGAGTTGCAGCATCAACTCGGCGGCTTGCGGCGTGTAGATGTGGGTCACGAGATAGCAGGTTCCCTCATCATTGAAGCCCGCCCAGTTCAAACTCTTTCTCAAATCGACCAAATCGACGCTTAGCTCCACATTTTTCCATGCCAGTTTGCGCTGGGCGATGCGGGTCCGCGTGTTATCTCCGTCGTAGGTCGCCGTCAAGTCGCGCCTACTATCGGGAGGAAAGACAGAACCGCAGAGCGTCTTGATGATTTGAGCGCGGTCCTTGCGAACATCCAGCTTTCCAATTTCTGGAAAGCCAAACGGACCGATGGCCATCCACGAGTGAATAGGCAGAGTGTCGATGGACATGAACTGGACCGGCGACCAACAGCCGGGATAGAGTCGGGCCTCGGTCGGTTCATCGAAGGTTTCGCGGCTTGCGGACCCATCGACGTTGCTCCACCAGAAACGGTCAACCCCGCCCAGGTTGGCGTCAAAATTGCCCGTCGTGCGCCAGCCATTCAGCTCGGGTGCGCCGGGGATCGCTGAGCGGGGCAGCGCCGCAGTCAGGACAAAGCCCTTACCATCTGCGTCGATCTTATAGCCGACGGCCACACCAGGAACGAGACCGACATGGGCGAAGGATGCTTTGCCCACCGGAGTGGTGTAAGTGACCGGCGCAGCGCCGCCGCCGGTCCATGTCGGATACATGCCAAGGACGGCGGGCTTGAGAACCGCGCCATCCTGGAACAGGCCGAAGACAAAGCGAACATCGCCGGGACGGCCTCCCGGTTGAGTGGATCCGGGTTTGGCGTTGGGATTGCTCTGGAGAAAAAGCCCCAGGGTATCGTTGCCGCGATCATGGGCGAACAGGTGTTGAACGGATTCGAACGGTTTGGCCTCGAACTTATGACCGAGCCGCGCATGCCAGCGGATATAGAGATGGTCGGGGTCGTAATAGCAGCGCGCCTCGATTTTCTGGTCCGCGCCGGAACTGAATTGGACCGGGTCGCATGCTTCCCAGCCATTCATCGTTCCATCCAGCGCGGGACCGCCGCCGGGAGCGGGATAAAACCGGGCCACCCGCGCGGCAGCCGCGCCACCGCGGACCTGGAGGGCAATCTCCGGTGGGAGCGCGATCTGATTGGCGGACATGGTCACTTCCTTGTCGAGATTCGCGAGCGTCTTAACCGGGTTGACCGAAGACGACCAGCCTTTGACCTCGTAGATTTTTGGCATGACCTTGCCCAAGGCCAGGTAGATTTTCCCGTTGTCGCGATTGATGTAATAATAACCGGAAAAGTATTCCCCAGGCTGCCAATAAGCGCCCATGGCATCGTGCGTCATGATGCGGGCGTCCGGAAAGAGCGTGTCAACGTAGAGGCCGTCCTCCGTGTAAATTTCAAGCCCGGCGCGGCAACTGTCCACGATACCGATCAGTCCGTTGATAGGGGAGCCGGGGAAAATCGAGCCGCAAGCTTCGCCTGAGCGGGCGTTGCCCTGAATGGCCATCCGCCCGACGCGCCAGCGTTGCACGTATCCGCCTTTGCCATCGGGAACATACCGGGAAAGCTTGAACTGAGCACCACAGTTGGCCGAAAAACTGGGGCCGAAGCGCGCGTTGACATAGATATCGCCGTCGTGGCCGGCCGAGACATCGGCCCAAGCGCAATCATAGCCATTGCTGGCAGCCTCATTGCCGCCGCGAGTGGCGGTGGCGGTCCCGGCTTTCTTGGCAACAAAGACATCGTCCGTCAAAACTTTCTTCCAGCCGAGGGGATCGAAGAGCGGCGTCCCGCGGCTGTCGAAGCTCGGAGGCGCAAGACGCCAGATGTCGGACGTCCCGCCGCCGATGGCGACAAGCGAAAGATCGTCGAACCAGGTTTCCCCAAAATAACGGAGCGTGCCGGGAGGTGGCACGGTCTCGAAGGGAAGATATTCGTTATCCTGCACCTGGCCGTCTCCGTTCACGTCACGCCAGAGATAATAATGTTCCTTCTTGTCAATCTTCTGATGGAGAATCGCGGCACAAGGCCGACACCTGTCCCCCTCGAAGTGGTAAATGGCGTAGCCGTTCGCGAAGGCGAGATAGGCTTCGTCGCCGCGATAAAACAGGCGGGGATTGGCAAACGACATGAGGAGCTTGCCGCCGAATCCCCCCTGGCCTCCATGAGGCGCACCGACGTTGGACCAGACCGCATTGGGCTTCCACTGGCCGGTTGCATAATCAACTTTCCAACGCACGAGGGTGTTAAGCTGACCGCACAGATAAATCTCGTCGGGATGGCGTGGATCAACCGCATAACCATCATTGGCGTTGGGTTGCGGAATAACCCACTGGCGGATCAGCGCGCCTTCGTCGCCGCTCCATTCGCTAAGCCGGTTGGGGCCACCCTGTTCGACGACAAGAAGACGGTCTTTCCCCTGCGCATCGGTCCAGCAGGCAAGCTTTTCAGGTGCCATGAAGGTTTGCGGGTCGTAATGACCTTCCTTCTGCACATCGAGATTACCGTAGGTGCGTAGTTGTTTGCCTTGGACGTCGAACTGATAAACGTGGTTCGCGGTGGAATCGCTCAGGTAAAAGCGCCCATGACTGTCAACCTCGACATCGAAGGGGATGATGCCTTTAGGAACAATAAAAAGCAAAGAAAATTGCGCCTGCTTCCAGTTGCCATCGAGAGGGAGGGAAAGAACCTCGAAGGTGCCGTTGGAACCGTGGAGGACATAGAGCTTCCCTCCCCGAGCCTTTACGCTCAGCGGATGATCGACCTTCCACGTGGTCAAAAGGCTGGCATCATTTCCGTCAAGGGCGATGACCTGGTTGATCCTTTCGGTTTCACTTTCCTCCGCATATCCATCCTTGCTACCGGGCTGGGGAGGGAGATTTTTCCCGCGCTCGGAAACGAAAACGACGCTGTGGCCCAACTGCGGGTCAGGCCATGCAGTAAGGCCGGTAGCCCAGCCCTCGGGGAAATAGACATTATAAAAATACGTTGCCTTCTGGTGGCCAAAGGGCGTGCCATCGGCGTGCAAAATGAATTGCTTGCCCACGTTGCAGAGTATCCAAGCCTGCCTGCCATCGGTGCAAGCCGAGAAACCACCAGCCCAGCCGCCAGAGGCATAGCCTTTGAGCAACTGATCATAGCCAATCGGCTTGGTGAAATCGATCAGGAAGGCGTTGGTGCCGTTTTCGAGGTATTGAAAATAGGCAACACCCATACCATTGGGCGCGACATCGACACATCGGAACGGCGAGCCCACCGGATCGCCCTCGATCTTATTTGGCAGGGCATCTTGCGAGGGCGACTGGCCCCACGAACCACCCACGGAGGCCAGCTTGGGGATGATCGTGTGGGATTGGCCGTCGATGGACCACGTTTCCGCCGACATGTAGATCCCCTTGATCGCATAGGTTCCGGGAGGCACCGGCATGTAGTTGTCGTCAAGGCCGTCCCAAGTCTCGGTGAACTTGCCCTGATTTTCCTCCGTCACCGTGCGAACTACCCCCGAGGCAAAGGTGCTGATGATCCAGTTCGCGTCCTTCGGATCGGCCGCCGCCAATGTCACACGATATGTTTTCGGCAAGGGACCGTCGGTGGGCAGTCGATAATGGACGGCGACGCCAACTGTATTTCCAACGGAAGCTTGCGGCGTAGCCCAAGCCCAACTGGAAGCCAGTATGAGCAGGCTGATCCAAACAAAGAGTGATTTCATGAATAGGAGAATCTTACGTTTTTTGGGTTTCGCCTGAAACTCGCGCCGGTCGGATGGCTGCAGAATCGGCCTTGCCCACCAGCACGGTGCATATTGGGGATAATTAAACGAAGGCGCCCTGGTTTCGCAGTGTCTTGCGCAAAAGAGCCGGGTCCAGTTGTCGCGTGGAGTCGAGTCCCTGTTTTACGCAAAGCGCCGCCGCGGTTCCAGCGCCTTGGCCGATGGCCATGACTTGCGGTGTGATGCGGATGGCGGCATGCGCCTCGTGGGTCGAGTCGATGCAGCGCGAAGCGATGAGCAGGTTGTCAATTCCGCGCGCCCGGATGCTCCGGTAGGGGATCTCATACCATTTCCCAGCGGGCGGATGAATGTGCTTGGTGCCCGCGCCTGTGGGATTGTGGATGTCGATATACCAATCGCCACGCGCGATACAGTCCTCAAATGAGGTCACCTGGATGATGTCATCGGCGGTGACGGTATAATCGGCGGCAATCCGGCGCGATTCACGAACGCCGATGTGCGGGGCGGTCTCTGAAACCACTGCATTTTCAAAACCAGGGACGTATTTGCGGACAAAGGTGGCCGTTCCCTCCACCTGTCGTCGCGCCTCGATCATTGCCGCCGTCACGTCGCCGACCTTGGTGGCGTCGCGGCCCAGAATGCGGGTGGTATTGAAATTCCACTCTCCCTTGCGAGGATTGGGGCTGGTCAGAATACCTTCCTGCGGGGCGGTCAATTCACCGCGTTGCTTGGCCAATTGACAGGCCCGTTTAAAGTCGGGGTCTTCCTTTTGGTAGGCTTGGGCCACCTCGGTATCGACGCCGGCCATCTTGAAAATCATCGTCATCGGTTGAGTCGCTCCGTCAAACTCCCGGCCGATCTCGAAAGGCACGCCGGCACGCGCACAAACATCCCCGTCGCCCGAAGCGTCGATGATTTGCTTCGCCCAGATCACCTGGCGGCCTTCCTTGGATTCCACGATCACGCCATCGAGACGATTTCCGGTGCGGATCACCTCCGCAAACTGCGTGAAGAAATAAGGGATGACGCCTGCATCCAACACCAGCGCATCCAGTACGCGTTTGGCACCTTCGGTGTCATAGGTGCCTCCCTCGCCGTAAGTCGTGACATCCCTCCATGTCCATTGCCGCCAACTCAGACGCGCCTTCAAGCCCTCGATCACCTCGGAGAAAATTCCCCGCACAAACGGGAACGGCATGATGGCGCTCAGGATGCCGCTCGTCCACGTGCCGCCGAAGCTGCCGAAGCGTTCCAGCAAGATCGTGCGCGCTCCGTTGCGCGCAGCCGCCACGGCAGCGCCGATTCCGCCGGGGCCGCCACCGATCACCAACACGTCGGCGTGATCCAGAACAGTCAGTTTTCGGGCGGGTTCTTCGTAGACAGAGGGTGTCGGGTTCATCGGTGGAGGTCCATTCATTTGCCGCCGGAGGAGGCGCCCGGCGCTGGCGCGGTGGAAGTGGTCGGCTTGGTTGTAGCTTTTGGTGCGACCGCCGGCTTGGAGGGTTGCGGTGTGATCTGAAGCCAGTCGTCGGTGCGAAAAGGCGAAGCGGGCAGGTTTTCCTTGTTATAGAGATTGCACTGCGGGGCATTGGCCCAGGCATAACGCACCGCGACCGGCTGAGGAACATTGAGACTCGATACGATCACCGAGTTTCCCTCGATCTTGGCTTCCGCCGGGAGCCAATTTTTGTCCGCGCCGGCAACAGTAAATCCGACCAGCTTGTCGGTCGGCAACGGTTCAACCGTCGCTGGTATCCATGGTGCTGTGCCTATGCTCAGTCCACCACCTGTTTGCGCGAAACTGACCCGGATTGCGCTCCCTTCCACCTTCATGGAGTCGAAAATAGGACCGGAATAAATGACCTGCTGCCCGTAGGCCACGTGCTTCGCCGCCAAGGCCAGACGCAATCCCACATCCAGCTTATCCTGCGGGTGGATGTTCTTGGGATCACCAATATCGACTGCGGAAGCCATGCCGGTATTCGGCAGGGCGAGCGTCTTCAACTGCGATTCACGAAGGAAGGGCCATGTATCACGGGGGCCGTTGCCTCCGAAACCCGCCAACTGAACGAAGAGGAAAGGGAAATCGCCCTCGCCCCACTTCTCCCGCCAATCGGAGATCATCCGACCAAACAATATCCGGTATTCTATGGCGCCCGCGCTGCTTGCGTTGGATTCACCCTGATACCAGATCACCCCTTTGATGCCATAGGGAATCAGGGGCGCTACCATTCCGTTGAACAAAGTGGTCGGGGTTTTATTGTTGCCGTTAGGATCGACCGGCGGAATCGGCTTGGGCCTCGATGGCACGGGCTGACGAGGAACAGGCTGCCTGGCGATCTTGGCTGCCGCCTCATCTTTTTTCCAGGCTTCAAGAAGCGGATTGTAAATAGCACCCACTTCTTTCTCCCATGCCGCTGCGTCAGCCTGGTAAGCGGACAACAGGGCGGGATAAGCCGCGATGGCGGCAGGGAAATCGGTCGCCATTTTTTCATGCATGACGACGTATTGACTGAGCTCGGCGTCCTTTTTCAAACCGGAGAGACTGGTCCAGGCCTGCGCGGTTGAGGCTCCCCAATCCGTTTCTATCAAGCCGATGGGCCTATTGAGGGTTGAGCGTAAGTCTCTCCCGAAAAAGTAACCGACAGCGGTGAACGCGGCGGCTGTTTCCGGCGTGCAAAGCTCCCACTTGGCCGTCACGTCGTTTCGCGGATCAATCGTCGACTTCTTAGGGACGTGGAAGAGGCGAAGCTGCGGATCGCCGGCCTTGGGAACTTCGTCATGGGCGTTATGGGCCTGAGACAGGTTGAACTCCATATTCGATTGTCCGGAGCAAACCCAGACATCGCCCACGAGCACATCGCTGAAGGCCAGCGTGTTTTTTCCCGTTACGGTCATCGTCACCGGAGCGGTCCCGGCGGGCAACGCGGTCAAGGTTACCCGCCATTTCCCGTCGGCGCCGGCGGTTGTGCCGCCGGTTTTGTTTCCGACCGTCACGGTCACTTGTTCACCGGCATCCGCCATGCCCCAAACGGGCAACCCAGCCTCCTGCTGCAGGACCATGTGATCGCCGAAAATGGACGGCATCGTGACGTCGGCAATGACGGCGCCGGTCCCGCCCAGATAGACGGCGGTAACCAGGCAGGCTGCGAGGCGTCGATGACCGATCCAAAATTCGTTCTTTCTATTCATAAGATTTTTAATCCCAAAGTTCCGATTGGTTTCGATTTTTTCGGAATGAGGCGGGCCCTATTTTTCAAACACGAAATCGCCCCAGTTCTTTGGCACCATCTTCAACTCGTAGACCACGTCGTTCACCAAGCCGGTTTCCTGATTGCTCAGGTAAGTGCGCAGGCTGGTGCGCGCACCCCCGGCATTGCCGTGGGTCACGCCGATGTCGCCGTGGTATTTCACACCGGGAACGGGGGTGAATCCCAAAGCCAACCAGGGAATGGCGGCTTCGACGATGTAGCCTTTCTTGTCGGGACGGATGATGGCCGTGATTTTCGCCTCGGACACGACATCGACGTAGTCCATCTGATAGCGGGCGACGAGACCCGAGGTGAACGACTTCGGTTTCTTGACCTGGGAAACCGCGCGGTAAAGCACCGCGGTCGGCGCGCCGTGGAAATTGCCGATGGAGAGTCGGAAGTCACCCGCCACGGCTTCGCTGCGTTTGGCACTGGCCTTGGTGTCGGAACCGAACTGGAAGTCCACCGTGTCGCCCCCGACGTACATCTGGGCGGCTTCGGTGGCTCCGTTGACCCACGGGGTGTTATCAGTCACGTCCCACGCGAGGTAGAGTGCTTGATCATCCCAAGCCGTATAGACGCGCACGGCGGAATCGGCGTTTTTCTGGAAGCTGGTCTGCATCACGCCCTTGAAATCCTGATTCAGGTTGCCGGTGAAGGTCGGGGTGAGGCGTTTGACATCGATCTGCTTGGTGCCGACGGCAGCCTGCATTTGGGCTTCCTGCTGGGTGCGGGCGAGCACGACTTCCTCGGGCTTGATCTCGACCTTGCCACTGCCGATGGCCGCGACTTTTTCGAATCCCGTGACGAGGACGTTGCGGTAGGAATGATCACCACATTGGACATAGACTTTGCCGTCTATCCCCTGAATCAGGGATCCGCCAAAATCTTCACCGCCTGCGCCGCAAGGCGTATTGGTCATGTCGGCCCCGGGAACCGCTTTTTCAGGGAAATGAACCTTGAGGGAGTCACCTTGGAAGAGATGACCGAGGTAATATCCCTTCTCATTGAGAAGATACCATTCGCCGCAGTTGCCGTTGATGGCCCAGACGGTGCCGGTTTCGGGGGTCTTGAATGTTCCGATGAGACCGAACGCGCCGCGTGTAAGTCCGGGCACGGGCGGAGGTGCCGCGTGGGAGCCATGCACATTGGCAAAGGTGTTCGGATAAGACCAGAGGAGCTTGCTGTTCTGGGTCAGATCGTAGCACTTGAAATCGTTGGCTTCGACGGTGACCAAGAGACGGTCGTCCTTGGAAGGCAACATGCCAAAGCTCGCATTCCGTAAATCCATGCTCCAGACGCCAGCCAACTCCTTGGGATGCTCCAAGTCCCATTTCGGCGCGCCGCAAGCGGTGAAGCCGCTCAGGCTGAACTGATACACCTTCTGGAAAACGGTCTGGGTCAATTTCACGTCCGAGTTGGAGCGGAGCGCGGTCTTCGCTTGGAACTTGGCACCCTGTTCGTCGGTCACCCCGCCGTAAACCGTCAGAGTATACGGATTGAGGTTCGCCGACCAATTGTTGCCTCCGGCAATCCCCAGCGTGTAGGGCAATGTGGTGACTTCGTTGGCGTCCTGCTTGCCGTCGCCGTTGATGTCGGACCAGACGGTGGTGGTCTGCGTTCCGTAGTCGACCTTCCATTCCGCACGGAGCCGGTAATCGCCTTCGCCAACGCGTTCAAAAATCCGCATTCCGGCGGGTCCGTGATTCACGCCGAAATCCGTGATCGCCGCAACATATAGCCGACCGTTCGGAGCCGGGCAGAAGGCGGCGAACCCATGGGTGAAGCGTTCCAGAATACCGGTGAGAGCGGCACGTCCCGTTGCGGGGTCGAGCTTCCATTCGCAGCCGATGCCGACCATAATGTTTGGGTCGAGGGGATTGATCGCTCCACCCGAGGCGCCATAGTGGGCGGGACCGAAGAAATCTTTGACCAGTTGCCCGGTGCCAATGTCCCAGACGCTGACGCGCTTGGGATAGAAATCATCTTCCATCACCCATAGGCGTTTGTTGACGTTGTCCACGGCAAGCGCTGCGGGCGAGTAAATCCCGTCAGGCTCCCATTTCCCGACAAGCGCGTGACCGCTTTTCTTGCCGATCTCGCCTACTGGTTTACCGATAGCGGTGAACCGCTTGATTTGCTGGTCCGTGCCCGCCACCGCGACGTAGAAGTTGCCTTCGGCGTCGCAGGTGAAATTCGTCGCGTGGTCCAGACCGGTAATCAGCGGTTTGATCATGCCGATTTGAGGATCGAGCACCATGAGGGCTGCACCGTCGGCGAGGAATGCGACGCGACCATCGGCGAGGGCGTGAATGGCTTGCGAATACTTCGCATCCACCAGCTTGAGAACCTGACCCGACTTGGCGTCGGCGATGGCAATGAAGTTGGTTTTTCGCGAGCGAAGCGCGGGAGCCAGCGCCTTTTCAAGGGCATTGCGGTTGGCTTCCCGACGGGCGACAGGCGTCAGTTTATCGGACCCCGGCGACAAGTTGGTGGATTCAAGCAGGGCGTTGAGCTGCCTGACCACATTCGTGTCGAAGCGCGGGCCGCCCGCCCAAGTCCTGAACGCATCTTCCTGGGGCGTTTTGCCTTCCAGAAATGTTTTGAGCCGCTGCGTGGTGCGAGCATCAACTTTGGAGAAAATTCCTTGGGCCAGCGGATCGGTGCCTGAGGTCAGCTTCGCCACCAACGCCTTCCAATCTGCGACGTCATCAGGATAGAAGGTCTGGTCAGAAAATGTGAGGTAGAGCTTCCCGTTCTTGGCGTCCATACCGTTGGCACTGACCGGCCAAATGGCTTTGTCGGTCTTGTCGGCCCAGAGTTCGTTGATGCGAATCGTGGCGCCCGCGCGGCCTTCCCAGTCGTCATATACGCCGTCCTTGGACCGCAACCGGGTAAGCCTGCGACCGCTCCCCGCCTCGTTGCCGAGAACAAAAAGCGTCTGACCGTCGATGGCGAGATGTTCGGCACTCTCGATACCCGAGCCGACTTTCCAGATGATCGAGCCCTCCAGATCGCAGCCGATGATCGGGCTGCCTCCCTCGGCAAAACCCCAGCCGAGATAGATTTTTTTGCCATCCGTCACCACGGCGTCCGGTTTGCCGTGATCGCCGCCCCAATCCGTCGTGGGGCCGTTGTTCCACGGGGTGTTGCCGCCTTGGTCTGCCCAGCCCCGCAAGGTGATCTGGAACGCCGGATGCGAGATGGCTTCCCATGTGTAAGCTCCTGGCTCAACGGGAGCGCTGGGCGTTTTGTAGCGGGGCGTCATCAGACCGTCCCATTTCACTTCGTGCGGGCCTTTTTCGTAGGAAGCTTCATTCAGAAGCTGGCGAATCACTTCACCCTTGGCGTTCTTGATGTTCAGGGAGACGTAACCGTCGGCGGGTGCGGTGAAGGAGATCGTCTTAAAGCCGGGCATTTCTTTCTTTTGGATCAATCCCGCCCAATCCGAAACGAGATAGCCGTCTTGGATTTTCACGGGGAATTCCCGTTCATCGGAGAGCCGCACCGGAGCCAGCGCCAGGTGCCCGCTCTTTTGCAGAGCGCCTTCGCCCCACTGGTCGTAGGCACGGAAGGTAAAGACACGATCAGGGACGGCTCCCGCCCGGAAGATATCGTGAATATTGGCGCGGCCACCCGGTCCCGCGGTGAAGTTCGGCTCAAGCGCCATGCGCAGACTGTCTCCGGCGACCAATGCCCGGCCGCCGGTCGTCAGCAGCTTCCATGGGATGGCGATCTCCTGCGCATACCCCTTTCCATCCGCATCAATCAGGAAAATCTGCTTCGCACCGTTGTTGATGGTGTTGTTCAGACTGGGCCCCTTGAAATCCCGGTCATACTGCACACTGAGGACGCTGATTTCGTCCCGGTCGCGCCATGCCATCCAGTGCGAAACCCGTTCTTCCGGCGTTTTGAACCCTGTGATAAAACGGATTTGCATACAGTCGCCCGCAAATCCGTGCCCCCCCTTGCTCGACTGGGTGTTGTTGAGCGGCGTTTGGTCCTTCACCTTTAGCAAGAGGTAAAGGTTTTCCTTGTCATACATCGCGTAAAAACTCACCGCGAACTGGTCCCGGAGCCGCTCCACATCATCACAGGCGAAGATGCCACCGGAGAGGTCCCAGTCGTCGATTTTCCCATCGATAGTCACCGGACCGGGCGCGGGAACGATGCGCAGGACGTTGTTTTCCGTTTGCGTCGCCTGGAGCGTCCAAGGCAGCAGTGCGAGCAGGGCAAGCAGAGTTTGCTTTTTCATGGGATTTTTAAAGGGCAATGCCGGGCAGATTATTTTTCGAAGATGAATTCACCCCAGTTGAGCGGCTCGGGTCGCAGTTCGAAGACCACGTCGTCAACCAATCCAGTCTGTTGATTGGCCCAGTAGGTGCGCAACCGGGTGCGCACACCGGCGGGATCGCCATGGGTGACGCCGACATCGCCACGCAGGGTGAGCTTGGGCGTCGGCTTGATGCCGAGCGCGGCGAGGGGAATCGCCGCCTCGACGATGTAGCCCTTGCCGGCGTTCACCTTCACTTTGATATCCGCCTCGGCGATCACATCGACCCAGTCGACCTGCCAGTTCTGGACCACGCCGGAGCTGAAGGTGCGCGGTTTCTTCTGGTCGCTTACGAAACGGTAGAGCACCGCCGTGGGTTTGCCCTTATAGTTGCCGATGGAGAGGCGCAGATCGCCTTTCGCCGCTTTGGTGCGCTTGGCGTTGGCCGCAGGATCGGTGCCCAGTTGCAGATCAACGGTGTCGCCGCAAGCATACATCTGGGAGATGTCCTGGGCGCCGTTGACCCACGGGGTGGCGTCCTTGACCTGCCAGCCGATGTAGAGATTCGTGTCATCGTAAGCCAGTGCCGTGCGCACACTGGCGTCGTCGCTTTTCTGGTAGGAGAGGGGAGAGCAACCCTTGAAGTCCTGATCAAAGTTGCCGCCGAGGGTAATGGTCGCTTGGTGCACGACCAGAGAGCCACTGGAGGTCCCTTGGAGTGTTTGTTCGCGCAGTGTCAGCGCCTTCTTGGCATCGGCCTCGCTGATCTGCAACTTGCCGCCCGGGATGACGACAGTCTTCTCAAGTCCGGCAAGGGCGACGTTCCATACTCCGGCTTTGCCCGCTTGAATATATACTTTTCCATCCTTGGCCTGTGTGATGGAACCGCCGAAATCCTCGCCCCCGCTGCCAGCAGGCAGGTTGGTCATATCGGAACCGGGGAGCGGGTTGGCAGGCCAGTTCCATTCGAAAACATTCCCGTTGAACAACCGGGTGACGAAGAATCCTTCGGAGCTAAGCACCCACCATTCGCCAAGATTTCCATTGATCGCCCAGAAGCCGCCCACGCCCGGCAAATTGGCCGTTCCGACCGGCCCGAAAGCTCCGCGAAAGAGGCCAGCCTCCGGTGCCGGTGCAGCATGTGAGCCATGCACCTGGAAATACGGGTTGGGGTAGGTCCAGAGCAACTTGCCGCTGGTGAGTTCGAAGCAGTGCCAGAGGAAGCCCGCCGGGTGATCTTTCACCGCAAGGTTGATCAGGATGGTCCGGTTGTCGGCGCTTGGCATGGCGCAGCTGTAGTTGGTCTTGTAGCCCTCGCTCATGGCGTCCGGCATGGTCTTGAGTTTCGAGAGATCGTATTTCGGCGCGCCGCCGGTGGTGAACCCATCCGGGGTGAGCGCCTTCAATTTCTTGTCCTGCGAATCGAAGCCGTAGAAGGTCAAGTCTGGGCCAAGATTGAGTGACCAACTGTTGCTACCGGCACAGAAAAGTTTTTCAGGCAACTGCTGAACCTCCGTCGGTTGCCGCTGCCCATCCCCCTTCAGGTCGGTCCAGAGTTCCGTCCCTCCCTTATTGTTACTCAACTCCGCCCGCAGCGCATATTGGGCGTCGCCCAAGCGTTCCCAGACTTGGATGCTGCCGCTGCCATATGTCATCTTGTTGGTAACAAGATAGAGTTTGCCATTCGCGCCCTCGCGGAAAGTGGCGAATTCGTGATAACTCTTGTCAAAGGTGCCAAGGCAAACCGCAGGGCCGCCCTTGGGATCGATCCGCCATTCGCAACCTTCGCCGACCATCAGATCGGGGTCGCGCGGGTTGATCGCTCCCCCCGAAGCACCGTAATGAGTGGGTCCAAAATATTCCTTCAGCAGCGTTGTTTGGGCCGGAGCACCACCCAAGCCGTAGGACCAGACGCTCACCCGTTTTGGGGTTTTGTCGTGCTCCATCACCCAGAGCTTGCCCTTCGGATCTACCGCAATCCCGCTGGGCATCAGCATACGATTGGGCTGCCAGGGGCCGATTTGGCGTCCGCCTTTTTCGCCGATGCGAGCGCCAATTTCCTTGCCGTCGGTTCCGAAGATGGCGACCTGATGATCCGGCTCGCCGAGGCTGACGACAATGCGCCCTTGGGGATCGATGGTGAGGGAACGCGGGTTGTGCAGGCCAGTAATAAGGGATTTGGAAGCGCCGCTGCCGAGATCGACCGTGCGCACTTCGTCGCCGCAAATAACATAGGCGGTCTTGGCATCCAGCACCTTGATCGCCGCCGCCAGTGGCAACGGGAAATGTTTCTGCATAGCACCGGTCGCACCATCGAGCACCATCAATTGATTGTCGTCGGTGGTCGCGTAGAGCAGACCATCGTGGGCATCGAATCTAACTATGTGAGAAGCTCCAATGCCGGCGTCGGCCGGGCTCAGAATATGGTTTTTGCGAGTAGGCCATGTTTGGTAAGCCCCGGTTTTTGCATCCACGCGGGTCATAAGCACCGGCGACTGACCGTGGGTGGTATGCAACACGTAAACGATGTCGCGATCCACGGCGATCACCTCGGGATCGGCTCCCCCGGTGGTGTTCTGCAGGCTCCAGATCAACTTGCCGTCAAAATCCGTGGCGATCAGATGCCGTCCGCCTTCGGCTCCGTTGCAGGCAAGATACATGCGCTCGCCGTCGGTGACCACCGCGCTCGGCACGCCGTGGTCGCCCAACCAGAAGTCATAAGGGGTGGCCTGCCAAGGAGCCCGACCGCTAAATGAAGCCCATCCGCGCAGGCTGAGAGTGACGCCAGGATGGGCGATAGCCTTCCAGGTATAATTGCCCGCTGGCACCGGCTGGCCCGGGGTGCGGAAGGTGGCATCGGTCAGGCCGTCCCACTGCACTGTCACGGGCCCCTTCTCGCGAGCATCTTGATTAAGCAAATGGCGCACCACCGTGCCATTTTGATCGATCAGATTCAGCGAAACGTAGCCGTTCAAGGGCATGTCGAACGTGATGGGTTTGAAGCCCGGCCACTCAAAGCGGCGAACCAATCCGGTCCAATCCACCGTTGGCAATCCTTCGCGCATGTTCACCGGGAAACTGCGCCCATCGGCGACGCGCACCGGTTGCGGCTGGACCTTGCCTTTAGGTTCCAAGGTCGCCCAGCCCCAGTCCTTGAAGGCGCGGAAGGTGAATATCCGGTCTGGGGTCTTCGCGTCATCGGCGAAGATGTCCTTGATGGTGATCCGTCCGAATGCTCCCGCGGTAAAGTTGGGCTCGATGGTGAAGCGGAAACGCTCGCCGATTTTTGGAGCATGGCCTGCGGGGCTGAGCATCTTCCAAGGGATGGCGATTTCTTGCGCGTAGCCCTTGCCGCCGGCATCCACTTTGAACGCCTGCTTCACCCCTTGCTCGGCGGCGTTATCCAAGGCGGGCATCAGATTGTTGTCTTTGGCCCCGTTGCCAGCGCCGGGACTGGAGCGTTCGACCACCGACCGGCCTTGGTTGTCACGCCAGGCATCCCACCAGGTGATGCTCTTTTCCGATGTGTCAGGATAAAGGATACAACGGAACTGGAAGCAGTCGCCATTGAAACCGTGTCCTCCGAGGGACTCGGGGTTGTTGAGCGGAGTGGGATCTTTCCAACGGGCCAGCAGATAGAGATTTTCGCTGTCATACATCGCGTGGACCCACACCGAGGAGTTGTCGCGCAAGTGTTCCAGTTCGCCGCAGGCGAAGACACCGCCGCTGAGATCCCAGTCGGCATACTGGCCGTCGATCGCAACCGGCCCCGGTGAGGGGAGAACCCGCAAACCGTGGTTTTCGGTTTCGGTGGCAAACAGGGTCGTCGCAACAAGCACAGAGGCGAGCGCGACAAATCCGTGAAGGATATTGGATCGGGGTATCATAAGATTGAGGGAGAAGGTTTGGAGAAATTCGGTACTCTGGTCGGGCGGGGCTGGCGTCCTATTGGTCTTTGATCTGCAGCTTGACCAGGCGCTGGTTGCCGCTGTCGAAAACCACCGCTCTTTGACCGCGAGCGGCGATGACGCGCGGGGTATTGAGTTTTGAGAGATCGTCACCCGCTGCATCTTTCGCCCCAAAGGCGGCCAGTTCCCGACTCGAGGAGAGATCAAAGCAGACAACGCGATGCCGCGCCGAATCGGAGACCCACAATTTCCCGGCGTCGGCGGAAAGCCATACGGGACCGGCGAATTGCTGGGCGGCGCCCGCCCCCCAGGTTTTCCAGCGGCGGGTTTCTTTCCAGCCGTCTCCGTCCCGTGCCAGCTCGATGACAAATCCATCCCCGGCAGCGACCAAGGTATCGCGGCCTGTCGCGGCGAGAGAGGTCCACTCTTTCACAGGCGTTGAGGTGAGAAATTGGACCGTACCAACGTCGCTCTGAAAGTCGCCGGTATTGGAAATATTGACCGCCGTCGCGTCGCCTTTCTTTTCAAGCACCAGCAAAATGGGACGCTTGTTCAATTCGATAACCGCCGCCGCCATTGCGTCCTTGGGCAGCGCCGTGGGTGTGTCGATGCGGTTGATGCGAACTTCCTTGTCCATTTTGCCGAATATCATGGCCGGCTGGCCCCACATCTGGCCATAGCCGACCACGACGTCGGAGTTCTGCGTCGTAGTGGCAAAAATATCGGGTTGCGGGATGCCGAAGTGCAACGGCGTGGCCGGGCCGTCGTTCCAATTCCAATTGCCGGATAGCCACCAAGTGCGGCCTTGGCTGTCGAGTGTCAGGGTGCGGCAGACAGGAATGGCGCCAATCCTTCGGAATGGATCAAAACGTTTCTCCTTCTCCTGCCATTTCAGCAGGTGCAGCGTGCCATATATACCTGAGACGGCGAACAAGTCCGGTCCGGCCTTCGCCATTCCGCGAGGGTTCACGACTTCGGCCTGCTCGTCGACATGGCCGATGAACGACCCCGAATTGCCGCCCAGCACGACGCCGGGAGCAGGTTGCCACTCCGCGTCAAAGCGTCGGAGTGTGCTGTGTCCGCTGGCGCCATAGACAAAGCCGCCCAGGAACTGCGTGCGCTCACCAGGAATCGTTCCCACCAAGGCGAGGCCGTCGGGAGCATTCGCATCGAGTCGGTGGGCTTTCCCATCCTGAATGATGAACACGGTCCCGTCGGGGCCCATGTCGATGCTGAATGGCTCTTTCTTCAAGGTCGCCACCGATTTTTTATCCCCAGCGGTGTTCACCAGAAACACCTCCGGGCCTTTGGATGCGGCGATCCATCCGTCATGGCTGGAGAACGCAAGGTGCTCGGCCTCGATCTTCAAGGGAGTGGAAGGCGAACCCGCCGGAGCGTCGATGGAGAGCGTGTGAAGCCCTCCATCAAGACAGAGCAGGAGCGTGTCGCCCAAGATGGCGATGGAGTCCCGGTAGATATCCGGGCGGTCGCCGGGAATGCGATAGGCGGCGAGGAGGCGTCCATCGGCGGCATAACGGTTCAGCACACCTACGCCTCCGCGATCCCAAAATGCGCCATAACGGTCAACCACGACACCGAGTCCAGCGGCTGGTTTTACGCCGAAGCGGACAAGCGAGGCGCCCTGTTCACCGGAATTTCCAAGAATACCCGCACATTGAATGACGTCGGCGCGCAGCGGCAGGCCGGCGAAACCGCATATTATCACGGCCAAAACGCTTTGAATCTGTTTTTTCATGGTGCAACCTCCAACATGACGTCGCCCCATAGGTTCGGGGTGAGCATGATTTCTCCCGGCACGTCGTTGACCAGCCCGGTGGCTTGGTTCGCCCAGTAGTTGCGGAAAATATTCGTCGTGCCTTCGGCGTCGCCGTAGATGACGCCGAAATCACACCGCAGAGGCTTGCCGATAGCGGCGGCGTCCAACCCCAACTCGCTCAGCGGCACCGCCGCTTTGACGAGGTAGGAATTCCCGCTGCGGGAGACGGCAATTCTGGCCGATTCGAGTTTCCTCACCGAATCTACTTTCTCGCTGCGCCACGGGCATTGGAAGACGACGCTGTCGATCGCTCCCGGCAGGCGATGACGGTAGAGCACCGCGATGTTGCCACCCTGGAAGGGGGCGATGAGGAGGCGCAAATCGCCGGGGACGGGTGCGCTTCGCTTCGGGTTGGCTTTCGGGTCCGTGCTGATCTGCAGATCCACGCTGTCGCCAGTCTTGAAGAGCATCTGCCAATCCTTGCCGTTGTTGACCCATGGAGAGGCGTCTTTGACCGAGTATGAAAGATAAAGCGTTTTGCCATCGTGAGCCGCCCTCACCATCACGGGGAACTGCCCGCTGGGGCTCCACTGGACCACTGGATCGAGCGTCCATTCTCCCTGCTTCCCGTCCACCGCCGGAGCGACTTTGACAAACGGGATTCTGGCGCTGCGCACCGGAGCGGCTGCGGCCAGAATGCGCGTTTTGTTGCGCTCGGCGGCCGCGGCCTGTGCAGGCCTGACGGTCAGCAGCCCTTTATTGCGAACGGTTTCGCGCAGGCCATCGATACGATAGATCCGGTATTCGATGCCGCCGCCTTGGAAATAATAATTACCGTCGCTCTTGGAGCGCCCAAAGGTGCCGCCGAAACATTCTCCGCCGAGGATGCCGATACCACCGGCCTGCGGATTATTCATCAGGCGGCAGTCGGGGAACATTTCGTCCACATAGAGGCCGTCGGTCGTCATGACGAAGGCGCGCCCGTGGTTGCCGTTCATAAGGGTGACGTCGGCTTGGTCGTCCAGCGGAGCCACGCCAGAGAAGAAGAGGACGCCCTGGAGTTCGCCAGCCGTCGGCAGCGGTGAGGAGTGGGAACCGCCAACGCCCACCCAGCGGTTGGGAAAAGTCCAGAGCAGTCGCCCGTCGGGAGCGAAAGCCCGCATAGGGCTGCTGTTGAACAGAATGTTGTCGAAGCGGTCCACAGTGCTTTCTGCCGATTTGTCGTTGAGCGAGAGGTTTATCGGGCGGGCCGCTTTCACTGCTTCGTTGAGCGGCGGGTATTTTGGCGCGCCGCCCGGCCACCAGCCTTCGGGGCGCAACACGATCAATACGCTCTTGCCTGCGACAACTGCCGGAACCCGCATCGTCAAATTCTGGAAGTCATGGCTCCAGCCTGAGCCGGCAAAACTCTCGGCAGCAGTGGAAAATTCGATTTCATCCGCCTGCATCTTGCCATCGCCATTCTTATCCACCCACAACATGCCGAACCCGTGGTCCGGTCTGCCGCGCGTGCCCGGCTGGTATTTCTGATCTGGGTAATCGCGGCTGAACGCATCCACAAATGCCTGCGGTGGATTCCAATTGTGCGCATAGGAATACTGATGCGCATCTGAGAGGCAAGCCAACGGCTTCAAGCTATTGTCCGGGAGTAATTCCTCAATGTAAGTCACCTTGCCGCAAGCGATGACGAACGTTCGTCCATCCTGCCGCCAAAAACGGTAGGTGCGCCCCTCTTCACCACCCAGAATGGAAATCGGTTTGGCGGTTTTTGCGGCAAAATCGAGCTTGAACAGCACTCCCTGGCCGATCCAGTGCGTCGAATCCTCCGGGTCGAATCCGCAGTTAGAAGATCCATAGGCCGTGGGCCCAAAAAACTCCTTCCACATGGTCTCCGTTTTCGGATCATAAGCGGCGAAGCGTTTCGGCTGCCAGCGTTCTGATTCCGTCACCCAAAGGTGCCCATCCGGCCCCAAAGCCAACCCTGCGGGATGGTGCAAGCGCAATGGGTCATACGGCCCCGCCTTCACCTCCGCCGAACCCTGGGTGATACCTCCATCCTTGCCGATCTTGCCCACTGTTTTCCCGTTTCTGTCGAAGATATGCACTACATCCAATTGATCGTCGCTGATGTAAAATTCCCCCTCTTTATCCACGGCCAATCCGGCAGGGATGCCTGTCAGCGTCACAATCTCCCGGCGGACCTGTCCTGTAGCGGGATCAATCTCCACCAACCGCTGCCCCGAGATGGCATAGAGGCCATTAGCCCCGGCGGCAAGAGCCACTGGATTCGCCAAGGGGAAAGCGCGACCGACTACTCCGGTTGCCGGATCGATTTCCAAAACTTCATTTTTGGATTGGTCGCCCAAATAGAGCTTGCCCTTGAAAAGAGCCAGACCCGCCATGGCAATCCGGTCGGGAGCTTTGTTGGGAGAACCGGGCCCCACCCGATAGGTGCCAAGGATTGCTGAACGGGCGGAGCGGGAATAATCGACGACGTTCCCCGTAACCAGATCGAATCGGAACAGGGTGATTGTGTTCTCCGCGCTCCAATTCGGCTTACTGCGATCTACTTTCTGGCCCCAGCCGGTGCCGTCGTAGGCGGCGTAGAGGTATTTTTCGTCGGCGGCTATCGCCACGCGGTTCAAGCCATGGCCATTCGGGGCGATGTAACCGCGCACCAACTTGCCGTCCGGCTCAAGCTGGGAAATTTCATGGCCTCCCTCGCAAACCGATGCCCCTAGGAAAACATAGCGCCCATTGCTCGCCGCCGAGTGGAACGTGCCGTGGTTGGAGCCGGGCGCGTCACAAAAGGAGAATACGTATTGCGGCTTCAAACCGGGGTGCGAAAGGGAGCGCCATTGGTATTTGCCGGGAGGCACCATGTCGCCGTTGTCGTTCGCGCCGTCCCAGACGATCCGGTGCGTTCCGGCGCTCATCGGCTGACCCGAAATCAGGTTGCGCACGCGGAGGCCTTGCTCGTCCTCGATCACGATGGTCGCCTTCCCCTCCATCGGTTGGTCAAACTGAAAGGCGATCTGCGAACGGAGGTCCTCGATGGTCCGTTCATATTCGGTCAAGCTGACGAATTGCCAGTCTTCAGGAGAGGCGGAAAGTCCCGAGTGGGGAGCCTTGGTCTGGGTTTGGAGAAATGTCTCGCGCAGGCGGGATGTCCCGAATGCCCCGCCCGGCCATGAAACGGCGATCCCCATGCGCAGTTTGTCCCAGCCGTCCTTGGTGTAAACCAGCCTTTCGTCCGGCACGCTGAACTCGTAAAACACGGTCTGGGCGGATGTCTGCACTCGGGCTTCCTTTTCGGAGAGCGTTACCACTTTGTCCGCAGCCAGCCCGAGCTGAACACCGATACCGCCCGCTTTGGCAGGCGTTTCGAACGAGGCAATGGAAACCTGCACCAGCACAGCGCCCCGTTGATGGTTGAGGCTGTAAGCCACTTTCGGCGACACTGCGCCTGAGACTACGATCATCTCGTCATCGCCTGCCACCGGGGCTCCCTGCAAGAAGCCCCCTGGATTCCAAACCGCCACGATCAGAATAATGAGGGTCTTTTTCATGGGCGCTTTTTCTCGTTTTTAGAGGAAGATTCGGTTCCGATCTTCACAATCGTGGATGGGATCATTTTGGGGTAGGAGGGCGCTTCGGCGGCCGGAAGCAGAAAGGGGAAAACGGGGTGGCCGAGGTATTCCGGTCATCCCCGTTCACGTGGGGTAAAATCAACTACTCGCCGGCGGTGCAGACGCTTTCGATGTGGAGTTCGCCGTCGGGGTTGTCGGGGTTGAGTACCGGCTCGATTTCCAACGTGTGCTTGCCGGGAGCAAGGTGATTGGAGATCGAAATCCACGAGAACAAATGCGAACTCTTATCCGGCGCAAAACGGGCCGTGTTATTGGGCCAGGCATCAAACGTGATGGAAGTGCCCTCTCTCTTGTCTTCCACAACGTAGGGCACCGACTTTCCGTCGATTTTGACCTTAAAGGAGAGTCCGTTGCCGGCTTTCTCGCCAAAGATGCCCACGAATGTTCCGGTGAATTCGACCTTCAGCGGCTCGATATCGGTGACCGCCTTCTTTTGATCCTTTGCCTTGCCGCCAGCCACCGCCATATCCGTCATCCAACGGCTCGGGAGGCCGTCATACCAAAGCGCGGTGCGGTAGGCCGTGGCACGGCGCCATCCTTTCGGCAGCGTGCCGTCCACCAATACCGTCCGAGTCACTTGGTTGAATTTGTCGGAGAAAACGGGCTTTTCAGGAACGACGCAAACGCGTCCGTCGGCAATGGCTTTCTCGAATCCGTCGCGCACGGCGTCAAAGAACAGCGTGTAACCGTAATCATACGGATGCGCCATATCGGCAGGCCAGATGTCATTCTCGGGAACCTTGCCGGAATGCACCAGTTCGCAAACAGAAGCCATAACGTCTCCGGTGCCCGTATGGTAGGCCTCGGCTAGCTTTTTGTGGTCCAGATATCGCTGGAGTTTATACGCCTCGGGCGCTCTGTAAAACTTGAAGGTGAAGAACTCCTGCACCACCGGGATGCCCGCGCCGATCATTTTGCGCAGGATGCCTTCATAGCTCGCCAGCTTCTCAATGTCCGCGCCGTCCGCGCCGTCATTCACGGTGAAATCGTAAAACACAAGGTCTGGCTTGTTCGCGAGCACATCGCGTTGGAGTCGGAACATGCCCAGATCCGACCCCGTGCCGCCGATCGCCGCATCGCGGAACTTGAACGGCGTCCCCGGATATTTCTGTTGCAGATAGGTCATCATCAACCCGCGCCAGCTCGTGATCTCGGGATTGCTGGCGTTGGCTCCGAAGGTCAGTGAGCCGCCGAAGAAGACGACCGAGAGCGGTTCATGGGCGCGCGCCTTGCGGTCAAATTCGGCAAAGGAAGCCGATGGAGCGCCAGAAACATTCATGACGCCAAGAATCAAGAGAGCTAGGGTTAGGAGAGATTTCATGATCAATGTGGCCGCCGTGGGGTTACAAACAGCGCGGAAGGCCAATTTCATCATCAAAGCAGACAACATCCCTCATCTGCAATGGGAAATCATCTGTCTGCATTGCGTATTTTCAATCGACGAAGCATCGGCATGCCTGTCCTCTCAAAGTCTCCCGGTGGGAAGTCTTCTTCTTCACACCTGCCCATGCACGAGATAGGCCACGCGTTCCAAGCTTTGTGCCAGAATGCAGTTGGCACGCGGATCGCCGGGCTGAAAACGGGCTAGGCTAACAAGCCGAGAGCCTTCGTTTTTGTATAAAAATCGGCGAAGATAGCATCGCGCTCAAGCTGGCGGGCAATGCGGATCTTGCGACGGTCGGTGCGGTCGCCCCAGGTGAGGTCGTCATTGAGCAGTGGGCTTTCCTCTTCGACGGTCCGAATCCATTTGGGGTTGATGAGCGATGCGCTCACGGCGATGTCCCAAATGACCTTCGACCAGCCGGGCGCGTTGTTGCCATAGGCGCGGACGATATCCGTGAGATAGGTTCCGAGTGCGCTGTAAGGTGCGAGGTGAGCCTCCAACTCGGGGACTGTGACAGCCAAGTGCGAGGCGACCGGATCGCAGGGGACCAGCAGAAAAGGCGCGTCGGTATCAAGCAGAACGCGCGAGGCATGGACATCCTGTCTCAGATTGAACTCATCGGTGTTCGACCAATGCGGGGCGTGGCCGCCGAGCCATGTGATGGTGATGCGGCCGGCGATCTTTGGCTCCATCAGCAAGGCCGAGGCGACGTTGGTGCAGGCGCCGATCGCAAGGACGTGTAGTCTGCCTTGGCGCTGGGCCAGCGCCCTCTCCACCAAGTTGCGTGCGGCGGCGCTTTCCACGGGGATGCGCGGTCCGTTGAGATAGGTTGTGCTGCCGCGATAGACGGACGGCTGCGTGGCCGTGCCTCCGACGAGTTTGAGCACGCGCAGGATTTCCCCGTAGCTTTTCTCCATACCCTCGGCCGGGGTCGCCGCGCGGTCATTGGAAAACGGTGCGGCATAAACCGCTTCCAAGTTCACCTGACTGGGAGAGAGCAGGAGATGAGCGAGCGCGAATTGGTCGTCGACCTCGTTGAACGTATCTGTGTCCAGAACGGCTGCGGGGAGAGGGAGCTGGGTGGGCACGGGAGGAAGCTAACTGGAATTGGCAGAATGGCCTTTCTGCGCAACTCCAATTCCATTAAGCCGCCTCAGTGTCCGCCGCGCGGGTTGGACTTTTCCTTGCGGAGTTCGGCGAGCGAACGGGTCTTTAGGCGGGCGGCGCCGGTGGTTACCTTGGTCTTGATGCGCGGTCCCTTGGCAAGGCGGGACTTGGCCGCCTTGATAGACTTCTTGTATTGCGGCAGCCATTTCTCCCCGGCGACAAGCATCTCGTCCACGAGCTGCCATATTTCGGGGGGATTGCAGACCGCGCCGGTGAGCGGATCGAGCATAAAGGCTTGGCGGAGGAGGGTGTCGTCGCCCTTCACGGCGGCTTCGACGGCGAGGCGCTGCACGCTTACGGAAACATTGCACACTGCGGCGCAGCCGAGCGGCAGGTCGCCGACTTGGGGCATGTTGATGCCGTTGCGGTCGACGTATCCGGGCGCCTCGATCACGCAGTCGCCTGGAAGGTTGGTGATCGTGTCGTTGTTGATGACGTTGAAGTGTCCGCGATAGACGCGACCGGTTTCCAGTCCCTCGATGATGCGGGAGCCATGCTCCTCGGAACGTTTTTCGGGCGTGTAAGAAAGGGGTTCGATCTTGCGGGCGGCGCCGAACTCTTCCTCGAACCAGTTGCGTCCTTCGGTGCAGATACGCAAGTAGCCGCCGGTCTCGCCGTTGATCCAAGAACCCATGTCGATCCAGTTTTTGATCTCTGAGGTGCGCTTGCGATACCACGGCACGTATTCGCTCAGATGGCCGTTGGACTCGGTGCTGTAGATCCCGAAACGGCGCAGCATGTCGATGCGCACTTTTTCCTCCTTGGCGTATTTGGGGTGTTTTTCGAAGGCGGCGAGGAGCTCTTCGCTGTCGATCAGGCGGCCTTGATACTGAACCTTCACATACCACGTCTGGTGGTTGATGCCGGCGCAGATGATGTCGACCTCGGTCTTGGACTTGGCGCCGAGGACGTTGACGATCTGCTGGTGGCCGCCCTGCACGCCGTGGCAAAGGCCGACGCAGCACACGCCGCCGTAGGTGTTGGCAGCCCAGGTGAGCATGACCATGGGGTTGGCGTAATTGAAGAGGATGCAACCGGGGGCGGCGACTTCGCGGATGTCCTTGCAGAAGTCGAGCATGGCGGCGATGCCGCGCTGGCCATACATGATGCCGCCGGCGCAGAGGGTGTCGCCGACGCATTGGTCGATCCCATATTTGAGGGGGATGTCGATGTCGGTGGCGAAAGCTTCGAGTCCGCCGATGCGCACGACGACGAAGACATATTTCGCGTCCTTGAGGGCGTCGCGGCGATTGGTGGTGGCGGTGATGGTCGCCTTCAGGCCGTTCGCGGCGATGTCGGTGCGGCAGATGCGCGCAACCATGTCGAGGTTGCGTTTGTTGATGTCGGTGAAGGCAAATTCGACGCCGGAGAATTCCGGCACGGTGAGAAGATCGGCGACCAGTTTGCGGGTGAAGCCGATGGAGCCGGCCCCGATGAAGGCGATGCGGAAGGACATGAGGATTAGGGTTTGATGGGGTTGGATCGTGCTCAATCATACGGTATCGTTTCCTAGGTTGCCATAGGAAGAGTGTGCCATTTTAGGTGTTTTTGTGCTGAACCGACTTTCTCGCATCCCTTATGGTGAACGAATCACATACTTCGACACCCGTCCGCTGCCGCTACACGCGATGCTGGGCAGCCTGGGGCATGCGAGGGAGACCTCAGCACGTTACGACTGGGACGGGTTGAAGCGCGGCCGGCATGAGTTTGTCTTGTTCCAATATACGATTTCCGGCTGTGGGCGGCTGAGGGTTGGCGAAGTCGAGCACGAAGTTGGTTCAGGGACGGCGATGCTGCTGCATTTCCCGGCGGAGAACCGTTACTGGCTGCCCGCGTCGAGTGCGCATTGGGAATTCATTTATCTCTGTCTGCACGGGCGAGAGGTCATGCGGCTTTGGTCCAAGCTGGAGAAAGGGCATGGACCGCTGGCAACGCTGGCGGCGGATTCGGCGCCGGTGAAACAGGCGGCTGACATCATTCGGACGGCGTTGCGCGGCGAGCTAGGATCACCGTTCGCGGCGTCGGCCCTGGCCTATCGATGGCTGATGCTGATGCTTGATGCGGCGCCGAGAAAGGAGAGGGCGAGTCCGCATGCGCCGGCGCTGGAGCGGGTGCGGCGTTACGCGGAGGAGCGCTTTGTGGAGCCGCTCGGAGTGGACGATCTGGCTAAGGTCGCCGGGTTTTCGCGGTTTCACTTCACGCGGCTGTTCACCGCCCATGTCGGATCGTCGCCGACCGCCTGGTTGGTGGAACTGCGCGTGAAGGAGGCGGCGCGGTTGTTGCGCGAGACCCGGCTGCCGCTGAAGGAGATCGCGGTGAGGAGCGGCTTCAAAGACTCCGGTTACCTCGGGAAAGTGTTTCTTGCGAGGACCGGGCAGCCGCCGGGCAGCTACCGGCGGAGCGGAGTTTGATGCCGTCGATTTGTTTCCCCAAGCGGCGCTTGGCGCCTCTGCTGTCAGGTTGGATGCGCATTCGGCAACCTTCTGATATTTGACGTCCGACCTTTCAAACTGCTTCATCACCGTTTGATCGACAAGAAGTCCGACGGGCCCTTCCTTATTCGATGACGTTCGGTTTTCGTCGCCCCAAAACAATCAGGACATCCCATGCAATACACCAACCTCGGCCGCACCGGCCTCAAAGTCGCCCGCCTCTGCCTCGGCACGATGAACTTCGGACCTAAGACCAGCGAACCCGACGCCTGCGCCATCATGGACCGGGCCCTCGAGTTGGGCCTCAATTTTTGGGATACGGCCGACGTTTATGGCTGGAAGAAGGGCGAAGGACTCACCGAGCAGATCATCGGCCGCTACTTCGCCCAAGGCGGTGGGCGTCGTGAAAAAGTCGTTCTCGCCACCAAGCTCTACGGCGACATGGGGGACTAGCCCAATACCAGCCGACTCTCCGCGCTCCACATCCGCAAGGCCTGCGAGAATTCGCTCCGTCGTCTTCAGACCGATTACCTCGACCTTTACCAAATGCACCACATCTGGCGCGAGTCTCCGTGGGAAGAAGTCTGGCAGGCCTTCGAACTTCTCGTCCAGCAAGGCAAGGTGCTCTACGTTGGCTCGTCGAACTTCGCCGGCTGGCACATTGCCAAAGCCAACGAGGCTGCTCGCCGTCGCAACTTCCTCGGATTGGTCAGCGAGCAGAGCATTTACCACTTGGACAACCGGGCCGTGGAACGCGACCTCCTGCCGGCCTGCGAGGATTACGGGCTCGGGGTGATTCCATGGAGTCCGCTGGGCGGAGGCAAACTGGCGGGCGTGCTCTCGGGAGTGGAAGCGGATTCGCGCCGTTCCGGCCTCAAGCTGACCGATGCCGACCGTGCCAAACTGGAGAAATGGGAAGCACTCTGCCAGAGGCTAGGGGAGAAACCGGCCGATGTCGCCATTGCGTGGTTACTGCACCAGAAAGCCGTCACGGCCCCGATCATCGGCCCTCGCACGCTGGCGCAGCTTGACGGCAGTCTGCGGGCTTTGGAAATCAAACTTTCTGCAGAGACCCTGGCGAGCATCGACGAGATATTCCCGGGCAACAAACCCTCGCCCGAGGGCTACGCGTGTGAAAGATTTGAGGCTGTGAACGAATGGAAATTGGCGGTGAAATGGCGCGGCATGGCCGCGGGCGTTTTTGATCTTTCGTTACCTGCCAGGCGATATTCTAGCCTGTGAATCAGGAAGCGGGCGGCGGTGGACGCGGTGCAGTTGCCAGGAGTTCCAGAGATTGTGCCAGAGAATGTAGCATGTGGGGCCGAGGGCGACCAGCGGGTTGGCGTAGGTGAGCGCGAGAAGGAGGGTGAAGCTGGTGTTCTTTTGGCCGAGCGACTGGCTGGCCTCCGCGCCGTAGGTGCGCCCGCCGATCAGGCGGCCGAGGGCGAAGTTGATGGCGCAAATGAGCAGGGTGACGGCGGCGATCTCAATGATCGCAAGATGCGATGCGTCGGCCTGCGTGCGCAGGAAATGCGAGGCGTTGGCCATCACGAGAAACAAGGTGACCATCCATGCGCCGAACGAAATGTCGCGCAGACGGGCGGGCCACGCGACGGCGGGCGGATGGATGCGTCGCACGACGAGGGCGAGTGCCAGCGGCACGAAAATGAGGAACGTAACGCTGCGGGCGATGCGGAGGAACAACGTGGCGTCGACCTTGCCGAGCACCCATGGCAGGAGCACGGGCAGGAGGGCGGCGATCACGAGATTGGTAAGAATGAAGGCGGCGGTGACGTAGGTGACGTCGCGGCGCATGAAGCTGATGATGACCGGCGCGGCGGCGGCGGTGGGGGCGATGCCGGCGAAGAAACCGGCCAGCGCCAGATCGCGTCCGCCGGCCAGCCAGCCCAGCGCGAAGCCGACGAAGCCCATACCCAGATTGACGCCGAGGAGGACGAGGTGGCTGCGTTGCAGGCTTGCCCTCGACCAAGCTGTGCCGAGAAACACGGGGAAGAGCATGCCCATGATGAGCCATTGGATCACGCCGGCGGCGGCATGCGCCTGCGGAATGAGCGCGCCGAGGAGGAAGGCGATAAGGATGGCTGCAGTGCGTGCCAGACCGGTGAGCATGGCCACCGACACAATCCAACGTCGGGCCATGATGCAACGAAAGCGTCTGCGTCTTCCTTGGTTTTTTATCTTCAGATAACCGAATTGCAACGGACAGACTCATCTTCCCTGACCGTCGCTTTCGCAGACCGTCTTTTACGGACGGGTGACATTAAGTCGGAGGAAATACGGGCCGGACAACAGCGGGGTGCCGCTGTGAGCCTGCAGGAGCGTGGAGGTGTTCTGATCGATGATGACGCCGTTGGTGCTCCAACTGGACGCCGTGGCAAGATCGTTGGTGCCTTGGATGGAAAACGTCACGTCGGTGGCCGCCGGGTTCTTGGTCACAGTAAGCCGAAGAAAACCCGTGGTGATATCCGGCGTGATCCGGCTACCGGTGATGACAGGGACGAACGGGTTGAGGCCGAGCGCATATTTGAGGAGATTGGGCAGGCCATCGGCCGAGGCGATGGCGGTGTCGGCCCCGGCGCCGCTGTTGGCGGTGCTGCCGAAGTAGGCGTAGCGCCACGATTGCGACGGGGTCATCGCCAGGATGGTGGTGGGGTCGGTCGCCGCATTATTGGCGGAGTTGAGATCGCCGCTGCCGGAGACCTGGGCGATGTTGGTCAGGCTGGCGGCGGCGTTGGCGGCTACGCTTACGGTGAGCGTGAGAGGGGGATAACCGGCCCCGGCGGCGAGAGTGTCGCTGCGGGTGGCGGTGAGGGTGGGCAGATCGGTGGTCCAGCCGGCGCCGCCGAACGCGGTGGCGGTGAGGCCGGCGGGAAGCGTATCCGTTACGACCACCGTGCCGCCGGTGGGGGCGGTGCCGGCATTGGTCACGGTGATGACGTAGAATTGCGCGGGGTCGGCCTGGGTGAAGCTGCCGGCATGCGCTGACGCGAGCGTTAGGTCCGGCCACGAGGAAGGCGTGGGCGCCGAGGCGCTGTTGCGCGGGTTGGCCGTACCGATGACGAAATCGGCGGCGTTATTGTTGGTATTGGAGCGGCCGCTGCCGACTCGGAAATTGGCGCAGTTGTTGGTAGTGAGCTGGGCTGCGCGGCTGCCTTCGTAGGCGTTGGCGGTGCCGTAGCCGACGAAGTCGACCACCCCGCTCGCGCCCACCGGATTGGTGACGTTGAGAGTTGTCTGGTTGCTGACGAGGGCGACCTTTTCGCCGGTTGAAGAATCCAGGCTGAACGTGCTGGAGACGTCGGGCGTGGGCAGAGGCGCGTCGCCGATACCGGCGTTGCCACCGCCAACCAGGTAGTGGTGCGCGGGGGCGATCGTGCCGCTGAGCGGGACGGACAACCATAGGCGGCTGGTGGCTCCCGCCATCTGCACCGACCATGTGCTGAGATCCACCGTCGTCGTGCCCGCGTTGAAAAGCTCGATGAAATCGTTCTGATAATTGGAACCGCCTTCGCAGTAAACCTGGCTGATCACCACGGACGACACCGGCAACGACGCGAGGGCAAACGCCGTGGCGCTGGTCGCAGTTCCGTCGGGCGTGGTGACGCCGATCACGCCGCCGCTCGCCCCGGGGGCGACGGTGAAACCAAGCTGGGCATTCGAGATCACTGTGAAAGGGACGGAGACGCCGTTGAGCGTAACGCCGGTGGCGGAGGCGAGGTCGGTGCCGGTGACGACGATCGTGGAATAGACCGTGCCACTGGCCGGGCTGAAGCCGGTGATCGACGGCGGCTGGCCGACAAGGGTGGGCAGGAGCACGCCCATGTTGGGCACGCCAAGACCGGTGGCCATGTCGTAGCCGATTGTCGCCCGATAAAGACCGCCGCTGGTGGGCGTGGCGTTGCTGCCTGTGGTGATGTCGACGAAATTGTTCGTGCCGAGGAGAGGATACAGGCGAGGATTCATCAAACCCAACGGAGCCTTGCCCTGAGTGGCGCGGGCCTGGTTGATGAGTGCGCAAAAACCGGCCCAGACGGGTGTGCTCCAACTCGTGCCGCCGTAGACCGTCGCCCCGCCGTTGATGTAAACATAGGCTCCGGTGTTGGGGTTGGCCACGAGGGCGACGTCGGGCACGCAACGCATCGTTCCCGCCGGCACTCCGGTTCCCTTCTGCCAGGCGGGGCGCGCATATTGGATGCTCACCCCGCCGCCCGTGCCATAAGTGGAGCCGACCCCGCCCCAGGCGCTCTCGCTGGTGCGCAGTCCGGTGGCGGCGTCGACGTTGAGAGTCGTGCCGCCCACGCCTGTGACGTTGGGGTCGGAGGAGTAGCTTTCCACTTGCAGCGGGCCGTTGTTCGCCGACGAGATGTTGCTGGGCGTGGAGCCGTAATCGCCGGTGGCGACAAAAACACTTACCCCTGCGCCGGCCAAGGTGGCGAAGAGCTGCGCGTCGGTGGCGAATTCCGCCTGGGGCACCGTCGTCTCGCCCTCCCCGAGGCTGATCGAGAGCACGTGCAGTTCGGGCTGGGTCGGCAGGTCGTTGATGATTTGTTGGAGGCTTTGGTCCAGCGCGCTGTTGGCCAGCGAGCCCGCCGCATACACGCGGATCTTGGCGCCGGGGGCGATGCCGCTCGCCCACTCGACGTCGAGGGTCTCTTCGCCGCTCGGAGGGGCCAGCGAGGCATTGGTGACGTTGACAAATTCCAGGTTGGCCGAGTTCTGGGCGACGCCGTTGTTGGTCCAGAACGTCGTCACGTCGGAGACGCTGGGAACGGTGTCGATCAGGATGGCGATTTTTTGGCCGGCGCCGGTCACGCCGAGGTTGGCGGCATTGTAGGCGGTGAGGATTTGTTTGATCGTGTAGGGGGGCGCGTTGTTGGTGAGCGATTGGGAGATCACATGCTTGCGCCGCTGGTGGTAGGGCTGGAGATGGTTGATGCCCAGCACCGGCCCCGCGATGCTCTGGGGCAGACTGGGCGCGGTGTCGGCGGCGTGATAGGCGCGACCGCCATTGGCCGTGACGGACACCAGGTGAACCTGGAAACTTTTGCGCACCTGCGGCAACTTTCCGCGCGCATACACCACCAGTCGGCTGGGGTCGTCGCGCGTAATGGTGAATCCCTCTTTTTTCAGCCAGGCGACCACCGCGGCATAATCACTCTTCAACGGCAGGTAGGTGCGCTCAAGTTCCGCGCGCGGGAGGATTTCCCCCCGGATGATCCGGGCCTGCATCTCCGCATAGTTGCGCAGACGCAGGGCCATGCCGAACTCCATGAACTGGGTGTCGTCGGCCGTCGGCACCTCCCGCCTGGTGGCAGATATGTGGGTGGGCAACGAAGCCACGCTGCCGGGAAAAGACACCCGGGGCTCGGCGGTCTGCGCCCGGCACGGCAACGCTGCGCCCGCGATCACGGCGATCAGGAGGACAAGCCGTGGGAAAGGGCCGGCCGGCAACCCGCGCGAATGGACCAGTGGAAACGTCGTCACAAAAAATCAGGTGGGGACGGATGTTATGCTCAATGGGACGGCGGTGAACCTTCTTGGTTCCGGAATATTCGCGCCGAACTTGTTTCTGGCTGCAAGCCCCGGGAATTCAAGGCCAGTGATGCTCCCCCGCGCCGCGACCGGCGCCGGCCCTCTTGCGAGTAAGATCGAAGGTTCCGGATGACACCGAGCGTGAGACCATTGCATCTTTGGGCGTTTTCTTCATCGTTCGGCCTGCGAAATCCATGAACACTCCCAAGGCACGGAAACGATTCCCGCTCGTCGCAATGCTGATTGAAACCTTCGGGTTCAGTCCGGCTCTGGCGTCCGCCGCCGCGCTCTTTTTCGCGTTCGTCTGCCTGCTGGCGGTCCTGTGGATCGTGCGGTCCTCGCCGCCGCACAAACTGGTCATGACCAGCGGGCCGGAGGGCAGTTCGTTTCAGCGTTGGGCCGACGCCTACCAAAAAGCCCTCGCCAAGCACGGCGTGGTGCTCGAGATCCGCCCTTCGAGCGGTTCGTTGGACAACCTCAAGCGGCTGCAATCCGCCGCCTCGGGGGTTGATATCGGGTTCGTCGCGGGCGGGATCGAGAAGGATCAGAACCTGGACGGCCTGGTGTCGCTCGGGAGCGTGGCCTACCAGCCGATCTGGGTTTTTTATCACGGCGCCACGCCGGTCATGAACCGGCTTTCCCAGCTTGCCGGTCGGCGCGTCGCGATCGGCGCTCCGGGCAGCGGCACGCGGTCGATCGCCCTCGCCTTGCTTCAGGCCAACGGCATCGCCGGCGCGCCCACGACTTTCGTCGATCTTGATTCCGGCGCGGCGGCGGCGGCGTTGCTCCAGGGTAAACTCGACGCGGTTTTCCTCATGGGCGACTCCGCCGCGCTTCAGACGCTGCGCGAACTCGAGCATGCGCCCGACGTGCAGTTGTTCAGCTTCGTCCAGGCCGACGCCTACGTGCGCCGCAACACCTCCCTCAATAAGATCGAGCTGCCCGAGGGTTCTCTCGACCTCGGCAACAACCTGCCTGCGCATGAAGTCGTTCTTGTCGGGCCGACGGTGGAGTTCGTCGCGAGGGAAGGTCTGCACTCCGCGTTGTCGGACCTGCTGCTCGACGTGGCCCGGGAAGTTCACGGCAAGGCGAACCTGCTTCAAAAGCGCGGCGAGTTTCCCGCGCCGCTCGAACACGAGTTTCAACTGAGCGACGACGCGCAGCGCTACTACAAATCGGGGCGGAGCTGGCTGTATCGTTCGATCGGCTCCTTCTGGGTGGCGAGCCTGCTCAACCGCATCCTCGTGGCGGTGGTGCCGCTGGCGTTGGTGATCATCCCCGCCGTCCGGCTACTGCCCACGGCGTATCGCTTCAATATCCAGCTGAAGTTATACCGCTGCTATCGTCCGTTGCAGCGCCTCGAGCGCGAGAGCTTCGGGTCGCTCACCGCCGGGCGCGTGCAGGAGCTGCTGCGGGAACTCGACGAGATCGAGAAGACGGTCGGCCGCCTCAGGGTGCCGGCGTCGTTCGCCGAACGCTTCTACAGTTTGCGCAGTTATATCCATTTCGTGCGCGAGCGGCTCAAGGCCACCGCGACGACGGCGTAGCCGCGGGCGACGCCGAAGGCCTGCTCGTCTTGCGCGTTGCCCCGGGCTGAAAGCCAGCCCAATCAAAGCCGGCGTCCGGTCTGGGGTGAATGCCGCAACTCGCCGCGCCCCTCTTAGCTCGCTTGCCGGCGACGGCACCGTCTGACCCACGCTCGTCAATTCGCTCGTACGCCACGCGATGCACGGCTTCGATTTCAACAGGCCGCATCTGGGGCGGTGCCAGCGAGGGTTTCACCCGGCGTTGGTTTCTTGAGCCGGACCCGCGCGATCAGATGCGACCGTGCGTCGACAACAAGACGCCGGGGTCGCTGATGCGGCACCCGGCGGGTGCAATCCCTCGAATCTCGGTTCGCTGGATTGGTTTACTTGATCGCGATCTTCCTCGGCTTTAGCGCCTCGGCCTTCGGCAGTGAGACGCGCAGCACGCCGTCGCGTAGATCCGCGGCGATCTTGTCGGCATCGATCGCGTTGTCATGGTTGAGGACGAGCTCGAAGGGCACATCCAGCGATTCACGATAAAGCGCGGTCCAAGCTTCTGGCTGTTTCCAGGCCCGGCGGCCAATGATGCGCAACTCGCCGGTTTCGGCGGTCAGCTCAAGGCCTTCCTTGGTGACGCTGGGCAGGTAGACCGTGAGGCCGTAGGCCTCGTCGGTCTCCTTGATTTCATACATGGGTTTCAGCCCGTTGGTGTGGTTGCGCTCCTGGCCGCCATCGCGGCGAGCCAGCGCACGGTTCATCGTGGGAATAAGAGTGTCGAAGTATGACATGGTGATTTCTCCTTTTGGTTAAGATATGGATTCGTCCGAGCGGGCCGGATTACTTGATGGCGACCAAGATCTTCTTGGGTTTGGCCTCCTCGCGCTTCGGCAGCGTGACATGGAGGACGCCATTCTCGTATTGGGCGCTGACCTTGTCGGTCTGCACGGGCTCCGGGATGCTCACCGAGCGGCTGAAGGAGAAGGTCTCCTCCTCAGTCTTCTCATTGGCGACTTGGGTCTTCCGGACAGCGTTGATGGTGAGGTAATCCTCGACCATCTCGACGTTGATGTCGTCGCGATTGACACCCGGCAGCTCAGCGCGGACATGGACGGCATCCTTGTCCTCAAAGAGATCGACCGGGAAGCGCGAGCCCTGGGTGGAGCCACTGAAGTCGGCGAGCGAGGTTTCGAACAGGCGGTCGATCTCGCTCTCGAGACCAGACCACGGGAAGCGCGACATGCCCCCGAGTATGGGGGGCAGGCTGCGATATGTGGGATATGTGTATTGAACAAGTCTCATAATGATTTCCTTTATTGATGTAATAGTTGGTTTGTTGTGAGCGCCGCTTGTAGCGGCGGCATGGTTTACTCCATCGCATAACGGATGCCGCCACGGGGACCGTGCAAATGACGCAGTTTTAGGCCTTTAGTTTTCAACGACCAACGCCGTTGGGAAAAAACGGCACCTAGCAGTATGTCGCTCGGGAAATTACGTCGCAGCAGGTTGCTGCGACGAGAAACACGCTCGGTTTCGCTTGTTACCGTGCCACACTACCACACGAGTTTGGCGTGTTGCCCCGTTGCTGTCTTGCCCGGTCGTTCCTCTAGCCGCACAACATCATGAAGGTTCAACGGTCGAACCCAAGTGGGCGTGGCGAGTTTCGTTGTTTTTATTTTCATGACAAGGTGATGGCCGCTGCACTTGAGTTTTGGCCAAGCCTGCTCAGGGTCCGCAGGCCGCCCGTCGAAGCCGGTTGAGGCTCCATGGAAGCCGGTTTTGCCAATGGTCGGAGTTTGCCAACCCTCGGCAGAGTGCGCCCGATCACCGGGCAAGCCGGTCGGGCGCGGGGCGAATCAGACCTCGACCCATTCCTGCTTGGAGGGATCCATGGGCCGGGGTTGCTTGCAGGTGCTGGTGAGCGTGACGGCCCGGCCGGTGTCGGACGCCTCGTGGATGGCCTGCATGATATCGACCGCATGCAGGGCGATGCCGTCGTTGGCGCGATGCGGGCGGCCGGTGTTGATCGCGTCAACCATATCGGCGACGCCCACGCCGCGAGAGCCTTCCCGGTAGGGATGCGTGTGGTTGCGCTCGACCCAGTCCTTGTCGCCGGCGCGACGGATGCGCACGGGGCCGCCGGTGCCGTTGGGATCGGGAACCTGCAGGGAGCCGTTGGTTCCCCAGAGTTCCAGATTGGGAAGGGTGTTGCCGTGGGGAATATCGAAGCTCGTGGTGAGCGTGCCCACGGTCCCGCAGGCAAATTCAAGAATCGAAACGAGGTGGGTCGGCACCTCGACGGTGACGACCTTGCCGTGCTTGGGGCGGCTGGTGATGGTGCGGGTCGGATGGGTGGTGCGCGTCACGCCGGTGACCCGCGTGACCGGACCGAGCAGGGTGATGAGGGCGTGCAGGTAATAGGGGCCCATGTCGAACATCGGGCCGCCGCCGGGTTGATAATAAAATTCGGGAGACGGGTGCCAGCTTTCGTGTCCGCCGCAGAGCATGTTTCCGCTGAAGCCGACCACCTTTCCGATGGCGCCTTCGTCGAGCAGGGCGCGGGCGGTCTGGATGGCGGCGCCGAGACAGGTGTCGGGCGCGCAGCCGACGCGCAGGCCCTTCGCGACCGCAGCGGCGACCACGGCCGCGCCTTCGGTGCGGTTGAGGGCGAAGGGTTTTTCGCTGTAGGCGTGTTTGCCGGCGGCGAGGATGCGAAGGTCGATCTCGGCGTGGGCGACCGGGATGGTGAGGTTGACGACGAGCGCGATGGCGGGATCGGCGAGCAGGGCGTCGATGCCCACGGCGGCGCAGTTGTATTCCTTGGCCTTGGCCTCGGCGGCGGCGTGCACGAGGTCGGCGCATGCCTTGACGTGGAGAAAGGGAAAGCGGTTGCAGGCCGTGAAGTAGGCCTTGGAGATGCTGCCGCAGCCGATGATACCGATCTGGGTGATGGTGGGGGTGCTCATGGAGATGGCCACATTGATAACAGTTGCCGTCGCGGTTATGAATGGATGCGCTGACCAAAGGCATGGATTTTCTGATCAAACACTGGGCGCCTTACCCCCGCCGCTTTCCATCGGTATTCCCGGTGGTGAGCACCGACTTCATCGTGAAGAAAACCAACAGGGTGGAGTGGACGTTCGAGAGCTGCAACTTTTCCCTGATCCTGCGCGGCGGGGGCGACTTCATCCGGGCGGGCAGGGTGTGGCCGGTGCGGGCGCCGTGCGTGCTTACGCAGTGGCCGGGAGAACCGCTGTCCTACGGGCCGTCCGGCGAGCACGCGAATTGGGACGAATGCTATGTCATCTACGCCGGGGGCCTGCGCGGGCGGCTGGCCGAGGCGGGGTATATTCGCGAGGATTGCCCGGTATGGCCCATTCGCAACCTGCCGGCGGTGTGGGAACATTTGAGGGAGCTGCATCAATTGACCCGCTCGCCGACGCCCGCGGTCCTGGCCGACCGGGTGGACCGGGTGTGGGAGCGCATCCTGCTGGAGACGCTGCTCACGCCTGCGCCGGCCGACGATGCGGAGAGCATGATTCACCGGGCGATGGCGAGCCTGCGCGAGAATCTGACGAAGCCGTTCAACATGGATTTGCTGGCGACCGGGCTGGGAGTGTCGGTGCCGACCTTTCGGCGGCGATGGCTGGCGGTGGTCAAGACGCCGCCGGCCCGTTATCTGCAGGAGCTGCGGATGCAGGAGGCGTCGCGCATGCTGGTCGAGACGCGACTGCCGGTGAAGCAGATCGCCCGCGACGTCGGCTACGACGACGAGTTTTATTTCTCGCGCCGGTTCCGCGCCCACACGGGCATGCCGCCCAGCGACTATCGCCGGGCATTCCTGCTGAATCCAGCGAGGGGCTGACGCCCTTCCGGTTCGTGCGACAACCTTTGGGAACTTTCCAGCTAGAGGATCAACATGGCGTCCCCGTAGCTGAAGAAGCGGTATTCGCGGGCGATGGCATCGGCGTAGAGTTCCTTCAGCCAGCCGATGCCGTCGGTGGAGCCGGGGGCAAGAAAGGCGGCGACGAGGCAAAGGAGGGTGGAGCGCGGCTGGTGGAAGTTGGTGATCAACGCATCCACGCCGCGAAAGGTTCGAGGCGGGTAGATGAAGATGCCCGCTTCGGCGATATGCAGGTGGTCGAGCGGTGCGGTGTGCCGCGAGAGAAAATCCTCCACCGAGCGCACGGTTGTCGTGCCGACGGCGATACGGCGACCGCGGGGTGATGGAGTTGTCGAGGGGAAGAGCGCTTGCTGGGTGGCGACGGGAAGTTCGTAGATCTCGCGATGAATGGGGTGCGACTCGATGGTGTCGGTGGCGATTGGCTTGAACGTGCCCAGGCCGACATGCAGCGTGACATCGGCGGAACCGACGCCTTGGGATGACAGCATCGCGAGCAACTCCGGCGTGAAGTGAAGACCGGCGGTCGGGGCGGCGACGGCGACCTGGCGTGCGCGGTCGGCGTAGACCGTTTGGTAACGTTCGAGATCGCGCGGCCGGTCGGCGGGATCGCCGAGGCGCTCGATGTAGGGAGGCAGGGGAACGTCCCCGAGGCGATTGGCGACGTCCGCGATGGATTCGCCGGAGGTGGTCGTGAAGTGGATGAGCGCGGCACCCTCGGCGTCTTTGGCCAGCACGTTTCCAGCGAAATCGTCGCCGTGGGCAAAGGTTGCGCCTATCGGGAGTTTTTTCCCCGGACGCACGAGGCACCACCAGACATTGTCGCCATGTGCAGGGTCGGACCGGATTAAAAAGCACTCGATGACCCCGCCGGAAGGACGGCGGGCATGCAGGCGGGCGGGGAGCACCGCGGCGTTGTTGCGAAAGAGAATGTCGCCCGGTTTAAGAAATCGCGGAAGGTCGGCGAAGACGTGATGAAAAACGGCGCGCGTGGCGCGATCCACGACCATGAGACGCGAGGCGTCGCGGCGCGCGGCGGGCGTTTGCGCGACGAGGCGGGGAGGCATGGCGTAGTCGAAGAGATCGGTGGAAAGTGGCACGACGGAGAGAGGAGAGGAAAATGAATCTCGAGCCTACCCCCTCGGCGAGTTTCTTCCGCTGTTTCAGCAGACGTCGATTCCCCACAGTGGCGGAACAACGCTTTCGCAACCCGCCAGAGAAAGATTGGCAGGGGTCACACGCCCGCCCAGTGAAGCAGCTTGCAGGAGAGGTAACCGATCAGGCCGGTGACCGGCAGGGTGAGCACCCATGCCCAGACGATGCGGGAAACGAGACCCCACTTGACCGCGCTCAGGCGTTTGGAAGCGCCCACGCCCATGATGGAGGAGGAGATGACGTGCGTCGTCGAAAGGGGAATGCCGAAGTGCGAGGCGCTTTGGATCACGATGGCGGCGGTGGTTTCGGCCGCGAAGCCGTGCACCGGCTGGAGTTTCACCATCTTGTGCCCCATCGTCTTGATGATGCGCCAGCCGCCGCCCGCCGTGCCGGCCGCCATGGTGAGCGCGCATACGATCATGATCCAGGGCTCGACTTTGAACTCGGGAGTCCGGAGGAATTCCAGCCAGCCGGGGAGGTGGTCAAACGAACCGGCCTGCGTGCCGGTGAACAGGGCCAGGGCGATGATGCCCATGGTTTTTTGCGCGTCGTTGGTGCCGTGGCTGAAGCCCATCCACGCGGCGCTCACGAGTTGTAGCTTGCCAAAGGTGCGGTTGACGAAGTGCGGGGTGGCCTTGCGAAACAGGAGATAAATCAGCCACATCAATAAGGCCGCGCCCGCGAAACCGATGACCGGCGAGGTGATCATGGGCAGCACGATCTTGGGCCAGAGACCTTCGCCGGCGTGTTTGGCGGGGTTGTAGACCGACCACTTCAGCACGCTCCAGTTGTTGTTGGCTGTGGCCAAGGCCGCTCCGCAAAGACCGCCGATGAGCGCGTGGCTGGAACTCGACGGGAGCCCCAGCCACCAGGTGAAAAGATTCCACACGATGGCGCCGATCAACGCGGCCAGCACGGTGGCCATGGTGATGGTCTGGGCGTCCACGAGTCCCTTGCCGATGGTGGTGGCCACGGCCGTTCCCATGAGCGCCCCGAACAGGTTGAAGAACGCCGCCATCATGATCGCCTGCCGGGGGGAGAGCACCTTGGTCGAGACGACCGTGGCGATGGCGTTGGCGGCGTCGTGGAAGCCGTTGATGTATTCGAACACCAGGGCCGCGAACAGAACGATGAAGAAAAGAGTCATGGAAGGCGGGGCGCGACCGCTGGACGCGCCGGGTTTTGGTTACCTCGACGGGCTCCTTATGAATATTTCAGCACGATCTGGAAGACCACGTTGCCCGCGTCGCGGCAGCGATCCACAGCCTTTTCCGCCATCTCAAACAATTCCTGGAGAATCATCGTCTCCTTGGCGTCGCAAGGACCGTTGTAGAGATCTTTGAGCAGCCCGAGCATCATCTTGTCGGCCTCGCCCTCGGCGAATTGCAGGCGTTCGTTGGCCTCCTGCACTCCCTGGAGTTTTGCGCCGTTGCGCAGTTGTTTCACCATATAAACGACCACCTCGGCAGCTTGGCTGAGAAGTGCGGCTTGTTTTTGGAAACTTTCACGGGGCAGGTTTCCGGGATAGATGGCAAGGCGCTCGACGAGCTTTTCCACGATCTTGGGGATGCGATAGAGGGCGAGCGAGAGGGCCTCGATGTCCTCGCGCTCAAGCGGTGTCACGAAGGTTTTGCAGAGTTCCTCGGTGATCTGCTGGGTGATGCGCTTGTCCTTGCGCCGGCTTTGGATGAACTCGTCCAAGTCGTTGACGGAAGTGAATGACTGGCTGCGCTGGAGGTAGCTGGACAGCAGTTGCGTGCTGGTGAGCGCCTGTTCCGCGCTGGCTTCAAGAAGGTCGTAGAACTTCTCGTCTTTACCGAAGAGTTTTTTGAGAGAAAACATGACAACTCATGCCGTAGCATGACTGTGACGATTGTAAATAACAGCTTTCAGGCTTTGTTGCGCAAACGCGCCCAGGTTAACCCCAGCAACTCGTAAAAAGCCTTTGTGCTGCGCTCCAGGGCGCCGACATTCCATTGGATAAATTCCAGCGGCTTTGCCATGCCGGTGTGGGCGGTGTAATCGGTGGGACAGGCCAGCGCATCGAGTCGTTGGTGGCGGCACAAGGCCATGGCGCGAGGCATGTGCCCCGCCGAGGTCACCAAGGCCACCGGCGCATCGCCGACGATACGCCGCAACGCCACCGCTTCGTTCTCCGTGTCGCGCGCCGAGTCGATTTCGATGATGCGCTCGCGGGCCACGCCCAGCGCCACCGCCGTATCAGCCAGCAGGTGAGCGTGGCTGGGGCCGCCGTTGTCAGGATCGGCCGGCCCGCTGACCACCAGCCGTGCGGCGGGCAACCGGCGGGCGATCCGCACCGCCTCGACGATGCGCTCCAGCGCCGAAGTGCTGAGCTGATTGTTGGCGGACCATCCTTCGACGTAATTGTGGCCGCCGCCCAACACCGCGACAAATCGGCAGCGAGTCAACGAGGCAGGCAGCGATGAGTTTTCGCGCAGCTCGGGCATAGGGGGAAACCGGGTTTCAAGGCCGAGGATGAACAGGGTGCCGATTCCGGCGTTGCTGCAGATCAACAGCCACACCACGCCCGCTATGGTGAGGCCGCGGCCCAGTCGGCGCTTGCCCGTGAAACGCAGCAAAACAACGCCGACAATGATGAGCGCCAGCGAGAGCGGCAACGGCATGAGCCAGAAACCAGCGACTTTTTTAAGCCAAAACATATTCGGATAATCTGGGCGCGTTGACGCGGGTGACCGAGCAAAATTATTTACAAAAGGGCGTTGAAAGGCCGCCATTCGCCGCCGACCTCTCAAAGCCCTTGAGGACGAGACGAGGTTGCAGCGCGCGGCGGGAGAGGTGGCCGACCCGATGCCCAGCCTGCCGGTGATAATACCAAAACAACAATCGACATTGGTATTACTTCGCGCGGCCTAGCATTGACTGCGCGAGCTGGAGCAGGAACGAGGTGTCGCCGGGGAGTGACCGGATCGCGGCGAGGGCGGCGTTGGTTTGTTCTTTGGCCATGCGACGGGCGGCGGCGATGCCGTGGAGGCTCACATAAGTAGTCTTGCCCGACTTGGCATCCTTGCCGGCGGTTTTACCCAAGGTCGCGCTGTCGGCCGTGGCATCGAGCACGTCGTCGATGATTTGGAAGGCGAGGCCGAGATGGCGACCGGCGGTGCGCAACGTGACCAACGATATGTCATCTGTGCCACCAACGAGGCCGCCCATGACGAGCGAGGCTTCAAGCATGGCGGCCGTTTTGTTGAGATGGATAAACTCAAGCTCGGCGGCGGTGGCGTCGGCTTTTTTCTCGGAGAGTAGATCCTGCATCTGTCCACCGACGAGGCGGTCGCCGCCGGCGGCGTCCGCGAGTTCGCGAACCAGCGCGGTCGCGAGGCGTGGCTCGGCGGCGTAGTGAGTCGATAATAGCAGAAAGGCGTGGGTGAGTAGGGCGTCGCCGGCAAGAAGGGCGGTGGCCTCGTCGAATTGTTTGTGGGCGGTGGGGCGGCCGCGGCGCAGGTCGTCATTATCCATGCACGGCAGGTCGTCATGCACGAGCGAGTAGGTGTGGAGGCACTCGACGGCGACGGCGGCGGGTAGAGCGTGTGCGGTTGCGACGGGCTTCAAAAGTTCGGCGGACGCCAGCACGAAGACGGGACGCAGGCGTTTGCCGCCGGCCTGCAGGCTGTAGCGCATGGCCTCATGGATGCGGGCGGGACCTGTCTCATTTCCCGTGTGGACGGGGACGAGTTGATCGAGCGCGGTTTCGACCTGTGCAATGAGTTGGCTTAATTTAGTTGTGAAGTCCATCAGTGGGCAGCTATCTTTGACATAAAAATCGCCTGCCGCAATGCCTTCCCTCGAACAAGTTTGCAAACGACTCTTTTCGAACTCCTCGTGGTTCGTAAAAGCCGTCGTCGGAGCCCTTCTGTTGATCATCCCGGTGGCGCATTTTTTTGCATTTGGCTACCTCTATGCCATGGTGGAACATGCCCGGCGCGGCGATGACCTCGAATTTCCTGAGTGGAACGACTGGAGGCGCCTGTTTATCGATGGAGTGTCGGCATTTGTGATCTTTGTGGTGCTGGGAGTTGTGCCCATTCTCATTGCGTGGGGGCTGACTTATCCACTGCGGTTGATACCGATGAATTTTGGCGTGTTTATATATCTGCCGCTGGTGCCGGCGTTGATGCTGGCGGGGCCGCTTACGGCGGCGGGCATCTACCAGTTTCAGAAGCGCGGGGAATATAAGGATGCGTTTCGCGCCCATGTGCTCGTCGCCATGCTGCGTGCGAGCAAGGCTTACTTCTGGGTGCCGACCTTTGCGCTGATCGGCTTCATCGTGGTGGGGTGCCCGCTGATGACTTTCACCTTTTTCGTGGGACTGGCGGCCAGCTGGACGTATTATGCCGCCTATTTCCGCTTTGTGGAAGAGTCTCGCAAAAGCACGGCGCGTCCTTGAAGTAACCTGTGGTCAGGTGCTCCCCGGTGGAGTTCCGAGTCCTTTGATTTTCAGCAAACAACATGGCTTCCTTTTCCAAGACTGAACGTGCATTGAGAGGTCCCGGACTTTTTGAAATTACGCTCGGCGTTGTGCTCAGCATCGTCCTCGGTGTTGTGCTGGCCGGCGTTCATCTCGTTTTCAAGCCTGTGGAAACGGTCAAGGAAACGCCCAAGGAACCGGTGGCAGGCACCGTGTATTATTTGGAGGGTTCGACCGATACGAACAAGGCCAAGCAATGGACCCGCAAACGGCAGATGCTCGTGGAAGCCGGCCCGGCGGATGTTTCGTTCTCCGAGGAGGAACTGAACGCTTGGATCGCCAGCGTGATGCCTCAAGCCAAGGCCAAGTCCGCTCCGGTTGCCAAGCCAGCCACGCCACCTAAGATCGATGCGGCCAAGGATGAAGCCAAGGGGTTTTCCATTGTCCCTGATCGTCCCAATTTCCGCATTCACAATGGCGTGCTCCAAGTGGGGATTCCTAGCACGATCAATTTCTTTGGCACAAGTATCCCGATGGTGGTGCAGGCCCGCGGGCATTTTTCGCAAGGGATCAACGGTTTTATTTTCTATGCGGACGAATTATATATCGGATCGTTGCCCGCGCAGAGAGTGCCAGGCTTAAAGGACTTTCTGATCCGTCGCGCGATAGCAGCGCAGAATATCCCCGATGACTTACACGCAGCTTGGGGTAAGTTGAAGCTCGTGGCGATTGAGGGAGCGGTTTTGCACCTTTCGTTACCGTGATGTGCGGCCGCTGGTTGATGGTCGGGTGTATCGGTGTCTTGGCGGTCGGCGGCGATTTATCGGCACAATCGACAGGCGCAGCCGAAAAGACGGCGTATAAACCTCCCAGACAGGATGAGACCGTGCGGGTATTTTATACGGGCACCGGACAGTTTGAGATCATCACTCTGGATTCAGCCTCGGTCCGGCAGGTTTTGACCCAGGCGAGCGCTGTCTGGGATGCGCTAGAGGTGCCGCTGGGTTTGCCGACAGATGGGTTTTCATCGGCGATCACGGTTCGCTTGGTGCCGGAATCGAAGTGGTCGGGGCCGGCGGTTTTTTCAGCTGTGACCGAACCCGGCGGCTGGGTGAGCGTGCGCGTGAGGTGGACGCCCCAAATTGATCCAGGCATCCTCAGGCGGGCATTGGTGCAGGCGCTCCTTCTTCGTCAGGCGGTTTTCTGGCATGGAGTGAACAACCGGATCAATGTGCCACTGTGGTTGGAGCAGGCATGCACGGCCCTCAGTCTGGTGCGAACCCGCCCGGCCATGTTGGACGCGATGCAGCAGGAGTCGACGCGGGTGGCGCCGCCTGCGATTGAAGCGTTGCTGCGTTGGCAGCGCGGGACCGTCGATTCACGCGGATGGGAACTGGCGTCTTTTTGGCTGTTGAAACACCTGCTGACAGACTCCGGAGCTGCGAACCGCCGGACGGTTTTTTTCCGGTCGATTCTCGGGGGAATGGATCCCGCGCTGGCGTTGCAGGGAGCTTATGGAACTTTGTGGTCGGATGCGGCCACGCGTGAGTTGTGGTGGCAGGTGGGTTTTTACCACCAAAGCCGGGCGCACGGACTTCCGTTTCTAACTCAGGAGGAATCACGGGCATGGCTGGCTGACCGCAGCCGCTGGCTGGGTTCTAGTCAGGGACGTGAACAGGTGCTGGGACTGCAAACCCTGTGGGCCGAGCGAAAGGAAACATGGATAAAAACCGAGCTGGCCGACCGGGTCCGTCAATTGAGGGAAGTGCTGACCGTGATACATCCTTTTTATCGCAACGCCACGATTTCGATGGGGGCGATGTATGAGGCGGCTCTGAAGGGCAAGGAGGCGGAATTCAACGCCGCAAAAGCCGCTATGGAACATGATGCGGTCGATGGCCGCGAGCTGGAGGACGCGACCAGCGCGGCGCTCGATGACATGGCGACTCGGCGTTGACATTGCAAACTTCACACGCCCACACGCGACGTTGTCAGACTTTCGCGAGCAGAGACTCTAGATCGACGTGGGACGTGATCAGGTTTTTGATGATCGGGATTTTGTCGGTGTCCTGCGGTTGGGTCTTCACCGTCATGCGGTTGATCGTCGAGGTGACCGTGTAGCTTTCGCCTGCGGCGGCGATGACCGGGATGTCGGTTTGAGCGAGCAGTTCTGCGAGCTTGGGATGCGGTTGGATATCGTTGGTAAGAATCAGCCCCGCGATGGTGCTGCCGCCGGAGAGGCGCGCACTGGAAACCGCCGCTAAAATGATGTCATCGCGGTCTCCCGGCGTGATGATGAGCGTGCCGGGCGTAAGGTAATCGACGATCCCTTTGGCGGTCATCGCGCCGACGATGACGCGGTGCACGCGCTGCTGGGCGCCACCCTTGCGCCCATTGAGCCACTGGCCGTTGATGTCCTCGGCGATCTGGGTGAGGTTGGGTGCGGAAAGCATTTTCTCAACGGGCAACACCCCGAGTAATGGCACGCCGAGGCGTTGAAGCCCTAGGCCGGCGTATTCGCGGACCGTGTCCATCTTGTCTCGTTCGACCTTGTTGAGGATTGCGCCGATGACCTCGACCCCGGCTTTGTCGAAAAGGGCTTTGTTGAGGGCGATCTCGTCGATGGGGCGACCGATGCCGCCGGGGCACACGAGGATGACGGGGGCCTTGAGGAGTTTGGCGACGCTGGAGTTGGAGAGATCGAAGACGGAGCCTACTCCGGCATGTCCGGTGCCCTCGATCAACGTGAAATCTTTTTCCCAGGAAACGCGGTCGAAGGCGCGGCAGATCTTGTCCTTCAATTCGGGGAGGAGCTGGCCGGGGTTCTTGAGATAGCGCCGGGTGAAGGTGGCGTCGATCGTCACAGGGCTCATGCTCTCGATGGGCACGCGGACGTTATAAATGGTATCAAGAAGGAAGGAGTCCTCGTCCACCTGCAGGCCCTGCACTTGGACGAAGCGCTGTCCCACCGGTTTGATAAAACCCACACGCGGATAAAGCGACTGGAGTGCGGCAAAGAGACCGAGGCAAGCGGTCGTCTTCCCGTCGTTCATGCGGGTGGCGGCGACGAAAAGGCGCTTCGTCACCTTGTTGGTCGGTGTTCCGAGCAGGGGCAGGGATGGCAGGAGAAAAGGATTCGTCGACGATGAGGCCATGGTTGCGAGATTGTGACGTTGCTCGAAAAGCGATGTTGGACGGCGGGAAAACCGCCCGGCTGAAATCAGGTGATCCCGTAGAGCAGTCGGCGGTCGATGGCCTGGCAGCCGACGATGGCGGCCGCGCCGAAGACGTCGTGGGCGCTCGCTCCGCGGCTGATCTCGGCGGCGGGCCTGGAGAGGCCAGTAAGAATTTGGCCGTAGGCATTGGCACCGGCAAGATGATGCACCAGCTTGAAGGCGATGTTGCCCGAGTTCAGGTCGGGGAACACGAGAACGTTGGCCTTGCCGGTGACGGAACTGGTCACTCCTTTGGTCGCAGCCACGGCGGCGTCGAGGGCGGCGTCAACCTGGAGTTCGCCGTCGATCTCCAACTCAAGGCCGGCCGCCCTAGCCTTGGCGCGGGCGAGCTCGGTGGCCTGCCGGACTTTGACCAAGGAGGGATGGTTGGATGCGCTTTTGGAGGCGTAGCTGAGCATGGCCACGCGGGGAGTTTCTCCGGTGAGGTGCCGGGCGATCATCGCAGTCGAGATGGCGATGTCGCCGAGTTGCTCGGCGGTGGGGTCGGGGATGACGCCGCAATCCGCCAAAAAAAGCGAACCGTCGCTGCCGACTTTTTTCTCGTCGAAATCGAGCACCATCAGGGAGGAGGCGGTTTCAACATGCGGGAGACGTGGCACGATCTGGAAAATCGGGCGCAGGGCGCTGGATGCACTGGAGGTGGCGCCGGAGATAAGCGCGTCGGCCTGGCCGGCGACGAGCATCAAGGTGGCGAAATAGTTGACGTTTTTCACGGCATCGCGGGCCTCGGCGAGCTTCAGGCCCTTGATGCGGCGGATCTGTTCGAGATGCGTGACGAACGCTTCAAAGTCTTCGCTACGCTCCGGTTCGATGATTCGCATCCCTTGGAGATTGATGTCCAGTTTGGCGGCGGCGTCCTTGATGGCGACGCGGTCGCCGAGGAGAATCGGGACGCCCATGCGGCGCGTGACCCACTGACGGGCAGCCTGCAGGATGCGAGGATCGCCGCCTTCGGGGAAAACGATGCGCTTGGGGTGCCGCTGCAGTTTTTCAATGAGCTTGGAAACGATAGGCATAAGATTGGTGAACGGTGTCGTTTCACTTAAGCAGCGTCAATGCCGGTTCAAGGTAAAGAACTTGCTAAGACGGGCATCCGCTCCGAGAAACGGCGCGCGTGCCCAAGAAGCTTAGGAACATAGGAATCATCTCACTGCTCACGATTATTTCGCGGGTTCTCGGGCTCGTGCGCGATCAGTTGAGCGCGGCGATTTTTGGCACGAGTATGTTCAACGACGCCTTCGTGACGGCGTTCAGCCTGCCCAATCTTTTTCGGCGACTTCTGGGGGAAGGTGCGTTGACGGCGACCTTCGTGCCTATGTTGCAGGAGGAGTTGCACGAGAATGGGAATTCGGGCGCATTTGACCTGCTAAACAAAGTGGTGAGCAAGCTTCTGCTGGCGACCGGAGTACTCGTCTCGCTTGCGATGATCATTTTCAGTGAGGCTCGTCTGGTCACCGGATTGGATGAGCGTTGGTATTTGGCGGCGGACTTGACCGTCCTGCTTTTCCCCTATCTCGCATTTGTCTGCGTGGCGGCGGCGCTCAATGCCACGCTCAATGTGCTTCAGCGTTTCACCGAGCCGGCGCTGTCGCCGATCTGGCTCAACCTTGCGATGATCCTGTCGCTCGGCGGCGCGGGTCTGCACTTTGCTCACACTCCGATGGGGGAGATTCGCTGGCTGTGCGTGGGCGTGCTGGTGGGCGGTTTTTTCCAGATGATCGTGCCTGCCGTGGTGCTGGTCCGTGCGGGCTGGCGTCCGAGCTTCGATCTCGCGCCGTCGCTGCGCGTGCAAGAGATTATCGCGCTGATGGTGCCGGGCTTGTTCGGCACGGCGATTTATCAGATCAACATCCTTGTCTCCCGGTTTCTGGCGTTTTCACTCACTGTGTCGGCTGCGACGATGATGTTTTACGCCAATCGCCTGATGGAGCTGCCCATCGGTGTGTTCGCCATCGCGGTCTCCACCGTCGTGTATCCGCTCATCGCGAAGCACGCAGTCCAGGGGAGATTTGCGGAAATGGCAGACGATTATCGGAAGGGCATCCGGTTGATTCTTATCATCAACGTGCCTGCAGCAGTGGGTCTGGCGCTGCTGAGCGAACCGATCGTGCGGCTGCTGTTTGAGCGCGGCCAGTTCAGCGCGATGGACACCCGTATGATGGCACCGCTGTTGGCGTTATTTGCGGTAGGCATGCCGTTTTTCTCGGTGGTAAATCTGACGGTGCGGGCGTTTTACGCGGTGAAAGACACCACGACGCCCGTGCGCATCGCACTGGTCGATTTTGTGGTGAACGTGGCTTTGAGTCTGATTTTGCGCGAATGGCTGGGAGTTGTTGGGCTGGTGCTGGCCAGCACGACGGCGATCATCGTGCAGATGGTGCTTTTGCAACGCGCCTTGGCGCGGCGACTTTCAGGGATGACACTCGCGCCGCTCTGGCCGAGTGTTGGTAAGATCCTGCTTGCTTCGCTGGTGATGGGCCTGGTTGTAGCGGTGGGGTGGCGATGGATGCGCACGATGGATGCGGTGATTCATATCACCCGGTTCACCGTGCATTCATCCGACTTGGTTGCCTCGTTTGGTCTGATTCCGCTCGGCATGCTGGCGTATGCGCTTGTGCTTTGGCTGCTACGCATCGAGGGGTGGGATGAATTGCTGGCCATCTTGCGTCGGCGCCGGAATTCGGCATGAGTCCTGACGCGTTTTCCCGATGAAGGTGAAATTCGACTGGTTTCCGGTAGGCATGATCGTGGCGGCGGCGCTGGCCTGGACCTTTCCTCATGCCGGTGCTCGCGGCGGCTGGATGCATCCGGAGCTGCTGAACAAGTCGGGCGTGGCGTTGATTTTTTTCCTGAACGGCATGGCGCTTTCATTCGCGGCATTGAAGGCGGGCACTTTGCGCTGGCCGCTGCATCTTGTGGTACAGGCGAGCACGTTTTTGCTTTTCCCGCTTATAGGCCTCGGTTTGCTCCGGATCGCAGGTGCGTCGATTTCTCCCGAACTGCACCTCGGGTTTTTCTATCTGTGTGCGCTGCCATCGACCGTGTCGTCGTCGGTGGCGATGACGGCGGCGGCGCGCGGCAATGTGCCCGCTGCGGTTTTCAACGCCACGCTTTCGAGTCTGCTGGGCGTTTTTTTGACGCCGCTGTGGATCAGCTGGATTCTTAGAATCGGTGGTCATGAAACTCAGTTGGGCAAGGTGATCATCGACCTGATGACGTGGCTTATCCTGCCGCTGATCTTGGGCCAGATCAGCCGGCCATGGCTGGCCGAGTGGGCGACGCGGAATAAGAAATTCATCCACGTTGTCGATCGCGGCACGATTTTGCTGATCATCTATACGTCGTTTTGTGACTCCATCGTTCGCGGAGTCTGGTCGGGGAAGGGCGCGAGCACGGTCATCACGGCGGTGATCGGTTCCATCGTGCTATTTTGGTTGGTTTTTATCATCGTCGAGACGGTCATCAAATTTCTTGAATTTAACACCGAGGATCGTATCGCGGCGGTTTTCTGCGGGTCGAAGAAGACCATCGCTTCCGGTGTGCCCATGGCCCAGCTCATCTTTGGAACGGACCCACGCATCGGCCTCATTCTGCTGCCGCTGATGATTTATCACCCCATGCAACTGCTAATCTGCGGCGTGCTGGCCGGGCGCTGGGCGAAACGTTCAAGGGGGGAGTCGCAGACCTGATTGCGGGAGCAATGGCGGGATTCATGGATGCGGATGGTGATTTTTGGCAACTCGCGCTTGATATTTATCTTTGGTGAACAGGTTTCCCTGTAATGGGACGAACCAGCAATGCGAACGAATGTTTGAGTCGGCGGGCGAAGGTAAAAAAAGGAAGGGTTTATTATTTCTCAGAGGTCGGCTTGAACTGATTTTAAGGTCAATTAAACTCGTGGCATGTCGTTCCTGTCTTTGCCGCTCCAAGTCGGTGCATTCTTTTTTTCCAACCGTGTTGTCATGGCTCCGCTCACGCGTTGCCGATCCAGCGCTGGCCGCGTGCCCAACGCACTCATGGCCGAATATTACGCCCAGCGCTCCGGTGCGGGCCTTATTCTGAGCGAAGCAACCGCCGTCGATCCCATGGGTGTTGGCTATCCGGATACGCCTGGGATATGGTCGCGCGAGCAAATAGAGGGATGGAAGCTTGTCACACGGGCAGTGCATCAAGCCGGTGGGCTCATTTTGTTGCAACTATGGCATGTCGGGCGCATCTCGCACTCCAGTTATCTCAATGGTCTTGCCCCGGTAGCTCCAAGCGCGATAGCGGCACCCGGTCATGTCAGTCTCATTCGTCCTCATCAGGCTTATCCTGTGCCGCGTGCTCTGGATCGTTCGGAAATTCCAAACGTGATCGCGGCCTATAGGCGTGGCGCCCAGTTTGCACATGATGCAGGATTTGATGGTGTTGAGGTTCACGGGGCTAATGGCTACCTTCTCGACCAGTTTTTGCAGGATGGCACCAATCGGCGCATCGACGATTACGGCGGCTCCATCGAGAATCGCGCCCGCTTGATGCTCGAAGTAATCGATGCGGCTGTTGGTGTATGGGGGGCTGATCGAGTAGGTCTTCATCTCGCACCACGCGGTGATTCACATGGTATTACCGATTCTGATCCTGCCAAGACATTCGGGTATGTCGCCGCCGAGGCTGGCCGCCGGAAAATCGCATTTTTGTGCGTACGTGAATCGCTGCACGGCGCCAAGCCATGTATCGGTCCAGCCCTCAAACGGGCTTTTGGCGGCGTTTATATCGCCAATGAGGCTTTTACCGTTGAGCAGGCCGAGCAAGTGATCGGCGCCGGCGAGGCTGACGCAGTCGCTTGGGGTAAGCTCTTCATCGCCAACCCTGATCTGCCCGAGCGTCTCCGCCGCAAGGCTCCGCTCAATTCTCCGGATAGCGTCACATTCTACGGTGGCACTGCTCATGGCTATACGGATTATCCGTTTCTGCCTTTCGGCGTCTGAGATGGTAGTATTTACCCAGTGAAAACAGCCGCTCGTTCGCTGGCGGTGAGTTCGCGCCATTTGCCCGGTGCGAGTTTGCCTAGCCAGAATCCGCCAATGCGCATGCGGATGAGCCGGAGGGTGGGATGGCCCACGGCTGCCGTCATGCGCCGGACCTGACGGTTTTTGCCTTCGACGAGTTCGAGCGCGATCCAGCCGTCTGGTACGGTTTTCCTGAAACGAACCGGCGGATTGCGCGCAGGGAAATGAGGGAAGGGATCGAGAGCGCGGGCCCTGCAGGGCAGGGTGGTATGAGCGCCGATTTTGACGCCACGCTCCAGTCGGGTAAGCGTGGCGGCAGTCGGGATGCGCTCAACTTGAGCCCAATATTCGCGATGATGGGCGTGGCTGGGGTCGAGCAGTTGATGGTTGAGCCCGGCTTCGTCGCTCAGCAGAAGCAGGCCTTCGGAATCGGCGTCGAGCCGGCCGAGTGGATAGACATTTGCCGGCAGGCCAAACTCCGCCAAGGTTTTCCATGGCGAACCTGGTTCGGGCGTAAATTGCGAGAGCACACCGTAGGGTTTGTGAAAGGCAAGTAGCACGTCTTTATCCAACCATCATCAGGGCAACACGGAAGTAAGGAAACACGGATTTTTTTCGCACTTCGATGTTTCTTTGCTAATGTTTCACGCATGAAAGCCATCCAGTTTAACGCCATCAATGCACTTGCTGTCGAGGAGATCCCCACGCCTCAGGTCGTGCGGGGTGAGGCGCTCGTGCGGGTAAAGGCGGCCGCCTTGAATCACCGCGATGTGTGGATCAAACTTGGGCAATACGCGGGGCTCAAGTTTCCAGCCCGTCCCGGCTCCGACGGTGCCGGGGTGGTGGAGAGCATGGGGCCGGACGGGGATCCGCAATGGATCGGCCGCGAGGTAATCATAAATCCGAGTTTTGGTTGGGGCAACAATCCACAGGTGCAGGGGGGGCACTTCACGATTCTCGGCATGCCGCGCGATGGCACGTTGGCGGAATTCATCGCGGTGCCGGTCTCCCAGCTTACGGTGAAGCCCGCTCATCTTTCGTGGGTCGAGGCGGCCGCTCTGCCCTTGGCTGGACTCACCGCGTATCGCGCCGTGTTCAACCGTGCCCAACTCAAGCCCGGTGAAAAAATCCTCATCAGTGGCATCGGGGGCGGCGTGGCGTTGTTTGCGTTGCAGTTTGCCGTTGCGCACGGTGCAGAGGTGCATGTCACGTCGAGTAGCGACGACAAAATTGCCCGTGCGGTTACGCTCGGAGCGAAGGGTGGGTTCAATTACACGCATCCGGGTTGGGCCAAGACGGCGGGGCATGCCGGCCATTCCTTCAATGTCATCATCGACAGTGCGGGCGGCGAGGGGTTCGAGTCGCTGGTGGATTTGACCGCATCGGGAGGCCGGATCGTTTTTTTTGGAGCGACCCGAGGGGATCCTCCGGTGCTGCCCATGCGTAAGATCTTTTGGCGACAGATTTCCCTGCTTGGCACGACGATGGGAAGCCCGACGGACTGGGCGGCGATGGTCGATTTTGTCGCGAGACACCGCATCACGCCGGTGGTGAGTGAAGTTTATCCTCTTGAGCAGGCCGCCAAGGCGTTTGCGCTGATGGAGGAGGGCGGACAGTTTGGAAAAATCGTGCTCACGATGTGAGCGGCGCGATCAGGGTTCGTGCCGGCTTTGCAGGTAAAGCGATTCCACTTTTTTGCGAGCCCACGGGGTTTTGCGTAGAAACTGCAGACTGGATTTGACGCTGGGGTCGTGGTTGAAGCAGCGGATGTCAATCAGCCGTCCTAGCTCGAGCCACCCGTATTGTTCGACCAGCCGAGTGACAATCATCTCCAGAGTAACGCCGTGCAGGGGGTTGTTGGCTTGGGGTTGGGTCATGGCAAATACAATGAGGAAGGCACGGGGCTGAAAATCACCCGACTGCCTATGCGGGTCAAGACGGGTTGCCGCTCTTTTCAGTTGTCGAAAAACAGCGTGCCGTTGAGATTTGTCGCGCAGAGGTTGAGCAATTCTGATTCGTTTTTTCCATGCATCCGCTGATCAAAAAACTTTTTCCCGGGCCGGTGGTCACCGACGGCGCATGGGGAACCCAACTCCAAGCCCAGGGCCTTCGCTCCGGAGAATGCCCCGACGTTTGGAATCTTACGCATTCCGAACGTGTCGAAGCCGTGGCGCGGGCCTACGTGGAGGCAGGCAGTGCGGTCATTTTGACCAACACCTTCGGCGCCTCGCGACTGCAGTTGAACAGTCACGGTTTCGCCGGCCAAACCGTGGCGATCAACCGGGCCGGCGTGGAGATCTCACGTCGCGCCGCGGCCGGGCGGGCGCTTGTTTTCGCCTCGATCGGCCCGACGGGCAAGATGCTCGCCACCGAAGAAACCACCGAGGATGAGCTCCGCGCCGTCTTTGAGGAACAAACCACGGCTCTGGCTCAGGCGGGTGCGGACGCCCTGTTGCTGGAGACGTTCGCCGATCTCGACGAAGCGCGTGTCGCCATCGCCGCCGCCAAGCGAACAGGTCTGCCGGTGGTCGCGAGCTTTGTATTCGATTCTGGGGCCAACCGCGACCGCACCATGATGGGGGCGACCCCGGAGCAAGCCGCGGAGGTCGCCGCCGCCGCCGGTGCCGATGTCGTCGGAGCGAATTGTGGACGCGGCATCGAGGGATTCATCCCCATCTGCCAACGTCTGCGCATCGCCACCACCCTGCCGATCTGGATCAAGGCCAACGCGGGGCTCCCCGAAATCGTCGATGGTAAAACTGTCTATCGAACCAAGGAGGCGTTTTTTGCCGACAAAGCCGAAGAACTCATCGCCATCGGCGCCATGTTCATCGGCGGATGCTGCGGCACCAGTCCCTCCTTTATCGCCGCCGTCGCGAATAAAATCGGTCATCGCTGAATCAGCGCGACCCGCAACAGGAGATGGAGCTTCAATCGGGCAGCGAAAGAGCGTCGGTGAAGTGATCTCCGAAACTAGCGATCTGGTTGAGCTCGATGACGTGGGTGTCGGCGAGAAGTGCGTTGAGGGCCGGGCGCTGGTGCGGGTGCAGCAGCAACGATGCGCCGCCGAGGGAGCTGTTGCCGATGAGCGCGATGCGGTCGAGCGGCATGGCGGGCAATAGACCAAGGGCTTGCGCGTTGGCCGGTTGCAGGTGATAACCGAAACCACCCGCGACGTAGAGCGTATGCAGGTCGGTGGCGCGGATACTGGCGAGTTCGAGCAGGGTGGTCACACCTGCGGCAATGGCGGCTTTGGCTTGGAGGAGCTCCGCGACGTCGGCTTCGCTGACGTAGAGATCTTCGGTCAGTTGGACGCGCACGCCGGCCCCGGGGGCGGCGTCGGCCACGGTGATGACGCCGGGGTGGCGGCGATTGAAGCGGCCAAACGCATTGATCAAATCGTCGCGCGCCCCGAGGGCAATGAAGTCCACGTAGGCCGCACCCGAGATGCCGGCCGGACGACCGTTGCCGCCGCCGGTAAGCGTCCAACTCCAGACGCCGTTTTCGCGGGTCAAGCTGGAGATGACGCCGGGGCGCGCGGGCGCACCGCAGGCGAGACGGCCACCCTCGAAAGCGGGACCGGCTGCGGTGGCGGTGGCGAGGTAGCCGCCGGCGTGTTTGAGGAGAATTTCTCCGTTGGTACCGAAGTCGATAAGCAGGGCGGGCGGCTCGTCGGCGAGCAAGCCGGAGGCGAGTGCGCCCGCCGTGATGTCGGCTCCGACAAAGGGCCCGAGGGCTGGCAACAGATCGAGCGGACAGGCAAACGGCAGGCCGTGGTCGGCGGCGGTCAGGTGGTGGTCGCCGAGGAAAACAGGATGGAAGGGGAACGTCGCAAGGCCGACAAGTGACGCGCCCGCGAGGGTGTGGAGCATGGCGGGGTTGCCGGCGGCGACGGCTTGCGTGATGGCGGCGGGCGCAATACCGGCGTCGCGGCAGAGACCGGCGATGAGCGGCCGAAGCGTTTCGTTGAGCAGGGCGCGCCGGAGACGGCCGAGGCCGTCGGCGTGGTCGATGGAAAAACTGATGCGGGCGACGACGTTGTCTCCGTGGCGGCGCTGTGCGTTGGCGACGGCGGCCTCGGCGAGGCAGCGGCCGGTGGAGAAATCCCAAAGCGCGCCGGCGACGGTGGTGGTGCCGATATCGAGGGCGAGGCCGACGCCGGGGCGGGTTGGCGGCGGCGGGCCCGGGTTGCGCAACTCGAACACGGTCACGCCGTGCAGGGAGGCGTCGCGGCAGGAAGTCAGCGGAATCTGGATACGCGTGAGGTCGGCCGGCAGGTCGCTGGCGGTGAGCTGGCAGGCGCGCTCGGTGACGATGCCGGCGGGGGACTCGACGCGGATCTGGCAGCCGTTGCACAGGCCCCGCCCGCCGCAGCGGGTGTTGAGCGGGTGTCCGTGGGTTTCCAACCAGTGGGAAAGCGGTTCGGCGGAGTCGCCGGGCGGCGGCAGCGGGTGCGGGCCGCCGACGGGCGGGTGGACGGGGATGGTCATGTGGCCGATGCGGCGAGGAGGGCGCCGCCTGGGCTTTGGGCGACGGCGTGGCCGGGGGGGACGACGAGGAAGCGAGCGGCGTCCCACGGGCCGGTGAGCAAGTCGCGGAGCAAGGTCGGATCGCCGGGCAGACGGCGGTATTTCCAACCGAGATGGCGGGCGCAATCCTGGCAGTAGGATTCGGCGGCGGAGTCGTTGGTTAGATCGACGTAGGCGGCGCAACCATGTTGGGCAAAGATTTCGCGGTCGGCTTCGATGAGATCGTCCACCACCTCGGGATCGTCGGGATAACGCGGCGCGTAGCAGGCTCGGAGATAGGCCTCGCGGTCGGGGCCCGGGACGCGGCGGCCGCGAATCCATCCGGGGCTGTAGAAGTAGGTGCCGGGGTCGGCTTTCAACACGGCTTCGTGGGAGGCTGGGCTGCCGAGGAAAACGGAAATGCAGTCGTGGGCACGGGGGAGCACGAGTTGGCACCGTCCGGCGCGCACGCCGATGAGGCCGTTGCCGCAGAGCCCGTAGGCGAGCAGAATGGTCTCGGTGGCGCGTTCTTCCTCCAAAGTGTCGAGGGCTGATTGGATGGCGGCGCGGAGTTTGTCGGGGTGGTCGTGCAGCCCCATTTCGAGCCAAACTACGGAACCGATGGGCGCAGCCGTCTCATCTCGGAGTTTGGCTATCTCGGTGGTGAAAACGTCGCAGGCGAGTAGAGCACGAGTAGGGTTCACGGGGTAGGTGGGCAGGATCTACCGTGGCGGCACCGGGAGCTACAGGCCGTATTCCTTGGGAGGAACTTGGAGCGTCCGGCGTCGGTATTCGGTTGGCGGGCGGCGCGGCCGACTAGTGAGTTTCTCCGACCAAGCTGAGGGCGAGATCGACGGCGGAGGCCGCGTCGGCGCTGTAGCCGTCGGCACCGATCTGGTCGGCGTATTCCTGCGAGATGGGTGCGCCACCGATCATGATCTTGAGTTTGGCCATGTCGGAGGCGCGAATGGCGTCCACGGTCGTCTTCATGGCAGGCATGGTGGTGGTAAGAAGGGCGGAGAGGGCGATGAGAGACGCGCCATGTTCCTTGGCGGCGGCGGCGAATTTACTGGGATCGACGTTGGCACCGAGGTCGATAACGCCGAAGTTGGCGCCCTTGAGCATCATGCTGACGAGGTTTTTGCCGATGTCGTGAAGGTCGCCTTGCACGGTGCCGATGACGACGGTGTGCTTGGGTTTGATACCGGCTTTGGCGAGGAGGGGCTCAAGCAGGATCATACATTCCTTCATGGCGCGAGCGGCGATGAGCATCTCAGGCACGAAGACCTCGTTCTTTTTAAATTTATTGCCGATGGCGCTCATGCCGGGAACGAGGCCCTGTTCGACGATGTCCAGGGGCGCCATCCCCTTATCGACGAGCGATTGGGTGAGATTTTTGGCGTCGTTGCGCTTACCGGTTTCGACGGCGACGGCGAGGGAGGCGAGGATGGTTTTCATAGGGGTCAAACAGTGAGTGGAGATATGTTTATGGGGTCAACAGTGAGTAGAGTTATGCTGATGGGGTCAACAAGTAGGTGGAGTCATGTGCAAGCGCCGAACTCGGTGCGAGCGGGGGCGCCGCAGGTGCAGCGCATGATGGCATCCACTTTGCTCCAGATTTCCTTTTCGCAGCCGGGAACGTTTAGTGTGTCGCATTCGGTGCCGAGTATGAAGGGGTGGCCGACGGCTTGCATGGCGGCCTGGAGATCGCGTCCGATGGTTTCGACCTGCCGGGGGATGATGAGCTTTTCCGAATAGAACCGCTTCGAGGGCAGGTTGCCGTAGAGCACGATGTCCTTCGGGACGAGGGCGGCGTCTTTGACCAGATCGCGCGAGCTGCCAAGCGAGAGCAAGGCGGGGGCGAGACGAGTGAAATTGAGCAGCATGGCGTCGGTCAACTCCCCGCAGCAGTGGAACAATAAATCCACGTCGTGCTCGGCGAGGAGGGCGGCGATGCGCCGGTTGCCGACCATGACGTAGCGGTCGAAGATATCGCTGCCGGCGTCGAGCTGATTGGGCGAGAAGAAGATTTTGTTGGCGGCGGGTTCGGCGATGAAAATGGCCTTGGCTCCGGCGGCGATCTGGTGGCGGAGCGACTCGATGATGACGGTGACGGCGAGTTCGAGGTAGGTTTCCACGAGCTTGATCTCCGCATCGTCTTCGGCGGTCTCGCCCGAGCCGGCCATAAAGATGGGCGTGATCGGGTCGGAGATGAGCTTGGTCATGAGCGAGACCGGGCCGATGCACATGCCGACCGGGACGAGGTCGGTCCGGGTGGCGATGTGGCGGAGGGCGTCGTTATTGGCGCGCATGCGCGGGGTGAGCGGATCGTGGCGGAGGCGTTGGCGCACGGTGCCGATGGCGGCGGGGTCGGGGCACGTTGTAAAATGGAACAGGGCGACATCGGCCACGGCCACGCCGAGGGTTTCGAGCAGGATGGCCTTCTCGAGTTGCAGATCCATGATCGGGAAGGCGAGCGGAGTGCGAAAGCGGCGCGCGGCGTCCGCGATGACCTCGCCGAGGAGTTCGCCGTCGAGGAGCGCCGCGTGGTGGTCGTGGCGTTGCTTCAGCACGAGTTCGGCGCCGATGGGGAAGGCGACGTTTTTCTTTGCAAGATCGAGGTAGTATTGGCGGCTCATGGGAGAAACGGCAGGGGGCGGTCGGAGGGCTCGCCGGGTTAGCGGACGCCGTTGAAAGATTTTACGGCTTCAATCATCGCGACGACGTTGGCGGTGGGCGTGAGAGCCTGGACGTTGTGGATGGCGTCGAAGACGAAACCGCCGCCGGGGGCGAAGGTCTCGCAACGTTCGAGCACCTCGCGGCGGACTTCCTCGGGGGTGCAGAAGGGCAGGGTTTTCTGGGTGTTCACGCCGCCGCCCCAGAAGGTGATGCGGTCGCCGTAGCGCGCCTTGAGGAGTTTGGCCTCCATGCCTTTTGCGGAGCATTGCACGGGGTTGATGATATCGAAACCCGAGGCGATGAAGTTGGGCATGAAGTTCTCCACCGCGCCGCAGGAGTGCTTGAAGGTTTTCCACGAGGTGTGGGCGTGGATCCAGTCGTTGATGCGCTTGTAGCGCGGATGCCAGAGGGCGTCGTAGGTGGCGCGCGAGCAAAAGGTGGATTCCTGGGTGCCGAAGTCGGTGCCGCAGACGACCACGACGTCGATCACGTCTCCGGCGATGGCGTGCAGGCGGTGGAGATTTTCGATGGCGACCTCGACCTGGCGATCGAAGAGTTTGCCGACAAACCCGGGGTTGGCCGCGACGGTCATATACCAACCGGCGATGTCGCGCACGCCCTTGGGTTTTTTAAGGAACGGGGCGGGCACGAGGGCGATGTCGCCGAGTCCGGTGCCGTTGAGGTGGGTGACGACGGCGTGGTCGGAGCCGCGCAGACGGGCGGCCTCTTTCTTCCAATAGGATTCCTCGGCGGGCGTCATCAGGCCGAACTCCTCCATGTTGTCGGCGACGTCGAGGTTGTCTTCGTCGATCTCGCCCTGACGCACGATGGAGTCGAAGAAATACCCCGTCTTGGGCATGTGGCCGCTCGGCGGAACCGTCGGGTCGCCCTGCGGGAAAATGTAGGTGCCCCTGTCGTTTTCGATGGTCTTGAAATGCTCCGAGACGAGGACGAGCTGGCCCCAGGGCGTGCGGTATTCGCGCCAGTTTTCGTTCACGAAGCCAAAGATGGTGCGGTTGGGGAAAACAGGGGTGGTGTCCACGCCGAGGGCGGCCCTCAGGTCGTCCTCGATCTCGCCGAGCATTTGGTAAGGTTCGCAGACTTTGACGGGGCGCTTGGGCAGGCCGTAGTGGTGACGGAGGGCTTCGACCACGCTGCAATGAATCCCGGTGATAAAGGAGGCGCCGAAGTCCACGGGGATCCTGTCGGGCTGGCGGTGTTCGATGGCGGCGCGGATGCGTTGCTTGGATGTCATGAACGAAGAGCGGGGTAAAATAAGGGGATGGCCGATGCTCGCCTGGCGATGGATGCGCGCACGGGGAAGTGTCGAATCATACCACTGCACTGGGGGAGATGAAAAGATTCTTCTTTCCTGGCAAAGACGTTCTTCCCCTCGGTAAAGGTCGGAGGAACCTTGGAAAGAAACCAGACCCTGTTCACTCATTGCCGATGGATATAAAGGCGGAGCCGATTCCCCGACGCGCACGTGGGATATGATGGAGCCTTCTTTGGCTGCATCGGAGGCGTCCTGGGCTTCATCGGAAGGGAAAAAACCTTCCCAATGCTCAAAAACTCTTCATCGGCGTTAAAAAACCCTTCCCCAACGCTGATCTGGGCTTCACCAGAGGTAATCTGGGATATATCAGAGGTAGTCTGGGATGTGTTTAATAGATATTTCGTAACGGAAACCTGTTAAAAAGTAACGGATTCAGCTCCCTTTGAATCGCCGCGTTTTTCATGAACTCTTTTGTTTCGTCCAATGGGTTGGTGTCTCCGAAGTCCTCCGGGCTTCGTTTTATGTGGCCGTGGATAGTCGGGTTGGCCTTCGCGGCGGGTGTTTCCATCGGCCATGGGTGTTCGGTGTGCGGGTGTTCTCTTAACTCGGACTGGGCTTTGCAGGATTACAGCGACAGGCTCGGTCTGCAGGCCGACGTGCGTTATGAATATTACGAGCAAAACGATCTGCGCAGCGGCACGCACAACGTGGATCGCGGTGCGCTGGCGTTTCCCAATGCCAATGAGATCCAGCAGAGCACGCTGAATCGCAATGTGTGGATGGGGCTCGACTACACGGCGAATGCCAACTGGGGCGTGTCGGCGCAGTTGCCCTATTACGACCGCAGCCACAGCACGATCGCGGCGGGCGACACGGCGGTCTCGACGTCGCACGCCGACGGGATCGGCGATCTGAGGCTGTTGGGCCGATATTTGTTCAACCATGATATGAACAGTGGCTGGGGAGGGCAATTCGGGTTGAAACTGCCGACGGGTGGGTTTCACCAAACGTTTGATGGCGGGCCGCAGACGGGTGGCGCACTGGATCGCGGCTTGCAGCTCGGCACGGGCACGACGGATGCGCTGGCGGGGCTTTCCTATTTCGGGCGTCCGACGGAAAACGTGGGTTGGTTTGCACAGGCGTTGCTCCAACGCCCGCTGGATGTGCGCCAGGAGTTCCGGCCATCCACGAGTTTGAGCGTGAATGGAGGCGTTCGCTGGCTCAACACGAGCCACGTCACGCCGGAGTTGCAGGTTAACGCGCGTTTCGACGGTCGCGAGGGCGGCGCGCAGGCGGATTATGCCAATAGCGGTGACACAATCGTGAACCTAAGCCCCGGCGTGACGGTGGACTTGCGGCGCGGTCTGGACGTGTTCGCGTTTGTGCAGATGCCGGTTTATCAGCGAGTCAACGGCCTGCAACTGGAACCCAAATGGGCGTTCTCGCTTGGGGTGCGGTATAAGCTCTGAGGTCGAGCCAAAGGGATCGCGGCGACAGGCAATCAAAAGGGGTAGGGGCGAGTGGCAGCAATGACTGAGAACCTGCCTGTCCGATGAAAACAGAACGGCGGCTGCGCAGCCGCCCAAAGCTTGAGTGCGGCGGCCCATCGCCCGCCCCGGAAAATTTAATTCGATAAACCTCGCTCCGATCCCTTGGCTCGCCTGGCCTGACATGAGACTGGTCGCCACCACCGTCATCGCCCTGCGCGCCCTCCGGAGAAACAAGATGCGTTCCGTGCTGACCGCCCTCGGCATGATAATCGGCGTCGGCGCGGTGATCGCCATGGTCAGCATTGGCAACGGAGCGAAATCCCAGGTGGAAAGCGCCATCGCCAATCTCGGGCAGAACGTCGTCACGGTTTTCCCCGGCAGTCTGAACACCGGCGGCGCACGCGGCGGCTGGGGCTCCGCCAGCACGCTCGTTCCGGATGACACGCTTGCCATCCAGCGCGAGATCCCCGGCGTCGTCGGGGTGAGCGGCGAAGTCCGCCTCGTCGGCCAAGCGCTGGCCAACGGACTCAACTGGTTCACCAACATCTATGGCGAATCGCCCGATTTCCCGTCCATCCGCTCCTGGCCCATGGCGGAAGGCGCCATGTTCACCGAAGCGGATGTGCGCAGCGCCGCCAAGGTGGCGGTCATCGGCCAGACCATCGTCGATAAGATTTTTCCAGGCAGCGCGCCCGTCGGCCAGACCATGCGCATCCGCAACATTCCCTTCAGGATCGTCGGTGTGCTCAGTCCGAAGGGTTTCAATTACTTCGGGACCGACGAGGACGATGCCGTCGTCGTGCCCTACACCAGCGCGATGCGTCGCATCTCTATCCACACCTCGCTCAACAGCATCCTCATCCAGGCCACCAACCAGGAGCAGATACCGCGTCTCCAGCAGCAGGTGACCGATCTGCTCAAGCAACGCCGGGCCGGACGCGAGCCCGACTTCATCGTGCGCAATCAGCTCGAGCTTGCCCAGGCCGCCACCACGACAACCCGCACCATGACCACCCTTCTCGGCGCCATCGCCGGGGTTTCCCTCATCGTGGGCGGCATCGGCATCATGAACATCATGCTTGTCTCCGTCACCGAGCGCACCCGCGAAATAGGCGTCCGCCTCGCCATTGGCGCGCATGATCGCGATATCCGCCTGCAATTTCTTCTCGAAGCCATGGTGCTCAGTCTGATGGGGGGAGCCATCGGCATTCTGGCCGGCGTGGGTGCGTCGCATATCGTCTCCATCGTCAACGGCTGGCCCGTGCTCGTCTCCAGCTTCTCCATCATCGTGGCGTTTTTGTTCTCGGGAGTCGTCGGCATCGTTTTCGGATTCTACCCCGCCCACAAGGCAGCCCAGCTCGATCCGATCGAGGCGCTGAGATTCGAATGAACATCGCATCCGCCCAAAGTTCAGGTGCGGCGGCCCAGCACGTTGCCATGAAAAACAAAAATCGACAGAACCCGCGGCGACTCCTTGGCTCGCCTGCAGTTCGGCTGCGGGCGAGTTTTCCACGCCGGATCGAGAAACCACAATGAAACGATGGGACGTTGACAGGGCGAACGCCTGGTACGGCAGCCAACCGTGGCTCGTCGGCTGCAACTTCATTCCGAGCACGGCGATCAACCAGCTCGAGATGTGGCAGACTGAGAGTTTTGAAACGGCGACCATCGGGCGGGAACTGGGCTGGGCGGCCGACCTGGGCATGAACACGGTCCGCGTCTATCTGCACGACCTCGCGTGGGGTCCCGACGCGGATGGTTTCAAGGCGCGGCTGGATCGGTTTCTGGGTTTGGCGGCGGGGCGGGGCATCCGGCCCATCCTGGTGATCTTCGACGACTGTTGGAACGCCAACCCGAAGGCTGGCAGACAACCGCAACCGGTCCCCGGCGTACACAACTCCGGGTGGTTGCAGAGTCCGGGGGTCGCCGCCACCAACGATCCGGGAACCTGGCCGCGGTTGGAGAAGTATGTGAGGGATGTCGTGGGGGCGTTCCGGGAGGATGAGCGCGTGCTGATGTGGGATATGTACAACGAACCGGGCAACAGCAACCAGGAGGAGCGCTCGCTGCCGCTGCTCTGCAAGGTGTTCGAGTGGGCCAGGAGCGCGGAGCCGTCGCAACCGCTCACGGCGGGTCTGTGCTTCGACATCGCAAGCCTGAACACGTTTCAAGCCGAGGCCTCGGATGTCATCACGTTCCACAACTACAACGACGCCGCCAGTCTCACCGCGCAGATCGCGGGGCTCAGGCGGCACGGGCGGCCGGTGTTGTGCACGGAGTGGCTGCGTCGCGGGCACAGCGATGTGGCGACCTGCCTGCCGGTGTTCCGCCGGGAGCGCGTCGGCTGCTGCAACTGGGGATTGGTCAGCGGCAAGACGCAGACGATCTATCCTTGGGGATCCGTCGAAGGCGCGCCGGAACCCGCCGTGTGGTTTCACGACCTGCTCCGGCAGGACGGCTCGCCGTTCGATTCCGAGGAAGCGAGGCTGTTCAAGGCGCTGACGGAGCAAGGCCGGGCGCAATCGGCGGGAGCCGGCGACGCTTGCCAGCGCGGCTGAGATATGAACGTTTTAGGCGCAGTATGTCGCGAGCGCTTTTGATGATTGCGGGTGCGGTGATTTATATTCCGGCAACGATGTATCTGGGTTTGACGGTTCATCGCACGTTGGACCGCGTCATCGTGAGGCATGCCCGCCGGTTTTGCAGCCGACGCGGTTTGGAGATAAGCAGAGTCAGATGGCAGTCCGCCTTCGCGCCGTCGGGCGGCAAAAGAGTCAAGACGGAGTCCACGCTGGTTCAGCTGGATTGCCTTGATGCGCGGAAGCAGCGCAGGTTGGTGCTGATCTTGGCTTGGCCGTTTGGAGTTCGCAAACTGGTGAGCGACGAGATTTATCCGGAGTCGTATGACAGTCAGTGGCCGCAACCTTGCGCCAATCCGTCCAGCGGAGGCGGCAAAAAACATGAGACCATCGCGAACGGTTGTTAGCCGGTGTCTCCTCGCTTCGCTTGCGGCCCTCGCCATCGCATCGTGGGTGACGACGTTTGTCGTGTTTCGCGGGGCGAAGCGCTTTTATGCGGAAATCGCAGCGACCCGCCTCGATCCCCTGGGACTGAGGCAAGTGGAGATTCCCGCGATGCAGGGGCGGCCGACGCTTGTATTCTACGGCGACTCCCGCGCCGCGCAGTGGCCGGTTCCCAAGGGGTTTGAGGGAAGAACCCTCAACCTCGGAATCAGCGCGCAGACCACCGAACAGGTGCTGCTGCGGTTCAACGACCATCTTGGACGACTCGAGCCGAAGATCGTGGTGATTCAGGTCGGCATCAACGACCTGAAAGCCATTCCGCTGTTTCCCCGGGCCGAGGGCAGGATCGTCGAGACCTGCAAACGGAACATCGAAAAGATCGCGGACCTTTGCCGCGAACGGGGCGCCCATGTGGTGGTGACCACTCTCTTCCCCCTCGGAAAGATTCCATTGGCGCGTCGTCTGGTATGGTCGGACCGGGTTGCACCCGCGATGGACGAGGTTAATCGGCACATCCGGTCCCTCGCATCCGCCGATGTCACCGTTTTCGATGCCGCGGGCGTTTTGACCGGCGAAGAGGGAAACCTTGTTGCGGCCTACAGCCGGGATTTTCTCCACCTGACCGACGCCGGTTATGCCCGGTTAAATGAAAAATTGCGGGAGCAAATAGAGCCGCTCCTGAAACCGTCGAGCCAAAGGGAGCGCGGCGAGGTGCGGCAATGAATGAGACCCCGACTGTGCGGGGGAAAATAAATTGAGAAAACGCGCGGCGGATCATCGCCTGCCCGGGAACATTTAAAGCGATAGAACTCGCTCCGATGCCTTCGGATGTCCCATCATTTATACCTCTCCTTCATTTCAAAAACCGCCGAAAATGATGCATCGTTACACCGACTATAGCTGGCTCAGGGGCTTCAATGTTATCCCATCATGGGGAGCGCGGATTGAACAGGCCTGGTGGGAATACGATGCCTCGAAATTCAGAAAGGAGATAGCGCTCGCCCGGGAGGTGCATGCCAATGCGATCCGGCTTTGGATCGAATTCGCCCCGTGGATGGCCAAGCCTGAGAAGACCACCCATGACTTTCTCGATGCCGTGGCGGCCATTGACGAACAGGGCATGAAGACAATCCCCTGCCTGTTTAATCGCTGGCACGACAAGCGGTGGGATTACGGAGGAACCTATAACGAGGATCTCTTTCGGGATTGGGAGCCGAAGATGGATTATGTCCGGTCGCTGGTGACGCCTCTTCGATCGGATGCGCGTATTCTCATGTGGGATTTGTGCAATGAGCCTTCAACCTGCAATCTGGATGATCCGACTGCGTCACGGGAAATCGTGTGGCTGGCGCGTGTCGCGGAGACGGTGCGCAACTGCGGAGCGGAACAGCCGATCACCATCGGAACCCACCAAGGAGGAAAGAACGGACAGAACATGGATATTTTCGCGCCCTTGTGCGACGTCTTATGTTGTCACCCTTACGGAGGCGATCCGACTGCATTGCAAAAAATGATCGTGGAATGCAAGGCGGTTCAGGCCCTTCATGGGAAGCCGATGCATTGCAACGAGGCCGTTCCGGGATGTCTTGATGATTTGCGGCGAGCCGAGTGCGCGAAATTCACGATAGAAGCTTTTGAAGCGGCGGGATGGGGATGGATGGGGTGGGGGTTGCGAGAGGGAATGGCCGTGGCGGTAAGAAGGGATCGCATCGATCCCAATGGCCTCGACGGCCAGGGTTTTCACGCGTGGTTTACCGCAGAGGGCAGGCTTCGCAAAGGTCTCGAATTCCTACGGTCCGCCCCGAAACACCTTCCCCCTTGGCAGTCGATTTAATGGAGATAGCAGCGAGCCAAAGGGGACGCGTGAGTTTCCTCAATGAATGAATCCCCGACTGTCCGGGGAAAAACGATGACATCGCATCCGCCCAAAGCTTGAGCGCGGCTGCCCGGTGCCTTGTCATAGAAAACAAAAATGAACAAATCTTACCCAGGCCCCTTTGGGTTTTCTACAATAAGAGGAAGGCTTGCCGAGATCGCCGCTTCACACTGACCTGCCGAAATGATCGGTCTCGCAAAAATTCATTCAGTGGGGTTCGCCCTCGGCCTATTGGTCCTCGGTGCCGGCTGTCAGGGCATTAAGATTAAAAAGGAGCTTAACGTGCCCTATGGCGAGGCCGCCGGACAAACACTGTTGCTCGATATGTTCCAGCTCGCCGCCCCCGCGACGACGCCGCGCCCCGCACTGATCCTAGTCCATGGTGGCGCGTGGAGCGCCGGCGACAAAAGCGAGTTTTCGTCGTTCGTGCCGATGCTAGTCAAGGAGGGCTACGTCGTGTTTGCCGTCAATTACCGCCTTGTCACGACCGATGCCAATCATTGGCCCGCTCAGTTGGATGACACCCAGCGCGCCGTGCGCTGGGTGCGCGCACATGCGGACCGATATGGCGTCGATTCTCGCAGAGTGGGTGCCATTGGTGGCTCCGCCGGCGGCCAGATCGTCGCCTGCCTCGGCACTAGCGACACCCGCGACAACTCCGATGCTTCGCTGGCCGTATATTCGAGCCGCGTCTCCTGCGTCGTGACCATGTCCGGCCCCACCGACTTGACGGAGAATATGGCACTAAAGGTTAAACAGGGCGATTGGACTAACGAACAGGTGCGTATCCTTCTCGGTGGCACGCCCACCGAGGTTCCCAGCCTCGCCCGCAGTGCCTCGCCACTCCTGCATGTCGACGCTCGCAGTGCGCCTACCTACATTGTGCAGGGAAAAAACGACGAGATTGTGCCAGTTGATCAGGCTAAACGGTTTGACGCCGCTCTCAAGAAAGCCGGAGTCGACTCATGGCTGCTCGTGCACAATGGCGGGCACGACCTCGACGATGAGGCCGCGTTCATGAAGTTCGTGACGGATCTCCCGCTGTTCCTGAAAAAAAATCTGTAAGTTCAATCCGCGGACAATCCGAAGGGGGGCGCGGCGAGTTTGATCAGTGAATGAATCCCCGACTGTCCGCGAAACAACGACGGCTTCGCATCCGCCCAAAGTTCAAGTGTGGCGGCACGATGCGCCCAGGCATGACACCGCCTCTTTCATTGCCTTAAAAACAAGCCCGATCAATCAAACCACTCGTCGTTCGAGTCAAACGTCGGCACGGGAATGTCGACAAGATCATCGCCGAGATTGAAGAGCACAGGGTGAATCTTCGCGCCGAGCGGCAAGCCATTGAGGGCAAGATCCACGCCCTCGCATCAATACCGGCCAAAGTCGCGCGCCGCAGCATACATGGCCACGACGTTTTCCGTCGGCGAGTTGTCCTGCAACTGATGCGTCGGCGCGAAACAGTAGCCGCCGCCTGGCATCATCGTCTCCAGAGTCTGTCTGCAATAGGCCACGGTGTCCTCGACCGTGCCATAAGCCACCGGGCCGGCCGTGCTGATGCAGCCGTGGAACGCGAGTCGCCCGCCAAAGTTGGCCTTCAAAAACGCCGGCGCCATGTTCCTGGCCTCCGGCTGCAGGGTGTCGACGGCCTTGATGCCGATCTCGATGAAATCTTCAAAGGCCCAGCTGCTCGAGCCGCAGCAATGAAGCATGGCGGGCAGGTTGAAGGATTTCGCGAGATCGACGATTTTCCGGTGCAGCGGGCGGATCTGCTGGCGGTAAAGCCCGAGGCTGATCGTCGGCCCGATCTGCGTGCCGAGATCCTCGCCCATCCAGACAAAGTCGATGGCGCCGCGCGCGGCTTCCAGCGTCCGGCGCAAAACCTCAAACTGGATGTCGAACCGGCGACGCGTCAGCAGCATCCCGGCCGGATCATCCTCGATCAAGTCGACAAGGGTCTGCTCCATCGTCCGCAGCATGCCGTTGCCATTGATGACATCGGGCAACCCGGGGCTTCCGATGAATACGCCAAACTCGGCGTGCCGCCGGCACTGCTCCCGCACGGCGGAATAGTCGAAATCGTCGGGTGAAGGCATGGGCCAGGCGGCGACCTGCTCTACGGTCGCCTCGCGCAGCGGGAAATCGCAATAATCCCAGTAACCGCCCGACGGGTGCTCGATCCACATGCGATGGATACCCCAATCATCCACTTTGACGCCGCGTTCGGGAATGTCCGCGTGCAGTTTCCGTCCGCGATAAGGCACATAGATGCCGCGAAAATCCACGTGCAGCGCCCGCGCCAGTTCTTCGCGAGCGTCGGGCGCGAGTCCGAAGTGCGCTTTCAGACGCCGGTCGATGTCGTCGTTGGCGAAGTAGTCGATCGGCACGCGATCCGGCTGCTGGCAGGCAAGCGTCGTGAGAACCCGTTCTTTTGAGGTCATGTGTGGAGAAAAGCAGACAGATATTGCGCAAACGCGAACTCGGCTCAATCACGTTCGGCGTCGGCGCATGAACAATCGGCCTGGGGTTGCGCGCAAGCCAAAGGGGGCGCGGCGAGTTGCAGCTAATGGATGAGAAGCTGAACGCTCGATAAAGACAGGACGACGGCTTCGCATCCCCAATCCGAAAAAAATCGTGGCTTGTTGAAAAGAATCCGACCAAGATCGGCCTCTGAAAGTTAACGTTTTTACCCCACCAACGTGCCACACCGAGGAAACACCTTCGCGAAAAGATTCTGCGAACAACAGGGAATCCATCCAAAACGCTACGCCTCCGCCGTCTTTGCCAAGGCGCTCTATCCCCATGGCCGCCTCATAGGCTGGCTGATCGCATTCGCAAGGCGCGACTATTTCTCGCCCGACTTCGAATTGATACGGGGTGTCGCACATTTGCATACGCTAAAAGACTTTTTCAACGAGGTGAACCACTATATCGAACACCCCGCAAACAGGCACTGGCTCCGCGACAGCCTGAAAATCAGGGTATCGGCGACGCGCCTGCGGAAACTCTTTAAAAAAACAATGTCGGCGGGTAATGCGCCGGAGGACCGGAGTTCTATCCGTTTAACAGGAGACAACAGGGGTAACGGAGGACGTGAGACTGCATCTTCTCCGGTCCCTCAGCGGCCTCCTGTCCGGGAAAACGAAAACTGGCGGAGGGGGGGGGATTCGAACCCCCGGTAGGCTTTTACACCTACGGCGCTTTAGCAAAGCGCTGCTTTCGACCACTCAGCCACCCCTCCAAAAGTAGAGCGCAAGAAGCAAAGGTTCATGTCGCAAAGTGCAA
>CAIVDS010000093.1 GCA_903904685.1 uncultured Verrucomicrobiota bacterium
GGTGGATCCGCCAGGCCATCACCCGCTCCATCGCCGACCAGGCCCGCACCATCCGCATCCCGGTCCACATGATCGAGACCTTGAACAAGGTCATGCAGGTGCAGAAGCAGCTCCTCCAGGAATACGGGCACGAGCCCACCCCCGAGGAGGTCGCGGACGAGATGCGCCTCCCGGTGGAGCGCGTCCAGCAGATCATGAAGATGGCCCAGCAGCCCATCTCCCTCCAGTCGCCCGTCGGCGATGGCGACGACACGTCCTTCGGCGATTTCATCGAGGATAAATCCGCCGAGAATCCCTACGACATGACCGCCTACTCGCTTCTCCGCGAGAAGATCATCGACGTGCTTGATTCCCTCACGGAACGCGAACGCCGCGTGCTCTCCCTGCGCTTCGGTCTGGTTGACGGCTACAGCCGCACTCTCGAGGAAGTCGGCAAGCAATTCAAGGTGACGCGCGAACGCATCCGCCAAATCGAGGCGAAGGCGCTCCGGAAGATGCGCCACCCGACGCGCATCCGCCAGCTCCACGGCTTCTTCGACGCCGAGCAGATCGACAACGCCCAGAACCTCCTCAAACAGGTTCAGGCCAACGCCGTGAAGCCCGTTATCCCGCAGGCTCCTTGATGCTGGCCATGCGTCGCGCGTTCACCTTCGCGCTTTGCAGTTTGCTGCTCGCCGGTTGCACCACAACCGGCGGACACAAATCGACGTCGTCGGAAAAAAACAAGTCTGCGGCCTCCTCAGCCATCTCACCCAGTCCCATGCGAATCGTGGGCCGGGTGATTGCCGTCGATCCGAGCACGCAGAACGTAATCATCGCCGTATCGCCATTCGCCGTCCTGCCCGGCGACTTCGACCGGCGGATTCTGATCACGCGCACCGACGACCTGCGCGCCACGGCGAGACTTCAATCCTCGCCCTACCTTCGCGGACACACCTTGGGAGCACGCACGCTCGGCGGTCGGGCCAATGTCGGCGACGAGGTCGTAATCCCGCCCGCCGCGCCATGACCCCGCTTTCCCCCTTGCCAGTTCTCAGGCACCGGCTAACCCTCGCAAGATTATGAACAGCTTCTTTCATCCGGTGATCGCAGGTATTATTGGTGGCTGGGAAATCTTGGCTATACTCGCGATCATCCTCCTGCTGTTTGGTGGCTCCAAGCTTCCTGAACTCGCCAAGGGCCTCGGCAAATCCATCAAAGAATTCAAAAAGGCCTCCTCTGAGGCCGACGAGGAGATCGCCGCGGTCAAAAAGCCCGCCGATCCCACCAAGACGGACTCCACCAAAAACCACGGTGCCAACTGAGGTTCATCGGATTGATTTACTTTTAATAATAGCCCCGTTTCAGCGCTGCCCTAGCAACCTCTTCTATTTGGACCGACGTCACAACAAGTGGTCGTATCCCTGACAATGAGGATATCCATGAACGCTTCCTCGATCCGTCGTCTCGAAAAAATCGCTCGTTCCGCCGCCAAGTCATCGTATTCGCCCTATTCTCAGTTTACAGTGGGTGCAGCCGTGCTGGCCGATTCAGGGAAAATCTATGCGGGCGCCAACGTCGAGAACGCTTCTTTTGGCTTATGCAATTGCGCCGAACGCATCGCGATTTGCTCCGCCATCACGGCAGGTGAGAAAAAGATCCAATGTATCGTCGTTTACACGCCGACCCAAGCCGTCACCCCGCCCTGCGGTTCCTGCCGACAAGTCATCAATGAATTCGGCCCGCAGGCGCGCATCATCTCTGTCTGCGACTCGGACGACCGCATCGAAACGACGTTGGATGCCTTGCTTCCGGGTGCATTTGGCCCGGCAAATCTCGGTTGAACCGCCTCACGCTTCCACGCCGCCGGAAAAGAAATCACGCACCCTAGCGACCACTTGATCGCGCGGCACCTCGTGTTCGCTGCGATCGGTGAGATCACGTATCTTCACGATGCCCTTGGCGAGTTCATCCGTGCCATAGATCAAGGCGATCTTCGCACCGGAATCGGCCGCCACCTTGAACTGTTTCCCGAAAGCTACCTCTTTGAGCGGATAGTCCACGCGATAACCGGATGCACGCAGCGCAAAGATATCGCCAAACGCCGCCGCCCGTTCCGCTTCGCCGCCGATGACGGCATACACGTCCGTCGTCTGCACAAAAGCCGGCATCAGGCCGCGTTGCTCCAGCAGCAGTCCCATCGTTACATCACCGATCGCAAATCCCACGGCGGGCAATGCGGGTCCACCAAGTTTAGCTACAAGGTCGTTGTAACGACCGCCGCCAGCGATGGCACGCAGCTCACCCTTGCGGTCGAACGCCTCGAAAACAAACCCGGTATAGTAGGCTAAGCCGCGCACGACGCCAAAATCCACCTCGATGAATTCCGCGAGGCCCATTGCCTCCAAGCCGCCGAGCAACTTTCGCCAATCCGCCATACGTGCGTTGAGTTTTTCCCCACCGATGGACTCAACAATCTGCTCCAACGCTGCGAGGCTCTTCACGCCGAGAAACGTCAGGATTTTCTCCTTCAACTCAAGCGGGAGCGGGCCGTGCTCCTCAGCGTAACCCTTGAATGCATCGTCCCCCATCTTCTCATATTTATCAATCGCACCGAGAATACCTCGTGTTTGCGCCTCGTTAAAACCCAGCACTTCGAGATAATAAAACCATAAATTGCGATCGCTCAGCCGCACGTAAAAATCCTGCGCGGTCAGCCCGAACGAGCGGATACACTGCACCAGCAAACTGATGAGTTCGATCTCCGCCTCCGGACCAGGCTCTCCAAAAATATCCGCATTGAACTGAAAAAATGCCCTTTCGCGGCCTTTCTGGGCGCGCTCGTAACGATAAAACTCGGCGATACTAAACCATTTGATCGGTCGCTTCAACGAGTTGGCTTTCCCTCCTACGAGCCGGCACACGGTTGGCGTCATCTCGGGACGTAGCGCAACCTCGCGTCCGCCCTTGTCGGTGAAACTAAAAAGCTGCGCCTCGATCTCGTCGCCCGACTTGGTTTTATAGAGTTCCAGCGGCTCAAGGACGGGCGCGTCGTATTCCTGAAAACCAAACGTGTTCGCCGTTTGCCGCCATAAACGGAAGATATGATTCCGACGCGAAAACGCTTCGGGGTAGAATTCACGGAAACCGGGCAGGGACTGGAACTGAGCCATGGGACCGCTGAACGTTGGAAATGTCGCCGCCAAGGGCGAATCTAAAAAAACTTGGCTCGCCATGCCGTTCACCCCACTCGCGTTTTCACCACCACAGAACGCAAAAAAGGCCGGCTTGCGGCCGGCCTTTTTGTAAACGAATAAAACTCCTGAAAATCAGAGTTTTGAGATATCGATCTTCTTTAGCATCTGCTTGAGAATCTTGCCTGACTTGAACTTCACGACGGCACGCTCAGGAATTACAACCTCGGCTTCGGGCTTGTTGGGGTTGCGACCGATGCGCGACTTGCGCTTCTGCACTTCGAGCACGCCAAAATTCCGCAACTCAACATTGCGGCCATCAGCGAGCGCTTGCTGGATGATGTCGAGCGTCATCTGCACGCTGGTGACGACTTCCTTTTGTGGGAATCCAGTCTTTTCATAGATTGCGAGAACAATTTCGCGTTTAGTGAGGTTGGTTGACATAATGTTTTCCTTGGTTGGATGGTGAACAGTAGCTTGTCTAAATGATTCCCTAATCTCCAATTGCGTCAACTCGTTAGGTCTCTTTTTTATTAAAATCAACTAAAACGAGTATAACTGCCATTGGATCAATACACTAGCAGATTTCCATTCTCGGGGAAAGTCCCTTTTTCCCCATTGAGGTGACCGCCGGACACTGGGCCGGTGACAGAGTTAGCCTGTGGCATATAGAAAGGAACCAAGACGCATTAAAGAAAAACGCCACACGACGGAGGCCACCTCTCTTTTCACTCCGCAATCGTCTTTTTTATCCACTTCTTTTCCTACTTTACCTGTAAAATAAAGTGGTGCGGGCAGAGGGAGTCGAACCCTTGCGCTGATTTATTTTACCTAGGTAGATTTTAAATCTACGCTTAGATTTTTTGTAAAACACCTAGTGATTTGTCCCAAATTGTCCGAAACGTCTTCACTAAACCGTGAAGAGGGTGTCGGGTAAAGGGGTATTAGACGGTCTGAAGTCATGCGCAAAACACGCCCTATTTGAACACGACGTTGTTCCTTCCCCAAACCGACTCCATCCCGTAGCCGTAATCTTTGCCACCGGGTAGTTTTCTCAACGACATGATGAGGCGCTTTGCTTGAGGCAGAGTAAGGATTTTAGGACGCGCTTTGTCGCGGTCTTTAAGCCACTGCTTTTCCCCGTTCAGCCACCGCCGCCCAAGCTCCGCGCTATCGCGGTATATCTGAACCACGCCACTATCCCGGTGGTCATTATTGGCGTAGCGCAATGACTCTGCTACATTAGGGAGTGTTAACGAAAAAGTTGTACGATGAGGAGCCTTTGTGATTCAGGATGGGGATGGACGAATCAAGAAAGGTGTTGAACGAGGCGATGTGGAGAGAATGCGAAGCGGCGTTGCGGGAGGTGCGCGATCCGAGGGGA
>CAIVDS010000094.1 GCA_903904685.1 uncultured Verrucomicrobiota bacterium
AACTTCGCCGTCTACACCGCCGTGCTTCCCCTCGGCGCGAAGATCCTCTGCATGAACCTGTCGCACGGCGGCCATCTCACCCACGGCAACCCCGCCAACTTCTCCGGCAAGCAATACAACTTCGTCCAATACGGCGTCCGCGAGGACACCGGCCTGATCGACTACGACGAGCTCGCCGCCATCGCCGGGCGCGAGAAACCCGCCATGATCACCGTGGGCGCCTCCGCCTACTCCCGCGTCATCGACTTCGCCCGCATGGGCGAGATCGCCCGCTCGGTCGGGGCGTTCCTCTTCGCCGACATCGCCCACATCGCCGGCCTCGTCGCCGCGGGTGTGCATCCCTCGCCGTTCCCGCACGCCGACTTCGTCACCACCACCACGCACAAAACCCTGCGCGGCCCCCGCGGCGGCCTCATCCTCTGCAAGGCCGCCCACGCGAAAGCCATCGACTCCGCCGTGTTCCCCGGCGGCCAGGGCGGCCCGCTCATGCACGTGATCGCCGCCAAGGCCGTGTGCTTCGGCGAATGCCTCAAGCCCGACTTCAAGGTTTACGCCGCGCAGATCGTCAAAAACTCCCGCGCCCTCGCCGCCGCCTTCCTCAAGCGCGGCTACAAGCTCGTCTCCGGCGGCACCGACAACCATCTCTTCCTCGTCGATCTCCGCCACAACCTGCCCGATCTCACCGCCAAGAAGGCACAGGAGACGCTCGACCTCGCCCACATCACCCTCAACAAAAACACCGTGCCCTTCGAGACCCGCTCGCCCTTCCAGGCGTCCGGCATCCGCGTCGGCACGCCCGCGATCACCAGTCGCGGCCTGGTGGAAGCCGACATGGACGAAGTCGCCGCCGCCATCGACACGGTGCTCAAGGCCATCGGCACCCCCAACGAAGCCGCCGCCATCACCGAGGCCAAGGCGCGCGTCGCCAAGCTCACCGCCAAGTATCCGCTGCCTTACAAACTCTGAGCCGAGCCTCGCGCCGAGGCGGGAGTGCGTCCGTGGGCGCACTCCTTTTTTGAGGGCATCATAGATCGCGCTGGCGGACCACCTGCGCATCCCGTAGCATTTCGGCAAAAGGAACCCCGATGAATGCCGCCGCCTACAAATCCTTTTTCTCGCTGCGCAGGAACAGCGTCATCGCGTTCGTCCTGCTGGTCGGCGTGGCGGGCTCCCTTGCCCTGCGAGAAGTCGTGCGCAACGGCGAAGTCGAACGCCTGGAAAAGGATTTCGCCCGCCGGGCCCTCGTGCGCAAGACACTCATCCAAGAAAGCCTCAAGGGCTACGAGGAATGCGTTTACAACCTGCGCACCCTCTTCGAAAACTCCGAAGAGGTAACGCCCGCCGAATTCGCCGCGGCCGCCGACGACCTCCGCCGCCGTCACCGCCAGATCCTGGCGATCGAGTGGCTGCCCCGGGTCCCACGCGAGAAAAAGGCGGAATTTGAAGCGGTGGCCCGCGCACGCATTTCTCCCTCGTTTCAAATCACCCAGCGGAACGCCTCGGGCCAACCGGTTCCAGCCACCGACCGCGATGCTTATTTTCCCATCCTTTATCTGGATCGCATGGAGGGCAACGAGGCCGCCTTCGGTTACGATGCCTACACCGGGCCCACCCGCCCCGATCTGGATGCCGCCATCCGCAACCGCGCGCCCACCCTGACACGTAAAATCCGCCTGATCCAGGATGAAGGCGGCCCGCCGCGCTACGGCGTCATCATCGCCTGCCCGATCTTCGGCAACGTCAACCGACTCGGCAGCCCCGTCCCGAACGACTCGCTGGCGGGTTTCGTGCAGATCGTGCTGCGACTGGACGAAATGCTCGGCGACTCTTGGCAGACCTACACCGCCAGCTCCGTCGATACGCTCGTGCTGGACATGACGCCTTCAAGCGCCAACGACCCCTTCCTCTATGGCCGGCTCGCCACGACGGATGCAACGCGCGCGCAGCCCCGAAAACCCGAGGATTTGTCCGCCTTTCCCCGTTACGAGGACACGCTCAAAATCGACGGCCGGCTTTGGCGCGTCTATTTCGGCACGCCGCCCGGTTGGATCGACAGCCAGATAAGCTCCATCCCTCTCTTGGTTTTGCTCGGCGGACTCGTTTTTACCGCCGGCCTAGGCGCGTATTTCAGGACCACATTGCTCCGCACCCATCTGATCGAATCGCAAGTGGCCGAACGCACCGCCGAACTCCGCCACACGCAAAACCTGCTCGAAACCGACATCGCAAAACGCCAGACGACCGAGTCGGAACTTCGCGAAAGCCGACGCCAACTCGACAGTCTGCTCGGCCAACTCCCCGGCATGGCCTATCGCCTCGCCAACGACGGACGCTTCTCCGCGCTCTACATCAGCCACGGCTGCATTGATCTGACCGGCCATACCGCCCAGGAACTCACCGACCGGCAGATTCGTTACGACGATCTCGTGCTCGCCGAGGATCGGGAGAACAGCTGGGCGGCGATCACCGACTCGCTGGCCGATCATCAGGCCTACGAGGTCGAATACCGCCTGCGCCATAAAAATGGCGAAATCAAATGGGTCCTCGACCGGGGCCAGGGCGTATATGATCAGGACGGCAAACTCCTGTCCATCGAAGGACTCGCCATCGACGTCACCAAAGCCAAGCAGGACGAAACCGAAAAACTGATCATCGAACGCAAACTGCTCGAGGGCCAGAAGCTCGAAAGCCTCGGCGTGCTCGCCGGCGGCATCGCCCATGACTTCAACAACCTGCTCACCGGCATCGTCGGCCATGCCAGCCTTGTCCGGCTGGATCTTCCGGAGAATTCCCCGCTCCAACAAAACCTCCGCCAGATCGAGTCCGCCTCGTTGCGGGCCGCCGAACTCTGCCAACAGATGCTCGCCTACGCGGGCAAGGGCCAGTTCCGCATCCAGCAAATCAATCTGGATGACATCATCCGCAATACCGTCCCGCTGCTCAAGCACTCCATCAGCAAACGGGCCTCGCTCTCGTTTCAACTTCAGCCCGGCCTGCCGTCCGTAAAAGCCGACGCCACCCAGATTCGTCAGATCATCATGAATCTCGTGGTCAACGCCTCGGACGCGATCGGCGACCGAGACGGCGTGATCACCCTCGCCACCGGCCGCATGAAAGCCGACGACCCCCGGTTGCGACAGGCGATTCTCACTCCGAGCAACACCGAGAACGAACTTGTTTTTCTTCAGGTCATCGACACCGGAGCAGGCATGAGCGCGGCCACCATTCGCAAAATATTCGATCCCTTCTTCACCACCAAGTTCACCGGCCGTGGCCTCGGTCTGGCGGCTGTGCTGGGCATCATCCGCAGCCATCAGGGCGGCCTTGTCGTGGATAGCAAAATCGGGCAGGGAACCACCTTCACCCTGCTCCTGCCCGCCTCCGACGCCGCCGCCGAACACCTATTATCAAGAGCTCCTTTTGCCACGCCTGCGGCACGCACCGGCACGGTGCTCATCGTCGATGACGAGGAATCCGTGCGCACCGTGGCCGTGCAAATGTTCTCCATGATGGGAATGTATCCCCTCACCGCATGCGACGGCGTCGAGGCCATGAAGGTTTTCCAGCGGCATCAGAAAGAAATCCGCCTGATCGTGCTCGACCTCACCATGCCACGCATGAACGGCGAGGAAACCCTCCGAAAAATCCGCGCCCTGTCGCCCGATGTGCCGGTGATCCTGACCAGCGGCTACAATCGCACCGCCCTCCCCCCCTCCCTCACGTCGGACCCGACCGTCTCCTTCCTCCAAAAACCATTCTCCATGTCCGCGCTGATCGAACAGATCGACCTGATGCTGGATAAAGGATAACCCCGCCGCCTTCGCATCTGGTCGGAGCATCCAAGTTGCGCTTGGCGTCGCGGTGCATACCCGTTTCGCTGTGACCTTCGTGCCAACGTCCACCACTCCCACCGCCGCCTCTGCCCGTCCGCTGTCGCTTGGCGTGATTTTTCTCACGCTCTACATCGACCTGATCGGCTTCTCGATCATATTCCCGCTCGGGCCGGACCTGTTGCATCACTATCTCTCGGTTGACGGCCAAAGCGGCGCGCTTCGCTGGCTGCTCGCGCATATCGAATCACTCTCGCACCTGCTGGGCAACGACACCCACCTGCCCGAAGTGCTTTTCGCCGGCGTCATCAGCTCGCTGTTTTCGATCCTCCAATTCGTCTTCGCACCGTTCTGGGGCAGTTTGTCCGACAAACACGGCCGCCGCCCCATCCTTCTCCTCACCGTCGCCGGCACCGCGCTCAGTTATCTGCTCTGGGTTGTCAGCGGCTCGTTCTGGCTTTTCGTGATCGCCCGTCTCGTCGCCGGCGCATTCGGCGGCAACCTCTCCGTCGCCACCGCCGCCGTCGCCGACGTCACCACGCGACAGGAACGCTCCAAAGCCATGGGCATCGTCGGCGTCGCCTTCGGCCTCGGCCTCGTCACCGGCCCGGCCATCGGCGGTTTCACCGCGCAATTCAACCTGCTCCAGCACCACCCGTCGCTCGCCGCCTGGGGCATCAATCCGTTCTCCGTCCCGGCGTTGTTTTCTTTCGGGCTCAGCCTCGTCAACCTGGTCTGGATTTATCGGCGTTTTTCTGAAACCCGCTCGCCGGAAGTGCGCGGCAACACCCCTGAAATCACCCGCCTGCGCAACCCGATCCGCGCCATCCTCACGCTGGACAACGCCGCAATCCGCGGCGTCAATCTCGTTGCCTTCGTCTATGCGATCGCCTTCGTCGCGATGGAATCCACCCTCGTGTTCCTCGGCGCGGAACGTTTCAACTACACCGTCGGTCAGAATAGCAAGCTCATGGTGTTTCTCGGCGTGTGCTCGATCATTACCCAGGGCGTCATCGTGCGCAGGCTTCTCAAAACCGTATCGGAAACCCGCGTGCTGAGCGGCGGTCTCGTCTCTTCGACGATCGGACTCCTGATGATCGGGTTGGCGCCGACGCCGGTCTGGCTTTACGCAGGCATCGCCTTGCTGGCGATGGGCTCGGGTCTCATCAACCCGTCCACCACCGGTCTCATCTCGCTTTACGCCGGAGCCGATGAACAGGGCCGCGTGCTCGGCATCTTCCGCTCGCTCGGTTCGCTGGCCAGGGCCATCACACCCATCACGGCGGGAATTGTTTTCTGGTCGTTCGGTCCGCAGGGCAGCTATGTCGTTTTTATCGGTGGCGCAGCCCTTGCCGCGGCCGCCTGGCTCGCCAGCATCCGTCTGCCTCAGCCAGTAAAATGAAACCGGCGAGTCGCTGCTTCCTTGCTGGATTTTTGCTGCTAAGTCTGGCCGGATGCACATCGATCGATTCCCGCAGTCCATCGGCGACCACATTCGCCGACGCGACGCTGGCCATCTTGCCCGCAGACATCGTGGGCGGCCACTTTATCGTCAGCTTAAAATGGGATGAGCACGGTCCGTGGCGTTTCCTTGTGGACACCGGCTCGACCATGACGCTGGCCTCGCCCGAGTTTGCCGGTCATTATACCCGGAGCAAAGCCACACGCGACTTGCCGACCATGCTTGTTCGCTCGGCCACCGGAGAAACCATGTCGCTGCCCAGCGTGGAACTGGCCGCCTTGGAACTCGGCGGCGTGCGTTTCAAAAGCGTCCCGGCGCTTGTTTACGATTGCAGCGAACTTTCCGCTCACTTCGGTATGAAAATCGACGGCGTGCTCGGCTTCCCCCTTTTTCGTCACACCCTGCTCACGCTCGACTACCCCCATTCGCAGCTGATCCTTCAATCCATCCGCGAAGCACCCCTGCTGCCGGGGAAGACGATTCCTTTCATCAACGATCGGCGCGTTCCTCTCGTTTCCGTGGAACTTGAAAATCAATCCTTCAATGCGCTGATCGACACGGGGAGCGATGGCGGGCTGCACCTCAATCCCGCCGGCCTCAACGCCCGTTTCGCCGGCAATCCCAGGCTGGGCGCCACCGTTGGCACTCTCACCGGCGACCACCGGCAGGAAGTGGGGCGGCTCGTGCAGGATCTCGTGGTCGGCGGCGCCACGTTCACCCGGCCTGTGGTGGAATTGACCGATGAGCCGTCGTCGCTCGGCAGCGCGTTGCTGCGCCAGTTCACCCTCACTTTCGACCAGCAGCGAAACCAAGTGACGTTCTATCGCGAAAACAACACCCCCATCGTCACGCCACCTGTCCGCAACGCCGGTTTGAGCTTCCGAAAACTCCCCGCCTACTGGCGCGTGCTCGGCGTCGTGCCCGACTCGCCCGCCGCCGAAAACGGCGTGCAGCCCGGCGACCTCGTGACCCGCATCAACGGCGAGCCCGTTTCAAAATGGAATCTTTCGCGCTACGATGAACTCGTGCGCACCGCCTCGCGCATCGAGTTCACTTTTCTCGCCGGCCGCACCGAGATGCCCGTACCCATCGATACGTTCATCCTCGTGCCGTAGATTCCAGTCATCGTTCTCGTTCTAGGTTCCCAAGAAGCCGAGAGAACGTCTGCACCCCGGAAGCGGAGGATTTCAGCTCTTCAGGCCCAGCTCATCCACCCGCTTGCGCAGGGTCGCCCGCGTCATGCCGAGGCGCTCGGCGGCTTTCAGCAAATTGCCCTCGGTCGCCGCAAACACGCGCACGATCATCTCGCGCTCAAGTCGCGCCATGATGGGTTCCTCGCCTTCGGAAAGTTGCGAATGAACGAAGTCCAGAGCACGCTCCACGCTGAGCGCAGGTGCGCCCGACGCGATGCTTTCGGCCTCCACCCGGGCGGAGGCGAGCGCGACGCTTTCCGACGAGTGCGTGCGGGCTTTCTCAAAATGCGGCGCACCCGCGCCACCGGGAGAAGACAGTGGAGGAACCCCCGTGGCGTCGCGGATCTCCGCAGGAAGATCCTTGAGCAGGATCGTGTCTCCCTGCGCGATCACCGCGCTGCGATAGACCACGTTCTCCAGTTCGCGCACGTTGCCCGGCCAGCGGTAACGCGTGAGCACGGCAAGCGCCTCGGGCGAAACCTTGTTCACGCGGGCCTTTTTTTGCTTCACGAGGTTCTGGATGCAGAAGTCCAAAATCTGCGGCACGTCGTCCACGCGCTCGCGAAGGGCCGGCATCTTGATACGCACGACGTTGAGCCGGTAATAAAGGTCTTCGCGGAAGGCCTTCGTCTTGACCATCTCCTCAAGATCCTTGTTGGTCGCGGCAATGATGCGCACATCGACCTTGATGGTCTCGGTACCGCCCACGCGCTGGATTTCGCCCTGTTGAAGCACGCGCAGTATCTTCGTCTGCGTCGCCAGCGCCATGTCGCCGATTTCATCGAGGAAGATGGTGCCGCCGTCGCACAGTTCAAACTTGCCGAGCCGCTGGCCGGTCGCACCGGTGAACGATCCTTTCTCGTGGCCGAAAAGCTCGCTCTCGATGAGATTGTCGGGAATCGCCGCGCAGTTGACGGCAATGAAAGGTTTCGAGGCGCGGTGCGAATGCTTCCAGATGGAACGCGCGACCAGTTCCTTGCCGGTGCCGCTCTCGCCGGTGATCATCACCGTGACATCGCTCGCCGTCACCTGGCCGATGATCTTGAACACGTCCTGCATGACGGGGGACGAGCCGACGATGCCCTCCTTGTAGTCGTCGCGGTTGATGGTCGGCTTGTAATTGCTGACGGCGCGCATGTCGGCGTGGGTCTTGAGCGCATTTTCGGCGATCGCCAGCACCTTCGCGGGATCGAAGGGCTTCATGATGTAGTCAAACGCGCCGTATTTCATCGCCTCGATGGCGGTCTGGGCGGTGCCGAAGGCGGTCATCAGCACCACCAGTTGCTTCGGGTTGGCCGATCGGATGTGCTGGAGCGCCTCGATACCGGTCATGCCGCTCATGCGAATGTCCAAAAAGATGAGGTCGGGCGCCGGTCCTTTTTTGACGATGGCCACACCCTGCTCACCGCTGGCGGCTTCGCTGACCTGATATTTTTTTGACGAGAGCACGCGGCCCAGGGAGTAACGCACTTCGGCGTCGTCATCGATTACAAGGATGGTCGGAAACTTGACGGCTGGATCGGACATTGGATCGGTAATGGTCCTTGGGGCCGCCGGACGAGAGAACGACGACCGATACAAGGCTGTTTTCCACTAGGGCATAGGGTTGGTTGGTTGGTCAATGCACTTGTTCCGCATCCACGGCTGACTGCTCGCGGTTCACGTATGCTTTTCTTCGCCGCGACCCTGAGGTGAAGTTCGGATCGCCTGCGTAAACCCATTGCACGCCGCATGCATCGCTGTCTAACATTGGCTCCTCGCTCGCCAGCGATTCTATTATTGCCATGTCCTCCGCCGCACCCGCCGCCTCCGGCCACGATCCGGACTTCTCCAAACTCATCGCCGAACTGCAACACGCGACCGGCAGCGTAATTTCCCCGCGTTCTCTTGATGAGCGGCCGATTTTCGGCACCACGCTTTACCTCGCCACCTGCCCGCTCGACACCCGTTTCGGCCTCTTTCGCGCCTATATTTTCCAGGACCTGATCGACAAGCATTACATCATCGCGCTCGCCCACGGCGACGTGGTCCGCGCCAAGACACTTTACACCCGCCTCCACTCCTCCTGCATCACCAGCGAAACGCTGCGCGGCTGCGACTGCGATTGCGTGCAGCAGCTGGAAGGCGCGTTCAAGGTCATCGCAGAAAAGGGCACCGGCATCCTTTTCTATCTGTTGCAGGAAGGACGCGGCGTTGGCTACGTCGGCAAGGCCCGCGATCGCATGCTCGTGCAGGCGTCGCTCGATCAGTTGTCCACCTTCCAGGCCTATGCCGCCATCGGCCTCAAGAAGGACCACCGCAACTACGAGAACATTTCCCACATCTGCCACCTGCTCGGCATCACCGCATCCTTCACCGTTCTCACCAACAACCCAGACAAGGTCGAGGCCATGCGCGCCCAAGGCCTCGTCGTCGCGGGCACCGAGACCCTCGAGTTCGATCCTTCGCCGTTCAACCTCGCCTACCTCACCTCCAAGGCCGCCGGAGGCCATATCCTCACGCGCCCCTCCGAGAGCACCGTCAAGCGCGCCCTTCCGCCCGAGCCCGTCGTCCCGTTCAAGCCCCACGCCCTCCCCGAAGCGAAGCGTTTCATCTACTCGGCCAGCTACTTCCTGCCGATCAAACCCGTGGACGACGAAATCCTCCTCACCGACGTTCAGTTCAAAAAACTCTTCCAGCATCGCGAGGCCATCGACCGTTACATGGCCGGCCCCAAGCCCCTCGTCCTCGGCCATCAGCCCATCCGTGCCAACCGGCATTTCGTCAAGATCGACACCGCCAACCTCACTTTCTTCAAAAACGAAAACCCCGACGACCCCATCGTCGATCTGCTGACGACACCCTACTGGTTCCGCGTCCACGTTTACTACGATCTCGTGACCAGCCAGGACTTCGTCGTCCTCACGCACGGCATCCCCCGCAGCGACGACATTCCCGTCGTCCGCCTCCACAGCGAATCGATTTTCAACCGCTTCCCTCTGCGCACCGTGGAAAACCGCGACAAGATGAAACTCTCAGTGCAGCACATCGTCACCTACGGCGTCGGCGCCATGCTCCTTCTCCACAACGACGGACGCGGCGCCGGGTTCGGCGCGCACGCAACCGACCGCATGATGACCGACTCCCGCCAGGCTCTCTCGTCAGACGAAGCCTACCGCAAGCTCGGCGTCGGCTACGACAGCCGCGACTACGACGCCTCGATGCTTCTCCTCCGCCATCACATTCCCAACGAAAAAATCCAGATGGTGATGAACTCCCCCGACAGCCTCGTCAAAAAAACCGAATACGCCGAGGCTCTCAACCGCCACAAGATCGACGTGGACAAGTGGATATTCCTCGAAGAGGCGTGCAACTGATGGGGAAATCCCATCGGGGGAAATAACGCTGGAGAATCGACCGCCCCGCGGGATTCAGCGCGTTGGCAATCACCATGAGACAGCGCCCGTCACGACCTCCACCGACCGGATTGAATCCCCTTCGCAAAAACTCAGTTCGCCATGGCGCGGTCGATCAGACCCTGCAACTGCGATGTACCGATGGACTGCAACGTGCCGTCGAGCTTGATCGGCTCCACCAATGGCAAATAACCAAGCTCATCGGCTCCGCCGGCACCAAGGAGCCTCAGCGTGCGAAAAGCGTCCGCCAGTCGATCCTGCGCGCCAAGCTGCAGGTTGATCGCCAAAGGCCGCTGCATGAGAGCAACCCCGGGGACGTAGGCAATCGTGCCGGAACCTGCCAAACGCACGGCTGGCGATATGAGGGTTATTTCCTTGATCATCATGTCGCGCTTGGCGTCCCGTGCGACCACCACGTTAAGCTGGTCAAACTTGATCGTGCCGAGCTGCTGCACCGCGTCCGCCGCAGCCTGTCCGCGTTCGGCGTATTTCGTCGCCATGCTGTTCCCGGTCAGCGCCCCGAACAAACCCACCACGGCCGAGACTTTGGACACATTGGAAGCCGTGTTGCCAGCCTTGACCCCCAAAGCGCGCAAGGTGCCGCCCCGACTGGTCAAAGTCACATCTCCCAGCGCCGTGTCTTTGAACCCAGCCGGATCATCGGCTCGTCCGGCAAGGTGCGTCGCGAGGTCAAATTTCCCTTCCACCGAGACGGGTTTCGATGGATCAAGCGAGCGCAGCAAAGAAGCCGGGTCAAAACCGATGATGTTAATATCGGCCTTGAGTTCGTAGGGTGCGGCCACCTTGGCATCGTAGTTAAGGCTGCCGGCAGCCTTCAGATTTCCATCGGCACCGAGAACGATGCGCAGATTTTCAAGACTCAGCATTGCCGGGGTGATTTTAACCGTGCCACCAACATCCGTGAGCTGGAAGGCGGAGGAATAAACGACTTTCTTGAGCGCCAGTTTGATTTCGCCCGCAATGCCTGCCCACGGAGGACCAACCGGCTTGGCGACAGATTTTACGACGGTCGTCTCAGGCTGTGCGGGTGCGGCGGATTGCGCTGGCGCGGCAGCGGGCATCAGACCGGCGAAACATTTGAGATCTTCGATGTAAAGAACCTCGCTCTTCAGCTGTGCATCAATCTGCAAGCCGGTCTCGGGCGTTTGCACGAGGGCGCCGATGGTGAGATCGGATTTCCGTCCGGCGTAGGTCACGACCAAAGGAACCTGCGCATCAATGCGCCCGGTCGCATCGCGATCGGCCCGCACATAAACAGCCACCTCGGGCAGCGCCTGCCCGGCGCCGGCCAGTTCGGCGAGTTGTAAGGTGAGAGCGATTTCCTGCTTCTCCGCCACGCTCGCGGTGAATTCCCCTCGGGCAACGCCCTGGCTCAGCACGATGCCGGCCGGCGCGGCGGGTTGGGCCAGCAGCGCGGGCAGGCTGGCCTCAAAAGTCCCCGTCGCCTTGAGCGGCTGTTTTTCGCCGGTCGTCTGGCCGACCCGCGCAGCCAACTTGATCAGCGTGGCTGTACCGCTGCGGGCGGAAAATTCCGTGACCTCGGCCTGCCATCCCTTCGGTGTGTAATCCGCCCCCAGACCGATTAGCAAGTCGAGCGCGCTTACCAGCGGTTTCCCGGCCTGCGACACACCGAAGTTGGTCAGCGTCAGCGGAGCGACCGAACGCAAGTTGAAACCGCCATCGCGTGCGGCGGCGGAAAACTCACCGTGAAGGTCATCGCCCGTGATCGTGAAGCCGGGAAGCAAGGGTTGCGCCCATGCCAGCGGCACACCTTGCACACTCACATGAAAGAGATCGTTCGCCGGATTGGCGGCGGTGACTCCGCGGGTCTTGGAGTTAAGTTCGACAGCCTGCAATGCCTCGACGAGCAGAACCGGACGTTCGCCGGAGACCGTTGATGTGAGGCGGTCGACGCGGATCACATCACCATGCTGACTCACATCAAAATCAGCCGTGAACTTAATCGGTCCGATGGCGGAAAATTGCGGAGAAATCGCGATGAGGCGATCTGCCGCCGCGCCAAGACGACCGGTGGCATGAATCTCCGAAAACATCCGGTCGGTGGAAAACGTACCCTGCCCAGTCGCGGTGAATGTCGGCAGCGCACGACCCAGCGCAAAAGGCGTGAGGTCGGTGTCGCGGACATCGACCTTCCAGATGCCGGTCAAGGGAGCGGCCCCCGTCGGCAGTTGCACGTCAAAATTGGCGAGCTCCCGGCCTTCCGTCTTCAAAACCAAGGAATACGATTCGGCTCCTTTATCGGCGCGCACCGCGTTGACCGTGGCCTGCACACCGACTCCGTTGGGGAATTGCGCGCCCTTGGCCGTGGCATTGGTTGCCACGGTGCAATGCTCAAACGAACGCGCTGTGTCCATGCGAACATGAATCTCGCTGCGCACGGCGATGGTGCTCACCGGCGCGTCCTTCTGCGAAAGCGCAACGTCAGCCTTGAGCGTAAACGCGCCGTCTTGCCCCGCGGCCATTTGTCCTCCCGTGAGCACCACATGCACGCGGCCTTCGGGAAGAATCACATCGCCCTCGATCTCCAGGGTATCGAGCGAGAGATCGACCGGCAGTTTCAGTTGCCGGAAAAGCCCCTCAAAGGCGATGCGCGCCGTTGCCGCCGGAGCGGCCGGTGATGATGGTTGTTGCGCCGGCGCGTTTGCATTGGTCGGCGTCAGATCGAGCGTCCAGCCCTTGGCGACGATGCGCTTCACCGCCACACGACTCCGGGCGGCGTCCAGCAGCGAGACATCGACTTCGGCCAACGGTAGCGTGAGCGCAAGGCCGGGACGAACGACGCGTATGGCTTCGATTCGTATGTTCTCGAGACCGACGGATACCCGTCCGAGTTCGATACCCTGTCCTGTGGTGGCGCGACGGGCGATCCACGTCTGCACTGCCGGCGTCAGGCCAAGAACCCCGACGACGACAACCAGCAAAACGAGGGTCAACAAACCAACAAACGCGATGCGAAAGGACTTCTTCATGGGCGGAGATTACTTCTCGACCGTCTCGGAGTAAGTGTCGGCCTGGCCGATGGCCTTGCGGACGTTGGCGACGGCGACGTTGTAGCTGTAGTTGGCCTCAAGCTGGTTGGTGCGCGACTGCGTGAGGGCAACCTGAGTCTGCAGCACATCCAATTGGGTGGCGGTGCCGGCGTTGTAGCGGGCGTTCGCCAGCCGAAGCGACTCCTCCGCCTGCGTGACCACTTTTTGGGCGGCCTCGGCAAGTTCGGTGGCCTCCTGCAGAGAAGAGAGCGCGCTGCGCACCTCAACCTCGACGGACAAGACCTGCTCGTTGAAAGTCAGACGCGCCTGGTTGAGCTGCGAGCGGGCTTGGGCGACTTTGCCCGCCGTGGCGCGTCCGTCGAAAATGGCCCAGCTCGACTGCAAACCAACCGTCCAGCCATCGAGCGAATCCTGGAATCGGTTCGACTGGCTGAATTTATTCAGCCCGTAGCTGCCGACCAGAGCCAGGGAGGGCAGATAGCCCGCCTGTTGGATGCGCACGTTGGACTCGCCGGCGCGCGCGAGCTTCTCAAGGCGCAACAACTCCGGCCGGTTTCTCCGCGCGTCGTCGAGCGCCTTCTGCAGGTCGTAGCTCACCGGCGAGAAGTCGAGCGTGCCGAGAAACTCGGGAATTTTGCGCAGGTTCTCGCGGGTGACGTTGCTGTAGCCTACGGCCTGGCGGAGCGCATCGATGGACGTGCGCTGGCGGTTGCGGGCGCGGATGAGGCCGGGCTGCGCGTTGGCCAGCTCCACCTCGGCGCGGAGGACCTCGAAGTTCGAGACGGTGCCAGCGTCGAAGCGGTTCTTCACCGTCTGCAACTGCTCGCGGAGAAGCTGCACGTTCTGCTCCTGCACGGCGATCTGCTCACGGGCCAGCAGCACGTCGTAAAACCGCGTGCGCACGGCGAGAAGGGCGGTGTTGATGGTCGCCCGCAGGTCGAGCAGCGCGGCTTGGCGGGACAGGCGCTGGGCGTCGAGCGACGCCTTGATGCCACCGCCGGCGTAGAGGCTCTGGCTGACAGCGAGAGCGATCCCCCACGACTGGTAATTAGGGACTTTGGAGGGCGGTGCGGCACCGGTGTCGTTCAATTCCTGGTCGTGTTGGCTGTAATTGCCGACCAACGAAACATTGGGCAGCGCGGCGGCGGTAATCTGGACGGTCAACCCCTCCTGTTCCTTGATGCGCTCGCGCGCCTGCAGGATGGAGAAGTTATGCTCCAGCGCGTAGCCGATGGCCCCCTGAAGATCGAGACGCGGCGGCACGTCCGGCGCAGCCGGATAGGTCGCGGATGAAACGGGAGTGACGGCCGGAAGCACGGGGGCGGCGGCAATGAACGCGGCGACCGCGAGGACGACAAGGGATGATGATTTCATGCGGATGAACGGAGGGTTACTTGGCGGGCACCACCGCGGCATCGGACGCGGGATCGTTGGTTTTCTTGAGATCGGGCGCGATGAGCAGGTAGGCGGTAGGCACGACGAACAGGGTAAAGAGTGTGCCGATCGTCATGCCGGTGGCGATCACCAAGCCCATGTTGTAGCGGCTGGCGGCACCCGCGCCCGACGCGAACACCAGCGGAAGCACGCCCAGCACCATGGCGGCAGTCGTCATGAGAATGGGCCGCAGGCGGACGCCGCAGGCATGCTCGACGGCGGCGCGTTTGTCGTGCCCCTCCTCCTGGAGCTGATTGGCAAACTGCACGATCAGGATGCCGTGCTTGGTGATCAGGCCCACAAGGGTGATCAGGCCGACCTCAGTGTAGATGTTGAGCGAGGCGAATCCGAGGAAGATGAACACCAGCGCACCGCTGATGGCCAGCGGCACCGACAGCATGATCACAAAGGGATCGCGGAAACTTTCAAACTGCGCGGACAGCACCAGAAAGATGATGATGATCGCGAAACCGAAGGTGACAAGCAGGGCGCTGCTTTCCTGCACAAATTGCCGGGACTGGCCGGCATAATCGACTTGGTAGCCGGCGGGCGCCGCTTCCGCCGCCTGCTGCTTAAACCAGTCCAACGCCTGACCGAGCGTCACCCCGAAGCGCGGCACCGCCGAGATCGTCGCGGAGTTGAGCTGCTGGAAGCGTTTCAACGTCTGCGGCTGCACGATGTGATCGAGCTTCGCAAAAGTCGAAAGCGGCACCAGCGAGCCGTTGCCCGTGGCGACATGGTAGTCGAGGATCTGCTCCGGATTCAGCCGCTCGGTGCGCACCACCTGGGGGATCACCTTGTAGCTGTTGCCCTGGATGTCGAAGAAGTTGACGTAACCGCCACCCAGCATCGCGCCCACGTCGCCGGAAAGCTTCTGCATGCTCACCCCAAGATCGGCGGCCTTGTCGCGGTCGATGATAAGATTCACCTGCGGCTGGTCGAACTTGAGATCGGAATCGGCAAAGTAAAAAAGCCCGCTCTTCATCGCACGGCCCACCAGATCGCCCGCCACTTCGGAAATGCGCAGGGGATCGTCGGTCGACTTGATGACGAGCTGCACCGGCGCGCCCGCTCCGCCGCCCGGCAGAGGCGGACGTTGAAAGGCAAACCCCTGCAAACCGGCGACGCCGCCGAGCTTCGCCGTCACGATGGGCAGCAACTGCATGGTGGTGCGCTCGCGCTCGCTCCACGGTTTGAAGACCAGACCGGTGATAACGCTGTTCGGCGCACCGCGGCCCACGATCGTGAAGATATTGCCGGTCTCGGGAAACTGCCGGTAAAGATCGATGATCTCGCTGGCGTAGGCCGTCGCCTGGTCGACGTTGGCGTTGGGCGCGGCATTGCCGACCGAAATGATGATTCCCTGATCCTCGTCCGGAGCCAGCTCGCTCTTGGAAAACTTAAGGAAAGGAAAGCATGCCATCAGGACGATCAGAGCGAACACCACCGTGACCGCCTTGTAGTCGAGTGCGCCGTGCAGCAAGTGCTCATAGCGGGCACGCAGTTTGTCAAAATTGGCGTCCAGCCAGTGGGCAAAGCCCTCCTTGCCGGTATCATGTTTAAGGATGCGCGAGCACATCATCGGCGAAAGGGTCAGCGCGACGATGCCCGAAACCACGACGGCGCCGGCCAGCGTGAAGGCGAACTCCTTGAACAAACTGCCGGTAAGGCCGCCCAAGAAACCGATGGGGGCGTAAACCGCGGCGAGCGTGATCGTCATGGCGATCACCGGTCCGCCCAGTTCGCCCGCACCCTTCAGCGCGGCGTTGAAGGGCGACAATCCTTCCTCGATGTGGCGGTGGATATTCTCCACGACGACGATCGCGTCGTCCACCACCAGTCCGATGGCGAGCACCATGGCCAGCAGCGTGAGCAGGTTGATGGTGAAGCCGAACGCCAGCATCATGGTGAAGGCGCCGACCAGCGAGAGAGGCATGGCGATGACCGGGATGAGCACCGAACGCACCGAGCCAAGGAAAAGGAAGATCACGATCACGACGATCACCAGCGCCTCGATCAGTGTGGTGACGACCTCATGGATGGAATCGTTGATGTAGGCGGTCGCATCGTAGGGGATCGTCAGGTGCATGCCGCGCGGCAGCTGCGCCTCGATATCAGGCAGAACCTTGCGCACATCCTGGATGACGGTGAGCGCGTTGGCCGTGGGGAGCACGTTGATGCCGAAGAAAGTGGCGTTCTTGCCGTTGAAACGCACAGCGCTGTCATAGGTTTCCGCGCCCAAAACCACGTCGGCGATGTCGCGGATACGAATACTGGTGCCGTTTTGGTCCTTCACCACGAGATTCTTGAACTCCTCGGCAGTATGGAGGTTCGTCGAAGCATTCAGGTTCACCGAAATCATGTCGCCTTTCGTCGCGCCGACGGCGGCAAGGGCGTTGTTGTTGCCCAGCGCGGCATAGACATCGGACGGGCCGATGCCGAGCGCGGCCATGCGGACGGGCTTCAACCAAATACGCATGGCAAAGGTACGCCCGCCGATGAGCTCGGCGCTTTGCACGCCGGGCACGGAGACAAGCTTGGGCTGCACCACGCGTGCGAGGTAGTCGGTGATCTGATTGGTCTCGAGATCGTCGCTCGTGAAACTCAGATACATCGAGGAGATGCTTTCGCCCACCTGCACGTCGATGGTGGAGTCGAGCGCGGCGGCCGGGAGCTGGTTGCGCACGCGATTGACCTTGGAGGTGATCTGCGTGAGCGCGGCGTTCGAGTCATAGTTGAGCCGCAGGTGCACGGTGATCGTGCTGGAATTGGGCGCGCTGTTGGACTCCATGTAATCGATGCCATCGGCGCTGGCGATCGACTTCTCCAGCGGCGTGGTGATGAAGCCGCGAATAAGATCGGCGCTCGCGCCGGTATAAACGGTGGAGACGGTGACGATGGCGCTGTTGCTCACCGGATACTGCCGCACGTTGAGCGACAGCATGGACTGCAATCCGACCAGGAAAATGAGCAGGCTGACGACCGTTGCGAGGACCGGCCGCTTGATGAAAAGATCCGTGAACTTCATGGGAGGATCAAGTGTTGGGCGGCGTGGGCGCAGGGCTGTTGGAAACTGGCACCCTGTTGTCAACGGCCACGGCGGCGCCGTTGCGCAGTTTGAGCTGGCCGGCGGTCACGATATGGTCGCCCACTTTCACGCCATCGATCACGGAGACCTGGTCGCCGCGAGTCGTGCCGAGCGTGACGAATTGCTGGCGCACGACGAGCTGCGGCTGGCCGTCCTTGTCCTTCCCTTGCTCGATCACATACACCGCGTTGCCGTAGGGGTTGTAGATGATCGCAGTCTGAGGCAACGTGATGACTTTCTCCTGCCGGGGCAGGAGCACATCGACGGTGGTGAACATACCGGGCCGCAAGCGGCCGTCGGCATTGGCCAGCGTCGCCTGCACCTGCACGCTGCGAGTCGCATCATTCAGCTTTACGTCGAAAGCGTTGATCACGCCTGCAAATGTCTCGCCCGCGTAGGCGTCCACCGTGATGGCGACCTTCTGTCCGGCCGTGATGGCTTTCACATCCTGCTGCGGCAGGGTGAAATTAACATAGATGGGATCGAGCGACTGGAGCGACACGATAGGCGTGCCCACCGCGAGGAACTGCCCCAAATCCACCAAACGGATGCCCACCCGTCCGGCGAACGGCGCGGTGATCATCTTCTTGGCGATGGTGGCGCGCAGGTTGTCGGCATTGGCGACCGCCTGGTCATATTGAGACGCGGCCGAATCGAGGTCGGACTGGGCATTGACGTTGGCTCCGCGCAACTGCTTCGCGCGGTCGAGCGTCTGCTTCGCCAGATCCACGGAAGCCTCCAGACTGCGCAACTGAGCCTCTTCGTTCGCCGTGTTGAGATGCACCAGCAAGGCGCCCTTCTCCACCGAGGCGCCCGACTCAAAGGCGATGGAGTCCACCACCCCGGCCAGCTCGTTGGCCAGCGTCACTCCATGCACGGCGGCGAGCGAACCGACCGCGTGCAGCGACGGCTGCCAGACATCCTCACTCGCATGAGTCGCGGAGACGGTCACGGGAGGCGGCCGCATCGCGGCCATGGCCTTGCCCATCTTGAAGCCTTTGTATGCCCACCAGCCGAAAACACCGCCGAGCACGGCGATCATGACGACCAGCATAAGAATCATTCGTTTTGCCATAGGATGTATGAGTTAAAAGATTGGATGCAGATTAGAAAAAATGAAGTGGATGTAAGCGACCGCCTACACGTCCGACGCCTTGGTGGAAATTTTGGTCAGCAGTTTCGCCAACGTCGTGCGCTCGTTTTCGGAGAGATTGCCCATGAGGTCGGTGATCAACCGGAAATGCACGGGCAACAGCGTGTGCATGAAAGCCTGTCCTGCGGGCGTCAGATGAACGGACATTTGTCGGCGGTCGGCGGGGTTGGGCTCGCGGAGCACGAATCCGTCGCGTTCCAGTGTATCGAGCAAGCCGGTGATGGTGGCGCGGGAGACCGAGGCAAAATCCGCCAATTCAGCCGGCGTGGACGGCCGGGGACAGTCGGCTCCTTTCTTTTCCAGCAACAGCATCATTATCAGGAAACGGCCGTGGGTGATATCATGACCGGAAAAATGGGCGTCCATCACCCGCGACACCTCGTCACCGGCACGCCTCAGGTGCATGAACGCCTCGCAAGCCGACGGGTTCAGGTCGGGAAACTGCTTGGACGCCTCGACGAGGCATTCATAGCGCGGGAGTTCTTTGAGGACGAGACGTTGCACAGTGGTAGTTCGGACCGGCTCGGTGAAATCAAGCCGGTAAGGCAGCTAATAGTTAGCATCCTAACCAATAAATCAAGCCGCCATTGCATTTAAAAAACTTACCGCCTAGCAACCAGAGGCGGACTGGAACATGTCGAGAGCAGTGTCTGTCCGGCGGCTTCGCCATAGGCAACGTTCAGCTCTTTTTTAATCTTAACACCCTCACAGTCGAGCGAGTGCCAGCATGCCGAGCGCGGAAATTCCAGGCAGAATCTTCGCAAAACTGTTCATGGCAAGTCGGTGCGGAAGGGCGACGCAGGCAGACCCTCCTTGTTGTAGAGGCTTGGGACGGGAACGTTGTCCCACCCGTAGCGCACGGCCTTGGGCTCGGACACCTCGGGACTGGAAACCACCACGGTGTCGTCGATGATCTCGGCCTTGGCGGCGACAAATTTCTTGTTCGCGCCGGCGATGGTGAAGCCACCCAACCCACCGTTCTTCGCCAAGAGGCCACCGCCCGAATGCTTGAATGTCAGCACGGCGTGCCCATCCGTAAACTTTGCGGCGTCGAACAAGGGGCCGGAGTATACGATGTCCTCGCCGTAGACCGTCGCCCGTGCGATAAGCGAAAGACGCGCGCCAATGGGACGTTTGTCGGCAGGGTGAATGTTTTCCGCGTCGCCGCAGTCGACCGTCACCACCATGCCGGTATGCGGCGTATCGGTCCACGTACGCAGTTGCGCTTCGCGGATGTCGGGCGGCGTTCCCTTGTATTCGGGCAACTGCACGAAGAGAAACGGCAGTTCAAGCTTCTGCCAAAGTTCGCGCCAGCCGGCGATCAGTCCACCGAAAAGGATGCGATACTCGGTAGCATGCCCGCTGTTGGACTCGCCCTGATACCAAAGCACACCGCGCAAGGCGAACGGCGCTAGCGGGAAAATCTTTGAGTTATAGTAGCCGGTTGGCCGGTAGGCGTCAGTGAAGGGATTACGCGGAGGCGTAGGTTTGCGCGGCTCGGGCTTGCCGTCTGCCTTCGCCTTGGCGACCGCTGTGTTATATTCCGCCAGCAAGCGAGGCTCGTCAGCCTTGTATTTTTCAAGCTGCGCCGGGTAATCGGCCTTGTTTTTTTCCTGACGGTCCAGATTGCCCTTTAACTCCGGACTCGAAAGCAACGTCTCGCGGCTGACCCATGAGGCCGCGCCGGTAGCGCCCACCGAGGAGTTGATGAGTCCAACCGGCGCATGCCGGGCGACCCACAAATCGCGGGCGAAAAAATAACCCACCGCGGTGAACTCGCGCACCGTCACAGGCGTGCATACCTCCCATTTTCCGGTCACCTCGGCGGCCGGTTCGTCCAGCGCGCCGCCGCCCGTGCGGAAGTGGCGGATCATCGGATAATCCGCCTTCGCTGCCTCCTCCTCCCATAACGGTTGTCGCGGCTGCACTCTTTCGGGCGGCACGACGGGGAACGCCATGTTGGACTGGCCACTGCACAGCCACACCTCGCCCGCGACTACGTTCTGCACAGTGACGACGTTGTCTCCCTTGATCGTGAGCACGTGCGGACCATCCGCCTTGAGATTCTTCAACATCACCCGCCATTTGCCGTCCTTTGCGATGGTCGTCGCCGACTGGCCTGCGAACTCCACCGTGACCTTCTCGCCCTCGCGCGCGGTGCCCCACACGGGCACGTCGCCGCCTTGCTGGAGCACTGCGTTGTCGCTAAAGAGCGCACTGGGCTTCACGTCTGCCCAAATCAGCGGACTGGCGGCGAAGGCGAAGATCAGGCCGGCGGTGGCAAGGATAGGTTTCATGGATAGCGGAAGCTTCGCAAGACGACGGAGGGGTTCTCAGAGTGCTGGCGAAACCGTCCATTGATGCGCCTTTGGGGCGCGAAGGCTGTTCACGTTGGCCTCGGCCTTGACAAGTTCGGCATCGAGCTCGGCCAGGCGTTTGACACGCCCCTGCTCGACGGCCTCGGAAGGCACCCAGTCGGGAATTTCGACAACCTGCACCTGCCGCCAGCGGGTGTAGAAAAGGGCGTTCTTGGCGATGATAGCGTCATAGAGGGCCTTGACTTCAGGCAAGGCGCGGAAGGCGGCGGCGGCAAGGTTCACACCTGCGGCCAACTGCGCACCGGTATAGCTGCCAAAGGATTTGCCATCAGCGGCCACCTCGTAGCTGGCGGCGGTGAGACCGGTGACCTTGAGCGTGTAGACGGAAAGTTCATCGAAGGGAGCAAAGCCGGGAACCTTGAGGACGGTGGCGATTTCCGCAGGCACAGGCCAAGGCATGCAGGCGTCCATCCGGGTGAACGACAGGGTGCCGCCGGTTTTCACCGCCGTGACGGTGGCCTTCGATGACTTCACGGCGCCGGAGACCGCGTTGATCTCGACGCTGGAGACGAGGGCCGGCGCGTTGAGCCCTTTGAGAATCGTGGCGGCCATGATCATGTGACCGTCGATGCTAGGGTGTACGGCGTCGGGCACCAGTCGGAGGCCACCCTCCATCTTGGATAGCACGCCGGCGGAACGACCGTCCTCGATGACCTTGATCATGGGGTTGAGCTGGTCGATGAACGGCAGGTTCTTTTCCGCCGCCACCTGCCGCAGACCGTCGGAATATTTTCGCAGCATGTTGTTGTAGGCCGAACCGGCGGGTTGGCCGTCCTGGTATTTTTCCTCGGGGGAAGACGTGACGAACGCGATCCGGGCGCCGATGGCGGCGAACTTGCCGGCAAGCTTGCGCGCATTGTCGACGTAAACGGCGGCACCATCGGCGCCGGCGCGGGCGTCGTTCATGCCAAAGTCGATCGTGACGGCGGTGGGAGAAAGCGGCTTGAGATCGCGGTCGAAGCCAACATCGAGGCCCTTGCGGGTGCGCAGGTTCATGGTATCGCCACTCCAACCGGTATTGCGGAAGGTTATCTTCCAATCCGGATAGCGTGAGACCACATAGCTTTCGACAAGGGTGGAATAGAGATGCTGCTGGGTAATCGAATCGCCCAAGATCATGGCGCGGTCGCCATCGTGGAAGAAAAACTCGGCAGTGGAAGGCTCGGCGGCATGGACTGCGAGCGTGGCAAAAAAGCCGATGGCAAGAAAGCGCATGGCCCGGAGTTGGCGTTGGGAGCGGATGAATATGGCGGGGGTGGACATAGGATTAAGAAAGGAGAAATTTATGATAGCGTGATTTGCTGGTGACCGACGCGCAAAGGGATTCGTCTCCCCTCGTATAAGAACGCGCCTTCGAGAAATGCCGGCAGATCAATGACCGCATCGAGCCCCTTGTCTGTTTTGATCAGTTCCACTTTGATCGGGCCGCGTGAATGAGGAAACGTAACGACCGCACGGGACAGCGGGCCGAGCTGGGGTGCGATTTCAATCGCGTCAAAACCGAAACCGGCCGGCCGGATGCCTACCACGCCCGTGATAAAGTGATACAGCGGATGTGCACTCCACGCATGGCAGTCCGACCGCGTTTTCCCGAATCGCTCGGGCAATGTCTTGAACCCATCGCGGACGCATTGGTGCCACGGCGCCAGTCGATCAATGAACACGTCGGGACGTCCCATTATGAAGCACACCTCGAAGAAATAATGCGTGAAGTAGACACTGCCACGCACCAGCGACGCCGCAGGGTCGAGGATGGCCGCCCAGACCCGTGCCCGCCGTTCCGGTGTCAACACGCCCGCGATAATGGCGACACACTGCGCATGCTCGGAGAAACCGGTGTGCGCCTCGTCGTCGGCAAGGAGACCGCGGGCCTCGTCCCAGAAGTGATCGACCAGCGCCGTGGAAAACTGATTCGCAAGCCGTCCGTAGCGCGCAGCCAGCTCGGGCTCGCCGTCATGCCGCTCAAGATCGGCGGCCTGCCGCAACGCGAGGACGAGCTGGGCCTGAAGCACCGCGCACGCACCGCCGCTACCTCCGCCGGGAGGAATGCCCCCGGGCAGAAAAGACCAGTCCACGAAGTTCCAACCCTCCGGAGCGCGCATCAATCCGCCCGCATCGATACGTTGCAGAAAGCCATCGAGCACCGCTCGCACTCCAGGCAGGCGCGCCCGCACAAAAGTGCGGTCGTCGCGCCAACGCGCATAGTCCCAGACCATCGCCACCCACCAGAGCGAAAAGGGCGCGATGATTTGCGATCCGTTGTTGGGATGCACCGCCGCCGTCAGCCCCGATGCATTCATGCGCGAGGAGTCGAAAAGCTCGATACACTTGCGCGGCAGACGGTCCTCACGTCCGAGCGCGTAGGTGAGCAGACATTGCAGGCGCGTGTCGCCGGCATACATGAGCTGTTCGTAGTAGGGGCAGTCCATGTAGGTTTCGTGCAGGCACATTTGCAGCGTGCGCACGCAGACAGGGAAAAGCTCGTCCAGCGCGCTTCCCGTCTCCCAAGTGGTTTCCGGAGTGAAATCCAAACGGGTTTCCTCCAATGAAAATTTATCCAACACGAGCGCCTCGTCCGCGGTCTCGATCTCGATCAGCAGGAACCGCCCGCAACGCCACCACAGCGGCCGCCACGCGCGGGCCTTTCCGCCATCGGCCATGATTTCGTCCGGCGCGCCCACAAATACATCCGTCGCCGTGACGCTGCCGCGCTTTTTTTCGCCCGTGACAGGATCGCGCAGCGTTTCTGTCCAACCCAGCGCGATGCGTGCGCCCGCTCCCCCGCTCCAGCGCAGCTCGGGATAGGCGCAGACATAGTCGACGAGATCAACCAGCACCCGCCGTTTCGTATGCGGCGCAAAGGTCACCGCACCGCCGTCGCACAGCAAAGCGCCCCACTCCACCTTGTCCTGCCCCTTCACAAGAAGAAATTGCGTCCAACGCCGCGCCAAAGGCGGTGGCAACATCGCTGGTCTCAACCAGTGGGTCGGTCGTGTCGAGTAATAGCCGAAGCCATTGTTGCCACCGGGGCCTTTCACCGCCGGCACCCAGCCCCGTCCCACTCCGGCCACGCCGCGCTCCCAACCCCACGGAAGTTTTGCGGCCAGCAGTCGTTCGGCCGGACCCACGCCCATGCCCGTGCCCGCCGCCGGGCGTTGATCGGCAAACTCGTAGGCATCGAGTTTCAATACGCTCCATACGGCCACGCCGGTCGCCAATTTCGCCACCAGTTCTGGCGACTGAGGACAACAGAAGAATCCCACCTCCACCGACAGCTGCGCCCACGGCGAAAGAACCGACCCCAATGCCCAGACACGCGCGGTCAACGTGTGCGTGCCAGCCGCCAGTTTGAGGGCATACGTCTCATAGTGCCATATCCGCAGATCGCCGCGCTCGCCGCCACGCCCGATCAGCTCGCCATCGATATATAGCTCGTAGCGCTCGTCGGCGGACACATGAAGCCGGTCGGCGCACGCCTGCTCCACGGTGAATTCGCACGTGAAAGCCGCGACCCACGGCTTCGACCAGCCATCTGGCGGACTGATCCAGAAAGCCGGCCAGTCCTGGACCGGCTCCCACGGTCTTTCGCTCGAAACCGGTGAGATCGGAAACGGGGGCTGATCAATCAGGACGCGCATGAGCGAAGGGAAAACGAGCGACTAGGGCGCGTGGGCAGGCTTGGTGGTAACCGGAGCGGCAGGCGCGCCAGGCTGGCCACCGGGAGGACGCTTGGGATCGAGATCCTCGGTGGAGAGAGCAAAAGTGTCGGTGCGGAATGGCGATGACGGCAACCCCGCGCCGTTGTAAAGCGAGGCGATCGGGTTCTGCGCCCAGCCGTAGCGCACGGCCACCGGCGCAGGCACGGCGGCGCTTGAGACGATGACTTTGTCCCCATCGATACGCGCATCGGCCCAGACCCATTTGTGATCCTCTCCGGCGATCGCGAAGCTCTTGAGCGCGCCGTCCTTCGCCACCAACCCGCCATTGGCGTAGGTGAACTCGATCACGACTTCGTTGCCCTTGATCGTGTAACGCGACATGAGAGGACCGGAGGCGACGGCGGTTTTGTCGCCATACACGTCGGCCAACGCCCACTGCGCGAGCCGGGCGCCCACGTCCTGCTTGTTGGTCGGATGAAGACCGGCATGGTCGTCGCCGCCGAGATCGATGGTGATTGCCATGCCGGTGTGCGGCACGCGTTTTGCCTTCCACATGGATTCGCGTATCGGCGCCCACAGGCTCAGTTCCTCGACGGGCTCGGTCTGACGAATCTGGTAATTGGGCAGCTGGACCCAGGCGAAGGGAAAGTCATAGCCCCAGTCCTTGCGCCAACCCTCGATGAGGGCGACGAGTCGCTGGTCGTATTGGGAGGCGATCAACGGCGAGGGACGCGCGTTGGCCTCGCCCTGATACCAGATCGCGCCGCTGATCGCGTAGGGCACCACCGGGAAAACGCGGCTGCGGTAAAGACCGCCGCCAGTCACCCACGCCTGGATGGGCGTGCCGCCGACCGAGGCGTTGATAAGACCGATCGGCATCTTGCGCGCCTCATGCAGGGCGCGTCCGAAGTAATAGCCCGTCGCGGAAAACTCCGGCACGGTTTCGGGACTGCACACATCCCAGGTGCCGCCTTCGTTGGTGACGACATCCGGCTCGCCCGCTTTTTTCACCGTCTTCTTGTAAGGCGCCTTGAACATGCGGATGCCCGGATGGTTTGCCGCGGGGATCTCGGTCTTCGGGTCCCTGGACTGGCGCACGGTCAACTCCATGTTCGACTGGCCGGAGCACACCCAGACCTCGCCGGTGACCACATCCTTGAGGGTGATCGTGTTGGCCGCCGCGACGGTGAGTTCGCCCGTCGCGCCCGGAGGCAACGGATCGAGCTTGACCGACCATTTGCCGGCGGCATCCGCCGCGGTTGACTGGCTGTGGCCGAGGTAGGTGACGGTGACTTTCTCGCCGGAGGCGGCCGTGCCCCACACGGGGACGGGCACGCCCTGTTGCAGCACGGCATGATCGCCGAACACGGGGGGAAGCGCGACGTCGGCGCGGAGAACGCCGGCCGTCGATGCGGCACACAAAAACAAGGCGAAAACCACCTTGAGCGAAGCAGGGATATTTAGGGTCATGAAAATCGGGGATTGTTTCAACGCGGCACTGCGGCGGCCGCTCATGGGATCGCGATGGTCACACAACAAAACAGGCCGGACAGGAAAAAAACAGACGAATGTTCATCATGGGGGGAAGTAAAAACAATCAGGGGCAAAGATCGGCCTCGCCGAATTCAGCCGCCGGGCCGACACGATCCCCTGGGAAACACTCTGCTTCGTCACCAAGCGCGTCCCGCGCCTCTACCGCACCACGCTCGGGTTGTAGGCAGCCGCCGCTCGCCTGAACGACCGGCGCCGACTCCTTCGACCCACTGCCGATTCTTTGGCGAACAGGATTCTATTTAAAACGGGCGATGCGCTTGGCGCTTCCTTTGCCTTTCAGTTTCCCCGCCAAGGCCGCACGCACAGCGGAAGCGATAGCCGCATCGTCATCCGGCTTCACATGGACCTCCTTGGGGGTTCCTTCTGCATCACTGTCGATGACATACTCAGAAGGGTTTCCCCGGAGCACCGTTTGCTTCACCAAAAGCTTGTTTTCGAACTGATAAATTCTAGCACCGTGTTTTTCGTTTTCCATTTGAGGTTTGATTATTGGATGTCAGCGAAGCGGACAAAGAGGTAGCCAACTTCTGCAGCTTATGCGCGTAAAACGATCATCCTGTCCGAATCAGCTCCTTGAACGCTTCTCGTTCCTCACCACGATCAGCCAAAGCCTTCCATTTTTTAATGAAATTCTCCCACTCAGCTGTCTTCTTCAATGCGTTAAAAAGCACCTCCGGCAAATGCCCCTTTAGGTCGTTCAGATCGTAACAAACGATCTGATGACCAGCCTTGGCATTGCCGGGGGCTATATGATCAACCGCCGCATAAAGCGGGTGACATCCCTTACCTCCTTTTACGCACTTTCCGTGTTCCTCTTTATTGAACTTCAAATCAACTCCAGAAAGAGTGCATTTCCCCTCTTGTTTTTTGATGAGGTTGCGCAGGGCTAGTTTGCCAAGACCCTGCTTGCGACGCACCCACTCTTCCTGCTCTTCGGTTAAAATATAGTTTTGCATGATAAATGGGGAAGGGATCTGAATTTATTTACGCTTATTCCACTGAGCCTTCATGCACGGTTCAAGATAATAGTCATCCGCCCCCTTTAACGTCACCACTTTCTTAGGCAGGGCTTCGACGAAAATTATAAGATGAGCGTCCTCTTCTTTTTCGGCCTTCAACTTGAGTGTTTCCAGCCAGAGAACAGCTCCGTCTTTGCCGGGAACCTCGGAGAAGATCGTTTCGTTCAAGGCGTCCATCACCGCACTGGCCAAATTATCCACGTCGGAGCCGTAAGGATGGTCGGCCGGATAGCGATTGGGCGGCAAAACAAAGCGAAGCTCCAACTTGCACGGTCCCTTTATTTTTGGGGTGCGCTTGGTCGCTTGGATGATGAGCGATTGCCATGCTTTCACCCCGGCTTTGTTTCCGCGCGATTTGAAGGAGCCATAGGCTCCACCCTCTACAATTATCATGTGTGGTATTGCGCGTCTCATTTTTGGAATGGTTGATTTCAAGGGGAGAATCCCGCCCGCCGCTGACCGGGACTGAAATGGGTCTTCACAATCTGGATGGCATCCATGACGACCTCCGGCAAAGGACGCTGCTGCCTCTTCGCCAGCGTCAGGGCCGTCCGCCTTATCTCCGAAAAATGAGCCCCTGTGAGATCTAACCCTTGGCAGGCTTGAATCATGACAGGCGTCCAAGTCATCTCCGGGAAAATCTTTTCAAGCATTTCCTCGACGACAGCCGGTTCCGGCGGGGCGATGTGGTAGCGACGGTTAAAACGCATCGGTCGCTTGGCCACGGCATCGTCAATAAGGTCGATGTAATTGGTCGTCGCCACCGTGACCACCGGTTCGCTCCAAGCCTGAATGCCGCTCAGGAACTGGAGAAACGGCGCCAATCCCGGATTCCGCCCGGTTTTCAGACGGCTTTCGGTGAAGCTGTCCACGTCCTCAAGGATGACAACGCAGGGCGAGAGGAAGTTGTCGATGAACTCACGAAGCGCCAAAAAATCGACGTAGCCGTAAAGCGTGCAGGCGGTGAACCCTTTCTTGAGCGTGTCGCGAATGACCGCCTGACAAATCAAGGACTTGCCGGTGCCGGGCGGACCATACAGGAGGATGCCGTTGCTCTGGTGGACATCGGTGAGCTGAAAGCTGGTGTTATCCTGAATGTCATCCGCCAGTTTTTCCGGCAGTGAAATCTTCGACCATTCGGTGGTCGGGCAAGGCAGGATGCGCACATCCAACCCGCAGTCCCCGTTTTCAAACAAGAGGTGTTTGCCCCGATAAGGGTTCTGCGCTCGGACGAGTGTCTTCAGTTCATCCACCAAATCCCCGATGGGAAACCGCGCCGACAAACTTTGGGTCAAATGACTCAAATCCACCTGATAGCTGAGCAACCGTCCGTTGATGCAGTAGGCGGTGGACCCAAAGCCAAGCAAGGCCACGCTCTCGTTTTCACCCACCGGAAACTCCACCGTCAAAGCTTCCCCCGTGATCAAATGGTCGGATGACAGTTCACGCAGGCGTTGCTGAATCACGCATGCCGTCAGTTTGGCCGTGAGCAAATCCGGCGCGGTCCAGATATGACTCGGTTTACATTCGACCGGCTGGCCTTCCAAAGAATCGCCTCTCCGATCCGGCCTTTCCCGCTGATTTTGGATGATAAGCTTCACGCCGATCATCCTATCAGGCTGGCTGTGACAACCACGGTCACAGCGGCGATTATTATTTCGCCCGCAGACGTCGCAGAAAGGCTTGAGAGGCATCCCTCGTCGCTTTTTTAAGCTCCGGGGGTGCGATCACGTCCACATGAGGAGCCCAACTTAGCACCCAGCGAAGAATGTCCTGAAGCGCACTCACGGTAAAACGCACTCTTAACCGTCCACCGGGAAGCAAGGTGTTGCGCTGGGAATGGTGCCACTGCCGCTCGGCGATATGCGAGGCGACGCCCGCATCAAACTCCAACGTCACGGCGAATCTCCTCTTCCTGCCGAAAAAAATTCCAAAGCTGCCTTTAAGCAGCTTGTGAACGTCGATGTTCGGCGGCGGCGTGAAGCTTGTCTTGGTCAAGACGAGAGCCTGCATCCGCGAAAGATGAAAAGTCCGCGTGTTGCCGACACCGGGATCGTAGGAGAGGAGATACCACGCGCATTCGTAGGTGAAAAGATGCAGCGGCCACACTTCCCTTATCCCCGTCTTGTTTTCGCCAGGTTTAGCGTAGGCGAAACGAACCGCCCGACGGGTTTTGATCGCTTTTCCCAACGTGCTCACCGCCTCCAAATCGAGCGATGCCGCAGGGTATGCCTGCACGGAAACAGAGTGGTGCAGATCATCCATGGATAACGTGACCGTTTCCGGCATCATGGAGCCAAGCTTGCGGGCGATGGCGCGTAGCTTTTGGGCGGTGCCAAGATTTCCGCCGACAGCGGATGAACGCTCGGCGATAAAAAGAGCGAGCAATTCACCTTCCGTAATTTGAATGAACGGAAGGTTTGCCACGGCTTCGGTCAAAAAATAACCGTTACGGGCGCGATCAAACGCAATGGGAAGCTGCTGCCGATCACGCAAGAAATCGAGGTCACGAAGCACCGTGCGACGGTCAACCTCCAGTCTTTGAACCAGCGTAGAGCAGTTGGGAAAACTCCTCTGCTGTAATTCCTGAACGATCACCTGCAACCGCTCCAGCATCGGGCGGGAGAGTGCGCTTTTCACCGTGCGATGGACACCGCCTGCTTCCTTTTTTGGTAATCGTATGGATGTAGGGGCGGTCATGGAGACGACGGATTGCGGGCATTCTTCGTAAGCGTTGAATCCTCTTAAATCAACCATCAGTGGTTTGATCCCATTCATGCTTCTCAGGGCACGAGAAGAATGCAGGATCAGCACAGGGCTTCCGAGGCCGCGGGCTTACTTGGAGGCGCGGTCGGGGCGGAGCTTGAACTCGATGCGGATGCCGGCGTTGCCTTTGCGACTCGCGGGCCAGAGAGCGTCCACCGCGTATTGGATCTCGCGGCGCAGCCCCGAGATTTCCTTCACGCGGTCTCCATATCGCGCACGCACGGTCGTCGCATCGGACTGGTCGCCGGACTGCGTGGTCTGCACCACCGCGTAGGCGACAAGGGCTTTTTGAAACGCGACGAGGTCCGCCGGCTTCATGCCGGGCAGGGCGTCGGTCGCGAGGTGGGCGAGGATCGTCTGCGCGGCGCTTTCGAGGGTTACGCGGCTGATCGCGAGGTTGTGGCCGACGAAATATTTGGCGCGCAGGGGGTCGGCTGCCTTGTATTTGCGCTTGGCCCGCGATTGCACGAGCGAGACGAGGGCGAGCAGGTCGGCGCGGCAGGCGTCTTCGTTTTGCGTGGCGACCTTTCGGTCGGCGGTCTGGCCTTCGGCGGCGGCGGCGAGGGCGGCGGCTACGGCCAGCCGGACGCGGATGTCGGCGATGAAGGCGGCGTCGATGCCTTCCGTGGCAAGGGCGGCGGCATAGGCGGGTTTCTCGGCGGTGCCGACGATCTCCCCGGCCAGCAACAGCGCGGCGGCGTGGCGTTGGTTGAGGAGGGAACGGCGGCGCCTGGTCTTGACCGGCGCGGGCGCGACGGCGGGTTGGGTATCTTCGGGCATGGCAACGGGGATAAGGCTGGCGTTGATGATCGGCGCCGTTCCCGCAGCGGGACGGAGGGCGCACCCTCGCCGCGATGCCGCGTCGTCGGATTTCCCGTCAACGCGGTCGAACGCACATCAAGGGCGTTACTTTCAAAAGACTGCGTTCCCGTAAGGTCAAAGGTTCCCGACGGTGGGTTTTGAGGTAGTTTGGCGTAAAATCAGGCCAAAAAGACGATCTTCTAGCCCTTCTTCGCGAGAACTTGGAGTTTCTGGATGAAAACTTAGCACGACTTGGCATAGACTTAGCCAAACTTGGCGAAAACTTAGTGTGACTTGGCGTCCGCATAGCCAAACTTGGCGATGACATAGCATTTCTTGGCGACAACTTAGCGCGACTTGGCGTTCGCATAGCATCACTTGGCGTCGTAATAGTCCTCCGTGGCGTCGGCATAAGGTTTCTTGGCGAAAACATAGCATTCCTTGGCGATCACCTAGCATGGCTTGGCGACCGCATAGCGTGCCTCGGCCAACTCATAGCGTCCCGCCCTAAGTTCATAACATCCCGTCACAAGCCTCTGGCGTCCCGTCACCGGTTCTTAAGCCTCCGACACCGGTTCATAGGCCGCCACCATGAAAACTTGGCATGCCGTGGCGATCCCACAGCATGCCGTGACGACCGCAATGCCAGCCTTTGCGACCGAGAGGGTTCCGTCGTTACGGCAGTTTGAACATCCAGTTGCCCCAGAGATTCGGGGTGAGCATGGCCTCGGACGGCACGTCGGCGGTGATGCCCGTGGCCTTGTTGGCCCAGTAGATGCGCGAGGTCGTCTGACCGCCCTCGCCGCGCAGGATGCCAATGTCGCCCTTGATGATCATGCCGTCGGCGGGATGCAGCTGCAGGACATCCAACGGCACGGAAATCTCATAGTTTCCGGCGGCGGCGGCGAATTGAATCTGGTCGGTAACGTCATCCACCTTGTCAAAGTTGATCGTGCGCCAAGGCGAGGAGAACGGAATCTTGGGCGCATTCCCCGCGTTGGGCACAACCGGACGGTAAATGAGCGCGCGCGGCTTGCCGCCGATCACGGTGACGAGCAGGCGCACATCTCCATACACGGGAGCAATGCGATTGGGGTCGGCCTTGGGATTGGCGCCGATCATCAGGTCGAGCGCACCGCCGGTCTTGAACGGGGCGATGGGCATCTCGCCGGAATTATCGAGCAGCTTCGGGTCGCCCGTGCGCCAGGCGGCATAGAGCCGCCCGCCCGACACCGCAACGGCACCCGACACTTCATAGGGCTTGGTGCTGGAGTTGAAATAGGCACGGACGCCGCGCCGGTCGATGTCGACCCAGCCGGTCGAAGGCCAGTCGTCGAGCTTGCCGTCCATGGCCGGCGCGGTGACGCGACCGACGACGGCGAGCACCCCGCTGCCCTGCGTCTGCTGGCGGGCGGCCTCGATCCCGACGAGATAGGCGCGGCTCCGATCAAGATCCTCGCGAGTGAGGCTGAGCGACGCATCGGGGAGCCTCGCGAGGTTGTTGAGCCCGTCGATGCGCACCAGACTGCTGCGGCCTCCATCGACGATGTAGACGGCGCCATCGGACAATTGCGTGATGGTGGGCCAGAAGTTCTCGTCGCTCAGCGTGAAGCCTTCGAGGCACATGCCGCGCACGGCCTTGGGCATGTTCCAACGTTTGCCCTGCCGTATATCCTCAAACACGGTGGCAACAAACAGGCCGTCGGCGGTGAAGACATAGAAACAGCCCTGATTGCTGTTGACCGCCCAAAGCGGTCCGATGCGGGAATTCATGAACCCTCCGAGCAAACGGGTGGGCCCGACCAATTCGCCGGGATGCTCGGGCGGCGGCGATTCATGGGAAGCGTGCAGACCGGGCCAGAGATTGGGGTAGCTCCACTTGACGACGCCGTCCTTGGCCCCGGTCACCGAGTATTTCGAGAAAGGCTCCATGCCGAGGGTAACGGCCGTCCATCCGTCGGCGGTGACCAGCGCCTGATTGCCGCCGGACGACGCCGGACCCTGCACGCCGGTCGCGAGCGTTTCAGCCTTTGCAAAATCATAACGCGGGTTCCCCTGGGCATCGATGGCGACAGGGGCGAACCGCATGGTCTTGCCATCCAGACGCGCAATGCAGAAGGAAAGATCGTCCATGATGGTGACCCCGCTCCCATCGGCCTTGGTCAAAAAGACTTCGTTCGGCTGCATCCGCCCGTCACCGTTCAGATCGTTCCAAACGAAAAACGCCAGATTCTGATACGGCTTGTCGGAGGCCAGGTCCACCCCCGCCGGCCAGAGCGGACGGAAGGCGTCTCCCTTGAGCACTTCCCAGTCATTGGCCCGACCCATCGCGGCCACCGGCCGCACGACACCGGCTCGCTCGGCGAAAAGAAACGCCGTGTTGTGCCCGCTGACAGGGCTAGAGTTGTAGACGTTCGTGAAATAACGCCGCCCCTGATGATAGATCGCCGATTCGGGTGCGGCGCTGCGGAAGGCGAGCTTCATGTCATCCGGGCCGGGGCGATAATAGACGTTGGTCAACTCGTAGGAGCCTTTTGTCCAGTCGAGCTTGAACTCCATCGCGCCGCGCCCCTCGTCTGCGTAATAGAACTTGGTCTTGTCCATCGAATCGAGTGCACCGCCACCGCCATATTTGCAGGGCCCGTAGAACGCGTTAACCAGCTTGCCGTCGAGTGTCCACACGCTCACGCGCTTCGGAAGGAAATCGTCCTCCGTCACCCAGAGCTGATTTTTTGAATCGATGGCGATGCCGGCGGGATTCTGCATGCGCAGCGGATCGTAGGGACCGGCCTTGGGCACGCCGGGTTTCCCGATCGCGCCGACCGAACGACCGTCGGCGGAGAAGATTTTCACCTGATGCGCCTGACCGCGATCACTGACATAAATGCGACCGGAGTCGTCGAGCGTCAGCGCGATAGGTTCGTCAAGGCCCGTTGCCACGACCGGAGTGCCGGGCCCGATTTTCGACGGTTCCCTGACCGAGTCGAAGCGCAGCAAACGATTGCCGGACAGCGCAAGCAACCGGCCGTTGGCGTCAAAGGCGAGACCGCGCGGCGACGGCAACTCCACCTGTCCGAGGACCGCGCCGTCTCGCGCATTGATCAAGACGATCTGGTTGAGCGCGGTGAGGCTGATCGCGACGACTGCGTTGTACACGGCAAGGCCGCCGATATTTTCCCCGGCGGTCTGCCCCGCGCTCACGGCATCCATGCGCACGGCCAGTTCTCCGAGCTTTTTCACTAGAATCGCCCTGTCGGCACCGGCGGTGAGCGCGGTCACGCGCAGCTCGGATTCGCCGGAGCGTTTGCCTGTCTCCCACACGGAGGCGACATAGACGTTCACACCGGACACGGCGGCGGGACCGGCATCGCGGGCAAGATAAGGGGCCGCGGTCCAGTTGCCGCCGATCCATTTTTTCCCGCCGCGTTTGCGACCGTCGAGATCGACCCAGGCCAAACCGTCGGGCCCCTCGGTCACATAGCAGCCGAGATAGACCACCGGTTCGCCAGTCGGAGACTGGGCGGCGGGAACAAACGCCGCCGCCATAGGCGCAGAATGATTCGCGAGCCAGGCACCGGTATGGTCGGCGGTATCCCACGGCGGATTGCCCGTGGTGTAGACCGAAAATTCGTAATACGGCTTCACCTCGCCGCGCACAAGACCGCGCACGCGATACTCCCCGGGTTCGACAAAACGAGCAGGAATCCGGTAGATGCCATGCTTCGCCGCATCGATGTCTCGGCCAAGATCGTCAGTGCCATCCCACCAGGCGATGTTTTCACCCGCCGGGAAATAGGTTTCGGAAATGAGATTGCGCACGCGAACCCCATCCGTCCGTTCGACCACGAGGGTGACATAGCCCGGCTGTTTAAGTGTGAACTTCACCGGAATGGGCGGATGAAGGGTTGCCGACGGGGCGACTATCGGCGTTTTGAACTCCTGAAGCTGAGCGCCCCCCATCGAATGCAGAGCCATGAGCTCGCCCAGCCAGATACGCCGGCCGTCCATCATCTTGCCCGCCAAGTGCCCTGATTTTTCGTCAGGGCTCGGGGCTATGACACGCAACCGCACTGCCCGCGTTTCAATCTCGCGACCAAAATCGAGGCGGTTGGGCCAAAGCTGCATGGGATAACCATGCTGCAACTTCTCATAGGTGCCCACCGACTGCCAGTCGCGATCCAGGGCGTCGCGGGGGTGGCGGTTCGCCGGACCAATATAAATCTGCGCCTCCGCGGACGAGAAGCCGGTCCAAAGAGCGACGAGACCCGTTAATTTGACCGGAGCAGGCCATGTCAGCAAGATCCACTCGGCGTTGTCGGCGGAGATAACGGGCTCGGTTGCGGGAGCCTTGCCGATCTCGCAATTTTCCCACGCGCCCCAGCCGTCGTGCAGGCTGTTGTTCAGCCTGCTGGCGTTTTGGGTGTTTGAGCGCGAGGCGACCGTGGCGAAAATACTTTCGTTGATCAAACGCTCGTCCGTGACAAGCACGGCGCCCAACGAGCCTTGGTATTTGCTGTCGGTCGCCTGGGAGGTGCTGGTAAAGCGGAGCGCGCGGGTGTTCGTGCCGGATGGCAGCAGCCAGCAGGCGTATTCACCGAGGGGCACCGGATCGGATGTCACCTGCCCATCGTGCGACAACCGTTGGGCGACCTGCCAGTAAGCCTCGTTGCCCAGATCACCGGGATAGGGCGCATTCGGCTTGAGCACGCTGAGCACGCCGCCGCCGTTTACCATCACCGTGCCGACTGCAACCGGATGCTTGAAACCAATCCGCAGATGGTGAGAGCCCGGATTGACGGAAAGTCCGAAATTAACACCGGAGTGCCCTGGAATGGTGCCGATGGTCCATAACACCCACTGGGGTGAATTGTCCCGATTACCGTCGGCGATGACAGTCTCTTTGCCATCCGCCCACCCGGCAAATGCCACTGCATCCAAATCGGACGCATTCACCATCCCGTGGAAGGCCGCCCCGGGCGTCGCCACTTGGATAGCTGTCGACGGAGCATCCTTGGCAAAACCAAGGACGGTGACAAACACCACTGCGATGAAACCTGAAAGAATGCGCATGACGGACCGTAACGTTACCACGGGGTTGGAGATAAACATTCCCTCTTTCTACCGCCATGCTCGTCCGCGTCAATCGGCACATTCAGCATACGTTGTATCACCAGCCACAGAACGGACGCGCGCGCTCCGATCGGGCATCTTTGATTCACCAAAACTTGGATACGCTCGGAGCGGCATGCCAATCGTTGAGGCTTTTGTTAATGCCAACCAGCAGCCGTCAATCCGAAGCATCCTCAAGCTTGCCGGCTGCTGGACGTTTCAAATCAAATCTCTAAAAAGTCAGGAGGTTACGCCGGTATCGGCGGGTTTGCCGGGCGTCTGCTGCTTGAACTCCAGTTTTTCACCGTTGCGCACGACAAGCACGGATTCGCCGTCCTTCACATCGCCACGCAAGATCGCCTCGGCGAGAGGATCCTCAAGGTAGTGCTCGACGGCACGGCGCAACGGGCGTGCGCCGTATTTCTCGTCGTAGCCTTTCTCCGTGAGCAAGGACTTGGACTCTTCGCTGAACTCCAAGGAAATCTTCCGCTCAACGAGTCGCTTGGCGAACTTCACCAGTTCGATCTCGATGATTTTGACGAGGTCGGCCTTGTCCAGCGAACGGAAGAAGACGATGTCTGAAATGCGATTAAGGAACTCGGGCTTGAAGATGCGCTTGGCCTCCTCAAGCACCTTCTCGCGCATTTTCTCGGTGTCGCCGAAGTTCGATGCGGCAGCGGCGAAGCCCATCGAAGTCTGGCGCTGCATAAGCGCCGCGCCGACGTTCGACGTCATGATGATGATGGTGTTTCTGAAATCCACCACGCGACCGAGCGAGTCGGTGAGGCGTCCGTCCTCCAGAATTTGGAGCAGAATCTGGAGCACGTCCGGATGCGCCTTTTCGATTTCGTCAAAAAGCACGACCGCGTAAGGTTTGCGGCGCACGGCCTCGGTAAGCTGGCCGCCTTCGTCGTAGCCCACGTAGCCGGGAGGCGACCCGACCATGCGCGAGACGGCGAATTTCTCCATGTATTCGCTCATGTCGATCTGGATGAGCGCGTCCTGGTTGCCGAACATCTGCGCGGCAAGCTGCTTGGCAGTCTCGGTCTTGCCGACACCCGTGGGACCGACGAACATGAACGAGCCGATCGGACGACGGGGATCCTTCAAGTCGGCGCGCGAACGGCGGAGCGCTCGGGCGATGGCGCTCGCGGCGAGTTCCTGGCCGACGACGGATTTGGTGATCTCGGCTTCGAGCCCCAGAAGTTTTTCGCTCTCTTTCTTTTCCATGCGGGAGAGCGGAATTCCGGTCCAGTCGGCGACGACCTGCAGGATGAGATCATCGTCGATGAGAATGCGCTTTTCCTCGCGTGTCTTTTTCCAGAGTTCAAGGACCTGCTCCTGCTTGGTGCGAAGCTGTTTTTCCTGATCACGGAATTTGGCGGCCTCCTCGAAGTGCTGCTTGGCGATGGCCTCCTCCTTTTGCGCGCAGACCTGCTCGATTTCCTTGGAAAGAGCCTCGATATCGGGCGGGCGGTTAAGCGAGGCGATGCGGGCGCGCGAACCGGCCTCGTCCATCACATCGATGGCCTTGTCGGGCAAAAAACGTGCGGTGATGTAGCGGTCGGAAAGCTTGGCGGCCATCTCAAGGGCCTTGTCGGAAAAGAGCGCCTTGTGGTGGTCCTCATATTTGCTGCGAATGCCCTTGAGGATGGTGATGGTGTCCTCGACGGACGGCGGTTCGACCTTCACGGACTGGACGCGCCGGTCGAGGGCGGAGTCCTTTTCGATATACTTGCGGTATTCGTTGAGGGTGGTTGCACCGATGCACTGGAGCTCGCCGCGTGAAAGAGCGGGCTTGAAGATGTTCGACGCGTCCATCGCGCCTTCGGCCGCGCCGGCGCCGACGATGGTGTGCATCTCGTCGATAAAGATAATGACGTTTTTGGCGCGCTTGATCTCGTCCATCACAGCCTTGATGCGTTCCTCGAACTGGCCGCGATACTTCGTACCCGCGACCATGAGGGCGAGGTCGAGGGTGATGACCTTCTTGTCGAGGAGAATTTCGGGGATGATGCCGTTGGCGATTTCCTGCGCCAGACCCTCGACGATGGCGGTCTTGCCGACGCCGGCCTCGCCGATGAGGACAGGGTTGTTCTTGGTGCGGCGGCAGAGAATCTGGATGACGCGGCGAATCTCGTTCTTGCGGCCCACCACAGGGTCGAGTTCGCCTTTGCGAGCGAGTTCAGTGAGGTCGCGGCCAAAGGCTTTGAGCGCGGGCGTCTTGATCTCTTTTTTGCCGCTTTCCTCGGGAGCAGCGGCGGCACCTTCGCTGCGTTGGGGATTACCGGCGGCGGCTTCGTCACCCGCCCCGCCCTCGCCTCCGGAGAACTGCGGATCGAGTTCCCGGAGGATTTCATTGCGGGTGCGCTCGATGTCGATGTCGAGCGACTTGAGCACACGGGCGGCCACGCCCTCGCCTTCGCGGAGCAGACCGAGAAGGATGTGTTCGGTGCCGACGTAGGAGTGGTTGAGCGCCTTCGCCTCCTTGCCGGCGAGGGCGAGGACTTTTTTAACGCGCGGCGTGTAGGGGATGCTGCCCTGCGTCTTGGTTTCCTGGCCGGTACCGACTTGCTTCTCCACGGCATTGCGCACGGTCTCGAGGTCGAGGCCCATCTTCTGCAGCACGCTCACGGCCACGCCCTGCCCGAGTTTGATCAATCCCAGAAGGATGTGC
>CAIVDS010000095.1 GCA_903904685.1 uncultured Verrucomicrobiota bacterium
CGCAGACCTGCCTCGGCATGTCCCGTGACGACTCCGGCAGCTTCCTCGGCGCCTACACCGAAAACGAGATCGTGAAGAAGAACCCCTTCGCCTCGATCGACCAGACCGGTGTCGGCCAGCTCGTAAAGATTGCCGCCGAGAAGGGCAACAAGACCCGCCCCGGAATCAAGCTTGGCATCTGTGGCGAACATGGTGGCGACCCGGATTCCGTCAAGTTCTGCCATAAGGTGGGTCTGACCTACGTCTCCTGCTCGCCCTACCGCGTGCCCGTCGCCCGCCTCGCCGCCGCCCAGGCCGCCATCGAGGAAAAGCGTGCCGCCGCCAAGAAGAAGTAATTCTTCCGGCTCACGCCTCCGAACCCCTCACAGCCCCGCGCCTTTATCGGCGCGGGGCTTTTTCATGACAAAATTTATCGCCGTGTCGGCGCCGCAGGTTCGCCCCCGAGGACGGCAAGAAATGCGGAGCCCTGCGTATCGACAAATCCTGCCGCCGACACCAACTTCGCCACATGACTACCCGCATTGGCATCCTCACGGGCGGCGGCGACTGCCCCGGTTTGAACGCGGTGATTCGCGCGGTCGTGAAGTCCGCCGCCAAGCGTGGCTGGGAGACGCTCGGCGTCCTCGGCGGCTTCGAGGGCCTGTTGCAGCCGACGAACACGAGCGTCCTCGACTACCATACGATGGACGGCCTGCTCTACCTCGGCGGCACGGTGTTGGGCACGTCCAACAAGGGCCGGTTCTCCGGCAAGGCCGGACATGGCGAGACGCGGCAGATCGATCCGGTGGTGCTCGCCGAGGCGCGGGCCGGTTTCGAGTCGCTCGGTCTCCGTGCGCTGGTAGTCGTGGGCGGGGACGGTTCGCTGACCATCGCCCAGCAGTGTTTCGAGGCCGGCATTCCCGTGATCGGCGTGCCCAAGACGATCGACAACGATATTGAAGGCACGGTGGTCACGTTCGGTTTCGACAGCGCGGTGTCGTTCGCCACCGATGCGCTCGACCGCCTCCGGACGACCGCACAGAGCCACGAGCGGGTCATGGTAGGCGAAGTTATGGGCCGCTACGCGGGCTGGATCGCCGCGCACGCGGGCATCGCCGGCGGCGCCGATGTGATTTTGATTCCGGAGATTCCGTTCAGCTTCGATTCCGTCTGCCGCGTCGTCACGGAACGAGAGGCGCAGGGCAAGCACTTCACGCTGGTCGTCGTGGCGGAGGGCGCGCGCGAGGCCGGGCGCGACTTTGTCACCTTGGGCGAGACTGGTGCCATCCGCGAGGCGCGGCTCGGCGGCATTGGCGCCGTGGTGGCTGCCGAGATTGGCCGGCGCACGGGCAAGGAGACGCGCGTGTGCGTCCTCGGGCACCTGCAGCGCGGCGGCGCCCCGACGACCTTCGACCGGCTGCTGTGCACGCGGTTTGGCGCGAGCGCGGTGCGACTCATTGCCGAGGAGCGTTATGGCTACATGGTCGCACTTCGCCCGCCCGACACGGATGCGATTCCGATCAAGGAGGCGATCGGCCGCCTGCGCACCGTGCCGCCGGAAGGTGACATCATTCGCACCGGACGCGCGCTCGGCATCGGCTTCGGGGACTGAAAACCCCTCACAGCCCCGCGCTGGTGAGGGCGCGGGGCTTTTTTTCGGACGTTACACCAGATGCTCCTTTCTGTAACACACGGAACGCCGCCGGCGTGATCTCGCGCAGCCGCCGGAAGGTTTTCGTAAAGTGATAACGGTCGCAAAAACCGACCTCCGTCGCGATGTCGTCGATCTTATGATCGCTGTGATGCAGCAATTCGCAGGCGAGCGCGATCCGGCGGGCGCGCAGGCTGGCCATCGGCGTGTTGCCCGTTTCTTGCCGGAAAAGTCGGATCAACGCACGCGCATGCATGCCCGCGATCGTCGCAAGGCTCTCCAGCGTATGCGCCGTCCCGGGATCACGCTCAAGATGAGCGAGCACCCGTTGCACCCGTGGATCCATCCGACGCTCGCTCAGCGTGCCGACAGGCAGGGTGTCGAGCGCGTTCAATACGACAATTTGCCAAGCGATACCCCCTGATTCTGGTGTCTCGGCCGCCAACGCGCGTTTGTGCAAGCGCCGCATTTCCTTCGTCAGAGGCACCGCATGCACCCCCGGCGCCGCCATCATTCCCGGTGCGAGCGTGAAATGCACATAGCATTGCGTCGCCGGACGTCGCAACGCCGTGCCAAATGCTGTATCCGGCGCGATCAACCATGCGTACTCCGGATGCAGCGCCAAAGTCTTTCCGCCCCATCGGATCTCAGCTCCCGGCCTGTCCATCAGGTAAAGCCTCCAGTATGGCGCGGCCAGATTCGGGAAGGCCCACCGATCCATCCTGGCCGTCACGCACAGCAGCAAACGCAACTGCAGATCGGCGCACAGGCCATGCTTGCGTTCGCTGACAACGATTTCCCCGGTCACCACACTGTGTGACTTTTGCACACAAGATTGTGCTTCCTGTGCATTGGCGAATGGAAGGGGCATCAGGTATTATCCACATAGCCGCAGCATTTCGCCATCGGCGCAAGTTTTACCCGACTCCGCATCTTTCACATTCAAACCATCCCATCCATGTATCGTCTTCGTTTCCGCCAGATTCATCTCGATTTTCACACTCACGGCGACATCCCCGGCATCGGGGAAAAGTTCTCCAAGCGCCAGTTTCAGGAGGCGCTCAAAGCCGGCCATGTCGATTCAATCACGGTCTTTTCAAAGTGCCATCACGGTTACAGCTACCACCCGACAAAGGTGGGCAAGCAGCACCCGCACCTGAAGTTCGACCTTCTCGCCGCCCAGATTGGGGCCTGCCGTGAGATCGGCGTGCGCTGCCCCATCTATATCTCCGCCGGCGTGGACGAACTCATGGCAATGGAGCATCCGGAATGGGTCGTCAAAAACCGCGACGGACGCACCTATGATCCACTGCAGGTCGGCTGGTTCAAGCTCCTGCGCTTCAACTCGCCCTACCTCGATTATCTCTGCGCCCAGATCGAGGAGGTCGTGCGCCGCTGGCCTGACAACGACGGAATCTTCCTCGATATCATCGGACTCCGGGAAGACTACTCCGAGGGATCCCTGCGCGTCATGAGGTCTCTCGGCCTCCACCCCGAGAACATCGCCGACGAGCGAACCTACGCCCAGCATGTTCTGCTGGACTATTACGAACGCACCACCGCAGCGGTGCGTTCGGTCCGGGCCGACACGCCCGTCTTCCACAACGGCGGCCACATCCCCGTAGGTGCGACGAAGTTCAATTTCTTCAACTCTCATTTCGAACTCGAGTCGCTGCCCACCGGCGGCTGGGGCTACGACCACTTCGCCTTTTCCGCCCGCTACGCCGCCACGCAACCACGCGACTTCCTGGGCATGAGTGGCAAGTTTCACACCACGTGGGGCGAGTTTGGAGGCTTCAAGCGTCCCGCCGCGCTCCGTTACGAATGCGCCGGCATGCTTGCCTACGGATCCAAGTGTTCCATCGGCGACCAACTCCATCCCAACGGCGAGATGAACCTCGATACCTACCGCCTTATCGGCGCCGCCTACGCCGAGGTCGAGGCCCGCGAGCCTTGGTCCGACAACGTCCGCCCCGTCGCCCGCATCGGCCTCGTGAGCGCCGAGAAAAACCAGCGAGTCCCGCGCGGCCACACCGACGTAAGCCCCGCCGATGAAGGCGCCTCCCGCATGCTGCTCGAAACCCATCTGCCGTTTCTCGTGCTCGACGAAAACGCCAAATGGGACAACTTCGATCTCGTCGTGCTGCCAGACACGCTGGAGCTCACGCCCGCCACTCGGTCCAAGGCGAAAAAATTCCTCGCCGCCGGCGGGAAAATTCTCGCCGCCGGAAGCGCGCTCCTCAATGCGGACAAGACGGCCTTCGCCATCGATCCCGGCGCGAAGTTCATTGGCCGTTCCGCCAGCGACCCCGATTATCTCGTCGCGACTGACCTCGCGCCATCCGTGCCCGTGCGCTCCGCCATCGTCATCCACGGCGGCGCCTATGAGGTGAAACCCGCCGCGAAGACCCGGATTCTCGCCGGGCGCCGCGTGCCGTACTTCAACCGCACATGGGAGCATTTTTGCTCCCACCAACACGCGCCCGATTCGCCGTCCAAGGTTTCGCCCGCGGCCACGTTGACCAAAAATATTGCCTGGTTTGCGCACGACATCTTCACGCGCTATCGCCAATACGGCCAGCCGCTCTACCGCGACTTCGTGGTTGCCGCCATCGATCACCTGCTCGACGGCAGACGTCCCGTCGTCACCAGCCTGCCGACCGACGGACGCGTCAACCTGCTGGAGCAGCCCAAGGAGAAGCGCTACATCGCCCATCTCCTCTATGCGCCGAAATCCGTGCGCGGCGCCTCGCATCCCACCGACACCAACAAATCGATGGAGATAATCGAGGATCTGATCCCGCTGCGCAACATATCCGTATCGCTGCGGTTGCCACGCAAGATCAAGACCGCCCGCCTCGTGCCCGAGGGTGTAACCTTGCCGTTCGCGCAAAAAGACGGAGTGGTGTCGTTCACCGTGCCCGAGTTCACCGCCCACGCGATGGTCGAGTTAAGCTGCGCGTGACAAGATTCTCTCGCGCCTCCGTCCTCGGCGGCCAATCCAAGCTGGCGGTTCAGATCCGGGCCTGAGCCGTCAGATACCGAGCAATCGCGGCCGGTGCGCACGAAGGAACGACGGCATGTTCATGGGAGGCCGCCCGGTAAGCTCGGCCACCACACGGGACGACTTGGCAAACTCTCCCTTTGCAACGCCCGCATCAAACGACGCTTGAGTCTCCGCCTCCTGAGGCGACAGCCCCGCCTCAATCAAATTGGCCACGACCGCAGCCAGCTCGACCGCCACATACGTCACCGGCTTGCCGGTGGTTTCTGACAACCAACGGGCGATCATGGCATGGCTGACGCCCATCGGACCCGTGACATCAAGCGTGTGCCGTCCGTCAAAAGAATAGGCAACCGATGCGGCGGCCGCTTGGGCGTAATCCTCACGCGTCACGTAAGCGGCGTAACCGTCTCCTCCCGCAGTCTCCCACCGGCCCGTGGCGACGGCTTGAGTCAATGCAGGCAGAAGATTTTCGGCGTAGATATTTTTTCTCAGCACAGTCCAGCCAAGACTTGAGGCCGCCAGCATCTGCTCCGTTTCGTAATGATCGGGCGTGCCCGCCACCACGGAGTCCGGGGCCGCGCTGCTCACGGAGGTGTAAACGACATGCTGGACACCGGCACGCGCCGCAGCCTCGATCACATTACGGTTTCGTTGCAAACGCCGGCCGGACGAGTCGATCGCATCGGTGCTGATGATAAGCATGCGATGCACGCCTACGAAAGCGGCATCCAGCGACTCTGTGGATTCGGGATCGGCCCCACGCACTTCCGCCCCTCTCAAGGTCACGTTTGAAATTTTGTCGGGGCTGCGCGACGCTGCGATGACCCGGCCTGCGCGCGCCTCCATTAAGAGATCAACAACACGACGGCCGAGGGAGCCTGCCGCCCCCATCACAAGGAGGGTGCGAGATGGTATCAAGGTGGACATTGGGGTAGGATTTCGAGGTTGTCATGGATATCTCGCAAAGACGCGTTGCCCATGCGACACGTCCACGAGTCGATGCTAGCATCGTTTCTTGCCTAACGGGTTCTCCTTGGTTTGAAAACCCCTAAAACGACGAAGTTTAAACTTTTACACGATACTGCCACGAAGGCTCCGTTTCGCCATGAGGAAGGAAACATGAAAATCTACCATGGATTCGAATACACGGTGGACTTCCTACCGCCGGTGCAGATCCAAATGGGGGTCAAGGACGACCAAGTGAGCGCAGCCATCGTCGCGAAAGCGAGGACCGGCAAGATCGGCGACAGCGCGCTGTAGGCGCCGGCCAGTTCCATTGAAAATCTCAGCGGCCCGGGCTCACTCCCGAGCTTTTTTTGCGGACGGAGTCAGGCGAGCAGAGGCGACGTGGATGTTTCTCAACGAACCGTCCGAGCCAGATTCAGTAAAACTGTTCGGCCATCGCGACGGCCTTGAACAAGGCGGAGGCTTTGTTCACCGTTTCCTGATATTCCGAGGCTGGCACCGAGTCGGCCACCACGCCGGCACCGGCCTGGATATGGATTTGGCCGTCTTTGATGAGCGAGGTGCGCAGCATGATGCAGGAATCCAGATTTCCGTCGTAGCCGAAGTAACCGAGAGCGCCGGCGTAGAAGCCCCGTTGGGAAGGTTCATTGGCGGCGATGATCTGCATGGCGCGGATCTTGGGCGCCCCGCTGACGGTGCCGGCGGGGAAGGTGGCGCGCATGAGGTCGTAGGCGGTCTTGTCGGGAGCGATCTGGCCCTCGACCTGAGAGACAATGTGCATGACGTGCGAATAGCGCTCGATCACGAAGCTTTCGGGCACGGTTACGCTTCCGAATTTGCAGACGCGACCGATGTCGTTGCGGGCGAGATCGACAAGCATGAGGTGCTCGGCACGTTCCTTTTCGTCGGCGAGAAGATCCTTTTCCAAGGCGAGGTCGTCGGCGTGGGTCGCGCCGCGTTTGCGCGTGCCGGCGATGGGGCGGATTTCAACGAGGCCGTCCGTCAACCGCACATGCACCTCGGGCGAGGCGCCGACGATCGAGAAGTCGCCCGTCTCCAAAATGAACATGTAGGGCGACGGGTTGACCGTGCGCAGGGCGCGGTAAAGATCGAGCGGGGTTTTGGCAAACGGCTTGGTGAAGCGCTGCGACGGCACGAATTGGATGATGTCGCCAGAACGGATGAACTCCTTGGAGTCCTCGACGACCTTTTCAAAAGCCGCCTGAGTGAAATTGCCCTGGGGCACCGTAATCTTGGGCGGCTCGACGAGCGGGGCGGGTGCGAGGGCGCGTGGTTCGCGCAACAGGGCGTAAAGCGAGTTGAGTTCGGCGACGGCAAGGGCGTATGCGGCAGCAGGAGTGGTATCGCGGACGTGGGCGTTGACGCAGAGGCGGAGCGTCTGCTTCGCGCGGTCGAAAATCAGCAGCGAGTCCGACAGCATGAAGTAGAGCAGGGGCGTTCCCAACTCATCCACCTTGGCCGCCGGTACGGTGGATTCGATTCGCGTGATGTATTCGTAGCCGATGAAGCCGACGGCGCCACCGGTGAATCGTGGCAGGCCGGGCAGGCCCACCGGATGATAGCCGCCCATTTCCTCTTCGATGAGGACGAGCGGATCCTGCGGAGTAGGGATGGTTCGCACGGGTTGGCCGGGAACGCGAATCTCGGTCGTCTGCTGTCCGCAAACGAAAATCTTGCGCGGACGGCAGCCGATGAAGCTGTAACGCGAAAGGGTTTCGCCGCCTTCGACGGATTCGAGCAGATAGGATGGACCGGCGGCCTTGAGCTTGGCATAGGCGGAGACCGGTGTCTCGAAATCCGCCATGAGGTCGGCGTAAACCGGGATGACATTGCCTTGGGCGGCGAGTTTGAGGAAGTCCTCGCGACGCGGGAAAATATTCATGGCTGGCGGCTGATTTTTAGCGGCTGGGCGACGATGTCACTCGACGGTGACGGACTTGGCCAGATTGCGGGGCTTGTCCACGTCGCAACCGCGTTCGCACGCGATGTAGTAGCTGAGGAGTTGCACCGGGATGGTCGCAACGATGGGCAGCACGGCCTCGTGGCAATCGGGGATGGTGATGACCTCGTCGGCGAGGCCGGGGGGAAGTTCGCATCCCTCGGTGATGATGGCGATGACCAGACCCTTGCGCGCCTTCACTTCCTGCATGGAGGAGACGACCTTGTTGAAAATCTCTCCTTGCGGCGCGAAAAACACGCTCGGGCATTGCTCGTTGATGAGCGCGATGGGGCCGTGCTTCATCTCGGCGGCAGGATAGCCTTCCGCATGGATGTAGGAGATCTCCTTCAACTTGAGCGCACCTTCGAGCGCAATGGGGAAGAGCGACAGGCGTCCGAGGAAAAGCATGTCGTTGTATTTCGAGAAACGCTTGGCGACGGCCTTGATGTGGCCGGCCTGCTTGAGGGCCTCGCGCACGAGGTCGGGCGCTTTTTTCAACGCAGACACAAACTCGACGCCGTCGGCGAAGCTCATATCCCTCATACGGGCGACGTGGAGGGCGAGCATGGCGCCGATGAGAAGTTGCGACGTGAAAGCTTTGGTCGAGGCGACGCCGATCTCGGGTCCGACGTGCTGGTAGATGCCGCCGTCGGCCTCGCGAGCGATGGTGGAGCCGACGGTGTTGTTCACCGCGAGCACCTTGTAGCCCTTGCGCTGGGCCTCGCGGAGCGCACCCAGCGTGTCAATCGTTTCGCCGGACTGGCTCATGACGAAGAAGAGCGGGTTGCCGGAGAGCGGCGCATTGCGATAGCGGAACTCCGAGGCGTAATCGACCTCCACCGGCACGCGGGCGAATCGTTCGATGAGATGCTCGGCCACGAGACAGGAGTGCCAGGCGGTGCCGCAGCCGAGAAATACAAAGCGGTCGATCTGGCGGAAATCGACAGGGCCGAGATTCAGGCCGCCGAATTTGGCGGTGCTGCCATCCTCGGAGAAGCGTCCGCGCATGGAGTTTTCGAGCGCGGCGGGCTGCTCGAATATCTCCTTTTCCATGAAGTGCGCATAGCCGTTCATCTCGGCGGCATCGATGGTCCATGTCACTTGATCGACGACCGGTGAGACGTCCTCCTGATCGAGCGTTGAAATGAAGAATTGCTTGGGCGTGACGTGCACGACTTCGCCGTCCTTGAGGTAAACGACATTTTGCGTGCGGCTGACGAGGGCGGACACGTCGGACGCGAGGATGTATTCTTTATCGCCGACGCCGAGGATGAGAGGGGAGCCCTTGCGGGCGGCTACGATTTCGCCGGTGCAATCAAGGCAGAGGACGGCGATGCCGTAGGTGCCCTCGACGTGGCGGAGGGCCTTGCGCACGCTTTCCAAAAAACGACTCTGGCCGGCGATGGTCGGTTCCTTGGCGTAGTGGTAGGCGATCAGGTTACTGAGCACCTCGGTATCGGTTTCCGATTTGAAGGCATAACCCTTGGGGAGAAGAAATTTTTTGATGGCCGCGTAGTTTTCAATCACGCCGTTGTGGACGAGGGCGATCTTGCCGTCGCTGCTCAGGTGGGGGTGGGCGTTGGCTTCGGTGACGCCACCGTGTGTGGCCCAGCGTGTGTGGCAGATGCCGGTTGTGCCGGTGAAGCGGTGCTTGGCGGCTTCTTTCACGAGGTTCTCCACGCGACCGACTTTGCGGGCCAATTCCAGTCTTCCGTTCTGCTGCACGGCAAGGCCGGCGGAGTCATATCCGCGATATTCGAGGCGCTTCAGGCCCTCGAGGAGGATGGTTGATGCTTTTTGGCTGCCGACGTAACCGACGATTCCACACATAATTTTTTGCCTCTTTTGGCTCGCGAATTTACAGGCTGCTCCAAACGTGGCGCAAGGTAATAGGTTCACCCTCAATCATCATTCCCCCCTCCAGTCATATGAGCATGCAGAAAAAAGTTTTGGCGGTCATCATGGGCGGCGGACGTGGTTCGCGCCTCTATCCGCTCACGGCGGAGCGGTGTAAGCCGGCCGTCCCCCTTGCGGGTAAATACCGTCTGGTCGATATTCCGATCAGCAATTGCATCAACTCGGAGATCAACCGGATTTTCCTGCTGACGCAGTTCCACACCGCCTCGCTGCACCGGCATATTCAGGGAACCTACCACTTCGATCCGTTTGGCGGCGGTTTCGTGGACATTCTTTCGGCCGAGCAGACCGAGAAGAATGCCGACTGGTATCAAGGCACGGCGGACGCCGTGCGCCGCAATCTCCAGCATTTCCGCAGCTTCCCGCACGATCTCGTGCTGATCCTCTCGGGCGACCAGCTTTACCGGATGGATTTTCGCAAAATCGTCTCCGAGCACATCGCCAGCAAGGCCGATGTCACCATTGCGGCGATTCCGTTCCCGGTTTCAAGGGTCGAGGGCCTGGGGCTGATGAAGGTGGCGGACGATCTTTCCATCGAGCGTTTTGTCGAAAAGCCCAAGGATCCCGCGGTGATTCAAAGTCTTACCCTGAGCGACAAGGTTGAGGCTCAACTCCACTCGACTGACGGCGAAAAGCACTGTCTTGCCTCGATGGGCATCTATGTTTTCAACCGCCAGGTGCTCGCCGACGCGCTCGACAACAAGATGACGGATTTCGGCAAGGAGATCATCCCCGGGTTGCTCGGTCAGAAGCGACTCCATGCCCATGTCTTCGAGGGCTATTGGGAGGATATCGGCACGGTGCAGGCGTTTTTCGAGACCAATCTGGCGCTCGCCGATCCGCTGCCGCCGTTTAACTTCTTCGATCAGGGCGCGCCCATTTACACGCAGGATCGTTATCTGCCGGCTTCGAAGCTCAACAAATGCGACATCGACCACGTCGTCATTGGCGACGGTTCGATCATCACCGATTGCAAGCTCAAGCGCTGCGTGCTCGGCATCCGTTCGTTTGTCGGCGAAAACTCCCTCATGGACAATGTCGTGATGATGGGCGCCGATTACTACGAGCCTACGGAGAAGCAGCTTGAAAACTCAAAGAAGGGGGTTCCCAGCATGGGAGTGGGCCGCGACTGCCATATTTTCCACACGATCATCGACAAAAACGCGCGCATTGGAGACGGTGTTAAGCTCTCTCCGGTTGGCAAGGCGGACGGAAATTATCCGCATGGCGTCATCATTCGTGATGGTGTGCTGGTGGTGCCGAAGGGCGTGGTCGTGCCGAGCGGCACGGTGATCTGACGGAGCGGCCGCCCGCTAAAAATTGAAAGGCGCGGCTTGTGAAAGCCGCGCCTTTTTTGTGCGCATACCAGAACAGGACTGGTGACGTCGGTTGATCAGTTGTTAAAGCGGAACAGGGCGACGTCGCCATCCTGGAAAATGTATTCTTTGCCTTCGATGCGGTATTTGCCGGCATCGCGGGCGGCGGCGGTGCTGCCGAGACGGGTGAGGTCGTCGTAGGCGACGACTTCAGCCTTGATGAAGCCCTTCTCAAAATCGGTGTGGATCACGCCGGCGGCCTGCGGAGCCTTCCATCCTTTCTTGATGGTCCAGCAACGCACTTCCTTTTCTCCGGCGGTGAAGTAGGTCTGCAGGCCGAGGAGCGCATAGGTGCCCTTGATGAGCAGGAAACGCCCGAGTCGGTCACTCCGAGATCCTTCAGAAATTCCTTGGCCTCCTCCGGCGAGAGGTCGATCAACTCGGACTCGATGCGCGCGCTGATCGGCACATAGGCGGCGTCGTGGTGGACCTTGACGAAGTCCGCGACCTTCTTGACGAAGGGATTTTCTTCGGCGGTGGCGAGATCGCCCTCGGCGACGTTGCACGCGTAGATCACGGGCTTGGCGCTGAGGAGTTGGAAAAATTGGAGCAACTTCTTCTCGTCGTCCGTCGCAGGGAGGATGTTGGCGGGCTTGTTCTCGTTGAGATGCGGCACGAGGCGCTCAAGCAGCGCGAGTTCGGCCTGCGCGTCCTTGTCGCCGGATTTCGCCAGCTTCTGGGTTTTGCTGATGCGTTTTTCCACCGATTCAAGGTCGGCCAGGACGAGTTCCGTGGAGATGACCTCGATGTCGCGGACCGGATCAACCGCGCCCATGGTGTGGATGATGTCGTCGTCCACGAAGCAGCGCACGACATGCACGATGGCGTCGGTCTCGCGGATGTTGGCGAGAAATTGGTTGCCGAGGCCTTCGCCTTTGCTGGCGCCGGCGACAAGGCCGGCGATGTCCACGAACTCGATGGCGGCCGGCACGACCACGTTGGTTTTGGCGATGGCCTTCAGCACATAGGCGCGCTCATCGGGCACGATCACGACGCCCACGTTGGGGTCGATCGTGCAAAACGGGTAGTTGGCCGCCTCCGCCTTGCGGGAGCGGGTGAGGGCGTTGAAGAGGGTGGACTTGCCTACGTTGGGCAGACCGACGATGCCGGCTTTGAGCATAAGGGGCGCACGTTCACGCGGGGCGGGGGACTGGTCAAGGTCCGTCTTCCAGTTGCCCGAAGAAATGGCTGCTTGACAACGCTGGCGCCGTTCGGTGGATTCCACGGCTTTTCAACTCAAGAACCTGCTCGTAACACCACTCTCATGGCACTCAAAATCCGTCTCTCCCGCATCGGTTCCACGCACAACCCGATTTATCACGTAGTTGTCGCCGAAGCCCGCTCGCGTCGTGACGGCGCGGCGACCGAAGTCCTCGGGACCTATAACCCACGCGCCAAGAACGACTCCCTGACGCTCGATACCGTTCGCGCCGACTACTGGGTGAGCAAGGGTGCCATCCCGACCGACACCGCCCTCTCTCTTATCAAGAAGGCCAAGAAGGTCGCCGTTGCCGCCGCTCCGGCCGCCTGATTTTAAAACGCCTAGGCACCCCTCCCGGTCGCCAAGCCTTTCAAGCCTCGGGGATTTCCTCGGGGCTTTTCCATTTATAGACCTCTCGTTTCGCGCCCTTTGCCATCTGGCGTCTTTGCGTTAAAACTCCACCCATGCCTCTCCATATCGACATCCTCACGCTTTTCCCGCGGATGCTCGACGGCTTTTTGACAGAAAGCATGCTGGGCAAGGCGTTAGAAAACAAGCTGCTGTCGGTCAAGGTGCACGACACTCGCGACTGGTCCACCGACAAGCACAAGGCCGCCGATGATCGCCCGTTTGGCGGGGGCGCCGGCATGATCATGACTCCCGAACCGGTGTTCGCGGCGATCGAGCAATTGCAGACTCCCGGTTGCCGGCGCATTTATCTCACGCCCGACGGCATTCCTTTTTCGCATAAAATCGCCGAGGAACTTTCCCGCGAGAAACACCTTGTTCTCCTGAGCGGCCACTACGAAGGGATCGACCAGCGGATTCGCGACAACGTCATCGATCAGGAGATCAGCATCGGTGATTATGTGCTGACCAACGGCACGTTGCCGGCGGCGGTTTTGATCGATGCGCTAGCCCGTTTTATTCCCGGTGTTCTTGGAGAAGAAAAGTCATTGACGCACGAATCCTTCACCGGCAAGTTGCTCGACTTTCCTCAATACACGCGTCCCGCCGAATATCGAGGCATGTCCGTGCCGAAAGTGCTCCTTTCTGGCAACCATGCCGAAATCGAAAAGTGGCGGAATGCGCAGCGATTGGAGAAAACACGCCAAGTCCGACCCGATTTACTCAAATAACCACACTGCAATGAGCACCCATCCGATCCTCAAAGAAATCACCGACTGTCAGGTGAAAAAAGACACTCCCGCCTTCAAAGTCGGCGACGGCGTCCGCGTCCACACCAAGGTTCGCGAAGGTGACAAGGAACGCACCCAGATTTTTGCCGGCATCGTGATCGCCCTCAAGGGCAGCGGCATTCATGAGACGTTCACCGTTCGCCGTATCAGCTACGGCGAGGGTGTCGAGCGCGTGTTCCCCGTCAACTCTCCCAACATCGAGAGGATCGAGATCGAGCGCACATCCGAGCCCGTCCGCGCCCGTCTTTATTATCTGCGCACCCGCCTCGGCAAGGCCGCCATGGCCATCAAGGAAAAGCGCACCGATACCGTCGCCGCCACCAAGTAGGCCGCGCCGCAGTCCATTCATGAAAAAGCGAGTCCTCACGACTCGCTTTTTTCATGCCCGTTTGGGCTTCCCCGCTGCCCGATCAACGTTTAACTCGTCATCTTTTCTTTCCCATCACGTCCCTTTCGCGCATGAAACTCCAAACCGACATCCTCGCTCTTGCCGCCAACCAGGCCCGTGGCCTCGCCATGGACGCCGTCCATAAGTGCAACTCCGGCCATCTCGGACTCCCGCTCGGCTGCGCCGAGATCGGCGCCGTCCTTTTCGGCAACGTATTGTCTTATAATCCCGCCGCCCCCCGCTGGCTGAATCGCGACCGCTTCGTCCTCTCTGCCGGCCATGGCAGCATGTTCCTTTACGGCTGGCTCCATTTGAGCGGCTACGATCTGTCGCTTGAGGACGTTAAGAGTTTCCGCGCCCTCCATAGCAAAACCCCCGGCCATCCCGAGTTCCACGAGACGCCTGGCGTCGAGGCCACCACCGGCCCGCTCGGCCAAGGCATCGCCAATGCCGTTGGTTTCGCCGTCTCCGGACAGATGGCCGCCGCCCGTTTCAACACCGCCGAGCATGTTATTTTCGACAGCCATGTGATCGCCCTCGCCGGCGACGGCTGCATGCAGGAAGGCGTTGCTCTTGAAGCCGTCGCCTTTGCCGGCCACCAGAAACTCGACAACCTCATCCTTATCTACGACTCCAACGACGTCACCCTCGATGCGATGGCCAGCAAGTCGCAGAGCGAAGACACCGCCAAGCGTTTCAAGGCCTTGGAGTGGGATGTGCAGACGATCGACGGTCACGACCTCACCGCCATCCTCAAGGCCGTCAACAAGGCCAAGAAGGCCAAGAGCGGCAAGCCCCAGCTCATCATCGCCAAGACCACCATCGCCAAGGGCATCCCCGAGGTGGCCGGCACCGCCAAGGGCCATGGCGAAGGCGGCGCCAAGTTCATCGACGCCGCCCGCGCCGGTCTCGGCCTTCCCGCCGACCAGCACTTCTTCGTGAGCGAAGACGTCCGCGCCTACTTTGCGAAGCACAAAAAGTCTCTCGTCCGCGCCCATAAGAAATGGAGCAAGACCTTCGAGGCGTGGAAAGCCGCCAATCCCGACAAGGCCGCTCTCCTCGAAAGCCGCAACGCCAGGCCCTCCGCCGCGCACCTCCTCGAAAAGATCCCTCTTTTCCCCGACGACGCCAAGCTCGCCACCCGCGCCGCCGGCCAGCAGATACTCCAGCCCGTCGCCGCCGAGCTTCCGCTCGTCATCGGCGGCAGCGCCGATCTCTATGGCTCGACGCTCAACTACATCGCCGCCGACAAGGACTTCGATCCCTCCAACCGCGCCGGTCGCAATTTCCGCTTCGGCATCCGCGAGCACGCCATGGCGGCCATCGCCAACGGCGTCGCCTACGACGGCATTTTCCACCCATCGATCGCCACGTTCCTCGTGTTCGCCGATTACTCGCGCCCCGCGATGCGCCTCGCAGCCCTCGCCAAGCTTCCCGTCGTTTACATCTACACGCACGATTCCGTCGGCGTCGGCGAGGACGGCCCCACCCACCAACCCGTTGAAACGGTGTCGGCTCTCCGTCTCATTCCCAACTTCGACGTCATCCGCCCCGGCGATCCCGAGGAAACCGCCGGCGCCTTTGCCGCCGCCTTCGAGCGCGCCGATGGTCCCACGCTGCTCGCCCTCTCCCGCCAGGCCATGCCGTTGCTCAACGACATCCCTCCGCACATCCGTCGCGCGGGAGTGCTCAAGGGCGGTTACGTCGCCGTACAGGAAACCGCCCCGCTCACCCACATCCTGCTGGCGAGCGGCAGCGAGCTTCAATACGCCGCCGCCGCCGCCAAGATCCTCGGTGCCGGTGCCCGCGTCGTGTCCGTGCCGTGCTTCGAACGTTTCAACCGCCAGACCGCCGAGTATCGCGAGGCCATCCTCCCGTCGTCCGTGCGCAAGCGCGTCGCGATCGAGGCGGGTGTGACCGGTCTCTGGCATCAATATGTGGGGCTCGACGGCAAGGTCATCGGCATCGACCGCTTTGGCATGAGCGCCCCCGGTGCGACGGTATTCAAGGAACTCGGCATCACGACCGAAGCCGTGGTGGCCGCGGCACGCTCCCTCTGAGACATGCGGCGTTGTTGAACGCCGTTGAGAGTCATTTACGGGGCGGGCCTCGGCCCGCCCTGTAAAGAGTATGAAGCGAAGGCGCGCCGATTTGGAGGCATTCGTCGGTCTGTCAGCCAATAAAATACGACCGAGATCCTCGCGGATTTTGGACGGGGGAACGAGTCGGCCTTGGCGCGGGGGCAGGGGGCAGGGGTGGAGGATTGCGCGGGAGGAAGGGCTTTCCGGCTTTCCTTCGTTGGGTTTACGAACTTGGTGGAGGGTGTGTTATGAGACTTCGTTTGAACTACCGCCGCTACGCCTTACCGTTTCGCGCCCCGGTGCGCACGGCGCACGGAGTGTGGGCGGAGCGCACGGGGTTGATCGTGCGGTTGGATAACGAGGCCGGACGCGCTGGCTATGGTGAGGTGTCACCGATTCCGTGGTTCGGCACCGAGACGGTCGAGGAGACCGAGGCCGCGCTCGGCCTGCTGGGTGAATGGGTGACGCCGGAGCAGCTTGCTGCTGTGCCGGCGAAGCTCGGCTGCCTCCGGTTCGCGCTGGCTTCGGCCTGTGCGGAAAAGCAACCGGTCCCGTCATCCGCCTATCTTGCGGTGGCCGCGCTACTCCCGGCCGGACGTGCGGCGGTTACACAGATCGCGCCGAATGCCGAGCTCGGGTTTCGCACCTTTAAATGGAAGGTCGGCGTGGGCGACATCGCCGACGAACTTTCGCTGCTGGACGATGTGATCGGCGAATTGCCGTCGGGCGCGAAGCTTCGCCTGGATGCGAATGGAGCATGGGATCGTCGCCAAGCCGCGCGCTGGCTGGATCGCGCCGCGGAGCGCCCCGTCGAGTTTATCGAGCAGCCTGTCGCGGCGGATTCTCGTGGCGCCGAGGATGTGTTGCGCGGATTGGCGGGTGATTTCCCAACGCCGCTGGCACTCGACGAGTCGCTGGTCGGCGCGAGCGATGTGGACCGCTGGCTCGCGGCGGACTGGCGCGGGATTTTTGTGATCAAGGCCGCGCTGCTGGGCGATCCTGCCCCGGTGGTTGCACGGCTGGCCGCGGCCAAGGCCGATGTGGTTTTCTCGTCGGCCTTGGAAACCGCCGTGGGGGCGCGGGCCGCGTTGCAGATCGCATTTGCGTGGACGGGCAAGCCCCGTGCGCTCGGGTTCGGCGTGTGGCCGCTGTTCGCTCAAGGTGTTTTCGACGGGCCCTTTTCGTCGCCTTTTATCCGCACGGAAGATGTGGAGCGCTTAAATCCGGAGGCCGTATGGACCGCGCTGAACTAGCTCGATTGCTAGGGATAACGTCGGTCGACGCCAAGCCGCGCGCCGTCGTCGTGGATGAATGTGAGCCGGAGCGGTTCATCGCTGCTTTTGCCAAGGCGGTGGTGGCGGGGGGAACCGTATTTCTCGCCGATCCGGAGTGGGGAAAAACCGAGCGTGAGCAATTTAATGCGTTGGTCACGCAGTCTCCCGTTTCGTGTGACGTGTCTTCGAAATCCGGCTGGCTTTGCATACCCACCGGTGGTTCGTCCGGCGCGATCAAACTTGCGCGGCACGACGAGGCGACGTTGTCCGCCGCTGTGCATGGTTTTTGCGGGCATTTCGGCGTGCGACGGGTCAACGCCGTCGGTCTGCTGCCGCTTCAGCATGTCAGTGGATTCATGGCGTGGATGCGCACGGTTTTCACGGGTGGGCGGTATCTTCCGTGGAGCTGGAAGGCGCTGGAGGCGGGCGAGCGTCCGGCTTTGCCGACGGGCGAGGGAGATTGGTTTCTTTCGCTCGTGCCCACGCAGCTCCAGCGGTTGCTCGCCGATCCGGAGGCGGCGGACTGGTTGCGCGGGTTTCGCGCGGTGTTCGTCGGCGGCGGACCGGCCTGGCCGGAACTCATGGAGGCCGGCGCACGGGCGCGGCTGCCTCTGGCGTTTTCCTATGGCATGACGGAGACAGCGGCGATGGTTGTGGCGTTGAAACCTGAAGAATTTTCGTCCGGCGAGCTCGGCTGCGGCTCGCCTTTGCCCCATGCACGAATCGCGCTCGATGCCGACGGACGCATCAGTGTCGCAGGCGCATCGTTGTTCCATGGTTACTGGCCGGAGTGGCGAGCCGACGAACCGTGGGCGACGGAAGACTTGGGGAATTTTGACGAACGCGGCAGCCTGCATGTGCTCGGACGTTTCGATGCCTTGATCATTACCGGCGGGAAAAAGGTCGATCCGGCGGAGGTCGAGGCGGCTTTGCGCGCTACGGGTGCGTTTGACGATATTGCGGTGATCGGCGTGCCCGATCCCGAATGGGGCGAAGTGGTGGCGGCGTTTTATCCGGCGAGTGCCGGTCAGGAATTCAACCGTCCGATGCTCGATCATCTGGCCGCCCACAAACGGCCCAAGCGCTACATCGCCGTGCCGGTATGGCCGCGCAATGCGCAGGGCAAGGTCAACCGCGCCGAGCTGCGTCGGCTGGCGCTTTAGCTTGCGGCTTGAATCCACGTCGCGAGACTGGCCGGCAGGGGCAGGCGTTCGCGGGTTTGGGTAGAGATACAGACGTGTTCGGTGCGCACGACAGCCGCGCGTTTTTCTACCGCACCCTGCTTCCAGATCACATAGTCGATGGCGTAACTTTTTTCGGAAAGTATCTTCGGGGTGACTTCCACGCGGATCTTGTCGCCGCAGGCGAGCGGACGCAGGTAACTGGCCTCGCTCTTGGCCACCGGCACGACTACGCCGTGGTCGGCGAAAAACCCACCGAGGGGAATGCCAGCTGCGGCGAGAGCCTCCTCGTAAGCCTCGTGGCAGATCGCCAGGTAGTTGGCGAAGAATACGACTCCAGCGGCATCCGTGTCGGCAAAATGGATCGTGCGCGTGTAGGAAAAGGTCATGGTCGTGATTTTCAGTTTTGGATTTATGATGTAAGATTTTAATTTCCGCCATGACCAAAAACGAGATCGCCGATGTTTTGGCCGAGATCGGCACCCTCCTTGAATTGAAGGGCGAGAACCCGTTCAAGATTCGCGCCTACCAGTCCGGAGCCCGTGCGCTTGAGGCGATCGAGGAGGATGAACTGGCCACGCTCATTTGCGAGAAACGGCTGGAATCGGTCAAAGGTATCGGCGACGCACTGGCCCAAAAGATCAGCGAGCTTCACAACACGGGAAGGCTGGAGTTTTTCGACAAGCTCAAGGCGTCCATTGAGCCAGGCTTGATCAAAATGCTGGAGGTGCCAGGCCTAGGTCCGAAGAAAATCCGCGCACTGCACGATAAGCTGGGGCTCGTTACGCTCGTGGATTTGGCGACCGCTTGCGCTGACGGACGCGTGGCAGCGCTCGCCGGATTCGGCGAGAAATCGCAGCGGAAGATTCTCGAAGGCATCCGCAATCGCGAGGCTTACGGTCGGCGTCACTTGTGGTGGGATGCGCATGAAATCGCCGCGCCGATTGTGGTCGGGTTGCGTGCATTGCCGCAGGTGACGCGGGCCGAGGCGGCGGGCAGCTTGCGGAGGGGATTGGAGACGGTGGGCGACTTGGATTTTATTGTGGGCGCGACGGATGTTGTGCCTGTGGTCGAGTGGTTTGTCGCTCAGAACGGCGTCAAGGAAGTCACCGCCAGAGGCGACACCAAGGCTAGTGTGCGTTTTGAAGGCGGGCTTCAGGCGGATCTGCGCCTTGTGCCGGAGGATCAGTTCGCCTTTGCGCTGCATCACTTCACCGGTTCGAAGGATCACAATGTCCAAATGCGCCAGCGGGCGCTGGGCTTGGGACTGTCACTGTCCGAATGGGGATTGGTCGCGGCAGGCAGCGACGAGACGGTAAAAGAGACGACGGCGCAGTGCGGGCAGGCGTCCGGCATTCGTGACGAAGCCGCGCTTTTCGCCGCGTTGGGGCTCGCCTTCATTCCGCCCGAGTTGCGCGAAGGGCTGGGTGAAATCGAGGCAGCAGAGAAAGGCGAACTGCCGTGCCTCATCGAACCGGGTGATCTGCGCGGTGCGTTTCATAATCACACGACCGCGTCCGACGGGAGTAACACGTTGATCGAGATGACCGCCGCCGCCGAGGCGCTTGGCTGGGAGTATCTGGGGATTGCCGATCATTCGAGATCCAGCGTTCAGGCCAAAGGTCTGAGCGAAGAGCGCCTCGCGAGACAAGTGGCCGAGATACGTGCGCTTAATGCATCCGGGCGTTTCAAAACCCATGTCTTCGCTGGCATCGAGTGTGACATCTTGCCCGATGGCCGGCTCGATTACGATGACGGGATTCTGGCGTCGCTCGATTACGTGGTGGTTTCCGTCCACAGTGCGTTTACCCAGTCATCCGATGACATGACGGCACGTATCATTCGCGCCATTGAGCATCCATGCGCCACGATGCTGGGGCACGTCACCGGTCGACTTCTGCTCAGGCGCGAGGGGTATCGGATCAATGTTGCCAAGATCACTGATGCGGCAGTCGCCAAGAACTTGGTCATCGAACTCAACGCGAGTCCTTGGCGTCTTGACCTCGACTGGAGACACTGGCGGAAGGCGGCGGAACGCGGAGGAGTGCTCTGCGCCATCAATCCCGATGCTCACGAGACCGCCGGGCTCGCGCATGTTCAAGCGGGGATCAATGTCGCCCGCAAGGGTTGGCTGACGAGTGCGGATGTGCTCAACACCCGTCCGCTTAACGAGGTGCAGGCTTGGTTGAAAGCGAGGAGCTGAGCAGGCGGAAGGTCTTCGGGTTACAATTTGGTGATTTAGTTCATTTTGAATTGAACTCGACGAAGGACAGGTCATCTTCTGGAGGTTGTGTCGCACACTGTCTTGAACCCCAATCGTTCTATTTCTCCCGCCGGTTCAATTTCCGAACCTGAGGAGGAGTCTGCGTGCGCTCTTTTGTCGGTGGGCGAACGTGAGATCATCGCTATTTTTGTCCAGATGGCGCAGGCGTTGGGAGCGCCGCGTTCCTTGGGGGAAATTTACGGGTTGCTTTACGCTACTCCGCAACCGCTGGCGTTTCAGGATATCGTTGACCGGTTGGATATGAGCAAGGGTTCGGTCAGTCAGGGGTTGCGTTTCCTGCGTTCCGTAGGGGCGATCAAACCAGTGTCGAGGGCGGGGGATCGGCGTGAATTTTTTGAACCGGTGCTGGAACTCCGCCAGTTGGTGGCCGGTTTCTTGCGCGAGCGTCTCAATCCACAAATCAAGGAGTGGGGCGTGCGTGCCCGTGCGCTGAGGCCTGATGATTTCTCTTTCGGCGCACTGGCTGCGGATGATCGTGAGACCGTTTCGAAACGCCTCACCAAGCTCAAGACATGGCAAAAACGCGCTGGCACGGTTTTGCCCGTGGTTAGCAAGTTGCTGGGTTAGTTTTCTCGGTCTATCGTCAGATTCGCTCACTCTTTGATTAGGGTTAGTTTTTGGAAATTTATTCATTACCTCGTCATTTCTGCAAAGGAAGTGACGGGGCGAAGCTTTGATAATATGCTTGTTTTCAGTCACTCGAACTTAGCTGTTACCACCCTATGATTCGCGTCTTTGTTTCCGGTTGTTATGACATCATTCATGCGGGGCACGTGCAGTTTTTCCGGGAGGCCCGGGCTTTGGGCGACCATCTTACGGTGTCGTTTGCTTCCAGCGAGGTGCTCTGGTTTCACAAGCAGCGGCGGAGTTCACTGCCGGATGAACACAAGCGGGCTTTGATGGCTTCCCTGCGCATGGTCGACGACGTGGTGATCGGGCGTGGGTTGGACGAGGGCATTGATTTCCGCGAGGAGTTTTTGCGCATCCGTCCGCACATTCTGGCCGTTACGGAGGACGATAAATACGAGGTCTTAAAACGCGCGCTTTGCGCGGAGGTGGGGGCCCGGTATGTCGTGCTCGGCAAGACGCCGCCGGATTTCAAGCCGATCTCCACGTCGGAGATCGTGCGCACCATCCGGGCCCCGCAGGAAGCGCCTCTCCGGGTGGACTTTGCGGGTGGCTGGCTCGACGTGCCGGCATATGCGCGGGCAGGGGCGTATGTGGTGAATTGCGCGATTTCCCCCACCGTGTCGTTGCGGTCATGGCCTTATGAGCGGAATGCCGGACTGGGCGGGAGCGGAGCCTGGGCGCTTCTCAACGGGCACGACGGCATCAAGGCCGAGCTTGACCTCGGGGTGGGCTGGCAGGACCCGGCGGTGATCCGAGAAACCGGGTTGTGCGTGTGGCGCAGCGGTTTGCGCCCCGAGTTGGAAATCAAGATTGCCGGCCGGTTTCTGCGCGGTTGCATGGCGCTTTACTGGACGGGCGCGCCGCACGACACGCCTTCGATGGTGGCGGACTCGCGCGATTACGGGGCGATCGCCACCGCCGGCATGTCGGCGCGCGACGCGGTGTGGCGGGAGAGTCTCGACGGCTTGGCTGAGGCGGTGCGGCAGTCCTATGCGGTTCAACTGGCTGAGGGCATGGCACCTCTGTCGGGTAATGCTTCGTCAACCTCCCCACAGGCCGGAGTGCTTCCACTGGCGTGGAAATACTGCGGCGGGGGCTTTGGCGGCTATGCCCTTTATCTCTGCAAGGATCAGGCGGATCGCGACCGCTTGTGCGGCTTGCCGGGATTCCGGCCGATCGAGCCGTTTGTGGGCAGCGGATCGGCCTAAGGGTTGATACCTTCCTTACTTCGCTTTCTGCACGCACGTTTTATCCTGCACGTTTTCCAACCGCCCATCGTATGAAAACTCTCCTTGTCACCGGCTCCTCCGGCTTGATCGGCTCCGAGGTCTGCGTTTATTTCGCCCGCGAGCTGGGCTACGCTGTACATGGCATGGACAACAATCAGCGCGCGGTCTTTTTCGGGCCCCAAGGCGACACCCGCTGGAACCAGCAGCGTCTTGCCGCCGAGCTGCCGGGTTTTGTGCATCACGAACTCGATATCCGCGACCGCGCCGGTGTTCTCGCCCTCGTGAAGGTCGTCCGCCCCTCCGTCATCGTCCATACCGCCGCGCAGCCCTCGCACGACCGCGCCGCCGCCATTCCATTTGACGACTTCGACACCAACGCCGTCGGCACGCTCAACCTTCTCGAAGCCGCCAGGCAAGCCGCGCCCGAGTCGCCGTTTGTGCACATGTCCACCAACAAGGTCTATGGCGACGCACCCAATCGCATCGCCCTGCGCGAACTGGAAACCCGCTGGGACTACGCCGATCCCGCCTACGAGCACGGCATCCCGGAGATGTTTACGATCGACCAGTCCAAGCATTCGTTGTTCGGCGCCTCCAAAGTCGCGGCCGATGTCATGGTTCAGGAATACGGCCGCTATTTCAACCTGCCGACCTGCGCCCTTCGCGGCGGCTGCCTGACCGGTCCCAACCATACCGGCGTCGAACTGCACGGCTTCCTTTCCTACCTAGTGAAGTGTAATCTGGAGGGTCGAGAGTACAAGGTTTTTGGCTACAAGGGGAAACAGGTGCGCGACAACATCCACTCGCTCGACGTCGCCCGTTTTATGGCGGCGTTTGTGGCCGCCCCGCGCTCGGGCGAGGTCTACAACCTTGGCGGCGGCAAAGCCAACAGCACCTCGATCCTCGAGGCGTTCAAAATCACCGAAAAGTTCACCGGCAAGGCGCAGGTCCACGCCTACGTCGATCAAAATCGCGCCGGCGACCATATCTGCTATTATAGCGACCTGCGCAAAATGCGCGCGCACTACCCGTCGTGGGACATCACGCAGTCCCTCGAAGAAACCATCCGCCAGATCGTCGAGGCTTGGCGCCGCAGGGAGGCGGTGTGACGAGCGTCGAGCGACGAGGGCTTGCATACCATGAACCGCGTTCAGTTTCGTTTTGAAAAGCTGGAGGTCTGGCAGCTTGCCCGGCGCTTCAACCGGCGGATTTACGCGGTGGTCAAAAATTTCCCCGAATGCGAGCACCATGCGCTTTCGTCTCAACTGCGGCGCGCTTCGGTTTCGGTCGTTTCGAATATTGCCGAGGGGGCGGGGCGCAACTCCGACGCCGATTTCGCCCGTTTTCTGGAAATTGCCTATGGCTCGCTGATGGAAGTTGTTTCCCAGCTCTTCATTGCCTCGGATGAGGCTTACCTTGAGGGGGCGTCATTTGATTCGTTGCTTGTGGAAGCGGACCTGCTTGCCGCCAAACTTGTGTCGCTGTCCAAAACGCTGGGCCGCCGTCCCCGTATCGCCAGCCGACCTCCGGCCCTCGATCCTGCCCCTCGGCCCTAGCCCTCGACTTCTGGCCCTCGACCCTCGTTTCCAGCCCCGACCCACTACTCCCCATGAAAATTCTCATCTCCGGCATCTGCGGTTTTGTGGGCAGCACGCTCGCCACCGAGTTGGCGCGCGCGAGCCATGAAGTTTCGGGTTTCGACAACTTCATCCGCCCCGGCAGCGAGTCCAACCGCGCGGCGTTGAAAGCCCTCGGCGTGCGGATCGTCCACGCCGATTTGCGCGCCGCGAGCGACATCGACGCGCTGCCCGCCGCCGACTGGGTGATCGATGCCGCCGCCAACCCCAGCGTGCTCGCCGGTGTGGACGGGCAGACCAGCTCCCGCCAGCTCGTCGAGCACAACCTCGGCGGCACGGTCAACCTGCTCGAATACTGCAAGCGCCACCGCGCCGGCTTCACCCTGCTCAGCACCAGCCGCGTTTATACCATCGCCCCGCTGGCCGGCCTCGCAGTCGAGGTTTCCAACGATGCCTTTCTCCCCATATCGTCCGGCCTGCCCGCCGGGCTCACCGCCGCCGGCGTGGACGAGACATTCGCGACCGCCGCGCCCGTGTCGCTCTACGGCGCGACCAAGCTCGCCAGCGAGGCCCTCGCGCTCGAATATGGCGAGACGTTCGGCTTCCCTGTTTTCATCAACCGCTGCGGCGTGCTCGCCGGCGCAGGCCAGTTTGGCCGGCCCGACCAGGGCATCTTTGCCTACTGGCTTAACAGCTATCTGCGCCGCCGCCCGCTCCGCTACATCGGCTTTGGCGGACACGGCCATCAGGTGCGCGACTGCCTGCACCCGCGCGACCTCGCGCCTTTACTGGAGAAACAATTCGCCCGGCCCGCCGCGCCCGCCGACCACCGGCTTGTCAACGCCTCCGGCGGGGCCGCCTCCGCCCGGTCGCTGCTCCAGCTCAGCGGCTGGTGCGCCGCGCGTTTTGGCGCGCACGCCGTAGCGGCCGATCCCGCGCAGCGCCGCTTCGACATTCCCTGGATGGTGCTCGATTCCTCCAAGGCCGCCCGCACGTGGGCTTGGAGGCCGCAGACACCCGTCGAGGCCATCCTCGATGAAATCGCCCTCCATGCCGAGGCCCACCCGGGATGGCTGGATCTCTCGGCGCCACTCTGAAGTCAGTCGTAATTTCCGTTCGCGTGACTCCCCCGACCATTCATCCCCCCGGCACCCTTCAGCTTTACTCCGTCATCATGCCCGCACGCGACGAAGAGGGCTCCCTGCCCGAAACGTTGCGCGACCTCTATGCCACTTTCGCCGCCGCCGGCATCCCGCACGAAATCGTGGTGGTGGACGACGGTTCGAAAGACTCCACCTGGGCCGTTTTGCAGGAATTGCGCGCCGGGGAGATTCCCACGCTGGCCCCACTGCAGAATCCCGGTCCGCACGGGTTTGGTCGCGCGATTATTTACGGGCTCAACCACAGCCGGGGCGACGCCGTGGTGATCATGATGGCAGACGCCTCCGATTCGCCCAAGGATGCGGTCAAATACTGGCGCCTGCTCAACGACGAAGGCTACGAGTGCGCCTTTGGCAGCCGCTTCATCAAAGGCGGGCAGGTCATCGATTATCCGCGCATGAAGCTTTTCGTCAATCGGTGCGCGAATCTCTTTATCAAGATGCTCTTCGTGATCCCGCTCAACGACACGACCAACGCCTTCAAGGCCTATCGGCGCACGGTGATCGACGGGTGCCGCCCGCTGCTGTCGCCCCATTTCAATCTCACAGTGGAGATTCCGCTCAAGGCGATCGTGCGCGGCTATTCATGGAAGGTGACGCCGATCTCCTGGCAAAATCGCAAGCACGGCGAGGCCAAGTTGAAGCTCAAGGAAATGGGCAGCCGCTACTTTTTCATCTGCGCCTACCTATGGCTGGAAAAATACTTCAGCCGCGGCGATTATCGGCGATAGTTTGGTGGCGACAGGCCTCTCTCATCCTCCCGACCGGCATGAATAAAATCACAACATTGGCCCTGCTTGGGGTGGTCGTTGCAACCAGCCTTTTCTTCACGGTTGATTTTAGGACTCCGCCGGACGGTGATGCGATGTTCTTTCTTCCGCAAATCGTAAGCTTTGCGCGTGGCGAGGGATTGCGGAACACCGTCTATAAAATCCCTTTGGCCTATCACCCCTCCCACGATGGACGACACATTTGGCATGGGTTCGCGTATCAAACGGTGGCAGGCTTGCTGCCGTGGGCGAAAAACTATGAGGGGCTTTCGCGTATCATCGCCGGTTGCAATTTGCTGACATTGGCTTTTACCGCCGCCGCCGCCTGGAGGTTGCTGACGCAATCGGCCGACCTTTCCCGTGGTGCAGGATGTCTTTTGGTCCTGCTCGTTTGCTGCGAGGTCGGCTATCTTTGGGGTTTGTCCAATCAAGGCCGTCCCGAGACGTTTTCCTCACTGCTGCTGGCCGTCGGGATTTTTCTGATGCCGGTGGTTTCCAAGCGGAGACAGGCGTTTGTGGCCGGTCCGATTTTGGCGCTGATGGCGCTCACAAGTCCGGCCCAGGCGATTATCATCGCGCCGCTTGCGGTCGGCCTGCTGGCCATCAACGCGGATTTCTGGCGTGACGGGTTGCGCACGGTCGTGCTGGCGGGCGTCGCCGGCCTGGCGGCCGCAGCCATCCTGTTTGTCCTTTATCCCTATTCCCCGTCCGAATGGGTGCAGGGTCTCCAGATTCATGCAAAAACGCTGGTCAACCGTAATTTGACCGGTTCCTACCGTACTTGGCTGGTGATGCGCGGCTGTCTTTTTATGGGAGGCCTAGTGACCGTGGCGGCCGCGGGCGCGTTCTTTTTGATTTATGACATGACGTTGGATCCGTGGCGGAAACGGGTTTTGATCATTGCCGTCATCCTGACACTGGTTCCGGCACTTTATTTTTCCGTGTCCATCGTGGCTTTCTACAATATGAGCGCCCTCATCCCTTTGTTGGTTGTCGTGGTCGCCATGGCTTGGAGACGATGGGGTGAGCAGGCCTCCCTTAGGCCAAGGATCGCGCGGTATGCACGCACCTGTATTGTCCTCACGCTGAGCGTGGTCGCCCTTGATCCTGTTTTCACGGTGGCAGCACGTATAATGGAACCGAGAGGAATGACGCTGGCAGAAGCGCGGGCAGAGTTCTCACGCCTACAGGCCGAACATCAGTCCATCGCCGTTACCAAGGGGTTGTTTCCACTCACCGAGGACTATGACAATATAGAGGTTCTTATTCATGAGGAATATGCCATGGGCCGTGTGGCAAGCACACAGGCGGACATTTTGGTCGTTCAGCAGGTCAACCAACCGGATTGGAGCACCCCTCCTCGGTTTAGCAATTACAAGCTAGTTGAAAATCTTTACGTTCCCGTTGATCAACGGACTATCACGAACTGTCTCAAGCGATGGTGGCAGCCCTCGGGGTATGGTTTTGCCGTCTATATCAGGATTTGAAGCTCACCTGTCTTGACCGAAATCGGGTAACCGCACCCAATCAACCTGCGCAGAATACAAGGAGAGCCTCACCGTCATTCGCATACAACATAAAACAATATCAATGAAAGCAGTCATCCTTGCAGGCGGTCTTGGCACGCGCATCAGCGAAGAAACCCACCTCAAACCCAAGCCCATGGTCGAGATCGGCGGACGGCCGATTCTCTGGCATGTACTCAAAGGCTATTCCGCGCATGGCATCAACGACTTCGTCATCTGCGCCGGCTACAAGGGCTACGTCATCAAGGAGTATTTCGCCAATTACTTCCTGCATATGTCCGATGTGACCTTTGATATGAAGGAAAACCGCATGGAGGTGCATCAGCGGCGTTCCGAGCCCTGGCGGGTGACGATCGTGGATACGGGAGACGCCACCTTGACGGGCGGACGGCTCAAGCGCGTACGCGACTATCTTGGCAACGACACCTTTTGCTTCACCTATGGCGACGGTTTGGGCGATGTGAATATTACAGAATCGGTGGCGTTTCATAAACGCGAAGGACGCAAGGCCACCCTGACCGGCGTGCAACCTCCCGGTCGTTTTGGTGCGTTGGAGATCGAGGGGAACCTGGTGAAAAGTTTTCAAGAAAAGCCCGACGGCGACGGCAGCTGGATCAACGGCGGGTTTTTTGTGCTGGAACCCTCGGTGATCGATCTGGTGGATGACGATGATACGATCTGGGAGCGCAAGCCTCTCGAAGCCTTGGCGAAGAGCGGCCAACTGAGCATTTACAAGCACAACGGCTTCTGGCAGCCGATGGACACGTTGCGCGACAAGGTGCTGCTTGAGGACCTGTGGGCGGCCGGCAAGGCGCCGTGGAAGGTGTGGTGAAACCGGTGGTTTCACCACACAGTTTAAGTGGGAAGTTTAGGTTTAAGCATGGGAAAGAATTACGAAGATCTTCAGGTTTGGCAGCGTAGCAAAGTCCTTGCTGTCTCGGTGTATCGAGCTACGGCCGGACTAAAGGATTTCGGGTTTCGCGATCAAATTACAAGAGCGGCTCTTTCGATTCCTTCCAATATTGCCGAAGGTGCAGAACGGCCGGGTCGCCGTGAATTTTCCCAGTTCGCAGGTTATGCCAAGGGCTCGGCCGGCGAGCTTCGAACACAACTTCTGATTGGTGCCGAATTGCTCTACATAGAACCTAAGCTGGCCGCTCAACTGGCGGAAGAAACATCTCAACTTTCCCGTATGCTACACGCCCTTATCCAATCTTTGAAGGAGACCTCCGAGTGAGCTTAAACTTGAACTCCAAACTTAAACCGGATTCCGCCTTCGGCGGAATCTACGCCGGAAAACGCGTGCTGGTCACCGGCCACACCGGTTTCAAAGGCTCTTGGCTGTGCGAATGGTTGCTGAGTCTTGGAGCCGATGTGACCGGCTTTGCCCTGCCTCCGGCAACGCAACCGTCATTGTTCGACCAACTCGGCCTTGCTTCGCGTCTGCGCCATGTCGTGGGAGATGTGCGCGACCTGTCCGCCGTCCGCCGCGTGCTGGAGGAAACCAAGCCCGATTTCGTCTTCCATCTCGCGGCCCAACCGCTGGTGCGTCTCTCCTACGACCAGCCGGTCGAAACCTATGCGACCAACATCATGGGCACGGTCAACATTCTTGAAGCGCTGCGACTTTATCAAGCCGAGTTGAAGTCCCAAGTTGAAGTTGAAAGTAAGGGCACCAATCCGGGCTCTGAACTTAAATCTGCCACTTCAAGCTGCGGTCGCGTCATCGCGGCCGTGATGATCACCACGGACAAATGCTACGAAAACAAGGAATGGGTGCACAGCTATCGCGAGGAGGATCCGATGGGTGGCTACGATCCCTACAGTTCGTCCAAGGGCGCAGCCGAACTGGTCATCGCCGCCTACCGTCGGTCGTATTTTACCCCTCCAGCCGATCACCCCCCTCTCAACGATTCAACCCCGCAGGTCCGCGTGGCCTCGGCGCGTGCGGGCAACGTGCTCGGCGGCGGGGATTGGGCGATGGACCGCATCGTGCCCGACGCCATCCGCGCATTGCAAAGAGGCCGACCCATTCCCGTGCGCAACAAAGTCGCCACACGCCCCTGGCAGCATGTGCTGGAGCCGCTTTCAGGTTATCTGCTTTTGGCCAGCGAGCTGGCCAAAACAGTTCAAGTTTCGAATTCAGGTTCAAGCCCGGCCAACGCCGGCGACTTGAACGGGGAGCTTGAACGGTTGAAAGCACTCCGCGGCGCCTTCAACTTCGGCCCGGCGCTTACCTCCAACCGCACCGTGGTCGACCTGGTGCAGGAGATACTCAAGCACTGGCCCGGCAGGTGGGAGGACAAGAGCGACCCCAAGGGGGTGCATGAAGCGCAACTGCTCAATCTGGCCACCGACAAGGCCTATCACTTCCTTGGTTGGCGGCCGTCATGGAACTTTGAGCAAACGCTGGAGAAAACCGTCACCTGGTATCGTCAGGTCGAGGCGCATCCGGCCTCCGTCGACACCGTCACTTTGCAGCATATCGCAGACTACCAAAAAGCCGCCCGTGAACTTGGGTTGCCGTGGGCCGCAAGCTGAGCATTTACCATGAAGGTCGGAAAAACCTGAGATACTGCCTGAGCAACCCTCCATGAGCTTCATGTCCTTCATGGTTAAAACTCCGGCGATATAGGAATTGATATACCATGTAGAACATGAGGATCATGAAGGTCGGAAAGGCTGTGAGATTGCAGCCTGATTGAGTTTATTTCTGTCCTCCCAGAGATTCATCGTTGGACTTTTTTATGGAAAACAACCCATTGGTTTCCGAGGTCATCAATTGCGCGATTGAAGTTCACAAGGCGCTTGAGCCGGGACTGCTGGAGTCAGCTTATGAAGCCTGCCTGTGCCGGGAATTGGAGCTCCGAAAAATTTCCTACCAAAGGCAGGTTCCGCTCACTTTTTTATACAAGGGAATCCAAATCGATTTCGCCTATCGCATGGATATTGTCGTCGCCGACGCTCTCCTTTTGGAGCTGAAGAGCGTCGATCACTTGCATCCTCTCCACGAAGCCCAGCTTATCAGCTATCTCAAGTTGTCAAAGCTCAAGCAGGGTCTCCTCATCAACTTTAACACCAAACTGCTCAAGGATGGGCTTAAAAGTTTCCTGAATTGATTTACCATGAAGAGCATGAGGACCATGAAGATTGGAAAAGCTTGAGGCATCGCCTGATCGAGAAGCCCTCAATTATATTTATATTCTTTGTGGTCAGTGATTTGAGTCTCTCCATGCCCTCCATGTTCTTCATGGTTCATCTTTCCCAAAAATGACTCCCGCCCAACTTAAAGCCGAGATCCTTCGTCTGACCCGCGAATACTCCGCGCTCGTCCACACCGGGCAACGCCCCGGTGACGAGGCCGCCCACTCGTCGTGGGCTCCCGGCCAGATCATCTCTTACGCCGGCCGCGTTTTTACCGAGGACGAAGTCGAGGCCGCCGTCGGTTCCACGCTGGATTTCTGGCTGACGCTCGGCCCCGAGGGCGAAGCCTTCGAGCGGGAGCTCGCCGCCCTCATGGGAGTCAGGCACTCGCTTCTGGTCAATTCCGGCTCCTCGGCCAACCTTGTCGCCCTGGCGGCGCTCACCACCCACAAGCTCCCGGCGCACAAGCGCATTCAGCCGGGCGACGAAGTCATCACGGTGGCCGCGGGGTTTCCCACCACCGCCACGCCGATCATTCAAAACGGCGCCGTGGCCGTCTTCATCGACAACGACCCCGCCACCGGCAACATCCGTCCCGGACAGCTTGAAGCCGCCTACGTCGCCGGCAAGACCAAGGCCGTGATGATCGCCCACGCCCTGGGCAATCCATTCGACCTCGGCGCCGTGCTGGCTTTCTGCCGCAAATACGACCTCTGGCTCATCGAGGACAACTGCGACGCCCTCGGATGCACCTATAGCCTTCCCGTAGCGCGCGCCAAGGTGCTCGGACTTGATCACCTGCTAAAATTGGCGGAGGCGAACGCGGCAGCCGCGTCAGTTGAAGTTCAAAGTTTAAGTTCAAGTGGCTCGGAAGCTTCAACTTCAACTCAACACTTCAACCCGAAGGTTCCCTTCATCCGTGATGGTGTGCTAACGGCATATACCGGATCGTTCGGGGACTTGAGCACGCAGTCGTTTTATCCTCCTCATCATCTTACGATGGGCGAGGGCGGGGCGGTCAACATCGTCTCCCGTCCGCCGCTCAAGACCTATGTCGAGAGCTTCCGCGACTGGGGTCGCGACTGCTGGTGCGCCTCCGGCAAGGACGACACCTGCGGCAAGCGCTTTGGCTGGCAGCTTGGAGAACTCCCCAAGGGCTACGATCACAAATACATTTACAGCCACCTCGGCTACAACCTGAAGCCACTCGATCCCCAGGCCGCGATCGGCCGCCAGCAACTCAAGAAGCTCCCCGCCTTCATCGAGGCGCGTAAGAAAAACTGGGAGACTCTCCGCGCCGGCCTCGCCGACTTGGAGCACGTCTTCGATTTCACCCTGCCGACACATGCCACCGCCTGGCGCGGCGCGGCGGCCCGCGTTGAAGGGGCAAGTTTAAGTGGCAAGCAAACCCATGCGAATGCCGACCCTTCAACTTATCACTTGAACTTCAACTGGGATCAGTCCGGTTGCCGGACCGACCCAAGCTGGTTCGGCTTCATGCTGCGCGTGAAGGCCTCCGCACCGTTCAGCCACACCGACCTTGCCTGTCATCTTAACGAAAAGAAGATCGGCAACCGGATGTTCTTCGGGGGAAATCTCCTGCGCCAGCCCGCCTTTGTGCAGCTCCGCAAGGACCGCCCCGACGCCCTGCGGGTTGTCTCCGCCGATGGCCGCGCGCTGACGACCGCCCAGCTTGAAGTTGAACTTAAAGCTTCAACGGGAGGCGAAGCCTCTTCGCCGCTTCCCGGTGCCGACGTGATCATGCACCGCGCCCTCTTCCTCGGCACCTATCCCGGGCTGACCGCCGCGATGCTCGCCTACGAAATCAAAGTGATCCGCGAATTTGTTGAAAACCGGCGGTCGGCCGCTTCCACTTGAACCGCACAGCGCCATGGCCGCATCCCAAGGCCTTCATTTTGGATCGGGACGGCACCTTGATCTCCCATGTGCCGTATCTCCATGATCCCGATAAGATTGTGCTTTTGCCGGGCGTTCGAGATGGATTGCTGCAAGCGGTGTCGGCGGGGGTGAAACTGTTTCTTCACACCAACCAATCCGGGGTGGGGCGCGGTTATTTCACGCTGGAGGCGGTTCACGCCTGCAACCGGCGCCTGGTCGAATTGCTGGACATCGGCCCCGCTCCCTTCGCCCGCATCTGCATAGCGTCCGAGGCACCCGACCAGTCCAGCCGCCATCGCAAGCCTTCCCCCGTATTTGCGGAGGAAGTGACGAGGGAGTTCGGCTTTCGTCGCGAAGAGCTGTGGTATCTCGGCGACCGGGGCTCGGATTTGAAAACCGCCCACGCCGCCGGCACCAACGGAGCCGGAATAGCGACGGGGCTGGATGACCTGACGGCGGAATTGGCCGAAGCCGGTCTCGCCGGCGCCTACCCGATTTTTTCAAGGTTTGATCTGGCGGTGAAACACATCCTCGGCACCTCATGACTCCCTCCGACATCCTCTCCCGTTTTTCCGGCCTGCGTATCCTGGTGATCGGCGACCTCATGCTCGACCACTATGTGTGGGGCGAGGTCTCACGGATTTCGCCCGAGGCCCCCGTGCCGATCGTGCATGTCGTGCGCGAGTCCGACACCGCCGGCGGCGCGGCCAACGTCGCGCTCAACCTCGCCGCGCTCGGTGTTCGCGCCGAGGTCATCGGCTGCCTGGGGGACGACGCGGCGGGCGCCCGTCTGCGCGGCCTGCTTGACGCCCGCGGCATCGCCACCGCCCGCTGCGCGGTGTGTCCTGGCGCGCCGACCATCGTCAAAACCCGCGTGGTCGCCCGCACGCAGCAACTATGCCGCATCGATCACGAGGCGACGCGATCCGCTTATGATTTTGCGGGCAGTGCCGGCGGAGAGGCGGCTCTTTCCGCCGCCGTGGCCGAGGCCGACGCCATCATCGTTTCCGACTACGCCAAGGGTGTGGTTACGCAGGCCCTTCTCGACCGGGTGATCGCCCTTGGCAAGACCCATGGCCATCTCGTGGCCGTCGATCCCAAGCCCGCCCGCCGACTTAATCTTACCGGCGCGGGGGTGATGACGCCCAACCGCGCCGAGGCGCTGGAGCTGGCCGGCCTGGCCGGTGACGGCGGCGGCGAGCCTCCCGCTTTGGAGGAGATTGCCCGCCGCATCCACGCGGCCTACGCCCCCGCGCTCCTCGTCATCACGCTGGGGGCCGACGGCATGGCCCTCTGCCGCGAAGGTCGCGTCGAGCATCGCATGCCCACCCACGCCCGCGAGGTGTTCGATGTCTCCGGCGCGGGGGATACCGTCATTGCCATGCTGACCGCCGCGCTGGCGGCGAAGGCCTCGCCGGTCGATGCCGCGCACCTCGCCAATCTTGCGGCCGGCATCGTCGTGTCCAAGTTCGGCACCGCCACCGTCACGCCCGCCGAGGTGTTGGAGTTTGCGAAGGAATGTTCCGGCCCATGATCCGCCCGCGTCGCATCCTTCTCTATCGCCTTGGCAGCATGGGAGACACCTTGGTGGCCCTTCCTTGCATCCACTCCCTCCGCCGGTGGTTTCCCGAGGCGCACATCACCTGGCTCACCAACCTGCCGGTCAACATCAAGGCCCGCGCCGGCACCGACCTGCTTGCTGGCACCGGTTTGGTCGACGAGTATCTGAGCTATCCGACGGGGCTTCGCGGCCCGCGCGAGCTCTGGGCGCTGGGTTGCCAGCTGGCGGCGGGCCGCTATGATCTGGTGATCGATCTGGCGGCCGCCCGCGGGCTGGCCAAGACCGTCCGCGACGCCGCCTTCTTCAAAGCCTGCGGTTTCATGCGCGTTGTCGGCCTGCCTTGGTCAAAACGCGACCTGCATTGCCTGCCCGATCCGTCTCGCCCCGGGTTATACGAGGCGGAGTCCGCCCGTCTTGCCCGCCGTCTCGCCCCGCTGGGAGCCATCGACCTTGCCGACCGTTCGCTTTGGAGTCTGGACCTGCGACCGGATGAACTCGCCGCTGCCCGTCGTCGCCTTGCCGAGGCCGGGGTGGGAGGGCGCACCATCGTGGCCAGTGTGGGCACCAAGGCCGATGCGAAGGACTGGACTCAGGCCAACTGGATCGCACTTCTCGAAAAGCTGGGGGCAACCCATCCCGATCTGGGCCTCGTGATGTTGGGTGCTCCCGATGAACACGAACGCTCGCGCATTTGCCTGGATGTTTGGCCGGGACCCAAGGCCAACCTCGCAGGTAGCCTTACGGTGCGGGAGTCGGCCGCGATTTTGCAGGGAGCGGAGCTGTTTCTTGGCCACGACAGCGGCCCCATGCACCTTGCCGCCGCCGTCAATACACGTTGCCTGGCTATCTTTTCCGCTCAAAACCGGCCAGGGCATTGGTATCCGGCCGGCCCGGGACACCATGTCTTCTATCACCAGACCGAGTGCTTCGGATGCGGCCTGGCGAATTGTGTCGAGCACAACAAAAAATGCATCCTTGCGATCAAGCCCGCCGAAGTGTGGTCGGTCGCCTGTTCGTTTTTGCAGTCACCTTCCGGCCCCAAGGTGCCAATGGCGACCAACGGCTGAGATTCTACGTCCAATACCTTTCCGTCGTCTTTTTTTAAGCATGCCCGCCCTTGCGCAGATGGGCAGTCCTGAAGGAAGCGGTTGGGCACGCCCGTGGGCAGGCACCTATCCGATGCACCGATGGAGTGTCAGGCCGGTTTTTATGTCAAAGAATCAGGCCCCGGCATGAGATTGATATGAGAATCGGTTTACCATGTAGAGCATGAAGACCATGAAGGTCGGGCTCTAAATTGCGGTTTGATTGAGAAGCTCCATGCCCTTCATGTCCTCCATGGTAGAAACTCAGTCGATATGAGAATTGTTTTACCATGAAGCACATGAAGACCATGAAGCTTGGAAAAGCTTGAGGCATCGCCTGATCGATAAGTTTGAACTTGAACGCATAACTTGAACTGAAGCGACCGTGCTGTCCGCAGATTTTCTCCAATCCGTCCACTCTCTTCTTTATGATGACCCTCCACGAAAAAGTCCTTGAATGGTTTTACCCCGGCATTGTTCGTCTCGGACTCTCGCCCTACGACGGCACCCATGCGTTTTATATGCACATGAACGCGCTTTTGCCCGAGGGTGCGGTTCTCCTCGATTACGGGGCCGGTCGCGGCACCACCATCACGATCAAAGACCCCTGGCAGCAGGCCATGCGGTGTTCCAGGCCCAAAGTCATCCGGCGCATCGGCTGCGACGTCGATCCGGTCGTGCTGGGAAACCCGCACCTTGACGAGGCGCATGTGCTGACCGCCGCCAACGGTTACCGCCTGCCCCTGGCCGACGCCTCGGTGGATGCCGTGATCATGGACTGGGTGGTGGAGCACCTGCCCGATCCTGAGGCCTCGTTCGCCGACGTCCATCGCGTTCTCCGTCCCGGCGGCCTCCTCTGTCTTCGCACCGGAAACCGCTTTCATTATTCCTACCTGATCGCGGCCCTGGTAAACGGCACGGCCTTGGAGAAAAAACTGCTCCGCCGCGCCCAAGCCGATCGGGCCGCGCATGACGTGTTTCCAAAACTGTATCGCGCCAACAGCCGCTGGAGCCTGCGCCGCCATCTCCGCTCGGCCGGGTTTGCGGCGCCGGTGCTGATCGGTTGGGAACCGGAGGCGGGTTATCTCAACATCAACGCCTTTACCACCCTCTGCGGCGGCGTTTACCACCGCCTGGCCCTGATCGGGCTTTTGCCCCGCGCCACCTGGATGGTGTTTGCGATCAAGGCGAAGTAGCCACTAGCCGTGCGGAAGGAATCAGTGGACGGTCAGACGGTGGACGGTTGGCGTTACGGGAAACCTGAAGCCAGAACCATATAGAATACAATCCTCACCACGAATTGGCAGATTGTCACTTCGCTCGAAACACGAATCTGCACGGATCCCGATAACTTGAATCGATCCTTGCACAGGAGGGAAAAGAGGTAACGGAGGATGGCACTATTACGTTCTCCGTTCTCTCTGTTAACTCCTGTAAAAATGATTGTTCTCAGTGGTTCGTTTCCGGATTTTTCACACGAAGCCACGAAGACAAGAAGTTTTCCACTTGAACTAGCCACTTGAACTGAAGCGTGCTTCGCACGCAGCGTGCCCTCCATGGAAAAGATTCCTACTCCTTTTGCCGGTGCCTTTCTCGTGCGCCCTCCGCTTTTCACCGATGCGCGCGGCGGCTTCGTGAAGACTTTTCATCGAGACCGGTTTCGCGAGTTTGGCGTCGAGCCGGTTTTTACCGAAGAGTTCTACTCCACGTCAGCCAAGGACGTAATCAGGGGCATGCATTTTCAAATGCCTCCCGCCGACCATGACAAATACGTGTGCTGCCTTGTCGGAGAGGTGCGCGATGTGATCCTTGACCTGCGCGGGGCGAGCCCGACCTATGGGCAACATTTCGCGGTCGAGTTGAGTTCGGAGAACAGGCTCGGGTTGTATATTCCTTCAGGCTTCGCGCATGGATTCCTGTCGCTCAACGACGGCTCGTTGATGCTCTACAAGACCACCACGGTTCATGCCCCCGCCTGCGATGCCGGCATCCGGTGGAATAGTTTCGGCTGCGATTGGGGTGTAGCCGCTCCCATCGTTTCGGCGCGGGATGCCGCCTTTCCTACGCTGGCCGAGTTCGCTTCTCCTTTTTAGACGACCCGATCCTATGAAGATTTTCCTTACCGGAGGGACCGGCTTTATTGGTTCTCATTTTGTGAATGAGGCTTTGGCCGCTGGCGCAGAGGTTGTGGCGTTGCGGCGTTCGCCCGCTTCACAACCCAGGATTGTTCTCAATGCCGAACCGCAGTGGCTGGACTGCGCGCTCGACGAAGTGAATGAAAAATCCCTGTGCGGATGTGATGTCATTGTTCATCTTGCGGCCCACACCCCCAATGTTCCCTACGACACCTTGGAAAATTGTCTGCGCTGGAACGTGCTGGCTCCGTTGGCTCTTTTCCGAACCGCGATACGGGCGGGCCTTGATCGCTTCGTCGTGGCGGGAAGCTGTTTTGAATACGGCGCGTCAGGTGAGCGTTACGATTTTATCCCGCCAGATGCACCCCTTGAACCGACCCAGACTTATCCTGCGTCAAAAGCTGCGGCTTCGGTGGTATTCGGCCAATTTGCACGCGAGCAGAATCTCCGCCTTTCCATCCATCGGATTTTTCAAGTTTTTGGCGAGGGCGAGCAGGCCGGCCGTCTTTGGCCATCGTTGCGGAGAGCCGCATTGGCCGGCGACGATCTTGACATGACGGCGGCAGAACAAATTCGAGACTTTATACCGGTTGAGACCGTGGCCAAAACCTTGCTTGCGGCCTGTGCACGTGAGGATGTGAAGTCAGGGGTGCCGCTAGTCGAGAACCTAGGCACGGGTGTGCCGCAAACACTCAAGAATTTTGCAGAGTATTGGTGGCGACATTGGAATGCCTGCGGCCAACTAAGATTTGGAGTAAAACCATACCGAAAAGGAGAGGTTATGCGCTTCGTGCCTGCTCTCACCCATGCAGAAGGCACCGTTAGACAATAATAACCTCAAGGATCAACATGACCGACTTAATTACCATTGGCATTCCGGTTTATGAAAGAAAAGAGTATTTTGAAGAAGCGCTGACTTCGGCGCTCGATCAAACGGTCAAATGCCCGATTATCGTGGTTGATAACGCATCAAGCCACACTCACTTCCAGGACATGGTGGCCTCGAAAGCCGCCGGCGCGTCTGCGCCGCTATCCTATGTGAGAAACGAAACCAATATAGGGCTTTTGGGTAACTGGAACCGTTGTGCGGAGCTTGCCCAGACCCCCTTCGTGGTCGTGCTTTCGGACGATGACACGTTGGACTCGCATTATGTGGAGGAGTTTCTGGCCGCCTTGCGGGAGCACCCCGATCTCGATTTTTACTACACCGCCCTGGAGCGTTTCGGCCCGGCGTTTCATTACCATGCGCCCCAGGCGATCCGTTTCGGCCTGTTCGACGGCATCGAGGCCGTGCGGGACGCCGCCTTGCACGGCCTGTGCTGGCCGACCAACTCGACCGCCTACCGCACGGATTTTCTCAGGGCCAACCCATGGCGCAATCCGAGTCCCAAGAGGCATTCCAACGCCGACTGGCTATTAGCCTACACCTTTGCGGCCGGCCGCAGCTGTTATGGCAACCCCAAGCCCTTGTATAAGCTTAGATCCCATTCGCACAATGCCGGAGGCGTGAGTGTCGCCTATACCGTTTTGTCCCGTTCCGAAGTCTATTATCGGATCGGTCTCCAACTGCGGGGCCGGCGGGACAGGCAGGCGGCGCAAGCGGCGTTCGCACAGTCCGCGCTGGAGGTCGTGAATACGTTCATCCAAGCGCCGGAGGTCTTTCAAAAGGTCGTCCACGCCTCACTTGAGGATGCCGATGAGTTTATCCTTTTCATCGAACGCACCTGGGCGCCGCAATCGCCGGCGATCGCCTGCATGATGCACTGGGAAAATCCCGCAGCCAGACGCCTCCTTTGGGTATGCGCACGGATATTCCGTTTTTTAAGTCGTGTGTGGCCTTCGCCCTTCCGCCGTTTTGCCTTGGGGCGTTTCAAGCCGGAGACGGCCCGCCAATAAGCGAGGCCGGACCGGCGGCCATTCATTAGCAATGATCAACCCTGTGACAAGCTGGACACGCCAGACTCTGCCCCGCTTATCGCGTTCCGCCTTTCTCCGCCAGCTCACGGGAGTCGCCGCGCTGCAGGCCGTCCAAATGGTGATTTCGGCGGCCATTGGTTTCATCATTGTCCGGCATCTCACCAAGGAGCAGTATGCCGTGTTCAATCTGTTCAATGTAGGCATCGCCACGCTCGCCGGGTTCGCGACCATCGGGGTGGTTTCCGTTTATATCCCCTTTGCCCACCGGGTGGGACCTTCCACGAACCAAATACGGACCACCACCCGGCTTTTCCGGACCATCGATTTCCCCTTGCTCGTCCTCGCGGTGATCGTGGGGCTCGTATTCTGGCTGGGATCGGGTTACCGCAACGGCTGGTTGAACGCTGCTTTCATCGCCGGCACCGGGCTGGCGCTCCTGGCGGCGGTCAACCAGTATCAATACCGGCATCCGGAGTCGGCCTACAAGGTGATAGGCCAGCCGCTGCTCCCGTTTACCATTTCCATCGGTTCCGAATTGTTGAGGTTGCTCCTGGTCGTGGCTGTCGTGATCGGGTTATTGCCGTATTTCCCGAAGGCAGGCCCCACGATGCTCATGGCGGCGATCGCGATCACCTCGTTGCTAAGCCTGTATTGGATTCAGGCGCGTTTCAGACGGCTGCCCTGCGACGGGGGTGGGGAAGGAACGGAACCGGCCCGCCGCATTTATTGGAGTCTGCTCAGGCCGCTTCTCTTCCCGGCCTATTTTTATCATTCGTCGCAGTTTCTGCGGGGCTGGTTGATCTATCTTATCAGCGGCACGGCGGTCATCGCCGAGGCCGCCGCGCTGGGGCGGCTCATGATGCTTTTCGCGATGATGGACAAGGCGGTCGAGATGGTGATCATTCCCAAGCTCGGAGCCATTGCGGAAAGACGGCATTTTCTCCGGACGCTTTCATTCTGCTTTGTGGCGATCGCCTTCATCGCAACCGGCCTGCTGTTGAGCGCATGGATGTTCCCCAAGCTCTGGCTCTGGCTGTTGGGCGCGCAATATGCCAATTTGAACCAGGCGCTTCTTTGGGCGGTGGCCGCGGCGGGAGTGGAGCGTCTGTCCGGGTTGCTGCTGTTTGGACAACTGGCCAGGGGCGAGACCCGGAACCAATGGTGGGTGCCGGTGCTGGCCACGGCTGTTTACATCATCTATGCCATGGTGATCGGGCTTGATACCGCCGAGAAAGCCACGGCAGGACTTTTCATCGGGGCGGTCGTCAATCTCACCGCGCAATTATTCATTCTGATCCGGCGCATTCGCATGATGAGGAACGACCATGCAGCCTAAAATCACCTGTTCCATTCTCTGTTATAACTACGGGCGGTTTCTGCCACAGGCGATCGAGAGCTGTCTGGCGCAGACGGTGGAGCCGTCGCTTTACGAAATCTTGGTGATCGACGACGGCTCCACCGACAATACGCCCGAAGTCTGCGCCCGCTATGGCGACCGCATCCGGGTGTCGCGCACGTCGAACCAAGGCTTTGCCCGCAGTCTCGCGCGCGGCCTGGAGGAGGCCAGAGGCGAGTATGTCGCCTACCTGGATGCCGACGACTGGTGGACGCCCGACAAGCTCGCCAAGATCCTGCCCGCGCTGGAACGCGGGGCGCTGGTGGTCATGCACCCGCTGAACGAGGTGGACGAAGCCGGCGCCCCCTTGGGTAATGTCGGGGCCTGCGGCAATACGAGTTCGATCTGCGTGCATCGCGAGGCGGGGCTTACGCTGCTCCCGGCCACCACGGAGATTTTCTGCCGTCCGCTGCTCGACGGCGGGCGCGGCGAAGTCGTGGAGGAATGCCTCGGCCATTATCGCATCCACGGCAGGGCGATGACCGACCGCTCGCCGACCAGCCGGCACACCGCCTTTTTCGCCAAGACCACGCACCTCACCGCCGACCGTCTGGCTCAACTAGCCAAGGCGCCGCCTTTCTGGCTCGGGTCGTCGCGCCGTCTGGCCCGCCTGGCGCGCGCCTATCATGCGGAAGGCTGGACGATGGATTTTGAGCGGCATACCGAGCTGGGAGAATTCAAGGCCTACCCTTGGGCCGGAGCGCGCATGCACCTCGGCTGGCTGCGGGCCGGCCAATTTCCAACGCGGCGGGCCTGGCGTCTGACGGGCAGGGCGTTCGCGCAGCTTGTCGGGCTTAAGACGCCGCAGGCCAAACGGGCGGC
>CAIVDS010000096.1 GCA_903904685.1 uncultured Verrucomicrobiota bacterium
CCCATCCGTCGCCCCAGCTCATTCACCGGCAGCCCAGTCTCCTTGCATAGCTCGCGCAGGGCTATCCATCGGGCCGGATTACCCAGGAGGAGGGAGAGTTGTGTTCGACTCAGGACCGGAGTGGTTGGGTTGGTTTCGCTCATAAGATGAAAAATAGGCCTGGTGGGACTCTTTGGGGGTGAAATTGATAGTTTTAGGGGTTAAACCCTTCGATTTTTGGCATTTTTGATGATTTTAGGCCCTTCGACAATCCTTTTCCCGCCTCCGGTGTTCCCTAGCCTTACTCCGGTGTTCCCTAGATCTACTCCAGTGTTTCCTAGCCTTACGTTGGTGTTCCTTAGCTTTACTCCGGTATTCCTTAGCTTTACTCCGGTATTCCCTAGCTTTACTTCGGTATTCCCTAGCTTTACGTCGGTGTTCCCTAACTCTACTACAGCGTTCCCCAACTCTACTATGGTGTTCCTTAACACTACTCCGGTGTTCCCCTGCCCGACTACGGCATTTCCCTTTTCTACCACGGTGATCTCCTGATCGCCTGGCACATTAACACGGGGGCCGCCGTCAATTATCCAGACGGCACGGAAGGCTCGCTCACGCGCCAGTCGATGAGTTCGAGCTGGAGAAGTTTGCGGTCGTTGAAATGATTCCACGCCAGCTCCACGGCGAAGTCGAGCAGCACGCCGGCGGGCGGCAGACGGTGGGCCATCTTCCACGCCACGCCGAAAAGGCGGCGGCCCTTGGAGTCCTCAAGGTTGAAGCGGAAGTGCACCTGCCTGAAAATATCGGGACGCTGGCGCAGCACGACGCCGCGAACGCCGAAGACGGGCTCGGGGTTGCCCTGCCCGAACGGCTGCAGGCTCTCCAGCTCGCCCATGATCTTTTCGCGAATCTCGTCCAGCGTGATCCACGCGGCGATCGTCAGGATGGGCTCAATGAGGTCGCCGCCGGCGGCGGCGCGCACGGCGGCGGCGAAACCGGCGCGGAAGACATCGAGGTTAACCTTGTTGAGCGACACGCCCACCGCCATGGGATGCCCGCCCCAGCTGGCGAGATGCTCGCTGCACGTGCCGAGAACCTCGACGAGGTTGACGCCGTTGACGCTGCGACCGGAGCCCTTGGCCATCTCGCCCTCGTTGCCGAGCACGACGCAGGGGCGGTTGTATTTGCGGCTCACGCGGCCGGCCACGATGCCGACCACGCCGGGGTGCCAGTTGTCGCCGAAGAGCACGATGCCGGGCCAGTCGGCGAATTTTTCCTCGATCATCTTCTCGGCCTCCTCGGTGATCTGGCGCTCGATGTCCTGGCGCTCGCGGTTGAACACGTCGAGCTGCCGGGCCGTCTCGCGGCAAAACTCGTCGTCGTCGCTGAGCAGGAGATCGACGGAAAGCGCGGCGTCGGCGAGGCGTCCGCTGGCGTTGATGCGCGGGCCGAGGCGGAAGGAGATGTCCACCGGCATGATGGCGTGCTCGGTCTTGACGCCGGCGACGTCCATGAGGGCGCGCACGCCGGGACGTTCGCAGCTTTGCAGGATGCGCAGGCCGTAGCGGGCGAGGATGCGGTTCTCGCCGGTGAGCGGCACGAGATCGGCCACCGTGCCCATGGCGGCAAGATCGAGATAGTCGCGCAGCTTCATGGCAAGGGCGACGGGGTGGTTGTCGGCGCGCAGGAGTTTGAGCAGGCCGTGCGCCAGCTTGAAAACGAGCCCGACGGTGCAGAGGTTGCGCCACGGTTCGTCGCCCGCGACGGGATAGACGTGCGGGTTGATGAGGATGCCCTGCGTAAGCGGTTTTTCCTTGGACCGGTGATGGTCGATGACGAGCACGTCGATGCCCTGCGAAATCAGATAGGCGACCTCGTCGTGGGAGTTGGTGCCGCAGTCGAGCGCGATGAAGAGATCGGGATTGCCCCGTTCCAGCGCACGGTCGATGGCGCTTCGGGAGAGGCCGTAGCCATCCTCCATGCGGCGCGGCACGACAAAGTGCGGATGCAATCCGAAGCGACGGAGAACGCTCACGAGCAGCGCGGTGCTGCTCACGCCGTCCACGTCGTAATCGCCGAGCACGATCACCTGTTCGCGCGACTCGACGGCCCCGCGCAAACGCAAGGCGGCGGCCTCGACGTTGGGCAGCAGGAACGGGTCGTTAAGCTCCGCCAGCGAAGGCTTGAGGAACTTGGCGGCGGCGACGGGATCGCCGAGCCCGTTGCGCAAAAGCAGCTCGGCGAGGACGGCGCTGCTCCCGGTGGCCCGGGCCAGCGCCCCGACCTCGTCGGCCGGAAGCGGCTTATAGGTCCAAAGCATCTGCGATGAGGAAATCGCGGAGGTTTATTTGGAGGCCTTCGTGTTGGCTTCCCACGAGTAGGCAGGCCTAAGGTCCTGATGCGCCTCGACGTGCTTACGGTCGCCCTTGTGCCACCAGTAGAACACCTGCGAGGAGATGAAGATCGCCGAGAAGGTGCTGGTGATGATGCCGACCAGGAACGTGAAGGAGATGTCGCGCAGCACGCCGCCGCCGAAGAGGAACAGCGAGAGCGCCGCCAGGAGGGTGGTGGTCGAGGTCATGATCGTGCGGGCGAAAACCTTGCTGATGGCGTCGTTGACGACGGTGCGCAGCGAGCCGGTCGGGTTGAGCTTCAACTCCTCGCGGATACGGTCGAAGACGACGACGGTCTCGTTGATGGAGTAGCCGGCGATACAGAGGATGGCCGCGACCATGGGCGCCGAGAACTGGTGACCGAAGAGCACGAAGATGCCGATCGTCATCAGGATGTCGTGCAGCGACGAGAACATCGCGCCGACGCCGAAGCCGAATTCAAAACGGAAGGCGATATAAACCAGGATGACCGCCATGGAGGCGCCGATGGCGAGCAGGGCGTTCCACTCGATCTCCTTGCCGATGGCGGCGCCGATGCGGCTCTCGCCGATCGAAACCAGATCGGCCTTCGGATAGGCCTGTTGCAGGGCGGCGAGCAGCGCGCCAGACTTGCCGTAGGCGGTCTCGATCTTGAGCACTTCCTTGCCGCCGCCGAGGGAGCTGGCGTAGGTGGAGCTGACTTCGCCCGCGCCGCTGGCGGTGGCGACTTCGCGAATTTTCGCGGTGTCGAGACGTTCGCTAAACTGGACCGTGATCACGTCGCCGCCGGCGAAGTCGATGCCATAGATGCGGTCGCCCTTGTGGAGAACGACGGCGACACCGAGGAGCACCAGCAACCAGGAGCCGATGAAGGCGGGCTTGCCGTATTTGATGAAGTCCACGTGGATTTCCTTAAGGATGCGGTTCATCGTGAACTTTTTCACCCACTCGGAATCGATGAGCACTTCCATCACGAGATGGGCGGTGATCAGGACCGAGAACAACGTCGAGAGCACGCCGATGGCGAGGGTCACGCCGAAGCCCTTGATGGGACCGGTGCCGAGCCAGATCATGATGGCGCAGATGATGAGCTGGACCAGGTGGGCGTCGAGAATGGTGGAGAGCGCCTTCATGTAACCCGTTTCATTGGCGGTTCCCAGGGATTTGCCGAGTGCAAGCTCCTCGCGCATGCGCTCGAAGATCAGGATATTGGCATCCACCGCCATACCGATGGTGAGTACGATACCGGCGAGGCCGGGGAGCGTGAGCGTGGCGCCGAGGCTGGCCATCATGCCGAAAATAATGAGCAGGTTGACCGCCAGCGTGCCGATGGCGACCAAGCCGCCGACGGTGTAGAACGTGATCATGAACGCGGCCACGAGGGCCGTGCCGATGACCGTCGCGCGCATGCCGCTGGAGATGGCGTCCTCGGCCAGCGAAGGACCGACTTCATACTGCTCCTTGATCTGCATGGGCAGGTCGAGGGGGTTGTTGAGGACGTTCGAAAGCTCGAAGGCCTCGCGCTGGCTGAAGCTGCCGGAGATCTCGGCGGAACCGTTGGGAATCTCCGCCTTCACGCTGGGAGCGGAATAAAGTTTTCCATCGAGGACGATGGCGAGGCGGCCCTCGCGACCGGTGCGCTTGTTTTCCTCGGCGATGCCGCGGGTGACGTCGGCGAAGCGCTTGCTGCCGTCCTTGGTGAAGCGCAGGAGAATGCGGAACCGGCCGAATTCATCCATCGAGGGAAACGCATTGGAGATGATCTCGCCGGTCGCCTCGGGAAGACGTTTGACGAACAGCTCGCTGGTGGCGCTCTGGCCGTTGCGGCTCTCCTGTTCAAGGAGCAGGGTCTCGTAGCCCGGAGGCACATTGCCGGAAGACGTGGTTTCCGGCGAGAGCGTGGGATGCACGAGGCGGAATTCGAGGCGGGCCGGCTTCTTCAGGTTATCGACCACGGCGGGATTGTCCTTGGTGGAAACGCCCGCGAGCTGCACCTCGATGCGGTTGTCGCCGATCGGGCGGATGAGCGGCTCGGCGACGCCGAGGCCGTTGATGCGATTGCCTATGATCTCGATGGCCTTCTGGAGCTTCTCCGTGCGGGCGGCGGCGCCTTCCTTGGAAAGCGCGGAGGCATCGACTTCGAGGGTGAAGGCGACGCCACCCTTGAGGTCGAGGCCGAGCTGGAGGCCGCTTTTGGACTTCTTGAGCAGGTAATCGAGCAGGATCGCGTTGCGCTTCTCGATGTTTTGCAACGACGCCTCGAGCCGGAGCTCGGGGAAGTATTGGGTGAGATCGAGCTTGCGCTCCTTGGCGATCGATTTGAGCGCCACGTAGACGCTGGGGTATTTCTTCGCGGCGACGCCGTCGCTTGATTCCTTGATCAGGGCGGCGAACTCGGTGCGCTTGGCACTGGCTTGAGCGCCGATGTAGGTGTCGAACTTGCGGTCCTTCAGGGGCAGGAGTGACGATGCGGCCCAGAGCCCGATGGCCAGGCTGAAGATCAGCTTCCAGAGATTGCGTTTAAGCATGTTGGTTTGGTTTTAAAAATTGGGAGTGAAACCGGAGAACTATGGGTGCCGCCTTTTGGCGAGAAACTCCGGGCATCGGACGACGCAAAGAGGGGGAAGGCGAACGCAGCAGACTGCTGCCGACGCGCAACCGGTCACGGACAGTGCGTTTTCAGCCGGCTTTCTTGACGAGAGCGGTGACGAAGGACTTGCCCACCTCGACCTTGGTGTTGTCGGCGATACGAATGACGAAACGATCGTCCTTCTTGTTGGTGATTTCGCCGTAGATGCCGCCCGCCGTGACGACTTCGTCGCCTGTCCCGAGGGCATCGAGCATCTTCTGATGCTCCTTTTGCTTTTTGCGCTGGGGAGCGATCATCAGGAACCAGAACGCGGCCACGAATAAACCCGGCAGAACCAAACTACGGGGATCAAATCCCGGAGAGGCGCCGGCGGCGGCTTGGGCGAGGATAAAGGGAGCTTCGATAAGGGAAGACATGGTTGTTATTTCGTGTTGTGGTTTTTGAAAAATGAAACAGCGATACAACTCTGTTCGTATTCCCAAACGCAAGCCATAACCCAGCCCGCAATTCCCGCTTTGAAAAGCAAACCCTCCTCCTCCTGGTCGGCATCCAAGTCCGAAGAGCTTTATGGCTTTAAACGCTGGGGTTCCGGTCACCTCGGAGTGGACGACTCCGGCTTCGTCAACGTCGATCCCTCAGCCGACGGCCGGAGCATCCGCATCATGGACGTGGTTGACGAGGCCATCGGCATGGGCCTGAAGGCCCCGATGGTCATACGTTTCCAGGATCTCCTCCGCCACCGTGTCATCCAGCTCAACGAGCTTTTCCGCAAGGCGATCAAGGAAGAGGGCTACAAAGGCGAATACCGCGGGGTGTTCCCCATCAAGGTCAACCAACTCCGCGAGGTCGTCGACGAGATCGTCACCGCCGGCAAGGACTTCGGCTACGGGCTCGAAGCCGGCTCCAAGCCCGAGCTGATGATCGCCCTCGCCATGCACGAGGGCTCCAGCCGCCTTATCATCTGCAACGGCTACAAGGACCACGACTACATCCGCCTGGCCCTGCTGGGGCGCAAGATCGGCAAGAAAATCATCATCGTCGTCGAACAGCTCGCCGAGGTGGACGACATCATCGCCATCTCCGAGGAACTGGGCGTGAAACCCCTCATCGGCTTCCGCGCCAAGCTCCAGACGCGCGGCGAGGGCAAGTGGTCGTCCTCCACCGGCGACAACGCCAAGTTCGGCCTTAACACCGCCGAGATCCTTTTCGCCACCGAGAAGATGAAGAAGGCCAAGCTCACCCAGTGCGTGAAGCTCGTCCACTTCCACATCGGTTCGCAGGTGCCCAACATCATCACGATCAAGAACGCCGTGATCGAGGCCACGCGCTTCTACTGCCAGTTGGTGAAAATGGGCTTCCCGATGGGCTACCTCGACTGCGGCGGCGGCCTCGGCATCGATTACGACGGCTCGCGCACCAACTTCGAGTCGTCAATGAACTACACGATGGCGGAGTATGCCCGCGACGTCGTGGCCAACATCCGCGACATCTGCGTAGAGTCCGGCGTTCGCGTGCCCGACATCGTCACCGAGTCCGGTCGCGCCGTCGTCGCCCCCCACTCCATGCTCGTCGTCGAGGTCTTTGAGCGCATCAACAAGCGCGAAACCCTCGGCGTCCAGCACCAGCCCACCGAAAAGCACAAGGTCGTCTGCGATCTCGAGGCTCTCCTCAAGAATAAGGCCAAGCTCGGCAAACTCGAGCGCTTCCACGACGCCATCCAGAAGAAGGAGGAGGCGTTTTCCCTCTTCAATCTCGGCTACCTCAACCTCGAAAACCGCGCCGCCGCCGAGTCGATTTTCTGGCAAGTCTGCGAGCAGATCGCCAAGGAGACCCGCGACACCGGCTACGTCCCCGAGGAGCTCCGCGGCCTCTCCGCCCTCCTCGCCGACCAATACGTCTGCAACTTCTCCGTCTTCCAGTCGCTGCTCGACCATTGGGCGCTGAAGCAGCTCTTCCCCATCGCCCCGCTCCACCGGTTGAAGGAAGCACCCACGGTGAACGCCATCCTCGCCGACATCACGTGCGACTCCGACGGCAAGATCGACCGCTTCATCGACCTGCAGGACACGAAGGATTTCATCCGGCTCCACCCGCTGAACGGGAAACCCTACTACCTCGGCGTCTTCCTCACCGGCGCCTACCAGGACATCATGGGTGACCTGCACAACCTCTTCGGCC
>CAIVDS010000097.1 GCA_903904685.1 uncultured Verrucomicrobiota bacterium
CACAATGCTCAGGCCTGCGTCGGCCTCGCGCAGTATCCGTATCTTGTCCTCCGTCGTGTAGCGTTTTCCTTTCATATGTCTGGTTCCTTTTTATCCCCCAGACTAACTCTGTCACTGGCCTAGTTTCCGGCGGTCACCTCACCGTTGGCCGGTCGATTGGTTTGACCGGATTCAAACCTAACAGGCCGTCCTTGATGCAGAAATTGAAGAAAACCGATAGATTCGTGAGCACACCTGTGCGAGTTTTTGCATTCACGGCTCTCTTAAAATCATAGACGTAGGCTTCGATTTTTTCTTTGGTGATGTCTCCAATCTTCGTTTTGGCATCAATGAACCGACCGAACGAATCCAAGGATTTTTTGATCTGATTCGTGTAGCGTTCACGTCGGCCAACTCGTTGCTTCTTTCTGATAAACATAGCGACGGCATCGTCATAACTGGGGTTGGATTTTCGAGCACCGTGTTGGAGGTAAAAATCTACAGCGGTGAGCACCGACACCCCAAGCGGAGCAAGACGGTTAATGCACACTTCAAGTTCGGCACGGTTGGCGAACAGCTTGTCCATCGTGGCACCGGTCTTGTCATTCTCTTTGATGAACCGTTCGGCATCTTTCTTTTTCTTAAAGAATTTTCGTATCAGTTTACCATCAATTTGGCCTCCGATGACGGCCAAGAATCCATTGGGGACTCCATTGCGTTTAGATACTTGGACCGAGGCCATGCGATGGGCTGGTGACGGCCTCCCGAGGTAACTAAAGAGAAAATACAAACAAACATACAAAAATTCCTCATTTTCTTAAAACAATTCCTCATAAAAAATCGCAATTTTAAGACATTAAAAAACATCCTAATCAACTGATTATAGGAGGTTAAAATAAGTAATTGGTGCCCAGAGTGGGGGTCGAACCCACAATCCTTTCGGAGGTAGATTTTGAGTCTACTGCGTCTGCCAATTCCGCCATCTGGGCAATCACCGGAAACGCGAAGCTAGGAAGCTCCGCTATCTTGTAAACGAGAAACATCGCGCTCATGTCACAACCGGGCGGAAGAGGCGGAGGGCAACGGAGTTTCCGATTGCCGCAGCCGGGGCTCTCGGGTTGCACTGGGCGCGTGCCCGACTTCCGCGCCTTCTGCCCAACCATAGAGTGCCAGCCCGCCTCGCTGAAACTTTCGCCGGAAGAGTCACATCATCTCGTCGTGGTCAACCGCGCCCGCCAAGGCGACGTCGTCATGGCCTTCGATGGTCGCGGCACCGAATGGACCTGCAAACTCGCCGCCGCCCACAAGTCCGGCGCCGTGCTGAGCGTGTGCGCCACCCGGACACTCCCCCCACCTCCCTGCGCACTCACGCTCGCCCAAGCGTTGCCCAAAGGCGGCGTCATGGAGGACATCGTGCGCCATGCCACGGAACTTGGCGCGGGCTGCATCGTTCCGCTCGAAACCGAGCGCACTCAGGTTCACCTCGACAGCGCACGCTCCGACAGGAAAATCGAGAAATGGCGCGTCACCGCCCTCGAAGCCGCCAAGCAATGCGGCAATCCCTTCCTTCCCGAGATCACCGACCTGCAAACGCTGACGGCGTTCCTCACCAGCGGCACAGTCGTGGCGGCACCGCTCAAACTCGTCGCCAGCCTGCACGACAGCGCGCAATCGCTCAAAACCGTGCTGGCTGATTTCCGTCTCGCGAATGGCGGACATCCCCCAGCCGGCGTGGTCTGGTTGGTCGGCCCGGAGGGCGATTTCTCGCCCGCAGAAATGAGTGCCGTCCGGACCGCAGGCTTTGAGCCTGTGACGCTGGGACCGCTAGTGCTGCGTTGCGACACCGCCGCGACCGCTGCGTTGAGCATCCTCCTCTTCGAAACTTCGTTCTGAACTTACCCCGTTGTCTGGGAGCGATTATGCCGCAGAAACCTTGACGCGAATCCGTCCTCCGCCTGCGCGCAGCAGCAACAGCCCGTGCGAATCGGCCAACTTGCGCGCCTTGCCTTCGACAATCTCCAGCTTCCCCCGCACCGGAAGTTCGATCACCGCCGGCGTGCCTGCGGGCAGATCCACTCGCAGCTCGAAACAACCCAAAACACTGTCGTGCTTCCACGCCACCTCGACCGAGCCACGCGGCGTGGGTACCCGGCCGCGCGCCCACTTGAGACCGGACAATTGCGGCGCCACTCGCACCGTTGCAAATCCCGGCTCCAGCGGCTGGACGCCAAGCACATGCCGGCTCAAAAAATACGTCGGCGCGGCCGACCAACCATGGCAGTGGCTGCGCGTCATGCGGACATGGTTCGCGTTATACGTCTCCCAACACGTGGTCGCTCCCGCCTCCACCTGCTTGCCCCAGTAGGTGCGCACCGTGTCGGCCAGCTCTTTGAATTTTTTGTCACGAGCCAGCCCTTCGAGGACAAAAAACATGAAGAACGGGCTGCCCGCCTCCACAAAACCCTTGGGCGCCTTCTCCATGATCTCCCGGCTGCGCCTGAGCCGCTCTCCGGTCGCCACGCCCGCGATATAGACCGCCGTGTGCGTCTGCTGGCTGTAAACCGGCGAATGCGTGCCATCCGCCCGGATGCAATCGACGTAGGCCCGCTTCTTCGCGTCCCAAAGATGCCGGTTGATCGCACCGGTGATACGGTCGGCCAGCGTCGTCCATGCTTTCGCCTCTTTTGCGGCGCCGATATTTTTTGCGAGAGTTGCAGCCTGGCGCAGACCGAGCACGGCGAGCGCGTTGAGGTGGGTGACTTCCCCATCGGACGGCGTGTCGAGCGGCGCCCAGTCAAACATGTTCCATCCGCGCATCTTGAAAAGTCCGCGCCCGCTCAGGTGCCGCTCAATGCAGGCGATGTTGCGAGCCAATTGCCCAACCATATGCCGGCCCAGCACGTCGTCACCCGTGAACTGGTGATGCTCCTGCGTCCAACGCATCCAGAGGAAACTCCAAGCCGACAGTATGTTTTCCCAGCCGCTCGGCACCTGGCTCTCGACCAGCGGGGAGCGGTCCAGACTCTGCGCAGCAAGATTCCAGCTGTAGGCGCTCAGGCGCGGATCGCCGTTAACCACGAAATCGACCAGCGCCTCGTTACGCGCATCGCCGACCCAGAAGGTCTGCTCGTAGGTCGGGCAATCGGTATAGGTGTCTTCCGAACAACAACGCACGGAATGCGCGCCCGCCTCCCAGATCCGATCCAGCCACGCGTCCGAACAGGCGAACGCGCCCTGCCGTGCCTGCGGATAGGTGCTCATCAGCGCACGGATGAAACGCACGCGCACCGGCCGGTCAAAGGAGCGGAAGGTGAACCACGAATACTGGAAGCCCCGCCGGAGCAACGTGCGATAACGCTGCACGCCTTCCCGGCATACGTAGCGGAACGAATTGTTCATGCCCTCGGACAGATTGAAGCGGCCGTCGGGCTGGATGAACTCGAAGTTCTGGTTGTCGATGATCGTGCCCGCAGGCGCGTCGATCTCGAACTCGTGATAGCCGACCACCTCGCGGCCGAAGTCGAGCAACACGCGCACATCCGCTTCCGCAACCGGATGAATCGTCGCCCAGTCCGAGGTCTCGTGCAGCACCGTCTCGATAGCCTCCGTGCGGGGTATCGTATTTTTGACGACACGCTCGGTCGAGCATTGCGCAAAGACATCAACCTCCGCGACCATGTCGCGGACAAGCGGTCGCACGTAGACAGCGTCATATTCCTCGGGCTGCAGGAAACTCCGTGCGCATATCGCCTCAAACCGGGCGACCGTGGCGCCCGCTGGAATCGCCAGCGCATCCGTGACCACCTTCTGTTCTCCACTCACCGGCGGCGGCGTGGGATCGTCGGGATTGCCAAAAGGTCCGATGGCCAGCCACGGCGTTTCCGCGTTTCGCCCATCGGGATAAGCCGCCCACCGCACCGGTTGGTCCGTCCAGACATTGAGCACTACCCACCAGAAATGCTCTTCCTCGGGCAGCGGGCATATGAGGGTGTTCCAGCCGGCCTTCAGGCGGGCGTGCGCCACGCCGCCGTCAGTCTGGAACAACGTATGATCGTCGAAAGCCAGCGCCCGTCCGTTGAGGGCCCAGGCGATGCTTGGTCGTTCGTGGGGCGGATGAAAGCTGATCGTTTGCGCCCGCTCGCTGTGAATATGCGTGAGAAGCAGGAGTTTCCCACGCAGATGGTTGGCGCTTTTGTCGGCGGGATTGAGGATATCCCGCGGATTCAGATTCCAGTGACGGCTATTCGGGGCAACCTTCACGGCCTCGACCGCGCGCACACGCACCGGCGACACCGGTTCGCGCGTGAGCTGCGGAAGTTCGCGCAACGCAAACTTTGGGTGGCTCCCCTCGCCCGCCGCACGCGTCACCAGGGCGGCCGGCCAGATCGCATCATCAAACGAAGGTCCGGCCCAATCTCGGGGCGACACGCTGGCATCGAACTGCTCTTCCCAGGCTTGCTGGCAGCTGATGCGCGGCACCGGCCAGAGATAACCGGTATCGGCATGGCCTTTCCAAGCTCCATCGGTGACGAAGGACCTGGAACCGGACGCATCTTGCCATGCCAGCTCGGCCAGCAACCCCGGCGCATCCGCAAGGTATTGAAACGTGCTGATGCCGAAGTGCTGCACGCGCACGGCAATCACGTTGCGACCCGGCTTCAGCACGCCACGCAACTCGAACGGATCAACGGGCCACGGAGACTGCCATGAGCGCGCTGGCCCGTGGCCGAGCCATTCGCCGTTGACGAATACCTCATAGCGCGCATCCGCCGTGATGAGCAGTCGCGCCTGTGTCACGTCGCCCGACACCTCGAACGTGCGCCGGAAACAGGCGACGGCATGATAGGTCCGCTTCGCGTCAGCGGACCAGATCCAGCGGGCGGCAGGGGGGAAAAGTGGGGTCATAAGGGGAAAGTGAGCTTGCCCGGCAGAGCCAATCCACCGCGGCGCTTCGCCGAGCCCGAGCGTCCGGTTGTTTACCACACCAGCAAACCACCGGCAAACGTGAGGCCGGCACCAACGGAGCAGAAAATGATTTTGTCGCCTGTCTTAAAAATACCTTCCTCCGCCGCCCAGCCCAGCGCCATCGAGACGGACGCGCCCGAGGTGTTGCCGTATTTGGCGATGGTAACGACAAATTTTTCGAAGGGGATGCCCACGCGTTTTCCCACCGCGCGCAGGATGCGTTCATTGGCCTGATGCGGGACGATCCACGCGATATCCTCGCACTTGAGATGGTGGCGCTTCATCGCGCTCTCGATCTCGTTGGCGAAAGCGATCACGGCACTCTTGAACACCGCGCCACCGTCCATCTGGAGATAAAAGTCCGCAAGATCGCCGCCACCGGGAGCGGGCACGAGTTGTCGGGCGCCTCCACCAGGACGCTGAATAGCCTCGAACACCGAGGCGTCGCCCGAGAGCGCCATGCGATGCAGACGGTGGCCGCCGGGCGCATCGGTAAGGATCGCGGCACCGGCGCCGTCGCCAAATAAGAATGCGGTCTCGTGGTCGTTGGGATTGGTGATGCGCGAGAGCAGTTCGGCGGTGACGACGATGACGTTTTTCGCGGTGCCGCCGCGAATGAAGGAGCGGCCGACTTCAAGCGCATAGAGCCAGCCCGAGCAGGCGGCGTTTACGTCAAAGGCGAGAGCCCTCGGGCAGCCGAGGAGCTTCGCCAGCGCGCTGGCCATCGAAGGCACGGGCTGGTCGGGAATAATCGTCGCGAGAATGATGCCGTCGATCTGCTCGGCTTTGAGGCCGGCCTGAGCGAGAGCGTGTTTGACGGCGGTAGCCGCAAGACTTGTGGCGGATTCGTCGGCATCGGCGTAGCGCCGTTCCTTGATACCGGTGAGCTTGATCATCTCGGCCTCGGTGCGGCCGGGGAAGGCCTTCAGAATTTCGCTGGTAGCGCGAATATTTTTAGGAACCGCGTAGCCAATACCGGCGATACAAACCGTCTCCGCCGCAACGGTGGAAACGGGAGCCAAGAGCCGAGAGCCAAGAGCCGAGGGCGCGGAACCGGAAATGGCAGGATGGGCGGCGAGATAACGGGTGATGTCATCGCCCGAAACGCGGCCACCGGGGCCGGTCGCGTCGATACCAGTGATCGTGGCCAGATCGAGACCGGCATCTTGGGCGAGTTTGGCGGCGCGAGGCGTCCACTGGAGTCCGGCTTTCGGCAGCAGATCGGCGGCTTGGACCACCACGGGGGCGGGAGGCGGAACGAGGGCGGCTTTTGCCGCGACGCCGCCTCCGGAACCGGCGGTCGATCGCAAGTGGTTCAACGAGATATCGCTCGTCAGAATGCTCAGAAAGGGCGAGCCGCTCGGCAGGATGTCGCCAGCCCGGGCCTCGACGGCCTGGACGACGCCATCGCACGGTGCTTCAAACTCGAAAACCGATTTGTCGCTTTCCAATTCGGCGATTTTCTCACCCTTGGAAATACGCACACCGGCGTGGACTTTGATGTCGATGACTGTGAGTTCGCTGACGGTCGCTCCCATGGAAGGGATCGGCACGTCGATAAGAAAGGTTTCCATCAGGGTTTGGTTAAGCCGACACTGTTAGTAATGCCTTGCGTGCGGTCAATGACGGAGCCTGCCTCAAAAATGCCGTTGTTCGCGCATAGACGGAAACAACGGGGATACACGCCGCATCGATGACATGACCGCAAGCCGGTCCCACCCCCATCACGCTTGCCATTTGCACTGAACGGAAACACCACGGGAGTCGATTCGCCGACTCATGCGCAACCCCCATCTCCTCTCCGCCGGTTTATCTCCGGATCCTTTCTACAATGCTTCACATCGCATGCCAGCCTCCCCCGGCTCGGCGTTGTTTGGTGATGTCTCGTCCGGCACCGTGCCGTGTTGGCTATATGCGCCCGGCGACCTCGATGGCCATCTCATGGCGCGCATGCGCCAAGATGCCTTCTCAGTCTGCACCGGAGTCTTCCACCCCGGGTCATTTCGCCGTCCGCATAGCTTGCTCACGTTTGCGCAGGCGCTCGAATTGAAATCGTTGCCGGCACCGTCGCCGGTGACAGTGAGCATCTGGCATTCGGGGGAACTCCGATTGGATGTTAACGGCACGCTTTTGCTGCGTTCGGAACGCACATCCGCCCCGCGAGAGGTGACCGTCGACCTCGATCCTCTCCTTAAAATCGGCGACAACGAAATCAAGTTTACGCTTACACGGCTTGATGAACCCCCTTGCCTGCTGCTGAAAGGCGCGGAGCTGAACACCGACGCGACTTGGAGCTGCTCTTCTGATCTCACATCAAAAACACCAGCCGCAGCCTACCCGGCAAGTGGTGTCGCATGTTTTCCTCATCAGGAATCCCTGCCCAAGACCCGCATCGCCGTCCCACTTTCCGCCGACGGCATCGCGGACTTCGGTTGCGTGCTTTTGGGACGACCGCTCCTGCCTCTCTCCGATTTCGCAGGGCTCGGCGAATCGGTGGCAGAGGCTCTTACCGACCGCACCCCGGCGGAACAGCGACCGCTTTTCGACGATCAGCGGGAGCGCGCCTTTCAATTCGTCGCGGTGCGCGGCGCGACACTCGCCTCACGCCGACTCGAAGCGGAGATATCGCTGCATCCGGCGCGATATGAGGGCGCCTTCGCCTGCTCCGATGAACGCCTGACGCGCATCTGGCAGCACGCCGCCGCCTCGTTGCGGGTGAGTTTGCGCGAACTGACGGTGGACGGGCTCAAGCGCGATCGTCTCCCTTGGGCGGGCGATGCCTACATCGCCACGTTGGGCAACGCGGCCGTCTTCGGCGAGCACCGCTGCATACAACGCACGCTCAACGCCCTCGCACCCGAGAATCCGGCGCACTCTCCCACCAACAGCATCATCGACTATGATGCGTATTGGATCATCTCGGTGGCCGCCCAATGGCGGTTCTCCGGCGACGACGCTTCGGCTCGCCTGCTTTGGCCCAACGTGGAGAACGTCCTGGCCTCCCTCCGCGGACGCGAGGACGAGCACGGTTTTCTCCGCCATGAAGGCACCTGGCTTTTTCTGGATTGGATCAAGTTCGACAAATCCACCCGTTCCGTCGCTCTTCAGGCGCTCTATGCCGGCGCGCTGCAAGCCGCCGCGAATCTCGCACGCGACCTTGGTCATGGCCAGCGCGCAGTCGAACTCCTGGAAAAAGAAACACGTCTCAAAGAATCCCTTCGCTCCATCTACTGGAACACTGCCAACGCACGCGCCGAACCCCTGCCCGCTGGACGGCATGCCGCGTTTCTCTCCGAATTTTTCGGCGTGGTGCAATCGGGACGACTCACGGACTTTGACCGGGCCGGCCCTCCAGCGGCGACCGCTTACATGCGGTATTTTGAATCCGCCGCCCTTGCCCGTTGCGGCGATCTGTCCGGAATGCTCAAGGGCATCAGCAGTTATTGGGGCGGCATGCTCGACGCCGGCGCAAGCACCTTCTGGGAAGGCTACGATCCTGCCGCGACCGGCGACGCCCATTATGCGTTTTATGGCCGCCCCTTCGGGAAGAGCCTCTGTCACGCCTGGGCGTGCGGACCGCTGCCGCTGTTAAGCTTTGAACTCGCCGGCTTGCGCCCGACCGCCGCCGGTTGGTCGGAGGTCGACTGTTCGCCGCGCACCATCCCGCTGGCGTGGGCTTGCGCGACGATTCCCACTCCCCACGGCCCTCTTTGTTGGGACTATGAAAGCGGCGTGCTGCGCATCGATGCGCCGGCAGGCGCGAAGCTGCACTGCGATCGCGGAACGCGGCAGGGAACGACCTTGGTCATCACGAACGGTGAATAACGGGAGTAAGCAGTCGCATAAAAATCCCCCCGACCACCGAGCGCGCCTGAAAATACAGATGCCGCCCGTCTCCGGTGGTCTCATACCAATCGGTTAACGGCACCCGCGAAACTCCTTCGGTCACCCACCTGTGCGCCGGTGCGGTCAACGCCTGGAACTCTTCGTCGGTTTCCGCGAGCGAAGCCGTCCAGAAGATCCAATCCAGCTTGGTGTAATCCTTCCGGTTGTCCAACGGCAGCCCGTGGATGTTTTGCCGCGTGCGATAGTAGGCGAGTTCCTTGCGGGCCACCTCCGCCGGAAAAAGGTTCAGTCCGAGCAACCGGTCCCAGACCAGATTGTATTTCTGGCTCCAAGTGCCGGGCTTGTCGAAAGCCAGTCGATAATGGTCCCCGTCGTCCGCCATCGTCTGCCATCTCGCCGCCATCGCCTCGGCCACGCCGCGAAGCCGCCGCCCTTCCGCGGCATCGCCCGCAAGGTTTGTGATTTTCGCATAGGCGCCGAGGGCGATGATGGCCTTGAGGGAGAGGTTGGTGTTGTGCGCCAGATGGCCGGCAAAGTCGTCCGTGCAAAGCTGGTTTTCGGGATCCATGCCCTTCTCCTCCAGGTAACCCGCCCACCGCTTCAGCAACGGAGCCCACTTCAACGCATACTCCGGCCGGCCTTCGCGCAACGCCACCGCGGATACGAGGATGAGCAGATTGCCGCATTCCTCGACGGGCATCTGGTCTTTCTCGGTTTGTTCGCCGCCGCCGTAAGCCTGGCCGTTGGCGAGCGGATAGGTGCCGAGATCGTGGGGAGCGAAGGGAAACTTCCACCGGGATGAACTCGCATACGCCAGCACCGGATCGAGCTGGGCCTTCAACAGCGCGGGATTCAGGGCGAGGAAGAACGGCGATGACGGATAGGTCACGTCCACCGTGGCGACACAGCCGTTGGAGAAATTCTCCTTCGACAGATAAACAGGCGAGCCGTCGAAATCCGCCGCCAGCTTGTGCGCGGCCAGACACTGCCGGAAGGAAAGCGCGCACAACCGGGCGTAGTCGTCACCGCCGCGCTCGCGAAACCGAGTCATCAACTGCGCATCGTAATGCTCGCACCGCTGGAAAATCTGCGGAAAGGCCGCGTGGGTCGTTTCAAGCAATTCCGCGGCTTCCATTCCGTTGCGCCGCCACCAGGGACGCAGGCGACGGTGCAGATACTCGACGCTTAAAATGTCGTCGTAAGCGAGCAACAGATGCCGGCGCACCGGCGCGCCGCCCACCAGTCCAAGCGGCATCACTGCGGCCATGGCCGGCTTTTCGGCCTTCATCGGCTGCGAAAAACTGTCGGCGACCGGCAGCCGGCCTTCAGCGACGAAAGCATCGCGTGCCTCGCAGCGGTCACCGAGGAACGTGCTTCCTTCGCCCCGGCCGATCGCGAGATAGGCATGGCCCCATTCGATGCGCAGATTGTCGCCGGCACGCCCGAGCATGCGCTGCTCTTGGGACGACATCGAAAGCACCTCCAGATTTTTCGTCCGCAAACGCCCCCAAGTCACGCAATCCTCAGGCAGGTTGACGGCAATTTCACCGCCCACATCCCAATAAAGCGTCACATCCTGCGGCGTTGCGCCGGGCACGCTCACATCGAAGACCAGATACGTTACCGGGCGCCCCAGCCAATCGAGCTCTTCCGGCAAGGCCGGCGTCAGAAAGGTGAGCGTCAGCCGCACTTCTTCGCTGGCGAACTGGCAAATGGTGCGGGTCGGCAGCACTTCCAGACTGGTTTGCGGCAGCAGGTCGCAGGCTGCGCCAACACGGTTGGGGCCGCAGAAACGCCAGGTTTTTTCCCCGACGCGCAAGAGGCCGGCCATCGGCTGCGCCGCGCCGGTCCAATGGCGAGAAACATCATCGGTCAGCCGGTCGGCAAACGACCAGAGGCTGAAGTAGGGATCATGCGTGACCAGCGGCACGGCCGGCGGGCGGAAAGAAGCGTTCATGGAGATTTGTGATAAGTGCGTCGAACCCTTGCGTTCTCCCTAATCTAGGGATTTTTCTTCCTAAAAAGAATGGCTGAAACCCAAATAAACCTTCGCGAGATCCAAATCATCGGGAAAGCCACCCATGAACGAATCGTCCATCCCGCGCAGTGTGCGCCGCTCCGCCGTCACTGCATCCGGCTGGCTGGACTTTCCCGCGCTCAAGGCGAGTTTGTTTTCACACGCCTGCGGCCGGACATGCTCCAGATCCTCGTCAGCCTGAGTGGCGAAGGCCGCGTCTGGTCGGAAGGGCGGTGGCAACCCGTGCGTCCCGGCCAGGCCTATGTCACCCCGGCGCATACGCCGCACGCCTACCGTGCGCAGGGGCGCTGGGAAACCGGTTGGTGCATGTTCGAGCCGGACGCGTTCCCCGAGTTCCAAGGAGGGCCGGTCATTCGCGAGGTCAACCCTGCCCCGTGGCTGCATATTCTCTCTGGCCTGTGCGATGAAAACGCCACGTCGGCGGATCCCGTGCAACTGGAGGGATGGACCGCGCTCCTCCAACGCGAAGGCGCCCGACTGGTTGCGGGCGAACGTCCGCAACGACTGTGGCGCTTGTGGAGCCGTGTGCGTGATGACCTGGCCGCGCCCTGGACGCTGGCCTCGCTGGCACAGGCGGCGGGGCTCAGCCCTGAAATGATGCGGCTCGAATGTCGGCGGGAGTTGAAGCTCAGCCCCGTCGCGTATCTCACCCACCTGCGCATGCGTCACGCGACCGCACTGCTGGCGACCGGCCGCAAGGTCGAGGCGGTCGCCCGGCAGGTCGGCTACGAAAACGCCTTCGCATTCTCCACCGCCTTCAGGCGCGTCACCGGGTTTCGACCTTCGACCGTGAACAAAGCGGCCGTGAGAAAAAACTGATCAGCAAGGCCCCGCAACGAAGGGCTCAGGTCCGCATGAGCTTCCACACCGCGAGGCACTTCGCGAGGAGCGGCTCCAGTTCGCCGAGCGGCACCATGTTGGGGCCGTCGGAGAGCGCGTTGTCGGGATCGGGATGCGTTTCGATAAAAAGCCCGTCGGCGCCGGCCGCGAGCGCGGCGAAACAAAGCGTGGGGACAAACTCGCGCTGGCCGCCGCTCTTGCCTCCGGCCGCGCCGGGGAGCTGCACGCTGTGCGTCGCGTCGAGGATCGTGGGAGTGCCGTTGCGCGCCATGATAGGGAAGCTGCGCATATCCACGACGAGGTTGTTGTAGCCGAAAGTCGCGCCGCGCTCGCACTGCCAGATTTCCGCCGCACCGCCGTGCTTCAGCTTGCCGACGACGTGAACCATGTCGGTGGGCGCGAGGAACTGGCCCTTCTTCACGTTGACGACCTTGCCCGTCGCGGCGGCGGCGAGGAGCAGGTCGGTCTGACGGCAGAGATAGGCGGGAATCTGCAACACGTCGCAGACGGCGGCGACGGGCGCGCACTGGTCGCTCTCGTGGACATCGGTGACGCAGGGCAGGCCGTAGTCTTTTTTGACGAGGGCGTGGAGCGCGAGGCCGGTTTCGAGGCCGGTGCCGCGGCCACCGGCGATGGAGGTGCGATTGGCTTTGTCGAAGGAACCTTTGAAAACAAAATTCAGCTCGGGATACTTCGCGCGGAGGGCGACAAGTTTCTCGGCGACGGCGCGGACGACTTTCTCGTTTTCCAACGAGCAGGGACCGGCGAGGACAAGGAGGCGCTTGGGATCGAAGAGCGGCATGGGAACGGGGGTTGGCCTTATTTCTTCTTCGCCTTGGTCGCAGGCTTGGCGGGCTTTTTCGTGCCCTTCTGGTTTTTCAACGCGGCGGCGATGAAGGCGGCGAAGAGCGGATGGGCCTTGTTGGGCTTGGACTGGAACTCGGGGTGGAACTGCACCGCGAGAAACCACGGATGTTTCTTGAGCTCGACGATCTCGACGAGGTTGCGGCGCGGATTAATGCCGCTGATGACGAGGCCTCCGCGCTGGAGCTGGCCGACGTAGGCGTTGTTGACCTCGAAGCGGTGGCGGTGGCGCTCGCGGATGCTGGCGGTTTTGTAGGCGCGGGCGGCAATGGTGCCCGGGGTAAGGGCGCACTCGTAGCTGCCGAGGCGCATGGTGGCGCCCTTGTCGATGACCTTCACCTGCTCCTCCATCATGTCGATGACGGGATGCGGGGCGTTGGCGTCGAATTCGGTGGAGTTGGCGCCTTCCAACTTGAGCACGTTGCGGCAATACTCGATCACCGCGATCTGGAGGCCGAGACAGAGGCCATAGTAGGGAATCTTGTTTTCGCGGGCGTATTTCGCGGCGGCGATCTTGCCCTCGGTGCCGCGGTCGCCAAAGCCGCCGGGAACGAGGATGCCGTCGAGGCCCTTCAGCAGCGCGAGGCCGTTTTTCTTCTCCAGCTCCTCGGCGTCGATGCGCACGGTGTTGATCTTGCAGTTGTTGGCGATGCCGGCGTGCGTGATCGATTCGTAAACGGATTTGTAGGCGTCCTGGAGTTCGATGTATTTGCCGACGACGCCGATGGTCACCTCATGCGCGGGATTTTTCACGCGGCGCACGATCTCGGTCCAAATATTTTTCTCGGGTTGCGGAATCTTGAGGCCGAAGAGATCGATCACGAGATCGTCCATGCCTTCTTTCTGGAGGGCGAGCGGCAGTTCGTAAATGGAATCGACGTCGCCGCACTCGATGACGGCCTTCACGGGGACGTTGCAGAACATCGATATCTTGTCGCGCAGGCCGGGCTCGAGCGGATGGTCGCAGCGGCACACGAGGATGTCGGGCTGGATGCCGATCTCGCGGAGCTTGGCGACGGACTGCTGTGTGGGCTTGGTCTTAAGTTCGCCGGCGGCCTTCAGGTAGGGCACGAGCGTGACATGGATGAAAATGCAATCGCTCGAACCGATTTCGAGGGCGAACTGGCGCATCGCCTCCAAGAATGGCAGCCCTTCGATATCGCCCGTGGTGCCGCCGATCTCGGTGATGAGCACGTCCACGTCTTTGCCGCCCGCATAAATGCGCTCCTTGATCTCGTTGGTCACGTGCGGAATCACCTGCACGGTTTTTCCAAGATAAACGCCCCGCCGCTCTTTTTGGATGACGCTCTCGTAAACCTGGCCGGAGCTGAGACTGTTGAGGCGGGAGAGTTTTCCGCTCGTGAAACGCTCGTAGTGGCCGAGGTCGAGATCGGTCTCTGCGCCGTCCTCAAGCACATAGACCTCGCCGTGCTGGAAGGGACTCATCGTGCCCGGATCGACGTTGAGGTAAGGGTCGAATTTCTGGATGCGCACCCGCAGGCCGCGCAATTCCAGCAGCGCACCGAGCGCCGCCGCCGTCAGGCCTTTGCCCAGCGACGAAACGACTCCGCCTGTCACGAAGATGTATTTCATCTGAAAGGCATACGGGCTGACACAAAACCGTGACAAGCAAAAGCTCGCTTTAATCCCACAATCTGGGGGCCGCCCTGCCCGGCGCCAGAGCCTGTCAGGCGGGTTTTGGGGCGAGGCACTGTTATGGCTGCACCCTTGGAGAAAGAGGGGATGGAGACTGGGGATGGCTAGAATACGGACGGGGACATCAGCGGCGCTTTAAAAAATCGGCTTGGTAAGCGCCAGATCGCTCCACTCGCCCATCACCCGGCTTTCGATCTTCCATGCCGGCACGGCGCCCGCAAACACCGCACGAACGCGCTCCAGTTCGATCGCCAGGATGCCGCTCAGCACGAGCGCCCCGCCAGGTGCCACCGCCGCCGTCAGTTCGCCCGCGAACCGCATCAGCACGTCGGCCTGAATGTTCGCCAGCAACACATCGGCCTGACGCCCCGCCAGACCGCTCACCAGATCGCCGGTGAAAAACGTCACGGCGCCGGCGATTCCGTTGAGCGCGGCATTTTCTTCGCTCACGCGCACGGCTTCGGGGTCGTTGTCGAATCCCGCCACGTTCTTGAAACCCAGTTTGACGGCCGAAAGCGCCAGAATGCCCGAGCCGCACCCCGCGTCCACCACCCTCATGGTCGCCACCTGTCCTCCGGCACGCTCCGCCAACGTCACCAATCGCTCGCAGCAAAGGCGCGTCGTCTCGTGGTTGCCCGTGCCGAATGCCAGGCCGGGATCGAGCCAGATCACCACCTCGCCGGAACCGGGTTTGAATTTCTCCCGCTCCCACACCGGCACCCAATGAAGCCGACCGAAGCGCGACGCCTTGAAATGCGCCTTGTAGCTGTCGCGCCAAACCTGATCGGCCAGTGCGCGCCACTCGGGTTCAACCGCAGGCGCGAGCCCCGCCGCCGCCAGCAACGGCTTGAGCTCGGCCCAACGCGCCCGCGCCTCGGCCTCGCCCTCGAAAATCCCCACGATCCATGCCCGTTGCACGATCACATCCTGCAGCAGGCTCCACCCCTCGACGCCGAGCTCCAGCAACAGATCGTCGATCGCATCGACGGCTTCGGGAAAAATCTCGGCCTTGGTTTCAAACAGACTCATGCGGGAGAACGTCCCCGCCGCACGCGGTCGCGGCAAGGCCAATTCCCTTGCGCACCGCTGCGCGGCTCAGACCGCCAGCCCCGCGCCTTCGTCGATGCCGAGGTGCAGGTTCATGCACTGGATCGCCGAGCCCGACGCGCCTTTGCCTAGATTGTCGAGCCGTGCGATCACCACGACCTGCCCGTCATGGCCGAACACGCCGATGTCGGCGCGATTCGTGTCGTTGCACGCCTGCAAGTCGAAGAAACCGCCGTCGAGCGCGCTTTCGTCCCCCAGCGGAAGCACGCGCACAAACTTCTCGCCGGCGTAGGCCGCCGCGAGCGTCGCATGGATCGTGGCGGGCGACGGATTCCCCGGCAGCTTCGAGAGCGGAAGCGGCACGGTGACGGAAAGCCCCTTGTAGAAATTGCCCACGACCGGACTGAAGATCGGCGCCGAGGCGAGCCCCGTATGCGCCCGCATTTCGGGCAGATGCTTGTGCGCCAGCCCGAGCGCGTAGGGCCGCGGACTCCGCAGCGCGGACGGCAACGGCGACTGCTCGTAGTCGGCGATCATTTTCTTCCCGCCGCCGCTGTAGCCGGTGATCGAAAAAGTCGCCACGGGAAAATCGACCGGCAGCACGCCGCCCTGCACGAGCGGACGCACCGCGAGCGCAAACGCCGCCGCGTGACAGCCGGGATTGGCTATCCGCTTGGAGGTGCGGATGCGTTTCCGGTAATCGGCGCCCAGCTCCGGCAAACCGTAGGCCCACGCCGGATCGGTGCGGTGCGCGGTGCTGGCGTCGATCACGCAGGTGGAGGGATTGGTGACGAGCGCAGCGGATTCCTTGGCGGCCGCGTCGGGCAGGCAAAGGAACACGACATCGGCCGCGTTCAGGCAGGCGGCGCGCGCGGCGACATCCTTGCGCTTCGCCGGGTCGATAATGATGAGTTCCACGTCGGCGCGCAGCGCGAGCCGTTCGTGGATCTGGAGACCGGTGGTGCCTTCCTGACCGTCAACAAAGACCTTGGTTTTCATCGGAACCGACAATCTCACCGCTCCCCCCGCGCTCCGCAAGCCTCGGAAACACTCATTCGCAGGCCGAGCGTGGCCGCCGGGCTCGCCGGCTTGGATTTTGGCGACCGTTTACTTCTTCATCGTCGCCAGCAACTCCCCCGCCCGCTTCGTCGCCTCCGCGATCTGCTCCTTGGTCATTTCTTTCTCGATCAAATCGCGATTCTTTTGGGCGTTTTCATAACCTCCCACGCCCGCGACATTGAACCAAGCGTGAGCTTCGACAATATCCTGCGGGACTCCGTTGCCGGTGGCATACATCAAGCCGAGATTGCACTGCGCCACATCATACCCCTGCTCGGCCGCCTTCCGATACCACTTCACGGCCTCGACAGGATCCTTCGCCACGCCATCGCCATTGGTATACGCCAGGCCGAGGCCGCATTTCGCCATGGCAACCCCCTGCTCGGCCGCCTTCGCATACCACTTCACGGCCTCGACGAGATCTTTCGCCACGCCCTCGCCCGTGGCATAAGCCACGCCGAGATTGCACTGCGCCTGGGCAACCCCCTGCTCGGCCGCCTTCGCATACCACTTCACGGCCTCGACGGGATCCTTCGCCACGCCACCGCCGATGGCATACGCCGAGCCGAGATTGCACTGCGCCTGGGCATACCCCTGCTCGGCTGATTTCCGATACCATTTCACGGCCTCGACGACATCCTTCGTCACGCCGACGCCGTTGGTATACGCCACGCCGAGATTGTACTGCGCCAGGGCATCCCCCTGCTCGACTGACTTCCGATACCACTTCACGGCCTCGACGGCATCCCTCGCCACGCCCTCGCCGTTGGTATACGCCACGCCGAGATTATACAGCGCCTGGGCATACCCCTGATCGGCTGACTTCCGATACCACTTCACGGCCTCGACGGCATCCTTCGCCACGCCATTGCCGGTGGCATACATCAGGCCGAGATTACACTGCGCCTCGGCATCCCTTTGCTCGGCTGCCTTCCGCCACCATTTTATACCCTCCGTGAGATCCTTCGTCACCCCGCTGCCGGCGACATACGCCAAACCGAGTTTATACTGGGCGCCCGCATGCCCCTGCTCGGCCGCCTTCCGATACCATTTCGAGGCTCCGACGGGATCCTTCGGCACGCCATTGCCGGCATCATACGCCAAGCCGAGCTCGAACTGCGCCGCATCATAATACCCCTGCTCGGCCGCCTTCCGATACCACTTCACGGCCTCGACGGGATCTTTCGTCACGCCGACGCCGTTGGCATACGCCACGCCGAGATTATACTGCGCGTCGACATTCCCCTGCTCGGCCGACTTGCGCAACGTGTCGGCGGCCTCATTGGCCAAACAGGCCAATGACAGCGCGAGAAACAAAGCCGGCGAGCGAAGCACTATCTTCATGTCGTGAAGCAAAAGGGAATGATCGTCACGTGCAAGACTGCACGCCCGCCTCCTCTTGCGTCGTGCTTAAACCATCCCGCCTTGTCCTGCGCGTCGGCATCGCCGCAGCCGCCGTCCTGTGGTTCACGACGGCGGGCGCATCCAACTTGGATGCGTGCGCAATTTGTTACCAGAGTCTCAATCATTGCTGCGACTCACCTCGCCCCCTTGGCTCGACCGCAGCTCCTATACGTCTATTTACCTATTTATTTATTATTCATCTATTAAAATTGACTATTTGGATTAACCGCAGCCACATCCCGTCATCATGCTGCATAAGGACGTTAATAGGTCAGTTAAGCATGGCTTAACTATTCGCAGCCATGAGCGGTGTGAATCTGCGGGTTGCGCCCGCCCCAATCGGTCCCACCCCAAGGCTTCGTTCGCTCGCAGCGAAAACCATCCCATTCTCCGTTCACCCTGTTGGTATTCCTAAACAAATTCCCAAAAATTCACATGAAATCGCTCCACACAACGCAGTCGGACTGCGCACCGATGATCCGGAATACTGAGTCGACGTCCTTTTCTCGGTCCATTTTGAAACTTGGCGCCGGTCTTATGATTGCCGTCGCCATGGCGGCCACCTCCCATGCGCAGACGATCTTGGTCGCCGACCCTAACGGCTCGAATGGCGTCAGCAGCTACAACATTGATGGGACGCTCATCAACTCCTCTCTGATCAATCTTTCAGGAGCATCCCCGACTTACTTCGAGGGCCTCGCGCTGTCGGGGTCGACCCTGTATGTCGCAAAAACGGGCGCCCCATCGGTGGGAGTATATACCCTTAATGGAGCCGGAGGGGTGAGCTCCAGTGGCACTTCTGTCTATGGAGGAGGAATGACAGGACTGACTACGCCCTATGGTCTCGCGGTGACGGCAACCAACTTGTTTATCACGAGTTTTAACAACGGCGATGTCTTCAAATATGACTTTAGCGGCAATCAGCTCGCGAGCATATATGTGGGGTTGACCAACCCCTATGGCCTCGCGGTGTCGGGAAATACCCTGTGGGTGTCGCAAGCGACCACCGGCACGGGCCTCAATACGATCAAGGGATACAGCATCAGCACTTTTAGCAACACGCCGACGTTTACCCTAACCTCGGATCTGAGTCTTCCCCATGGCTTGGCGGTGTCGGGAAATACCGTGTTTGTCGCGAACGGTGGTAATGGCACGATCTCGTCGTTCAATGCTACCACCGGGACGTCGAATGGCGTTCTTGTCTCTGGTCTGACTGGCCCCCAAGGCATCACGGTGTTTGGATCGAGCCTGTTTGTCACGGGCAGCGATGGCACGGTAAAGGGATTTGACGCTTCAACCGGACTTGCGCTCGCCGGCTTTACGACGATCACCGGGCTGAGTTCCCCCTACGGCATCGTGGTGACTGAGGTGCCCGAGCCGGCGACCTTCGCTGCTTTGGCCGGAGCAACGATACTGGGGTTTGCGGCCCTCAAGCGCCGCCGCCGGGCCATCGTCTGATCGAACAGATTTACTTCCCCATCGGTTCTCAAGCCGGGCCCAGCGCCCGGCTTTTTTGTTCCCTGTTGTGGTCGTCTGCCAACGCTCCAAAGGCCCGCCCCCAGAAAAAAATCCCCGTTCAAGCCAGCCGACGACTCGCAGCTCGGTTTGTTCTGAATCACTCCCTCAGCACGGTCCAATACCCGTGATACCTGAGCAGCACCCGTTTCTCTTCTTCCGGAGTGTAGTGCTGGTCCGACCTGCTGACATAAAACCGGGCGTGACTTAACGCCGTGCTGTGCAGGGAGAATTCCCACTGCTTCCCGTCCTTGGTCACTTTGTAGCCAATCGCATCCACCCGGTCGAATCGCGG
>CAIVDS010000098.1 GCA_903904685.1 uncultured Verrucomicrobiota bacterium
GTTGGGAATAGTTTTTGTGATGTTGGGAATAGTTAATCGAGAGTTGGGAATAGTTTTTTCGATGTTTGGAATAGTTTTTTCAATGTTGGGAATAGTTTATTGAGACTCGGGAATAGTTATTGAGACTGGGGAATAGTTTTTCTCATGTTGGGAATAGTTGATCCAGTGTTGGGAATAGTTTTTGTGATGTTGGGAATAGTTAATCGAGAGTTGGGAATAGTTTTTTCGATGTTTGGAATAGTTTTTGCAGGGTTAGGAATAGTTTTTTTGGAGTTGGGAAATGTCGGCGGAGAGTTGGGAATAGTTTTTGTGCAGTCCGGACTCACCAACGGAGAAAAAGTCTCCGCCAACGGACAGTCGGGATTCATTTGCAAGCGGTCGGGATGCACCCATGCCCAGCAAAGAATCACCGGAAGCCCAAAACCGTCCGCCAGCGGGCAGGCGGCTACCGCCCAAACCCAGCCGGTCTGCTCCAAAGACAGCATCGGACCTCCGCCCCTGATCCTTGAACTTGAACTCGCAACTTGAACTGCGCCGCAGGCGCACCCGCGCTCTCCGTTCCCTCTGTGATCTCCTGTAAAAACTCCGTCCTCCGTCATTCGTGTGATTCGTGGATCAATTTCACCCCTCCTTCCTTTCTTCTGGGCCTTCCGGCCCGAGATTAACCCAAAACTAAAAAAATAACCAAAAAAACACCCGTCATGAGCGATACCAACACACCGGCCCCCACGCCCCCCGAACCCACCCCCGAAAAGCCGAAGCGCGCCCACGCCTTCATCAGCCAAACCCTCATCGGCGAGGTCACCACCGGCCGAGAGGTCGCCGCGCAGGGCGCCAACGTCGACTACGCCGCCGCCCTCGCCACCAAAAACATCGATGCCGCCTACGTCGCCGATCTCACCGCCAAGGTCGCCGAGGCCGACGGCTACGTGACCGACGCGGGCAACGAGAGCACCCAGAAGAAGAGCACGACCATCATCGAGAACACCAAGAAGGCCGCCCTCATCGAATGCATCGGCGGCGTGCAGGCCTGCGCCAAGCTCAAGTATCCCGATCTCAAAGACCCCATGCGCGCCCGCTACTACATCGGCGTGAAGTTCTCCACCAACCACAAGCTCCTCGAAACCAGCTCGCAGGCCATCCTCAACCGCCTTGCCGCCGATCCTCTCCCCGCCATGAAGCCCGAGGACGTCGTCGCGCTGCAAGCCGCGCGCGATGCGTATATCGCCGCGGAGGACACGCAGACCGGCGACCAGGTGGGCATCACCATCGCGCATTCGCTGTTTGAGGCGAAGGTGAAGGTGATCTCCGAGATGCGCCGGCACATCCAGTATGCGGTGGATGCGCTCTGGCCCTGCACGCGCCCGGCCAACGCCGGGGTGCGCGTGGCCTTCAAGCTCCACGCCAACCGCCCCGCCAAGTAACGTCGCCAGTTCCACGCCAAGCGGCGGGCCTCAAACGCCCGCCGCTTTTTCATTTTGAAAACAAAGCAGGGGTATTAAGGAAAGTAACAATCTACCTACGGAGAGCATTGCGCCTTTACGCGGATTGGCTCTCGCGCAACGCTGGCCGGCTGAAATGGATTTACCATGTGACGCGAGTAAGGCTTTACGAGGAAACAGTATTAACCTTAAAAACCTTGCCCGAGCCCAACAATCCCCGCCGCAGTGCCATTAAGCCAGTGAACCGAGAAGTTTCTCTGATGCATAAAAAGTCCACCTTACCCAGTTTAGCCAACTTTCAGCCGACCTAAACCAACTTTCTTACAGCTGCACAATGTTCGGAAAAAAATAAAAAATACACATGAGCTACCAATATCCATTCCTAAGCACCGACGAACCCACAAAACTTCAAGTCTGGCAGAAAGGGCAAGTCATTGCCGGCTACGACGCCGCAGTATGGCGACACGATACCTGTGGTGCAGTTATGTGCTATTCTGAGCATGGAAATACAGACTCCAAACATGGCTGGGAGATCGACCACATTATCCCACAAGCCAAAGGCGGTAAGACCACATGGGATAATTTACAGCCATTGAATTGGGAAAATAACAGAGCAAAGAGTGATACATATCCTTGGAGTTGCGGCCAGTAATTGAGAATTAAATCAGAAAGAGCCGAGCAAGTCACTACAAACAATGACCTTCGCTGATGCGGGCTATGGGTACACCCCTGCCCCTCCGACAGCGCCGAAGCCAAGTCAGCCAATCCCCGGCAACGCCGCCTGTCCGCCCGCACGCATCCGGCCTGAGCGATCTTGAATGCCCGTTGTCGCGCACGACACCTTGCCGTCGATAAAGAATCCGGCACGATGGGCGGCGGAAAACCTGTCTGCCGCAACCCCGCCTTGAACTCCCATGCTCCTAAGATCATTAACCCTTGGCCTGATTCTGGCACCCTTCTTCCAAGCCATGGCCCAAACTCCTTCGCCCACCCAACCGCCGGCGGTCAAAACGTCATCCGCGCCGGGGATGATCGTTCCGTTGTGGCCCGAGGGGAAAATGCCCGGGCATGGGTGCAAAGAACCCGAAACGCACACCCAAGGCAGCGCCGAAGGCGTCCTGAGAATCACCTATGTGAGCCAGCCGACCCTGGAGATATTCAAGGCGCCGGGAGCCGCCGGCCCTGTTCCGGCGGCGATCATCTGTCCCGGCGGAGGCTACGGGTTGCTGGCCTACAACCTCGAGGGAACGGAAATCGCCGCCTGGCTGAATACGCTGGGGATCACGGGCATCGTCCTGAAATACCGCGTGCCCAACAACCGCGACGGGGCGTTGCAGGATGTCGAACGCGCCATGCGGCTCGTCCGCCGGCATGCGGGCGAGTGGGGCGTCCAACCGGACAAGCTCGGCGTCATCGGGTTTTCGGCGGGCGGCCATCTCGTGGCGCGCCTGAGCAGCACATTTCAGCAACCCGCCTACCCGCCCATCGACGAGGCGGATCAACAGGGATGCCGCCCCGACTTCGCCCTGGTGGTTTATGCAGGCTATCTCGACGATCATGGAAAACTGGCCAAGGACATCACCATCGTTCCGGCCACCCCGGCAACGCTGACGGTGATCGTCGAGGACGACCTGCACCACGCGGTCGATGGCAAGACCTATGCGGCAGCCCTCAAGGCCGCGAACATCCCCTCGGAGCTTCTTGACTATCCCACGGGCGGTCACGGAAGCGGGCTCCGCTCCAAGGGAGATTCCAAGGCCTGGCCCAAGGACGCCGCCGCGTGGCTGCGCAAGACAGGGATTTTGATTTCGAAATAAACATGAAACGCCTCCCTGTCGCCGTTTGGGTTTACCTCTTAATAGTGGCGACCGCCATCGGATACCTGGTGGCCATAGCACATGAAACCGCATTTTGCGGACTGCCGGCCGTAACGCTGACTTTGCCATGGAGCGTGCTGCTGACCTTGGCCGGGGCATCGGTCGCCCCCCGAATGTTCGACTCGTCGTTGATTCCCGGAATCGTCATTATTGTGATGTCAGCCGGCATCAACAGCTGGATCATTTGCAGAATCGTGCGTCGTAAAAATAACAAAAAAGAAGGGGCCTGACAAAGAGCCGTTAAGCCCAAGGCGGCGCGGCGAGCTGCATCCATGAACCCCCGCCACTCCGGCAAGGCCGAAACCAAGCCGGCCAATCCCCGGCAACGCCGCCTGCCCGCCCGCACGCATCCAAAAACTTTGGTGGACACCCGACCTTGCGCGCACTGAGATGACCTTACCCCCGCAGATCAATGGCTGATATTATGAACACCTTGACGACGTATTTGAAGCGACTCGGCCACGGCGCACGGCTTTGTCTTCTGTTTTGTCCGCTCTTCACGGTCCCCGCGCCGGGAGCGCCCGAGCAGGCGGTTGAAACCGTCAAAACCTATCTCTATGTCGCCCCGCAGGGGAACGACCAATGGACGGGCCTGCTGGGAATCGCCAACAAAGACCAGACGAACGGGCCGTTCGCCACCGTGGAGCGGGCCTTGCAGGCGAGTCGCGAGGTCAAGGCGGCGGGAAAGCCCGTTTCCGCGATCGTGATCCGGGGCGGACTCTATCCCTTGGGCAAGGCGATCAAGCTGACGGCCGACGACTCGGGCACGGCCGATCATCCCTTGAAGCTGGTCGCCTATCCCGGCGAAAAGCCGGTGTTCGACGGAGGTATGAAACTGCCCGCAACCTGGCGGAAAGAGGATCAGGGGCCCCTGTGGTCGATCCATCTCCCCGACCTGACGCGCCCCGTCGAGGATCTGTTTGTGAACGGACAAAAACAACCGAGGGCGCGTTTCCCCCGGAGCGGTTTTTTGCACGCCATCGCCATAAAAAACCAACCCACCAAGAAATTCGCCTTCAAGGTGGGCGAACTCAAGGCCTGGCCCGACGCGGCCAACGGCGTGCTGCTCATCAAGTCGCGTGAATGGTTCAACGAGACCCTGCCGATCCAATCCATCGACGAGCAGAGCCTGACGGTGACCCTCGCCAAGGCGTCGCAATGGTCGCTGGCTGGGGATGGGGAGGGCAAATCGGGCGACTATTACATCGAAAACATCCGCGCAGCCGTCGATCAACCGGGCGCGTGGTGCTATGATGCGAAACAACGCACGCTTCTGCTTTGGCCTCCGGCGGGGGCGAATCCCAATCAGGCCGAGGTGGTCGCGGGGGGCCTGCCCCTGCTGTTCTCCGCCATGGGAGATGTTGGCAACAACCGCTGGGTGGAACATGTCGTCTTCGACGGGCTCACCTTCACCCATGCCGGACGCTGCGACACCACGCCCGACTTGAACGGCTCCGTCCTGTGCCTGGGAGGGGGCGTGCGGAATTGCGAGGTGCGCAACTGTCTGTTCACCGATTCGGGAGGGTGCGGAGTCGTGCTCTGGAAGGAATGCCAGAACAACCTGATCGCCGGAAACGAGTTCACCGGCATCGGAGAAACCCCGGTCAAGATCACCGACTATTTTGGAGGAGGGCCTCTTATCAGCTCGGGCAATGTCGTCGAAAACAACCGGATTCACCGTTGCGGAACCGTCGTCCGGCACATCTCGGGCGTCGAACTGATTCTCACCGGCCATAATCGCATCGCCCACAATCTCATTTACGACATGCCCTACACCGGAATCACGGTGGACGGGGAACGCCCGGAGTATTGGGACAAGGCGGCCTTCCCCGAGCTGAAACCGCCGTTCAGGGCGGCGACTATCAAGCCGTTCGTGCCCACGCTGGGAAACGTCATCGAGTTCAACCACATTCACCACATCATGCAGGACTCCGCCGACGGAGGCGGCATCTACCTGTGGGGCGTCATGGGGAACGGGGCGAATATCGTGCGCAACAACCTCGTCGAGCATGTGGGCGCGGGAGAGGGCGCCTATATCGGCATCTATCTCGACGACTATTGCGAGGACGTGCTGGTCACGGACAACGTCGTCAACGACTCCAGTTTCGGTCTCCAACTCCACGGGTCGCCCCGGGATGTCGTGGAGAACAACGTCTTCGCCTACTCGCGGCAGGGGGACGTCTTTGTGCAGCCGGAGAAATACAACACCGCGCCCATGGAGTCCGTGATCCGGAAGAACATTTTCTACCAATGCGCGGCTCAGCCGATTTTCAACACCTCCTGGGCCGCGTGGATCAGGCTGCCGCTCTCCGAATGCGATCACAATATCTACTGGAAAAACGGAAAGCCGGTCCCGCTTGGGAAGGGCGTCTTCGGCGGCTTCGATCAGCACTCGCTGGTGGCGGACCCCAAATTCGAGGATGCGGAGCACGGCAACTTTCGCCTGAAGCAGGACTCCCCCGCCGCCAAATTGGGAATCCATTCCATCGATCTGCGGGGCGTCGGCCTGGCATCGGGGACGGCCGGCGTCACGCCCGCCGGCGCGAAATAGAGGCATTGAAGAGGCGGGCGGGAAAGGAGCGGGAAAGCGTTGAAAGGGGGAATAGCCGGAAGGCGGCGGGGAAAAGCGCAAGGACGGGCGAATCCCCCGAACGGGCGACAACAACGCAACGACGAAGGGAGCGGCAACGAGCCCGAGCAGCGCATTTCTTCTTTACCACGGCCCGTTTTCACGCGAGGGTGGTCGGGATTGGCCGGCCTACCCCCCTCGCCCGCCAGCCCCCTCTTCCCCAAATACTTTTCAAGCCGGCGCACCGCCCGCAGCCGGGCCCCGCACAAACCCTTTGGATGGCACCAATGCCACTCCATTCTGCAAAGCAACGATAAGGAAAAACGAAAACCCCAAACGATTAGTAAAATGAAAAAGATCATACTGTTGGCGATGGTGAGCATGCTCGGCCTGGTTCTCGCGGGAACCGTCCGCGGCGAGGAAAAATCCAGAAGCGAGGGTCAGAACAAGTCCGGAACCGTGCAGTCATCGGATGCGAGTCAGACCAAGTCTGGAACCGTGACGAAAGTGGATGTGGCCGCCAAACAGGTGGTGGTCATGGTGACGCGGGACATGACGTTCTCGGTCACGGACACCACCAAGATCGTCCAAGGCACAACGTCCACGAAAATCGGCGACATCAAGGTCGGCGCCCATGTGGCGATCGACTATGTGCGCAAGGGCGAGGCGCGCGTGGCCACGAAGATCACCCTGTCGGAGTAAAACGGAGCGAAAACGATCCGTAGCTGTTTGATTCTCATCGACAGGAACCCGCGGGTTCCGGTCGATGATGTTTTTTGGCAAAAAAAGAAAAGATGTTCGCCCATCGGATTTCGAAAGACGTTTGCCTGCGTCTTCTTCAGCTGCACCACGCGCCGGAGCTGTTTCGAGTGACAGACTCGAACCGGGCGCACCTCCGCGAGTGGCTGCCATGGCTCGACCATATCAAGGAAGAAAAGGATTCCGCCGCGTTCATCTCATCCGCGTTGCGCTCCCTCGCGGTTTCCAGCACGTTCGCCTGCGGCATCTGGAATGCCGGGGAACTCTGCGGAGTGATCGGGTATAACATGATCGACTGGGAGAACCGGATAGCCTTTCCGGGTTACTGGCTCGCGAAATCGGCCGAAGGCAAAGGGATCATGACCGCCTGCTGCCAGGCGTTGGTCGAACACGCATTCGCGGAGTATCGGCTCAATCGCGTGGTGATCACGATCGCCACCGAAAACCATAAAAGCCAGGCGATCACCGATCGCCTCGGGTTTAAGCGAGAAGGTGTCCTGCGCGACGCCGAATGGTTATACGACCACTATGTGGACCATACGGTGAACGCCTTGCTCAATAAGACGATTCGCAGGGTCGCGGTGAGTCGCGGCAATGAATCCACGCCCGTCAGGCAAAGCCGAAAGCAAGGCGGCTCAAGCCGTGCTCAAACTCGCGTCCCACGATCGTCGTGAGACGCGACTCCGCCGACCGGAAAGCCAAGGGCTTCGCCGCGCCGGGATGATAACAACGCAAATCCGCAACCGCCGAATCTAGCCATCGCCCCGACCGGCGGGAGAGACCGAACGGCGAAGCCTCCCGCCCTTTTGATTCAACCCGAATCATCCACGCCATGAAGATCACGATCGGAACCCAAATGTATCCTTGGTTGCAGGATTGCCACCGGCGAGGAGTCGATTTCAACGCCCATCTCGACGACGTGCTCGCCCGGACGGCGGCCGCCGGCCTCGCCATGTTCGAGCACACTCTCGGCTCCGAGGCGGATGTATTGACCATCGCCCCGCTGCTGCGGCGCCACGGGCTCGCCATGCCGGTGGCCTATTGCGGCGGTGTGCTGCACGACGAACGCTCGACCGCCACCATGGCCACCATCGTCCACCTCGCCACGCTGGCCGCAGAAAAATGCGGCGTCCGCATCGTCAACATAAACCCCGATCCGATCGCGTGGGACCAATCCCACGACAAGTCCGACGCGCAGCTCCGCCATCAGGCCGCGGCACTGGGAAACCTCGGCGCCCGCCTCTCCACCGCCGGTATCCGTCTCGCCTATCACATCCATGCTCCCGAGATGCGCGCCAGCGCCCGGGAATTCCATTTCATGCTCACCGCCAACGATCCCAAGGATGTCGGTCTCTGCCTCGACGCCCACTGGATCTATCGCGGAGCGGGCAACAGTCAGGCGGCCCTCGAAAGCGTGCTCGCGCTTTATGGCCCTCGCATCGTCTCCCTTCACCTTAGGCAGTCGCACAACGGCGTATGGAGCGAATACCTCGCGCCCGGCGATATCGACTACGACACTGTGGCGACCGCGTTGCGCGGTTACGGTTTCTCCGGCCCGGCAACCCTTGAGCAAGCCTTCGAAACCGGCACGCCACACACCATGGATATGACCGCGAGCCTCCGTCGCGGAGCCGACTTCGTGCGCCGCGTCTTCGCGAAAACCTGAGTCTCCCCCGGCGACCTCCCCTGATCCGGCATTCGCGCACACCGTCATGAAGGACATCGCCCCTCCGCTCTTGGCGTCAGCGGAGCGTGGATACCGCAATCCCCGACACGCGCCGCCGCAAGACCGTGAAACGCCTCGCCTCAACTAAAACCAACCCGAAAGGCCTCCATGTCCGATAATCACGATTCCAAGTCTTCCGCCGTCGCCGCCACGCCCGCACCCGCGCCCGTTTTGCCCTACGCGCCGCCGATGCCCCGAACATTGCGTCCTCGCATCGGACTCATCGGCTGCGGCGGCATCACCCAGCATCACTTGAAAGCCTACCGGGACGCCGGCTGGGACGTCGTCGCGCTCCACGATCCCAACCCGTCCGCCGCAGAGAAACGCCGCGCCGAGTTTTATCCCGACGCCCGTGTCTGCTTCACGCCCGCCGAGCTGCTCTCCACGCCGGGCCTCGACATCGTCGACATTGCCACGCACCCCAACGTGCGAGGCCCCCTGATCGAACAAGCCATCGCCGCGCGCAAGCATGTGCTCTCCCAGAAACCCTTCGTGCTCGATCTCGCAGAGGGTCGCCGTCTCGTCGCCCTGGCCGCCGGGGCCGGCGTCAAGCTCGCCATCAATCAAAACGGTCGCTGGGCGCCCTACTTCTCCTACATGCGCCAGGCGGTGCGATCCGGACTGATCGGGGAAGTCGGCTCCGTGACCATGACGCTCAACTGGGACCACACCTGGACCGCCGGCACCGAATTCGAGAAGA
>CAIVDS010000099.1 GCA_903904685.1 uncultured Verrucomicrobiota bacterium
AGTATTTCCGCTTCTGACAAGAGGTTTTCCTCCATTGATGAGCGGGATTCCTCTTCTGATGAGAGGAATTGCGCTACTGATGAGAGCCGTTCCGCTTTTGGCGGAAGCGTTTTACGCTTGGGCGGCGAGTTTTTCGCGGAGATGGGTCGTGCGGGTCTTGGCGTCGCTCGCGCGGACGGCCATGGCGTAGGCGGCGGGTTCGCCGACGATGAAGACTTTCTTCTTTCCGCGGGTGATCGCCGTATAAAGCAGGTTGCGCTGAAGCATCATGAAGTGCGCCTTGAGCAGCGGGACGATGACGACGGGGTATTCGGAGCCCTGGCTTTTATGGATGCTGATGGCGTAGGCGGGGGCGAGGTTGCCGAACTCGCCGCGGTCAAAGGCGTGCGTGTCGCCGTCGAAGTTCGCGGTCAACGTGCCCGCCTCGGTGTCAACGGAGGCGATCACGCCAATGTCGCCGTTGAAGAGAACCTTGTCGTAGTTGTTGCGGAGCTGGATGACCTTGTCGCCGGGACGGTATTCGCCGTGCGGGCCGCGCAGACCCTTGGCGTGCGGGTTGAGGGCGGACTGTAGCTGGACGTTGAGGTTGCCCACGCCGGCGACGCCCTTGTGCATGGGGGCGAGGACCTGCACGTCGTTGATCGGGTGAAACCACTTGTAATGCCGCGGGATGAACTCGGTGCAGAGCTGGATGACTTTGCGCACGGTGTCCTCGGCGGACTCGGCGACGATGAACGTGAGGTCGGACCAGGCCTGCGCGGCGGAGACTTCGTTGACGGAGGGCGGGAGGACGGGCTCGCCGGCGTTGATGGCGTGGGCGGTGACGACGATCTGGCTCTGGCCTTTCTGGCGGTAAATGACGTTGAGGCGCGTGACGGGGATCTGTTGCGAGGCGATGAGGTCCTTGAGGACGTTGCCGGCGCCGACGGACGGGAGCTGGTCGATGTCGCCGACGAGGAGGAGGTGGGCGCGCGACGGGACGGCCTGGAGAACGGCGGCGGCGAGGCGCGTGTCGAGCATCGAGGCCTCGTCCATGATGAGGAAATCGGTGGCGAGGGGCTGGTGTTCGTTGGCGACGAAGCCGCCCTTGGAGGCGTCGTATTTGAGGAGACGATGGATCGTGGAGGCGAAGCCGCCGGTGGTCTCGGCGAGGCGTTGGGCGGCGCGGCCGGTGGGCGCGGCGAGGTGCACGCGGACCTTCTTGGCCTTCAGGATCTCGACGAGGGCGCGGAGGATGGTGGTTTTTCCCGTGCCGGGGCCGCCGGTGAGGATGGAGACTTTGGAGAGGAGGGCGTTTTTGAGGCCGGCGCGCTGTTGTTCGGCGAATTCGAAGCCGGCTTTTTGCTCGGCCCACTGGACGGCGGCGTCGGCCTTGATGGGCGGGAGGCCGCTGCCGACTTTCGTCAGGCGGGCGATGGTGGCGGCGATTTTTTGCTCGGCGCGGTCGTTGACGGGGAGCTGGACGAGGGCGGAGCCGGGGAGGGGATTTTCCACGCCGGCGGGGGCGTGGCGAACGAGGGCGCGGGATTCGACGAGGGCGTTGATGCGGGCTTCGACGAACTTGGCCTCGGTTTCGAGGAGCGGGGCGGCGTAGTCGATGAGGTCAACTTCGCGGATGGCGGTGTGGCCTTCCTCCTGGAGCGTTTCCATCGCGTAGAGAAGGCCGGCGTCGAGGCGGGGCGGTGCGTCGTTGGCGTAGCCGAGATTGATGGCGATGCGGTCGGCGGTCTTGAAGCCGATGCCGTCGATCTCGCGGGCGACGCGGTAGGGCTCGGTGGTGAGGATGCGCTTGGCCTCGGAGCCGTATTGGTTGACCAGCTTGACGCACTGGCCGGTGGTGACGCCGTAGGTCTGGAGAAAGATGTAGAGCTCGCGGAAGGCGCGCTGGTCGTCCCACGCCTTCTTGATGGCGGAGGCGCGCTTTTTGCCGATGCCGGGGACGTCGCGGAGCTTGCCGGACTCTTCGCTGAGGACGCGGAAGGTGTCGGTGCCGAAGACGTCGACGATCTTGTTGGCGTAGACTTTGCCGATGCCCTCGACGAGGCCGGAGCCGAGGTATTTGCGAATGCCGTAGACGCTCGAAGGCAGCTCGGAGCGGAAGGAGTCGATCTTGAACTGGTCGCCGTGCTGGGCGTGTTTACCCCACGTGCCGCGCAGATGGAGGGTTTCGCCGCACTGCACGCCGGGGAGCGGGCCGACGATGCTTACGCGGGCGTCGGAGTCGTCGGGGCGGAACTCCGCGATGGTGTAGTGGTTCTCCTCGTTGAAGAAGATAATGCGTTCGAGAACGCCGGTCAAGGTGTCGGAGTTGGCGGAGGAGGCGGCCACGGTTCACGAACGATGAACACCGCTTCGAGGAAAAAATCAAACGTGCGCCGCTGCGGGTGCGAATTCGGCCGCGCCGAGGGCGAGGAGGCTGTCGTAGATCGCATCGGCTCCGGCGGCGCGCAATTCGTCGGCGGTGTGCGTGCCGGTGGTGACGACGAAGCAGGGGAAACCGGCGGCGTGCGCGGCCTGCACGTCCCACGGCGAGTCGCCGACGAGGCAGGTGGTGGCGGCGTTGGCCTTGAGCTCGGCGAGGGCGTGGGCGGCGAACTCGGGTTGGGGTTTGAGCCAGTCGGTGTCGGTCGCGCCGAGGATGAGGTCGAGAAAGGGCGCGAGGCCAAGGTGGGCGCAGACGGCGCGGGCGGAGGGGCCGTGTTTGTTGGTGAACACGCCGCAGGCGACGCCACGGTTGTGAAGATCTTCCAGCAGTTCGCGCGCGCCGGGCATCGGTTCCGCGCCGTCGAGCATGGTGGCGTCCCAGAAGGCGCGATAGATGCGCAGGGCCTCGGGCATTTTTGCCTCGGGCACGAACTTGCGCATGGCGTTTTCGAGACCGCCGCCGATGGTGTTCCTGACCTGTTGGCGGGTCGGCGCGGGCAGGCTGAGTTGCGGCAACGTGTGCGCGTAGCTGCGATGGATCGCCGGCAGGTGGTCGATCAGCGTGCCATCAAGGTCAAAGAGGACGGTGCGAAAACGCATGCTCCAGACTAGGCGCGGGCGGCGGGCGCAAACGATACAAAATTTGCATTCCTTCCTGACGCGGGCGCGTTAAACCTTTCCACGATGCCTGAGCCGACCACCACCACGCCCGACACCCGTGTGCAACTGCACCCGAAGGACGACGAGTTGCAGGTCGAGTTGCAGGGCAACTGGCGGATCACCGAGCCGAGGCCTTCCTGGGTGGCGCTGCTGGCCGGGAGTGCTCCGAAGCGCGTGAAGTTCGTCTGGGGCAAGTTGGAGATGTGGGACAGCGCCCTGCTGCTGTTTGTCTTCGAGGTGCGGCAATGGTGCCGGGTGCAGGGCGTTTATTGCGACCTGTCGTGCATGCCGGCGGCCCTGCAAAAACTGCTGGGCCAGCTCGTCGTGGTGAACGAGACGCCGATGTCGCTGGACCGTTCGAGGGATTTTTTCTCGATGGTGGGGCTGGCGGCGCAGGATGTGTGGGCGAAGACCCGCGAAATAGCGACCTTCGTCGGCGAGTGCGTCATCAGCGCGGGCTACCTCCTGAAACTGCCGCACAAATTCCGCTGGCGCGACTGTTTGGAGGAGATGCAGCGGTGCGGCGCGATGGCGCTGCCGATCGTGAGCCTGATCAGCCTGCTGACCGGCCTCATCATGGCCTACCAGTCGGCCATTCTCATGCGGCAATTCGGAGCCGACATCTACGTGGCCGACGCCGTGGGGCTGGTGATGGTGCGCGAGATGGGCGCGATGATGACGGCGATCATCCTCGCGGGACGAACGGGCGCGGCGTTTGCGGCGACGTTGGGCAACATGAAGGCGGGCGAGGAGATCGATGCGCTCACCACGCTCGGCATCCGTCCGGTGGATTTTCTGGTGATGCCGCGCATCGTCGCGCTGGGCGTGATGATGCCGTTGCTCGCGCTCTACGCCAACGGCCTCGGTATTCTCGGCGGCATGGTGGTGTCGCTCGGCGTGCTCAACATCCCGCCGGCGGCCTACTGGATCGAAACGCAGACGGCCATCGATTTGGGCGACGTGGCCACGGGTCTCATCAAGGCCGCCGTCTTCGGCGTGCTGGTGGGTTTGGCGGGTTGCCACAGCGGGCTGCGCGCCGAGCGCAGCGCGGCTGGCGTGGGCAACGCGACCACCACGGCGGTGGTGATGGGCCTGCTGCTCGTCATCGTGTTCGACGCGTTGTTCGCGGTGGTCTTCCGCATCGTCGGCCTGTGAAAATCCGCGCATGAACACCGGCCAAAATCTTCCCGCCCTTGACGTCGCCGGCCTGGAGTGCGGCTACGACGAGCAGGTGCTTTTGCGGGATGTTAATTTTCAAGTGAAGCGCGGGGAGATTTTCTTCATCATCGGAGGTTCAGGCTGTGGAAAGAGCACATTGCTCCGCCATATCGTCGGCCTGCGGGCGCCGACGGCGGGGACCGTGAAGTTTTTCGGCGAGTGTTTCAACGAAGCCACGGCGGGCCGGCAGCGCGAGATGCTCAAGCGCATCGGCGTGCTCTACCAGGGCGGCGCGTTGTGGAGTTCGCTGAGCCTGCTCGAAAACGTCATGCTGCCGCTGGAGGAATATACGCCGCTCGACGCAGCCGAACGCGCGGAGCTCGCCTGCATGAAACTGGCCCAGGTGGGGCTGGCCGGTTACGACGGCTATTTCCCGTCGGAGATCAGCGGCGGCATGAGGAAGCGGGCCGGTCTGGCCCGGGCGCTCGCGCTTGATCCGGCCATCGTGTTCTTCGACGAACCTTCGGCCGGCCTCGATCCGCTCACCTCGCGCAAGCTGGACGAGTTGATCGTCAACCTGCGCGACCTGCTGGGCATGACATGCGTGGTCGTCTCGCACGAGCTGGCCTCGATTTTCTCCATCGCCGACCGCGTGGTCATGCTCGACAAGCACGCCGGGGGCATCATCGCCGACGGCGACCCGCGCGCGCTGGTGAAGGAAAGCACCGACGTGCGCGTCCGCGAGTTTCTGGGCCGCGGCGAGGACGCCAAGGTCGCCGCGCTCCAAAACCAGCCTTCCCCTTGAACCCGCTCCCGCTTAACCCTGTCATCCTGTGAAGACCAAAGTCAGTCCGGCCATCGTCGGTTTGTTTGTCCTGGGTGCGTTTGTGCTCGGCCTTGTCGCGCTGTTTTCGTTTGGCGGGGTCAACTTTTTTTCCAAGCCGGAGCGGTTCATCGTTTATTTCGACGAGTCGATCCACGGTCTCGATCTCGGTTCGCCGGTGAAGCTGCGCGGCGTCCGCGTCGGGCGCGTGGCGGATCTCAACCTGCGCTACATCCCGTCGCGCAACAAATCGGTGGTCGCCGTCGTGTGCGAGTTGAACCGCAACCTGATCGCCGACGAAAAAGGCGAGCTCATCGACGTCTCCGACCGCCGCCAGTTGCAGGGTCTGATCGACCGCGGCATGCGCGCCCAGCTCGGCGTGATCGGCCTGGCCACCGGCCTGCTTTATGTGGAGCTCGATTTTTTCGATCCGCAGACCTATCCCGCCAAACTCCGGCCCGGGCTCGATTCCAAATATGCCGAGATGCCCGCCGTGCCGTCGGCGATTTCCGAGTTTCAGGCGAATCTCACCCAAATCCTCAATGACGTGAAGCGGGTCGATTTCGCCGGCTTGGCCAAGGAGGTGGAGGGCCTGCTCGCCGACACGCGTCGGAAGGTGAACGCGATGGACACCGGCGCGCTCGTCGCCCAGTGGACGAAGGCGGGCGCCTCCGTCGAGCAGCTCGCCGGTTCGCCCGAACTCAAACTGGCGCTCGTCAACATCAGCGAGGCCTCGGCCAAGTTGAACACCATCCTCGCCAAATTCGAGAAAGACGGCCCGACGGGCGAGCAGTTGGCCGGCACGATGGAGGATGCGAAGAAAGCCATCGATTCCTTCAACGCCACGGTCACGACGGTGCAGCGCTTCATCAACGCGCAGCAAAATCTCGGCGACGACGCGGCCAAGGCGTTCGTCAAACTGGGCGAGGCATCTGCGGCGGTGCGGCAGCTCGCGGATTATCTGGAACGCAATCCCAACGCCCTGCTGACCGGCCGCAAGGCGCCGTGAGAAAAACTTGACCACAATGAAGACGAAAACTTTTTCCTTCCGCTCCGGCCTGCTGGCCGCCGGTCTCGGTTTGGCGCTGCTGATGCAGGCGGGGTGTTCGTTCCTGCCCGAGCCCAAGGCCGATCCGACGCGCTACTACGTGCTCACGGGTCCGGCTTTCGCCGACCCGGGAGTTCGTCAAGTCGCGGGCACATTTGTCGTAGGGCTGAAGAGCGTGCAGGTCGCGCCCTACCTCAACGGCAAGGCGATGATCGTGCGCAACGAGACCAACGAAATCGCCTATCAGGAGTTCGCCCGCTGGGCCGAGCCGCTCGACGTGGGCGTGGGCCGCATGCTGGCGGCGCGGTTGGTGGCTTCCGACAAGATCAAGCGCTTGTATGCCCAGCCGTTTCCCTTCGATGTGGAGCGCGACTACGACGTGCGCGTCGAGGTGCTGCGTTGCGAAGGCGAGCACAAGTCGGATGGAAAAATTGTGGCCAGTCTGGCGTGTGTGGTCGAGGTGACCGAAGCCAAAACGGGTGGTGCGGTTGTGCTACGCAAGGTTTTTACCGCGCCCGAGGCTGCATGGAACGGCAAGGATTTCAGCCGTCTTGCTCAATTACTGAGCGACGCCATCAGCACCGTGGGCGCCGAGGTGATCGCCGCGTTGCCGGCGAAGTGACGCAGTGACTCGCTGGCCAAGTTGTTTTGGCTAAAATCTAGCTCTCTACGGAGTTACTGGATCAATGCGTAAACGCAGGAAGCCCCTCGATTGAGATGAAAGCGAGTAGGTGGCTTCCCAAGCCTCCCATTCAACGCCGGTGTCACCGACGACGCGATGATGATCTACGCCAAGAATACTCCAGGTTTTGAGATCCCGGCTTCCTTCCACGCTGTAGGTGATGTCGGCGAGTCCAGCAGGCCGCACATAAGAAAGAACAAGCAGGCTATCCCTTGTCGTGGTGACCAGATAGTCTGCCGAGGGTACGGGTGTAAGCGGCAGGCCCAGAGCGTAACGCAGCAGATTGCTTACCCTGTCACCCAGCGGCGTATCCAGCGGAGTCCCGGTGGTCCCCAGCACATCCACATGTTGTCCTACCCATGCATGATAATCCGCTAGGACCGTCCGCACCGTGAGCGAAGATGAGATGGAGAGTTCCGAGCGCGTGCCGTTTGCCACTACAACGTCGTAGTTTCCGGCGTCGGCTGGCTGCACGCCGGTCAAGTGCAACACTGAGGTGCGTGTGCCGGATGCATTGCTGCTTTCTACAACGGGCTGACCGTTGCAGAACCACTGAAACCGAACGGAGGAGGTCAGCGATGTCTCGACGCTGAAGGTCGCCGCACCACCCGCGATGATTGATTGGGCCGCTGGCTGGCTGCTTATGACCGGCAGGGGATCGCTCACGTAAATCATCAGAGTGCCTAATGAATCTCCGAGAGCGTTCGTGGCGTAAAATTGATGGCCGAACACACCGGACTGGGTGGCCCGCCCCACGATGTGTCCCGTGTTGTAGTCGAAACTCAAACCGCTGGGCAAAGTGGCGCCCGTCGAGGATCGCCACGAATCCGCCGGATGAATCACGGGGATGGCCCAATCAATAGTATCCCCGCGCGTTATTCTCAATTCAAGGTTGCCACTGGTCGTGGTGATGAATGAGGGAGTTCCGGCCAGAACGCTCAGTTTGAGCGATAGGTGTGCGGGTTGGGTTCCGCTGGAGGTAATCTCCACGTCATAGACCCCTTCTGTTTGCGGCGTGCCGGAGATCGTGCCGGTGGTGGTATCGAGCGTGAGCCCGGATGGCAGCCCTACCGCCGTGAGCGGGGTTGTGAGTCCCCAAGGAGCGACATCGTAGTAGAACGCGACTCCGGGATACGCCACGGCGGCGGTGGCGGAGGTAATCTCGGGTGCAGCGTTGGCGGAAAACACCCGGATTTTATTCAGGGTGCCGTCGCCGACCAGAACCAGATCGTCCGATACGAGCAGACTCTGGGCGTTGCCGGCATAGCCCGCCGAGGCAGTCCAACTCAGACCGTCGGTCGAGCGCAGGAAGCGGTTGCTCGACGTTGTGTTGTCATAAAAATTCAGCGCGAAGCCGTAGCCGGTCTTGTAAATCAGTGAACGGACCGCGCTGGAGGCGTTCGACGTGTAGCCGAGCGATTGCAGAGACCACGCTGCGCCGTTAGTGGAAACCAGTACATCGCCGTTGGTGGTTCCGACCACGTAGCGCCCGGCACCATAGGCCAGCGCATAAAGAGTGCGCGTGGTGCCACTGGTCACTGTGCTCCATGTCGAACCATCGGTAGACTTACGAATTGTGCCGCTGTCGCCGACCGCGAAAAACGCGCTGCCATCGTAGCCGATCCCGTTAAACGTCGCGGTGGCTCCGGTGGCGATTACCTGCCAGGTGGCTGCATCCGTGGAGGTGACCGCCACACCACTCGCGCCCACGGCCACCCAGCGCCCACCGCCATAGGTAACGCTGCGCAGGTTGGCGGTGGTGCCGAGCGTGACGCGTTGCCATTGGCTGCCATCGGCCGAGGTGAGCAGGGTGCCGGTGTTGCCGACCACCACGAATTTGCCCGCGCCCCAAGCAATGGCGTTAAGTCCTGCCAGCGGCAGGCTGGAGGTGTTCTGGAGACTCAAGGACCAGTTCACCCCGTCGGTCGAAACGTTGATGTAGCCGGTCGAGGTATCGCCCACGGCAACATATGTTGTTCCATTCCATGCCAAGCCGAGCACCAGCGCCGAATAGGTTGTCGTGAGGCTGCCGTTGCGCACGCGAAGCGGCAGGGACCATTGACCGCCGCCGTAGGAATCCGTGGCGACGAGTAGTGCATTGAATGAACCCACTTGCAGAGGTTTGCCTGAGATCGTGCGGCTGGCGGGATCGTAAGTCAGGCCGCGAGGCAGGCCGGATATGCTGGTTACGGCGTTGAGTCCGTCCGTCTGCAAGGGAAGCGTAGCCGTATAGCTCGTCGCGAGGGTGGCGTCTGCCAGATAGGGCAAGCCTCGCAGTTGGGGCGACTGGCCCGTTGTGGCGCGCACGTCGAAGCTGACTTGGATCGGTTCGTAAAGACCAAGGGCGTCCTCCGCCCAGAGCTGGGCTTGATAAGAGCCGACGGTGATGGGCGTGCCGCTGAGTTCTCCCGTGGCACTCAGGGTGAGTCCGTCGGGCAGCCCCGCCGCGTGCCAGAGCAGGCCGGTTTGTGTAGGCAAAGCGCAGAATGTTTGTTGAAACGTAGTCCCGGCCTGGCAGATGAATTGAGCCGGTCCACTCGTGGGAAAAAGCCAGCGTCCAGGTGTGCTATTCACGAACACGTTGGAGCCATTCCGGTAGCGGAGCGTCGCCTGATTGAGACCGGTTGCCAGTCCTTGCAGCGTGAAAGAGGAGGACAAGGTCAGGAGCTTTCGCCAGTTTAGGCCGTCCAGTGATGCGTAGAGTGTTCCGCCCGCTGCGGTGACAAGAAATCCCTGGCCGAAAGGGGCGATCGCAACAGGTGACAGCGGTGAGTCCGCATTCAACGCCTTAAACTGCCAAGAGCGCCCATCAACCGACGTGGCGCCGTTGCCGGTCATGATCACAAAGCCCCCGACGGAGAAGGCCACGGGGCCATTAAGGGCGGGTGAAGGCTGGATTGTTTCCCATATATCGCCAGTGGAAGAAACCAGCACCGGTCCAGAATACGTGGTTGTGCAAACGAATACCCCGTTCCCGTAAGCGATGGAGACAGGTGCCGCCGGATAGGTCAGGGTAAGCGGTTTTAATGTCCAAGTCACAGCATCTGAGGAAACGAGAAGTGCTGGCGCGAAAGCGTAGTTTTGAGCGAGGACGAATTGGCCGGCCGCAAATATCAGCCCTTGGCAGCCTGTCGTGACGGGCAGGGCCTGCCGGGTCCACGTCACCAGATCAGTGGAAACATAGACCGAGCCGGCGCTGGAGAATACATACTTGCCGGCACCGTAGGCGAAACCATTGAGTGTCGCGCCGTCGTTTGCCACCGTCACGGGGGTGCTCCAATTTTGCCCGTCAGTTGAAAAAATCACTGAGCCGGCCGACAGCTCAAGCGCATACCTGTCGCCGGCCTGCCAAATGCCTGCCGAACTCGAAGAGCCGGTTCCAAGCGACTGGGTCGTCCACTGGTTGGGCGCGATTCGCGCGGTCACTCGAAAGCGCGTCTCGCCAAATTGGCCGGTCAACTGGTAGTCGATCAAATACGTGCCCGCAGTCGTTGGCACACCTGACAGCAGGCCGGTTTGCGCATCTATGGATATCCCCGGTGGCAGGCTGGTGGCGGAAAAGGTCACCGTCGGCGTCACCTGAAGGCCTGGCGCAAGACCAGACGCGGCTTGGGGATCGTAGGTGAACGTCTGCCCCGCCTGACCTCCGGCGAAGCCGCCGCCTGCGACGACCGGTGGCAACGCATAGTCATCCTGAACATTGATCGTAAACGTGACGGCTTGGCTGGGTCCGAGGGCGTTGGCGGACGCGACCACGACGTAGTAGCTTCCATCCAGAGTGGGGGTGCCCGAGATGAGTCCGGTTGTTGGGTTCACGGACACTCCCGGGGGCAGGCCATAGGCATAAAAACCGGTGGGGGTTCCGCTGGCGGAGAGTTGTAGGCTGAAGGGCTGCCAGCGGACTGCCGCCTGATTGCCGGGTGCGGCGACCACGGACGCCCCTGCTCCCGGATTCGTCACCACAAGCGGCGCGATGCGCAACCGGGTGCCACGGGAGTCGATCAAGGTCACCGAGGGTGTAAAGAAGCCTGCCTGGGTCGGCGTGCCGGTGATCGAATTTGGCGACTGGAAAACGAGTCCAGGAGGAAGCCCGGAAACGGACAGCGTGTATGGAATCAGCGGCGTATTACTGGTGGTTATGGAGATCGAGCCCACACTGGTTCCCTGTTGCACGGTCGATTTGGAGAGGAGCGAACCCGAGTAGAAAGTTGGCACGTTGTTCACTTGGAGTGAAAGCACTACCGGCTGCGCCCATCCGGCCGGACCGCGCGCGGATACGACAATCGGCCAGGTTCCCGCGATGCTTGGGTTCCCATAAATCCGGCCGCGTTTGATTTCCAGGAAGACACCCGGTGGCAACGGCCCGGCGGTGAACTCCGTCACTTCGCCCGAGGCCGGGACAAAGACCTCGAAGAAATCACTCGGGTCCACGGCGACTGCGTTCGGTGTGCTTAAAACCAGCCCCGTGCCGCTCCCACCGGACATGGGCACAAAGAACACCACCGGCAGTGGGACGAAGCCGAACAGATTGGTGACGCCCACCTCGGCTACGTAGAGTCCCGTTTGCGTGGGTGTTCCACTGATAATGTTGCCTTGAAGAGTGATTCCCGGCGGCAGACTGCCTGATAGCACATAGCGCGAGGTTGAGTCGGTGTTGGTGGCGGTGATCGCCTGAGAAAACGGCGTGCCTAGCGTGAGGGTGACGTAGGGCGTCCAGCCGGTGTTGTCGGTCACCGGCGATGTCGCAGAGGACGAACCGGCGGCAACGATGATATTTACCGTCTGGATTTTTCCGGCACCCGAGGGCGCGAAGGATGTGCCGGCGGCGTTCGCCGCTGCTACGGTCGCAGTAAAGGTTCCGGCGGCTTTAGGTGTTCCTGAAACGAGTCCGGTCAGCCGGTTTAAAACTACGCCGGGCGGCAGGCCGCTGGCGGTATAGAAAGTAGGGGTGTTGCTAGCTGATATCTGCCAGGAAAAAGCTGTATTGACGGTGCCGTTGACGGAACTGGGTAGCGTCAGCACCGGAGGCGCACCGACCGCCCATGCGGCCAAGAGAAAAACCATCAAACTTGCATACAGGACCTTGAGCATGCGGCGTCCTGCAAAAGCGAAGGGGGCATAAAGCGAAGGGGGCAGGGAGTAGGAAACAGTGGAGCAACATTAGCATGACGGATCACTGGCATAAGGTCGCAAATGAAATGGAACACAGGACCAATACAGAAAATTAAATAATGTTACTGATAAGTTGGCGATGGTTGCAAAAAAGCCCCGGCAGTGAAGTCGGGGCTTGGGATAGGTGGGCGAGTTGCGAGCCGGAGGGTGCCGGCCGACCGGTCATTGGTGATTTATTTTAGCGCCGTCGCGATGCGGGCGAGGGCTTTCTCGACGTTTTCGCGGCTGTTGAAGGCGCTGATGCGGACGTGGCCTTCGCCGCACTTGCCAAAACCGGCGCCGGGCGTGCAGACGACCTGGGCTTCATCGAGTAGTTTGTCGAAAAACTCCCACGAGTCGCGGCCGGTGTTGACCCAGATGTAGGGGGCGTTTTCGCCGCCGATGCAGGTGAAGCCGAGCTTGACGACGGCGGCGCGGATGAGGGCGGCGTTGGCGAGGTAGAAGTCGGTCATGGCCTTCACCTGCGCCTTGCCCTCGGCGGAATAGATCGCGGCGGCGGCCTTTTGCACGGGGTAGGAGACACCGTTGAACTTGGTCGTGTGGCGGCGGTTCCAGAGAGCGTGGACGGCGTGGGCGTTGCCCGCCGCATCGTAGGCCATGAGGGACTTGGGCACGACGGTGTAGGCGCAGCGGGTGCCGGTGAAGCCGGCGGTCTTGGAGAAGCTGCGGAATTCGATGGCGCAGTCGCGGGCTCCCTCGATCTCGTAGATGGAATGGGGAATCTTCGGGTCGCGGATGTAGGCCTCGTAGGCGCTGTCGAAGAGAATGATGGCCTTGTTGGCCCGGGCGTAAGCGACCCATGCCTCAAGTTGGACGCGTGTGGCGACGGCGCCGGTGGGGTTGTTGGGGAAGCACAGGTAGATCAGGTCTGTCGCGACGGACGGGATGGCGGGCACGTAGCCGTTGGCGGGGGTGCTTTCGAGGTAGGTGATGCCGGCATAGCGGCCGTCGAGATTGGGGCCGGTGCGGCCGGCCATGACGTTGGTATCAACATAAACCGGATAAACGGGATCGGGGATGGCGAGCTTCAGGCCCTCGGTGGCGAAGATTTCCTGGATGTTGCCGCAGTCGCACTTGGAGCCGTCGGAGACGAAGATTTCGTCGGCGTCGATCTTTGCGCCGCGGGCGGCATAGTCGTTGGCGGCGATCAGGTCGCGGAGGAACGCGTAGCCCTGCTCGGGACCGTAGCCCTTGAACGTGGCGCGGTGGGCCATCTCCTCGGCACCGCTCTTGAGCGCATCGACGCAGACCTGCGGCAGGGGCTCGGTGACGTCGCCGATGCCGAGGCGGATGACGGGCTTTTCGGGGTTGGCCTGGGTGTAGGCCGTCACTCGCTTGGCGATGTCGGAAAACAGGTAGGACGCCTTCAGTTTCAGGTAGTTTTCGTTGATGCGGATCATGGCGGGACGAAGGAAAGAAAGTTAAGTGTGGGATTAGGTGGGCGAAAAACTTGAATAAGCGGCGCGTCGGGGCTTAGTTCAAGCCTCGCGTTGCCCCGCAATCCCTTCGATTCATGCAAACCATCACGTCGGTTCTAGAGATGCAGATACTGGCCGAGGACCTCCGGTCCAAGGGACAGATCATCGGCCTCGTGCCGACCATGGGCGCGCTCCATGAAGGCCATGTGAGCCTCATCAAGCTCGCGGCCGAGCAGGCGGACACCGTGGTCGTTTCCATTTTCGTCAACCCGACGCAGTTCGGACCCAGCGAGGATTTTTCGAAATACCCACGTTCCCTTGAGGCCGATGTCGCAGTCTGCGAAGCGGCCGGAGTGGACATCGTTTTCGCGCCGACGGCCGAGGAGATTTATCCCAAGGGATACTCCACGTTCGTCGTGGAGGAGTTCATCGCGAAGCCGCTGGAGGGCGTTTCGCGTCCGGTGCATTTCCGTGGAGTCACCACGGTGGTGGCCAAGCTTTTCAACATCGTGCGGCCCGATCTCGCCGTCTTCGGCCAGAAGGATGCGCAGCAGGTCGCGGTCATCAAGAAGATGGTCGAGGACCTACATTTCACCGTCGATGTGGTCGTCGCGCCAACGCTGCGCGAGCCGGACGGCCTTGCGATGAGTTCGCGCAACCGTTATCTCTCGGCCACGCAGCGCATCGAGGCGCTGGTCATCCACCGGGCGTTGCGCAAGGCGATCGAGATGGTCGCCTCGGGCGAGCGCCGGGTGGACCGCCTTGTCGCCGAGGCCACGCACCTGATCGGCCTGCACCGCCGCGTGCGCATGATTTATGTTTCGATCGTGGATCGCACCACGATGGTGGCGATCAAAGGCGAGGTCGTCCCGGGCAAGGCCGTCATGGTCATCGCAGCGTGGGTCGATGAAGTGAGGTTGATCGACAACGAAGTCCTTTGAACCCCGTGAGCAACTCCTTCGACGTTCTCGTCATCGGCAGCGGCATCGCGGGGCTGAGTTTTGCGCTCAAGGTCGCTCAGCGCGGCCACTCGGTCGCGATTCTCACCAAGAAAAACAAGGCCGACTCCAACACCAACTGGGCGCAGGGTGGCATCGCCGTCGTCACGAGCCAGACGGATGATTTTGCCAAACACGTCCGCGACACCTTGGTGGCGGGCGACGGCTTGTGCGACGAGAAGGTCGTGCGCGAGATCGTGCGCGACGGTCCGGAGCGCGTGCGGGAGCTGGTCGAGATCGGCCTGAAGTTTTCCCGTGACGCGGACGGCGGATACGACCTCGGCCGCGAGGGCGGGCACAGCGAGCGCCGCGTTCTGCATGTGAAGGACATGACGGGCAAGGCCATCGAGGAGGCGCTCATCAAGGCCATCTCCCGCGAGCCGCGCATCGCGATGTTCGAGCACATGTTCGCCATCGACGTGATCACCCGCCGCAAGCTGGCCGGCCCGCAATCGCGCGGCGCCGATCGCGTGCTCGGCGCGTATGCGCTCGATGTGCGCGATGGTCGCGTGCTCACGTTCAGCGCGCCGGTCGTCATGCTGTCCACGGGCGGAGCCGGGCAGGCCTATCTCTACACGACCAACCCCGACATCGCCACCGGCGACGGCATCGCCATGGCCTACCGGGCGGGCGTCGAGGTGCGCAACATGGAGTTCATCCAGTTCCATCCCACCGCGCTTTACTCGACGACGGCGGCGCGGTTTTTGATCAGCGAGGCGGTGCGCGGAGAAGGCGCGGTCCTGCGCAATCTCGCGGGCGAGGCCTTCATGAAGGGCTATCACAAAATGGCCGATCTCGCGCCCCGCGACATCGTGGCCCGCGCCATCGACACCGAGATGAAGAAGTCGGGCGCGGCGCATGTGTGGCTCGACATCACGCACCGCAACGAGGCGTTTTTGCGCACCCGGTTTCCGCAGATTTACCAGACCTGCAAGCAGCTTGGGATCAACATCGCGAAGGCCATGATCCCGGTGGTGCCGGCGGCGCACTACACCTGCGGCGGCGTCGCGACGAACCTCTCCGCCGAGACCTCGCTCGACGGTCTTTACGCCTGCGGCGAGGTCGCCTGCACCGGGCTGCACGGGGCGAACCGTCTGGCGAGCAACTCTCTCCTCGAGGCGGTTGTCATGGCGCATCGCGGGGCGGAGTCGGTTGATGGTTATCTGCGCGCCGCCCGCAAGCTGCCCGCGCCGGTCATCCCCGACTGGATCGAACTCGGGGCCGGCGACACGGATGAACGGGTGGTGGTCACACACAACTGGGACGAGTTGCGCCGCACTATGTGGGACTACGTGAGCATCATGCGCACGACCAAGCGACTCGAACGGGCGCGCACCCGCATCGCCAACCTCGACCGCGAGATCGGCGAGTATTACTGGAATTTCTCCGTTGATGCGCGGCTGCTCGAACTGCGCAACCTGATCCAGGTGGCGGAGCTCATCGTGGCATGCGCCCTCCAGCGTCACGAAAGCCGCGGCCTGCACGCCATCGCCGACTACCCGAAGAAGCGCAAGGCGGCCCGGGATTCACGGCTGCGGAAAACGTGAGACCTCCCTCGTTCGCAGTGTCACCGACGAGGGGTGCTACGGCTTCGTATTTCGCATGCTTGAGGGCGGCCGTCCGAGCACCCGCCGGAAAGCCCGGCTGAAGGTGAAAATATCCGGATACTTCGCGCGTTCAGCCGCCGCCTTTACGCTCAGCCCTTCCTCGCGCAGCCAGAGTGCGGCTTCGCGCAGCCGCGCTTCCCTCAAATAGCGTCCGAGACTGAGCCCGGCTTCACGGCGAAATCGCGCCCTTAAATGACTTTCGCTGATGCCTAGACGCTTTGCCAGGCGGGGCAGCGTTTCACCGGGCGCGATTTTTGCGGCCGCCTGCACGGCGGCGAGCAACGAATGCGTCGAGGCCGGCGCCGGCTCCGTTGTCGGATAAAGCCGCCGCAACAATTCCAACAGCTGCGCCGCCGCCACCACCCCGTTGCGTTCCGGCGGCAGGTAGTGCCGCACCAGCGCGGCCAGTCGCCGCCTTGCCCGCGCATCGGGTCGCCTCGTCCCGCGCCAATTTTCGGACATCGCCGTGTGCCCCGGCCATTCGAACGTTATAAACAGCCAGCGGATGCGCGCCGTCACGTTCACATAGCCGTGCAAGTGCAGGGGCGGCACCAGCATGATCGTGCCGGGCTCCAGCCGCACGGGCTGCCGATCAAGCCTCAACTCCCCCGATCCCGCGAGCACCACCAGCAGCACCCAACGTTCATGAAAGGCGTCGCCTTCGCGCCGCGTCCTCAGCTCCTCCCTTCGCCGGCGCACAAAAAGCAGAATATTGTCCGGCGCGGCCTCTCCGCGCCGGCGCAGACCCTGAAAATAATCGGATGGCGTCGGCACGCTGGCGGCCAGCCGGGACAGGTCATCATGCTTCCGATTTGTCATATCATCGAAAATGACCAATAAATCGGCGCGGCGTCCATGTCATTTGCCGACGGCATGCGGTAAGGTTGCGCCGATGAATTCGTCCACCGGCTCCATTGCTCCCGGCCTCGTTCCAGCAACCGCCCGCATTGGCGTGATCGGGACCGGAAGCCGCATCTGCGGCGTGCTCAAGCTGCTCCTGCGCATTGCGCCCGGCGTGCGCGTGACCGCCGTTTTTGATCCGGATGCCGCCGCAATCGCGCGTTGCCGGGCCGGCGTCGCGCCCGACGCGATCGTGTGCGCGAGCGAAGCCGAGCTGTGCGGCCGCGCCGACGTAGATTGGGTGTTGATCGGCTCTTGGAACAGCCTGCATGCGGCGCAGGCCATCGCCGCCTTCACCGCCGGCAAGCACGTGTTTTGCGAGAAGCCCCTCGCGCTAAGCCTCGACGAAGCCGCAAGCATGCACGCCGCGTGGCGCGCCAGCGGTCGCACCTTTGCCCTCGGTCTCGTGTTGCGCTACTCGCCCTTCTACAGGGCGGCGCGCGCCGTGCTCGATGCCGGCAGGATCGGGCGGCTTCTCAGTTTCGAGTTCAACGAGACCCTCGGTTTCAATCACGGCGGTTATATCCATGGCAACTGGCGCCGGCACACCCGTAACGCCGGTTCTCATCTGCTGGAGAAATGCTGCCACGATCTCGACCTGGCCCTCTGGCTCGCCGGTGATCTGCCGTCCCGGGTGGCCAGCTTCGGCGGGCGCACGTTTTTCACGCCCGAAAATCGGTTCCATCAGGATCGTATCGGGCCTGACGCCGAGGGACGCCCGGCGTTCGAGTCCTGGCCGGACGCAAATCGCGTCAACCCCTTCACCGCGGACAAGGACATTGTCGATCATCAGGTCGCTATCCTCGAGTTTGGCGGCGGCGTGCGCGCCACCTTTCACGCCCACTGCATGACCGCGATCACCGAGCGCCGTTTTTATATGCTTGGTTCCGAGGGTACGCTGCGGCTCGACGCCTCCACCGGCAAACTCGAGTTGCGCCGAGTCGGCTGGGACGAGCCGCTGGATGTGAGCAACCCGATCGGCGGCGGCGGTCATGCCGGAGCCGACGAACCCATGGCGCGCGAACTGGCCGAGTGCATGGCCGGTCTGCGCGCCCCCGCCGCCGGCTTTCCCGAGGGCCTGCGCTCGCTCGTGGTCGCGCAGGCAGTGGACCAGGCGATGCACGAAGGCCGAGTGGTCGATCTCGCCCCCCTCTGGGCGCGAGTGCAGGCGCTCGGCTGATTTTTTCCACCCTGATGCCCATGACCCCTCGCCACGATCTCTTCGATTTGATCGCCCAATCGGGCGCGAATCCTTGCGAGAAACTTCCCACGCTCGTGCGGCCCACCGCCGCCGAGGCCGCGCTTGCGGTCGCCCATGAGATCGCCCGCCTTGTGGCCGCCCAAGCGGCCGCCGGCCGGCGCTGCGTTCTCGGTCTCGCCACGGGTTCCACGCCCATCGCCGTTTACCGCGAACTCGTCCGCCTCCATCGCGAGGAAGGGCTGTCGTTCAAGCACGTCACCACCTTCAACCTTGACGAATACTACCCTTGCGCGCCCACCGAGGCCCACAGTTACCGTCGGTTCATGCAGGAGAATCTGTTTGACCACATCGACATCGACCCCGCGCAGACGCATGTGCTCGACGGTTCCTTGCCGCGCGCCTCCGTGCCCGCCCACTGCGCCGACTTCGAGGCGCGCATCCGCGCCGCCGGCGGCATCGACATCCAGCTCGTCGGCATCGGCCGCACCGGCCACATCGCCTTCAACGAACCCGGCGCTTCCGGCGCCTCGCGCACGCGCCTCGTCACGTTGCACGCCACCACCATAGCCGACAACCGTCCCCTCGTGCCCGGCGGCAACATCCCGGCGCAGTCCCTCACCATGGGCGTGGGCACCATTCTCGAAGCGCGCCGCGTCGTGATGCTGGCGCTCGGCCAGCACAAGCGCGCGATCGTGCGCGCCGCCATCGAGGGCCCCGTCACCAACGAAGTGACCGCCAGCTTTCTCCAAAATCATCCCGCGGCCATCGCCGTGCTCGATGAGGCCGCCGCCGGCGATCTCACCCGTGTCCATGCCCCTTGGCTGCTCGGCCCGCTCTCGCTTCAGGGTGGCCAATGGAACGACGCCCTCGTGCGCCAGGCCGTCATCTGGCTCGCCCTCGAGTCGGGCAAACCGATCCTCAAGCTCGAGGATGGCGACTACGCCCGCCACGGGCTGGAGGAGTTGCTCGCCTACGGCGGCTCGTCCTACGAACTCAATCTGCGCGTTTTTCGCGCACTGCAGGCCACCGTCAGCGGCTGGCCCGCCGGCCGCCCTTCCGAGGGTCAGGCCAAGCCTGCGCCACGCCGCGTGCTCGTCTTCTCGCCGCATCCCGACGACGACGTCATTTCCATGGGCGGCACGCTTGCCCGTCTTTGCGCGCAAGGTCACGAGGTACATGTCGCCTACCAGGTCTCGGGCGCCAATGCCGTTTCCCGCGATTTCATGGCGCGGCAACTCGATTTCGTTCGCGAGAGCGCCGGCGTGCTCGGGGTGGCCCGCGTGCCGGCCGACATCGATCAGGTTTCGGCGGAACACCGCCGCGAACTCGCCGCCGCCGTGCGCCGGTCCGAGGTGCGCAGTGCCGCCGCCGTGGCCGGCGTGCCCGCCGCGCGCTGCCACTTCCTCAACCTGCCGTTCTACGAGCGGCTCGACCGGCGCACGGACGAGGCCGATGTTGCCGCCATCCGCACGCTGCTCACCTCGTTGAAGCCGGAGCAGATCTACGCCGCCGGCGACCTCGCCGATCCGCATGGCACGCATCGCATCTGCCTCGAATTGCTGGAGGCGGCCATCCGCGCCGAACAGGCCGCCGGCGCGGTTTGGGTGAAAAATTGCGAGGGCTGGCTCTACCGCGGCGCCTGGGACGACTGGCGGGCCCACGAGATCGACCGCGCCATCCCGCTCAGTCCTGCCGAGGTGTTGCTCAAGCGCCGCGCGATCCTTCGCCACCAAAGCCAGAAGGACGAGACGCCCTTCCTCGGCGGCGACGCCCGCGAATTCTGGCAACGCGCCGAGGCTCGCACCCAGGCCGCCGCCGAACTCTACCGCAAGCTCGGCTGGGCCGAATACGCCGCCCTCGAAACTCTCGCCCGCTGGCCGGTGCTTTGATCAAACGATTCCCCTTTTAAGGGCAACCCCTCCGCTTATTCTTCCTCAGCCGCCGATCTCACCCTGACCGATGGGGAATGGAGGTGGTGAGGTTAAGGCGTTGAGTCCTCGCTTCCGCGCCTTTCGTATCTTCGCAGGATGTTTTCAAAAATAGCCATCGTCGGTTCCGGGGCGCTCGGTCTTTATTACGGCGGGCGGCTGGCCCGGGCCGGCGCGGACGTGGCGTTCCTGGCCCGCGGCGATCTCGCCGTGCTGCGCGCGCGGGGGATCGAGGTGAAGGCGCCCGACGGCGATTTCACGCTGCCCATCGTCAAGGCGGCGGCCGCGCCCGAGGAGATCGGGCCGGTGGATCTGGTCGTCATCACGCTCAAGGCGACCGCCAACGACGGGTTGTCGCGGCTGCTCCCGCCGCTGCTGCATGCGGGCACGGTCGTCCTCAATCTTCAGAACGGGCTCGGGGTGGACGAAGCCGTCGCCGCCGTCGTCGGGCCGGAGCGCACGGTGGGAGGATTGTGTTTCGTGTGCGTCAACCGGCTCGCGGCGGGCGTGGCCGAGTGCACGATGACCGGGCATATCGTGATCGGCGAATTTTCCGGCCCGGCCCGCCCGCGCGACCGCGAGATCGCGGAGCTCTTCGTTCGGGCAGGCGTCAAGATGAGCGTGAGCGACAACCTCGCCGAGGAACGCTGGCGCAAGCTCGTGTGGAACGTGCCGTTCAACGGCCTCTCCGTGGCCGGCGGCGGCATCGCCACCGATGCGATTCTGGCCTCGCCGCCAATGGAGGCCGAGGTGTGGGCCTTGATGCGCGAGGTGCAGGCCGCCGCCGCGGCCCACGGGTTTGAAATCTCCGACGAGTTCGTGTCGTATCAGGTCGAGCGCACGCGGCCGATGGGGCCTTACAAGCCGTCGACGATGCTCGACTACGTGGCGGGCAAGCCGCTCGAAGTGGAGCCGATCTGGGGCGAACCGCTGCGGCGGGCGAAGGCGAAGGGCGTGCCGGTGCCGCGCTTGGAGTCGCTCTACGCCCGGTTGAGCGAAATCAACCGCTCGTTGCGCGGGTGACAGGGTAGTCGTGCGCGAAGGCGGACGGACGGGCGGACAAGGTATCCTTCCCGCTTGCTTGGAAATTGGAAAAACTCGCTACGACCTCTTTTGCTCGTCCGTTTCTTTTCAGTCGTATGCTTTTTTGTCGCGAAAAATATAAAGCAAAATCCAGATGGGAAGCCAAATGCCCATCGTAAAAAGTGATATGAAAAAATGAAGTATATGGGGAAAACTCTTTTTCTGGGTAACCGCGACGGCTCCGCCACCGGCGGCATTCATAAACACCATCGGTTGATTCCGCTCGCTTGATTTTTTTGCTTCTTCTGCCGCCCGTAGGACAACATCTAAAACTTCGCCACAATGCTTACATTTTTTGGCGGCTAACGCGATTGGCTCAGCGCAGAACGGACAGTCTTTTGTCGGTGATTGTGGGGTTTCCATATGATACTTTGATGATTATGGGGACGGCTTATGCAATGTTGGTTTCTTTGATTTTTTGCCAACAGAGTTATTAGACCAAAGGGGTTGGGGGATTTGGCTGAGACATGAAGAGGAGATGCCACGCCAAAGAAGCGCGGCGAGTTTTATCAATCAGCTGCGGGCGCGGTCAGGACTGCGGGCGGTCGAGGCGCACCAGGCAGTGGCCGAAGTCGATCTCAAACGTGCCGGGCGCAGGACGGAAGGCGGGCGTCAGCGCATACATCCGGCCATACACCGACTTCACCACGCCGAGCTTGACCATCAGCCCCATGTGCTGGGAGGCCATGCTCGGCGCCCGCCCGATCCGCCGCGCCAGCTCACTGACGGGCAACGCAGGCTCCTTGCACAGTTCGCGCAGCACGATCCATCGCTCGGTGTTGCCCAAGAGACTGGTGACTTGCTTCAGACTTAGCGCCGGTGCGGGGATTGCAGGGTTGGGTTCGCTCATAAGATGAAAAATTAGCCTCCGATGGCCTGTTTTGAGGTAAAATCGACGTTTTTAGGGGTTCAGCCCTTCATTTCGGGGCATTTTCGATGGTTTTCGGCCCTTTGACAATAGTTTTTACGCTTACATCGACAACTTTTCCTATTACACCGATAGTTTATCCGCTTACGCGGATAACTTTTAAGACTACATGGCTAGTTTATCCGATTATATCGATAGCTTTTTCTATTACTTGGCTAACTTATCTTATTACACGGCTAGTTTGTCTTATTACATGACTAATTTTTATTATTACTGCGCTAGTTTTTTTATCTTACCGCACTCGGTTTTATTCCTACCGCGCTAGCTTTTCTTATTACATGACTAGGATTTTCTATTACACGGCTAGTTTTTCTATCACATGGCTAGTTTTTGTTCTTACACGGCTAGATTTTACCCCTGCCGCACTACGGTCGGAGCCGCCAGCAATGACCCGGCGGACGACATGGCTTGCCCGTCAACTGCCTTGAGTTGGATGGGCCGTTAAGTCGGAGGGGAAAACCTTACGTCGCGTCGGGGGCGGGAACGGGGGCTTCGGGCGGGACGTCCGTCGGCGCGCCTGCGGCTGCGGCGGCCTGTTCCTCGTCGGTTTCGACGACGCGGGCGATGCTCAGGAGCTTGTCGCCTTCGGCGAGGGTGAGGAGTTTCACGCCTTTGCCGCCGCGGTTGACCTCGCGGATGGTGTTCACCGGGCAGCGCACGCTCTGGCCCTTGGCCGTGAGGAGCATGATTTCGTCGGTGTCCTTGATGCTGAGGGCGCCCGCTATATTGATAGAGCCGTCTTCGGGGAGGTTGATCGCCCAGACGCCGCTGCCGCCGCGGTTGATGAGGCGGTAATCCTCGAAGCGGGTGCGGACGCCGAGGCCGGCCTGGCTGGCGACGAGGAACTTGCTGGTGTGATCGACCACTTCGAGGACTTCGAGGTAATCGCTGTCCAGCTTGAAGCGCATGCCGGTGACGCCCGCCGTGGCGCGACCGGTGTCGCGGAAGAGGACTTCGCCGTTCTCGTCCTTCTCGCGGAAGCGGACGGCGAGGCCCTGGTGGGAAACGAGGATGAGCTCGTCGTTGCCGGTGGTGATGACGCTGCCGATGAGGTTGTCGCCTTCGGCGAGGTTGATGCCGATGAGGCCGGACTCGCGGGTGGAGTTGGCGTAGTCGGCGAGGGCGGTCTTTTTGATAATGCCCTTCTTGGTCGCCATGACGAGGTAGCGGTCGCCGGAGAACTCCTGGAGGCAGAGCATGGAGGCGATCTTTTCGCCTTCGTCGAGGGCGAGGAATGATTTGACGGACTTGCCCTTGGCGGTGCGGTTGCCCTCGGGGATGTCGTAGACCTTCTTGGCCATGCACTGGCCGCTGGTGGTGAGGAAGAGAATGTAGTCGTGGGTCGAGGCGGTGAAGAGGTGCTCGACGAAATCCTCCTCGTAGGTCTCGGCGCCGATGACGCCCTTGCCGCCGCGTTTCTGCGAGCGGTATTCGGCGACGGGGGTGCGCTTGATGAAGCCGAGGTGGGAGACGGTGATGACGCAGCCTTCGTTCGGGATGACGTCTTCCATGCGGAAATCGCCGAGGGCGCCGATGATCTCGGTCTTCCGCTTGTCGCCGTATTTGTCCTTCATGGCGAGAAGCTCGGTCTTGATGACCTCCATGAGGCGGGCCTCGGAGTCGAGGATCTCGCGGAGCCCGGCGATGAGGGCCTGGAGTTCGAGGTATTCGGCCTCGATCTTGCCGCGCTCGAGTCCGGTGAGCTGGTAGAGGCGGAGTTCGAGGATGGCGTCGGTCTGGCGCTCGGAGAGCGGATACTTGGCCATCAACTTCAACTTGGCCTCGTCGCGGTTGGAGGAGGCGCGGATGATTTTGACGAAGTCGTCGAGGTTATCGAGGGCGATGATGTAGCCTTCGAGGATGTGGGCGCGGTCGAGGGCCTTGTTGAGGCGGAACTGGGTGCGGCGGGTGACGACGTCGCGGCGATGCTCGATGAAGCACTCGATGAGTTCCTTGATGTTCATCTGCTTCGGGCGTTTCTTGTCGATGGCAAGGAGCGTGACGCCGAAGGACGATTCGAGGGCGGTCTTCTGGAAGAGCTGGTTGATGACGACGCGGGACTGTTCGCCGCGCTTGAGCTCGATGACGATGCGGGTGTTTTCGTCGGACTCGTCGCGGAGGTCGCGGATGCCTTCGAGGGATTTCTCGCCGACGAGCTCGGCGATGCGCAGGACGAGGTTGGCGCGGTTCACGTTATACGGGATTTCCGTGATAACGATCTGCTCCATGCCGGTCTTCATCTCCTCGGTGTGGGCCTTGCCGCGGATGCGGACGATGCCCTTGCCGGTCTTGAGGTAGGAAAGGATGCCTTCGCGGCCGGCGATGACGCCGCCGGTGGGGAAGTCGGGCCCTTGGATGAGGCCGCAGAGGTCGTCCACCGAGATGCGCGGGTTATCGATGATGGCGCAGGTGGCGGCGATGATCTCGTGCAGGTTGTGCGGCGGGATGTTGGTGGCCATGCCGACGGCAATGCCAGTCGAGCCGTTCATCAGAAGATTCGGCAGGGCGGACGGGAGTACGGTCGGCTCGGTGGTGGACTCCTTGTAGTTGGGGGCGAAGTCGACGGTGTCTTCCTCGATGTCGGCGAGGAGATCCTCGGCGATGTTCTTGAGGCGCGCCTCGGTGTAACGGTAGGCGGCAGGCGGATCGCCGTCCACGGAGCCGAAGTTGC
>CAIVDS010000100.1 GCA_903904685.1 uncultured Verrucomicrobiota bacterium
CTCCAGCTCGAACTCATCGACTGGCGCGTGAGCGAGCCTTCCGTGCCGTCTGGATAATTGACGGCGGCCCCCATGTTAATGTGCCAGGCGATCAGGAGATCACCGTGGTAGGAAAGGGAAATGCCGTAGTCGGGCAGAGGAACATCATAGTAGAGTTAAGGAACGCCGCAGTAAAGCTAAGGAACACCGAAGTAAGGCTAGAGAATACCGTAGTAGAGTTAGGGAATACCATAGTAGTCTTGGGAAATATCGTAGTAGAGTTAAGGAATACCGAAGTAAGGCTCAAGAATACCGCAGTAAAGCTAAGGAATACTGGAGTAAGGCTAAGGAATATCGAAGTAAGGCTAGGGAACACCGTAGTCGGTCTATAGAACACCGTAATCGGAAAAAGGATTGTCAAAGGGCCTGAAATCATCGAAAATGCCAAAAATCGAAGGGTTTAACCCCTAAAACTATCAATTTCACCCCAAAAGAGTCCCACCAGGCCTATTTTTCATCTTATGAGCGAAACCAACCCAACCACACCGGTCCTGAGTCGAACACAACTCTCCCTCCTCCTGGGTAATCCGGCCCGATGGATAGCCCTGCGCGAGCTATGCAAGGAGACTGGGCTGCCGGTGAATGAGCTGGGGCGACGGATGGGCATGTCGCAGAACTCGGCATCCAAGCAAATGACGCTGATGCTCAAGCTTGGCGTGGTGACGACGATGTATGGCCGTTTGTATTCGCTGGCGCCCGCTTACCGCTCAACTTCCGGCAAGCTTGAGATCGACTTCGGCCACTGCCTGCTGCGCTTCGACCGCCCGTAGGACTGACCGCGCCAGCAGTCTGAATTGCCAGAACTCGTCGCGACCACATGCGACTTGTCGCTACATTCTGGCTTTGGTTACTTGCAAACAACCAAGTGCGTTTTACTCTACTCCCCAATAATGCTAGGGCTTCTTAACGAAAAAATAAATGGGACCTCGTCACAGAGAGGCACACGAAAACTCAGCGCAAAGGCTATTCGCTTTCGGGCCGCTTCGCTTTTCAGCGGCATCGGTGGTTTCGATCTTGGCTTAGAACGGGCTGGTTTCGACATCACCTTTCAGTGCGAACTCAATAAATTTTGTCGCACCATCCTCAAACACCGCTGGCCGGAAATTCAATGTCATGAAAACATCAAAGAGCTTACTAGAGACGCCATACCTGTTTCCGACGTTTGGGCAGGAGGATTCCCATGCCAAGACGTCTCGTTGGCTCGAATGGGCACGAGGGCAGGGCTTAAAGGGAAGCGATCTGGATTGTTTCACGAATTTGCTCGGCTCATTGGAGAAGGACGCCCCCGAGTTGTTTTGCTCGAAAACGTTGCAGGCTTACTTAGCTCGCACGGTGGACGAGACTTCGGAGTCGTCATCGGGACGCTGGCCGAATTCGGGTATTCTGTCGGCTGGCGTGTGTTTAACAGCAAAAATTTCGGAGTCCCCCAATCGCGCCAAAGAGTCTACATTGTTGGGTGTCATCGAGACATCCACGGTCCCGGAAAAATACTTTTTGAAGCCGAACGCGGCGAAGGGAATTTTGAGAAGAGCGAATCAAATGGGAAGGCCCCTCTTTCTCCATTTAAGACGAGCATTGGAGACCATGATGGAAATGGACCGGTCTACCAGTCCATCGCCTATTGCCTCTACGCATGTTCTGCTCGCCACACCGGCACCGACTGGAGCCGCACCTACGTTCCCTATCCGAAAAAAGGCAAAGTCCGCCGTCTTACGCCGAAAGAGTGTGAAGGCATAATGGGTTTCCCTAGTGATTGGACCGTTCCGCCTGCTGGTAAATTTCAACAGGATGACATTGATTCATTGCGATACCATGCACTCGGGAATGCGGTTACGCCTCCTGTAGCCGAATGGATAGCACACCGCATTTATGATTACCTCGTTGAAGCGAAAAAAGTAACTGCATGAATATCGAACTGAGACCAAGCGGAGGACGTGGGGAATACGAATTGGCGGGACGCCAAGGTGAATTACACGTTCAAGATCTTTTTGGGTTGGCGATGTTCATAGAAATTTTGCCCGAGGTTGCCATCAACGCATACAGCAATTGCGTGCTAAAAGACGGCAAACCTAGGATTCGGTTGACTCATGTTGCACGCAATGCGCACCCATCCTCACTGATCGCAGCTGCGATGTTGCTGCCGAAACCGCGCAGAGAAAAACATGAAACGCACGGTGCCAACTTGCTCAATTGGGAACAGTTTGTGGTTCAAACTGTGCGTATCGACGTGTCGCCGCGTGCAGACGGTGTTCTGATTTGCCCATTAACCGTCCGGTTAGAAAATGGAGATGGTGTTCGACTCGATATCAGCTTTGCCGAACGCATGGCGCGCGTTGTTCGTGTTTGGACTGCCGCAGCTACACTTACGAGCGAACTTGCCCTTAACGTGCGCGCCCACGCTGCTGCATTCACCTCAAGTATCTCCACGCAGACGCAGTTGGTAAGTTCCTTCATGGCATTACACGATGCACTCAATAGGCCAACTGGTGATATGTTGCCACTGATTGAGGCGCAATTAGGACTAGGTGCACTCGGTGCGCCGTCAGTCGGTGCTATATCAGCAGAGATCGGAGACGATGATTTTATCGAAGAGGTTCATGTTAACCCAGCTGAGGCGCGTGTTGAACGTGTCAGGCAATGGCGACTTGCCGCCGTTCGCGGGAGTTCAGCTTCTGCGTTTCGGCGAAATGTGCGTGAGGCTTACAACTCACGATGTATGTTTTCTGGCCAACGACTGCCACGCACCGAAGCCACATCGACAGCGGGTGTTGATGCCGCACATATTCTGCCGTGGAGTCGTTTTGATTTGGATGGCATAAAGAATGGCCTATGCCTCAACAAACAGTGCCACTGGGCATTTGACGAAGGACTGCTGCGCCTCTCGTTCGATGCCAGCTCTAGGGCCTACCTCATTTCAATTCCTAATCGACTTCGCCTTGCCGCACAAACCGCTCAGTTTGATATGCAATCTTTCGATTCGTTTGCCGGACTTGTTCCGCGAAACCGACTCCCGGCGAACGAAGCACTGTGGCCTTCAGCGCAATATCTCACTGAACTGAACCGCTTTCTTGATAACTAAACGAAAAGCAGGGAGCCGAAGGGTTCAGAGCGAGTTTTGTCAATTTTGAGTCAGGTGTCTTTGGATGGGACAGATTTTGGCGGTGAGCTGGAGGGGGCGCGGAGATAACGATTCGAAGAAACGGCTATCAATTATGACCATCCGTGTGAAAAAGATCACGGTGAGAATCGCCATCATTGTCCTGGTCGGGATGATGGCGGTCTTTGCTTTGATGATCCGGCAGGGGCTGCGTGAGTTTTCGGTGGAAGACACCATCCACGGCGAATTTTTCCCCGTGGTGCGAGCCCTCCATGCCTATCAATCCGATCATGGCGCTCCCGCTGCGGTGTTGACCGATCTCGTGCCCAGCTATCTTCCGGCCCTGCCGCGATCCGATCTGGTGGATGCGATCGGCTACAAGGTGACCAAGGACGGGAAGCAGTGGGAATTCTCCCTGCACAGCACGGCGTTAAGTCACGCCCGGTTTTATGTAAGCAGGTCGGACCAGCACTACACGCCGGAAGAAGAGAAACGGGTGCTGCTCAGGTATCACGTGTATTGGACCGTGCTGAGGGAGTGATTCAGAATGGGTCGAGCTGCGAGTCGTCGGAGTCGGCTTGACCGAGATTTTCTTCTGCGGGCGGGCTTTGGGCGTCGCGGATTTCGGCCTCGGCGACCGCCCACGACACGCCTGCGTTGGGATTCTGCCGATAGGCGGCCACGCGTTGAGTGATGATTTGCTATTCGGCCGGGGTGAGCGGGGCGGCTGAATCAATGTCGTCCAAACGATGACGGACCAGGTCGCGCTCTTCCGGGGTCAGCCGGGGCAGTTGGGAGAGAATTTCCGTCGTGCTCATGAAGGGAAGGCTGCGCGGGCGCGCTTGAGAACCGTGACGGAAGGCACTCCGGCATCTCCTTCGATATCCATTTGGAGCGCTCGCAACGAACTGACGGTCGCCAGTTCGATCTGGGTCAAACGGCTCTGAATTTCCCGCCCGGGACGTTTAAACTTGGCCGGACGTGCGGACGATTTCGAAGGGACGGTCGTTGCCATAGGCGAAACGTAGTCCCCAGGGAGGACGGTTGCGCAAGCTGGGAGCGGGAGACCGTCACAATAAGTGAAGTTGCGAGTCGTCGGACGGCTTGACGGAGATTTTTTTATGGGGGCGGGCTTTGGGAGAAGTAGCGAGTAGCGAGTAGACGGATGGGATCAGGCAGAAAAATTCTCAATGCGCTGGCGCCAGATGGCGGCGAGGGGCTTCCAATCCAGTGCGTCGCCCGCGCGAAGGGCGGTAAAATAAGCCGGTTCGTCCTTGGGCACGGTTGGCACAAGATCCACGGGTGGAAGCTCAAGGCGGCGGAGAAATTCACGCAGCCAGAGGCGGGTGACGCGTCCGTTGAAGTCGAAAAAGGGGTGAATCGAGAGCAGGCGGCCTTCGGCAAAGGCGAGGGTTTCCAGCAGTGTGGATTCGTCCAAATGGGCAAGTCGGGCGGCCAGATCATCGGCGTAGAGTCTGATGAGAACCGGCACTTCATGCGGCGCGGGCGGCTCGTGTGCGCCAACTTTCACGGCAACCGTGCGCCAGCGTCCGGCCCAATCGGGCACGAGGTCGCCGGAAATCGACTTGTGCAGGTGGAGAAGGAGATCTCCGTCCAGCGGAAGTTCGGAGAATCCTCCGGTGGCGATGTGTTCTTCGACGGCCAACACGCGCTCGGCGAGGAGCGGGGCGAGTTGGGCGTAGGTCAGGACGCCGCGCGTGGTTTCAACGGTGCGGGTGGCGTGGCCTGGAGATGTCGAGTTGTCAGCCATTGTTCGTCAACGGGTTCTTTTTCAAACGCCATCGAGAGAGCGACCTGTCGGGGCACGCACCGCCAGCGCACGTCGCGACGCACGGAGTCGGGCAGCTTACGCCAGCGGTTGATGGTTTCGTTCCAGATCACGGAGGCAGGATGGTTCGGATCTCTGAAAAGACGAAGGAAAAAATAAATGCGCGGCTCGCCCTGAGGCCTCGCCCAACCTTACAGCAGGTTGAGCTGGGAGTCGTCCGCCGGCTTGACGGAGATTTTCTTTTGAGGACGCGCCTTGGGCGTCGCGGTGCTCGGGAGTTCGATGCTGGTGTCGTCGGATTCGAGTTTTTGAAGGATCACTTTGGCGCGGTCGATCACGCTCAGGGGCAAACCGGCGAGGCGGGCGACTTGGATTCCGTAGCTGCGGTCGGCGGCGCCGGGGATCACGCGGCGGACGAAGACGATCTCGTCGTTCCACTCTTTCACCGCCACGGAATAGTTCTTGAGGCGGGGGAGCGGTTTTTCGAGTTGGGTGAGCTCTTGGTAGTGCGTGGCGAAGAGGGTGCGCGGGCCTTTGTCCGCGTCGCGGTGGAGGTGCTCGACCACCGCCCAAGCGATGGAGAGGCCGTCGTAGGTGGAGGTGCCGCGGCCGATCTCGTCGAGGATGATGAGGGAGCGGTCGGTGGCGTTGTTGAGGATGTTGGCGGTCTCGTTCATCTCGACCATGAAGGTGGAGTTGCCACGGGCGAGGTCGTCGCTGGCGCCGACGCGGGAGAAGATGCGGTCCACCAACCCGACGCGGCAGGATTTGGCGGGGGTCCAGCAGCCGACTTGGGCGAGGAGGGTGATGAGCGCGACTTGGCGGATGTAGGTGGACTTGCCGGCCATGTTGGGGCCGGTGATGAGGGCGATCTGGGCGTCGGTGGTGGCGAGGGTGGTGTCGTTGGGGACGAAGGCTTGGGAGCCGCCGGCGGAGGCGGGGGAGCGGAGCATCTGCTCGACGACGGGGTGGCGGCCTTCGGTGATTTCGAGGACGTCGCCTTCGTCGAGTTCGGGCTGGCAGTAGTCCCACTCGCGGGCGAGGACGGCCCAGCCGGCGAGGACGTCGAGTTCGGCGAGGGCGTCGGCGGTTTGCGCGAGGGCGATGGAGTCGTCGAGGACGGCGGTGACGAGGTCGGCGAAGAGGGATTGTTCGCGGGAGAGGGCGTTTTCCTCGGCGTGGAAGATTTCCTTTTCTTTCTGGCGGAGGCTTTCGGTGACGTAGCGTTCGCCGCCGACGGTGGTCTGGCGGCGGATGTAGTCGGCGGGGACGAGGTGGAGGTTGGCCTTGGTGATCTCGATGTAATAGCCGAAATTGCCGGTGAACTTGACCTTGAGGCTGCGGATGCCGGTGCGGGCCTGCTCGGCGGCTTCGAGGTCGGAGAGCCAGGTCTTGTTGCCGCTGGTGAGGCCGCGCATGCGGTCGAGCTCGGGGTCGTAGCCGGCGCGGATGAAATTGCCGTCGGCGAGGTCGTTCGGGAGGTCGTCCGCTAGCGCGGAGTCGAGAAGAGCGCGGAGCTGCGGCAGCTCCGCGAGACGAGGGACGAGGGACGAGAGCTCAGAATCGGCAGGAAACGAAGACAGGGTCGAGCGGCTGAGCGGGAGTTGGGCGAGGGTGTCGCGGATGCCGCCGAGTTCGCGGGGGTTGCGGAGGCGGTTTTGGAGGCGTCCGAGGATGCGGGGGATGTCGCGGATCTGGCCGAGGTGCTCGCGGAGTTCGCCGAGCTGCATGGGGCGGGCGAGGAGTTCGCCGACGATGGCGGAGCGGCGCTGGATCTCGGCGAGGTCGAGCGTGGGGGAGGCGAGCCAGCGTTCGAGGAGGCGGGCGCCGGCGGCGGTGCCGGTGCGGTTGATGGCGGTGAGGAGGGAGCCGTCGCGGGTGCCGCGGGAGGACTGGAAGATCTCGAGGTTGCGGAGGGTGGCGGGGTCGAGGAGGAGGGTGCGGGCGCTGCGGTATTCCTGGAGGGAGCGGAGGTTTTCCGGTTTGGCGCAGAGGTTTTCGGTGGCGTAGTGGACGACGGCGCCGGCAGGGCCGAGGGCGGGGTGGTCGGGGGCGAGGCCGAAGCCCTGGAGGTTGAGGACGCCGAGGGCGGTGGTGACGGTGCGGAGACCCTCGGAGGTCTCGAAGTGGTAGCCGGGGAGGTCGGTGACGAGGCGGGTGGAGGCGAAGGCGTGGAGGGCGTGGACGGCGGTCTGGTCGTGCGGGGCGGTTTTCCAGCGTTCTAGTTCGCCTTCGATGACGATGAGTTCGGCGGGGTCGAGGGCGGTGAGGACGGGGAGGAGGTTTTCGGCGCGGGCGTCGGTGGCGACCTTGAATTCGCCGGTGGAGAGATCGAGCCAGGCGGCGTGGAGGCCGGTCTTGTCAAGGAGGAGGGCGCAGAGGTAGTGGTTGCGCGAGGCGTCGAGCTGGTTGGCGGCGAGGGTGGTGCCGGGGGAGAGGATGCGGGTGAGGGCGCGGCGGACGAGCTTGCCGGCCTTGGCGGGCTCGGCCTGGTCGCAGATGGCGACCTTTTTGCCGGCGGCGAGGAGCTTGGTGACGTAGTTGTCGAGGGCATGGGCGGGGATGCCGGCCATGGGGGTCTCCTGGCGCTTGGTGAGGGTGAGTCCGCAGATCTTCGAGGCCGCGGCGGCATCGTCGAAGAACATCTCGAAGAAGTCGCCGAGGCGGAAGAGCAGCAGGGTGTCCTTCGGGAGCGTCCGGCGCACCTCGAAGTATTGCTGCATCATCGGGGTGAGTTTTTCGGGGGCGGACGACATGGGTTTTGATGGGAACGAGGAACGGTGCGGAAGACACGAAAAAATTGAAGCTTTCCGTCAGGGCGGCTTCCCGTGTTTCGTGGGGTGCGTGGTCAATCTATTCCATCGTGATCTGGGAGGGGCGGGAAATCCGCCGCTGGTGGTGCTGCACGGGCTGCTGGGCTCGTCGCGCAACTGGCTGACGACGGGAGGCGACCTGGCGGCGAATTACCACGTGCTGGCGCTTGATCTCCGGAATCACGGCAGATCGCCGCACGCCGCCGAAACGACCTACGATGCCATGGTGGCCGACGTGCTGGCCTGGATGGACGCCCGCCACCTGAAGAGGGTCACGTTGATGGGGCACAGCATGGGAGGGAAGGTTGCGATGCTGCTCGCCTGCCGCCATCCGGAGCGGGTGGAGCGGCTCATCGTCGTGGACATCGCGCCAAGGGACTATCTTTCCAACGCGCATCGGGCGGAGTTTGCCGCGATGAACGAACTGCGGTTGGACATCCTGCAATCACGCGGCGAGGCGGAGTTGCGGTTCGAGGCGCGGGTGGACGACTGGGCGATGAGGAAGTTTTTGATCACGAATCTGGAGCGCACCGAGGCGGGCGGCTGGAAATGGCAGATCAACCTGCCCGCTCTCACGGTGGCGCTGCCCGTGCTCGAAAAGACCCCGCTTGCGGTGGACGACCGGTTTTCCGGCCCGACGCTCTTCATCTCCGGCGGCAAATCCCGCTATGTGCAGGAAGGGGACCGGGCGGCTATCGAGGGACATTTTCCCGGAGCGCACGTGGAGGTCATCGGGGATTCCGGCCACAACCCGCACATGGAAAAGCGGGAGGCGTTCGTGCAGGCCGTGCTGTCGGAGTAGGCAAGGCATCCGGAGCGGGCGTCGGTAAACGGATTTCCACCGGGGAGGCCGAATCCGGCAAGGTCTCCTCTCAACGCGAAGGCGGCGACGATTCCAAACCAACTCTCAATTTTTGCGGCGCAGGGGGGCTACGAAATAGCCATCGGTATTGTGTTCAGATGGAAGAAGGGTGCGGGCGGGGACGGCGGGCGCGAAATCCGGCTGCGCGTCGAGGAAGGCCGCGATCACGTCCTGATTTTCGTGGTGGCTGAGTGAACAGGTGGCGTAAACGAGCAGCCCGCCCGGACGCACATGGCGGGCAAAGCGGGTGAGCAACTCGCGTTGCAGGGCGGCGGCGCGGACGACGGTCTCCGGTGTCGTGCACCATTTGAGATGCGGCGAACGCCGCCAGGTGCCGGTGCCGCTGCACGGGGCGTCCACCAAGACGCCGTCGTAGAGTTCGCCGCCGGCGGGCGGTGCGGAAAGGATGCGGATGTTGGCGATGCGGGCGCGCTGGGCCCGGGCGCCCAGTTCATCCAGCGCGGCGGCGCGGATGTCGTAGGCATCGACCCTGCCGGTGGTGCCGATGAGGCGGGCGAGTTGCAGGGTTTTCCCGCCTGCGCCGGCGCAGGCGTCGAGCCAGCGCCCGCTCGGCGTGGAGCCGAGGTGGTGGAGCAGGAGTTGCGAGCCGAGATCTTGGATTTCAATCAGGCCGTTCTGGTGGGCGGCGCTGCTGGCCAGGTCGGCTTCCGTTAAGATTTCCCATGCGGTCGGCAGCACCACGGATTCACGCACGGGCCAGTTGCGTTCCGCGAATTCGGCGAGGACCGGTGCCGGATTGTCGGTCTGCAGGCGCACCCAAAGGGGGGCGCGGCGGTTGAGGAAATCGATATCCGGCGAGAGGAGGGCGGCGGGGCAGTGTTCGCCGAACCACGCCGGAGTGAGCGAGGCGGCGTCCATGCCGAGGTGCCGCGCCTTTTCCTCCACGGTCGCCGGGAGCCCCGGCCAATTGCCGATCCATTCGGCGCGGAAAGCGTGTGTCGAAGGAGAGTCCGCCGCGAGCCAGGCGGCGGCGCGTATCGCCTCATCCTCGGAAACCGCGAGCTTGGCGTCGATCCACGGGAGATGACGGAGGGCGGTGTAAAGAAGTTCCCGATAGAGGCGGCGGTCGCGGCTGCCGAAGCGCTTGTCTTTGGCGAGCAGTTGCTGAAGGCGCACCGGCAGGCTCCGATCCGTGGCGACATGCGGACGCAGCGCGGCCAGCAGAACGAGAAATATGCGGCCTTGGCTGGCGGCAGGTGAGCGGCGGACGGGGTCCATCGCGGGCGGTCAGAACCGTGCGAGGTCGATGCGCACGCTGAAACCGGCGGAGCTTTGGCGGGAGTCGCCGTTGGTCAGGGAGACCACATAGCTGATGAACCAGAGATTGCGGATGTTCTGGCGGATCGCGTAGGTCTGCTGGGTGAAGCGCTGCTGCCGCGAGTCGTAGGCGACGTTGACGATGGCTTCGTAGACTTCGTTCAGGAAGTAATGAAGCTCGGTGGTGTATTCCTGAATACCGTTGATCGGGGTGGGCAGGGCGGTGGCGTAGGATTGGTAGGTGCCTGGTTCGAGGTATTCCGTGCCGATGCGGAGCGACCACACGTTGGCGTCCTTGAAGGTCACGCCGGTGTTGAGTTCGCTGAGGCGCATGTCGGAGGCCGCGACATTTTGATAGGCGTCGAACACGATCCATTTGGCGGGCGTGACCGTCAGTTGGGACTGGATGGTCGAGAAGCGGGCGGCGCCCTGAGGGTCGAGGTTCCAGTCGGTGGCCACGTTCAAGTCGGCCAAGTTGCGGGAAGCGTAGCGGGCATCTCGGGTTTGGAGAACGTTGTCGAGGCCGAGGCGGAGGACGTTGGTGGCCTTGAGCGTGTCGATATCGCGACGGTCGCCGAGGCCGAGCGGTTGCAGGTAGGTGGAAAAGACGCTGCGATCGATCGGGGGGATGTAGGGCTGGCCCTTGTCGGCCTCGGGGATGTAACGGTAGGAGACATACGGGGTCACCTCATGGCGCAGGCCGTCGATGTCCCAGCGGGTTTTTTTGTAGTCGTAGGTGGCGTTGGCGTGCAGTTCGGCGTCGAAGCCGAGTTCGCCGAGCATGCGGGCGTAGTTGTTGCGGGCGGCCTGGGTCTGGTCGTAATAGGTGAAGCGCGTGCCGGCCACCGGCTTGACGGAGAGCCACTCGTTCGGCGTGAAGGGGCGGGTGAGGGCGTAGTAGGCGTCGAGGCGATCGCTCGTGAGGGTGGGGCCGGCGATGATCGAGTTGTCAGGCTCGGCATCGCGCAAGACCGCGACGCTGGCGCTGAAACGATGGTAGAAACCGGAGCCGAGTTCGACGGGCAGCCCGTCGAAGCGTATCTCGGGCAGACGCTGCTGCACGGCTTCGTAGTTGTTCGGTTGGAAACGGGTGAAGGCGGAGATCACGTAGTTGTCGCCGGTATAATAGCCCTCGAAAAAATTATCGGGATTTTGCACGTTGTTAAACGCATCCGGACGAAAGTCGCGCATGATGGCGGAGTCGGACCAGTAGTTGACCTCGCCGAGCAGGTTCACGTGATCGCCGATCGTCTGGTAATGTTCCCATGTGACGAAGCCGCGGTCCTTGGGGATGGGTTGGAGCAGCACATCCGTGCCGAGTTTGCCCTGATCGTTGATGTAGCCCGTGCTCAATTTGCCGTGCATGTTTTGCGTGGCGTTCGAGAATCCGTATTCCATTCCCGGGCCGACCAACACGCCGCGATTGGTATAGAGGCCGAGGTCGCCGCCAAGCTTCAACGAGGGTGTCACCGGTGCCATCAGTCCGAGTTCCAGGTAGGCGCCCAATCGCGAGCTAAAGCCCGCCTGGACGTTCATGTGGGCGAAAAGCGGGTCTTTGACCGACTCGCTATAATTGCCGACTGGGATCAGCGGAAGTGATCCGAGACCGATGAATGCATTTTGTGCCTTAACCGTATTGCCGGGCGTGTAGGTGAGTGCGTTCGCCTTGAGCGTTGGCGTGATCGGGGTGGGCTCGGAGAATGCCAGCATTGCGTTGTGAATGATGAGCGAGGTCGGCCCGCCTTCGGCCGCGCTGCCAGTTCCGTAAAAGGGATATTCGCCTACGCGCATGTCTTTCACGGTGTAGGTCCGGTCAACGAGATTATAGGTCAGGTCATCGGCGAGCAGGCGCTGCGCGCCACGTGTCAGAGAGACGCGGCCAATGGCGTGGGCGACCTGCGTCTTGGGGTTGTAGTGAATCTCGTCGGCGAGCAGCAGGATGTTTTCGTAGGTCATTCTCGCGCCGCCGGTGAACACGGTGTCGGTTTCGGTCGCACTGGTGTGCGGGGCTGAAATTTGGGGAAGGGCGACCGCTCCATGAAGCAGCGGGGCGCTAATGAGAAGGAGGATGGGAAAGAGGCGTCTAATCACGATGACCCGCAGCTAAGGCGGGGCTTTCGTTGCAAGCAAGCTCCCACTCGCGACATGACCTGCGTGGGAAAACCGAAGGGTTGGCCCGCTTCTCGTTTTCAGCCATCCTTGCCGCCCTCCAGGTGGCTGCGGACATCAGGCACTCAGATCAAGGAGAGGACTCAAAAAACGTGACAGTAACGGGACAGACAAATATTTGGGGACGTAAAAAAGCCCCAAAAACTTGTGTAAGTCTTTGGGGCCAAAGTGGCTGCCCGGGTAGGGATCGAACCTACGACCAAGTGATTAACAGTCACCTGCTCTGCCACTGAGCTACCAGGCAATAAACCTCCAGCGAGGAGGGTTGGAAAAACAAGGCTTAGACAGGA
>CAIVDS010000101.1 GCA_903904685.1 uncultured Verrucomicrobiota bacterium
CACACCCACCCCGGCAACCGCAACGCCCGCCCCCCATACCTGCCCAGACAACGCCCACAGCCGCCGTTCCCTCCTCAACCAGCACCTCGCCGCCGAGCTGTTGCTGGCCGGGGAGGTCGCCGGCACGTCGGAGAAAACCGAATACACCGCCGCGCTGGCCGCCGAAGGCATCGACGCCGCCATCGTCACCGACCTGCGCACGAGGATCGCCGAGGCCAACGCCCTCGCCGCCGCCGCCGAGGGCCGGACCGCCGACAAGGAGGTCTCCACGCAAAACGAGGACGCCTGCCGCGCCGAGCTGATCAAGTTTGTCGCCCTTGTGCAGTCGCGGGCCAAGCGCGCCTACAAGATAGGCGATCCGCTGCGCGCCCGCTACTTCATCGCCCAAAGGATCAGGGGCAGCCGCGTGCTCCTGGAAAGCAGCGCGCAGACGATGCTCCTCCATCTCGCGGAGGACACGCTGCCCGGCATGAAGCCGGAGGACATCGTCGCGTTCCAAGCCGCCCTCACCGCCTATTCGGCGTCGAAGACGGAGCAGACCGGAGAGCAGTCGGGCGCGACGACCACGCGCGCGCAGTTCAAGGACAAGGTGAAGGCGATCACGGGACTGCGCCGGCACATCCAATACGCGGTGGACAGCATCTGGCCCGCGAGCGCCAAGAACAACGCGGGCATCCGCATCGAGTTCAAGATCAGCGCCACGAGATCGCTGCGCTGATTCCCGTGTAGATCGCCTGCTCACGAAGGCCCGGCCCGCAAGGTCGGGCCTTTTTCGCGCGCTACGGGCAGGCCGCGTGATCGCAATAGATCGAGAAGGGAGGAATCAGGGAAGGTGGCTGGGAACGAGGTCTGGCAGGTTGTGGGGCTAGAAATTGACAAAACTTGTCCTGAACCCTTCGGCTCGACCTCAAGACCGACACCGGACTCGATGACTCGATTCCGGTCAGTCGCGCCATGCAAAGCTTGCCGTCTTCGATTACATCGAGACGTTCTACAACCCGACACGGCGCCACAGCTCGCTCGGCTATCTCACGAACAGACGAGAAAAAGAAGCTTTGATGAAAGAAATCCAAGACAAAACAACAGCAGAAACCACTCGCCTTAGTGGAGAGATAGCTGCAAGATTAAAAGTGTTGGATGAGAAACTTGCTTCAACGTTGTCTGCACACAAAACAGCTTTGGAGCAGCTTGTTGAAACAAAGGCAAAAGATGTTGCTGATAATTTGACGGCCCAGATTTCTTCCGTAAACAGCAAACTCGACGGTACAGCAGCAAGTTTACGAACCGATTTAAGGGAAGCGGATTACAAGTTTGCTTCTATGGAAGCTGAATACCATTTAAACCAAGGCGTTTATAACAATACTCTTCGTGCATTTCTGGAAAAACTCGACATTTCTATTCGGCGCGAGTGGACATGGCGAGTAGCAAACGATTTGGACGCAATGCAAAATCTACTAAAAAGGATTTTAGATGAAAATAGTAGCAAACCCGATGCGGAGTTGATTAGGCAAGTCAACGTAGCCTTGTCGAAGGTGCCAAAAGAGTTTGCCGCAACTATCGCTGCAATTCGTAGTTTAGTTGAGAAGCTCGCGAGCTAATTCTTCGCAGTCGATCCGAAGTGGGCGCGGCGAGTTGTGTTGATCCTAACGCACGGCTTCGAGGCGGACGCGCAGATCGCGGCGGTCTAGCGTTGCCCGGCTCCGGCGCGAAGCTCACGGGGCGAATGGCCAAACTCGCGGCGGATGGTCTTGTTGAAAAGGTGCAGGTCGGGAATGCCGCACTGGCCGGCGACCGACTTGATCGGGAGGGTTGTTTCCGTGAGCAGGTGCAGGGCGGCCTGCGTGCGCCGCCTGCGCAGGTATTCCACCAGGGTCGTCTTTTTCTCCTCCCGGAACAGCCGCAAAAGGTGGTTGTGCGAGAAGCCGGTGCGGGCGGCGAGCCCGGTGATGGAGAGCCGGGCGGGGAATTCGAGATCGATGATCCGGCACACGGTTTCCACGGCGGGATGCCCGCGGGCGGCGGCCTCCTGCGGAACGGCGTCGGACAGTCTCCAGAGAAGATTCCAAAGGATAACGCCGGCGCGGTCGGGGGCCG
>CAIVDS010000102.1 GCA_903904685.1 uncultured Verrucomicrobiota bacterium
CGCACGGTCTCAAGATCGAGCCCCATCTTCTGCAGCACGCTCACGGCGATGCCCTGCCCGAGCTTGATCAAGCCCAGGAGGATGTGCTCCGTGCCCACATAGTTGTGGTGGAAGCGGTCGGCTTCCTTGCGGGCCAGAGCGAGCACTTGCTGCGCGCGAGGAGTGAAGTTGTTCATCGGTTCCATAGGCGGCGTATTAGCGGGTTAGTTCTGACCGTTGATAATAAAAGTCGGCTTGGCAAAGGCGGCAAATTCCGCACGAAGTTTATCGGCGCGAAGCACATCGCGCTGCATCGATTCCAGATCATGCTTGGCGACGTTCTGGATATGCCCGGGCTGAGCCTCGATAAAAAGGCGGTCGATCACGGCGCGGCTGTCCTCGGGGAAAACGTTCAGGTCGATGCCGAGGCGCAGCAACGAGAGCAGGTTCATCGCCTCGGTGGAGGTGAGGAGGTGGCTGTTTTGCAAAATGCCGTAGGCGCGGCCGATCTTGTCGTAAAGCTTGGACGCGTCGGTTTCGAGGAGCTTGGCGCGGGCGTTGAGTTCGTGCTCGATGATCGACTCCAATACGCTGCCGAGGCGTTTGATGATCTCCTCCTCGGACTCTCCGAGGGTCGTCTGATTGGAGATTTGGAAAATGCTGCCGCTGGCGTCGGAACCTTCGCCAAAAAGACCGCGCACGACCATGCCGAGCTGGTTGACTGCGCGAACCACTTTTTCCATCTGGCTGGAGATGACGAGCGCCGGCAGGTGCATCATAGCCGAAGCCCGCATGGCGGTGCCGAGATTGGTCGGACAGGCGGTCAAATAACCGAGCCGGGCGGAGTAGGCGTAGTCGAGACGCTCCTCGAGTTCGGTATCGAGCGCGTTGATGACGCTCCATGCTTTCTTGAGTTGAAAGCCGGCGCGCAGCACCTGAATGCGCAGATGATCCTCCTCGTTGATCATGACGGACACCGTCTGGTCTTTGTTGATGACCACACCTGCGCCATCTTTGGAACCGCTCAACTCGCGCGAGATGAGATGACGTTCGACGAGTATCTGTTTTTCCAGGTCGGAAAGATCGGCCACGGTCGTGCTCACGCTGCGTTTCATCGGCGCGGTGGTCGAAAGCGCCTCGCGGCAGACCGCCAGCACTTCGGCGCGCTGGGCCTCGCGCGACCATCCTGGAAAAGAGCGGCCGGCAAGATTGCGCGCCAGACGGATGCGCGTCATAAGCACGATCGCGCACTTGCTGCTCGCGGTGTCCGTGAGCTCGGAGGGCGTGGAAAGCAGTGACGCGATGGTCATAGGTTTAACACGCGGACTTCGGCTGTTCGACGGCTTGTTTGAGCTGGCTGATTTCATCGCGATAACGGGCGGCGTCTTCAAAACGCTCGGTTTTGACCGCTTGGCCGAGGCTCGATTCGAGCTCGGTCAGGCGGTCGTGAAGGGTTTTGCGTTCAAGGGACTTTTGCGGCACCTTGCCGGTGTGCGCCGTGCCTTTGTGCATGTTATCGAGCATGGGCTCGATGAGACTGGAAAAAGTCGCGTAACACTGCGGACAGCCGAAACGTCCCTGTTTCTTAAAATCAGCCTGGGTGAAACCGCATTGCTCGCAGCGCGCAGCGGTAGTGAGATTCTCCGGATTCAGGGCGTCCTTGTGAAGAAGATCAGCAAGGGAAAATCCGTTGGGATCCGTCACGCCCTTTGCTTGGGCGCATGACTCGCACAGGTCCACCTTGTGCACCTTGTTGTTCACGATCTGCGTGAGGTGCACGGTCGCCTGATTGCTGCAAAGATCACATTTAAGCGGACTGGCCATGGTAGTAAGTTAGCACGTCATGCGAAAAGTTCGAATCTTGGACTGAAATTTATGAAACGGATAAAATATTGGTTCTGCTTGCACCGATCATGCCAACCGATGGACGGGGGGCAAGGCAAGGCCTCATCACTGGAACGAAGCGAACGGCCCGGCGCTCGCCTGCGCCGAAAAGTCGCGCCGCCCGGCAGGCCGCGCGCGAGATTGGCGCATGCGACCGGCACAGGAACACTCGCTCAAATGCGCGTACCCTCGACCAGAACTTTGCGGCGGAAAGCCTCCAGCACGCGGTGGGTGATCGGACCGGGTTTCGCCGTGCCGATCTCCCGCCCATCCAGTTTTACCACCGGGATCACCTCGGCGGCGGTGCCGGTCAGGAAACACTCGTCGGCATTCCAGATGTCATAGCGCGTAAGATCGACCTCTTGCAACGGTATGCCGAGCTCCTTCGCGACATCAATGATCGAGGAACGCGTGATACCTTTAAGCGCGCCCTGCGATGCCGCCGGCGTGAGGATCGTCCCCTTGTGGACGATGAAGATATTGTCTCCGGTGCACTCGGCCACGTAGCCTTGGTCATTGAGCATGATTGCCTCCAGCGCCCCGGCCTGCCGCGCCTCGATCTTGGCCATGATGTTGTTGAGGTAGTTGAGGGACTTGACCGACGGGGACAGCGCCGCGGAATTCATGCGGCGGGTGGCCACGGTCACGATCGCTAGACCGGTCGTATAATGTTCCGCCGGATACAGCGCGATCTTGCTGGCGATGATGAAAATGGACGGCTTCGGACAAAGCCAAGGCGAGAGGCCGAGATCGCCCACCCCGCGGGTCACAACCAGCCGGATATAACCATCCGTCAGATTATTGCGTCGGCACGTCTCGCAGATCGCCTCGGCGATTTCAGCATGCGTCAAAGGCAGTTTGAGCATAAGCGCCTTGGCCGAGTATTCCAACCGCTCCAGATGTTCATCCAGACGGAAGACATTCCCTTGATAGAGGCGGATGCCCTCAAAAACCCCGTCGCCATAAAGCAACCCGTGATCGAACACGGACACCTTGGCTTCGCTTTCATCGACAAACTTCCCATCAAGATAAATAGTCATTTGCGAAGAGCGTAGGAAACGCGGGGCGAATTTGTCCAGCTTTGGCCGGACTTTCTTCTTGCATCCTTGAACCCCAAACGAAAACTGCATGTCTTCAACTTTCCCCCCACTATGATTAAACCCACCCATCGGTCCAACGCAGGCTTTACCCTGATCGAGCTTCTCACCGTCATCGCGATCATCGGTATTCTTGCCGCCATCATAATCCCCACCGTCGGCAAAGTGCGCGAGACCGCTCGCCGCTCCAACGATGCGTCCAATCTTCGCCAGATCGGCCAGGCCTCGCTGATCTTCGCGGCGGACAATAAGGACAAATTACCTGGCCTTAAGATTTCCACGGCCGCCGCTTCGTATGGCCTTAATGATTCCGTCGCAGGCACCGCAGCAACCACCCAACTCGTGGCGGCCGCGCTGGCTAGCGCTGGTGGCTTGGCCGATGCTCACATGTGGGTTTCCGCCGGTGATCTCACGGCCGGTGGCTCTGGAACACCTGCGGTCAATGATGTCGTTTCCTCGGTGTTAAATGCCACCAAAACCGATATGGATACCAACTTCAAAGCCGCCATTCTCGCCTTTGGTTACGTTTGCGGCCTGAGCACTTCGACACCCTCAACCACCCCTATAGCATTTACTCGTGGTTTTGATTTTGTCGGCGGCACCGGCAAGTGGCTAAAAACAGAAGGTGTTTACGCTGACGCAGGCGGTCATGTGGTTTACATTGGTGGCAATGTGGCTTATTATAAATCTCTCGGAGCCACGGCAAGTGTCGGTGAATTGACTGGAACCGACGGCAACCGAACAAACAATATCGCGGCAACCATCAAGGGGACGGGCGTCCAGATAGTGTATCAGACGGCTGCCGCTGGCACCGAAGCGACCCAAGCCGCAACGGGCCTATAATCCTCTCCTGAATTTCATTTATCATCCCAGCCCTTCTCTAAGGGGCTGGGATTTTTTATTTCCAGTTTCGGGATTTCATTTCATACCCCTACTTGTCTCGCATGGCCTCCATTTCCCCCATCACCTACATCGTCGGCCATAAAAATCCCGACGCGGACGCCATTTGTTCCGCCATCGCCTACGCGGCGTTCAAGGAAGCCAAGGGAGAAACGGGCTTTGTTCCCGCTCGCTGCGGCAACTCCAACGCCCGGATTGACACCATTCTGGAGCGTTTCAGCCAGCCGTTGCCCGTCTATCTGAGCGATGTGACTCCCCGCGTGCGAGACGTCATGGTGACCGACGTCGTCTCCGTTTCCCAACATGCCACCTGCGCCGAGGCGCTGGAGTTGATCGACGAGCACGACGTGCGCGTGCTTCCCGTGATGGCCGACGGCCATCGCGTGGTCGGCAGTGTTTCCATCTTTCAACTGGGCGGCTTCTTTGTGCCCCGCATGCGCGAACCGCGCGAAATGCGCAAAGTCTTCAGCACCCTCGCCCACATCTCCCGCGCGCTCAAGGCGAGCGTTGTTCATCTGGACCAGGCCGACAAACCGGAGGAGCTCTTTGTGCGCGTCGGTGCGATGGACGTCAGCTCCTTTGGCGTGGTGTCCAAAGACGAAGGCGTCCCTATCGGAAAAACCATCATCATCGTCGGCGACCGTCGCGACATTCAGCTTCGTGCGATCGAACTGGGTGTGCGCGCCCTCGTTGTCACCGGAAACCTGCCGATTGATGAAGACGTGATCCTCCTGGCCCACACTCAGGGAGTCTCACTCATGGTCAGCCCGTATGATTCGGCCACGACGGCGTGGGTTATTCGCAGCGCGACGACGCTGGATCGCCTGGTCGACCGTAATTTCGCCTCCATCGGATCGGAACTGCGCCTCTCCGACGTGCGAAGGAAACTCGCGACTTCCTCCGCAGTCGCCTACATGGTGATCAACGACGAGGGGGTGCTTCAGGGCATTCTCTCCAAGACAGACGTGATCAAACCGGTAAAAACCCGCCTTGTGCTCGTCGATCACAACGAGATTACCCAGGCTGTCACCGGCGCCGAACAGGTCACCATCACCGAAATCATCGATCACCATCGCATCGGGTCGCTCAATACGCAGCAACCCATCCTGTTTATCAACGAACCGGTCGGCTCGACCTGCACCATCGTTGCGGATCTTTTCCGGCGCGAAGGACTGCTGCCCTCCCCCGAAATCGCAGGCATCATGATGAGCGGAATCATCTCCGACACGCTTCATCTCAATAGCCCCACCTCCACGGAGAAAGACGCTTGTGTCCTCTCCTGGCTTTCAAAAATCGCCAAGGTCAATCCCCGCGAGCTGGCGGATACGATTTTCAGCTCAGGTTCGGTCATTCTCGCCAACCCCCCAGGCAAGGTCATCCGAACGGATTTCAAAATCTATGCGGAAGAAGGCGTGCGCTTTTCGGTGTCGCAAGTCGAGGAGCTCGGCTTCGGCAATTTCTGGCAGCATTCACGGGATCTGACCAAAGCTCTCAATGAGCTGCGCACCGCGGAGAACCTGCTTTTCGCCTGCCTGCTGGTAACCGACATCAACACCCAGAACTCGCTGTTACTCGTCAAGGGTGACGCCGAATTCATCTCGCGCATCAATTATGCGTTCGTCGAAAAAGACGAGATATTCGACATGCCCGGAGTCGTGAGCCGCAAAAAACAGCTCATCCCCTACATCGGCAGCGTGCTCAAGGAAATGCAGACCTACGGAGTCCTGCCCTCGTCCACGCCGCCCGACTCCACCAAAGGGTGAACGCGGGAACACGGTCGATTATTGCCGACTGACGTGATGCCGCCAAAACTAGGCCGGTGACAGAGTTAGTCTGGGGGGATGCCTAACTTTGCAACCGGCTCATTTTCGAGGCATCACGTCACAGGCTCGTCAAAGGCAGAAAAACGATCCCGCCGATCACGTTTTCAGCGGGAAGTAAAGCGTGACGGTCGTGCCGTGATCCAGACGCGTTTTCAGGTGAATGAATCCACGGTTGTTTTGAATCAGGCGCGCGACGATCGAGAGACCCAGCCCGGTGCCGGTTTGCCCCTTGGTCGTGAAATAAGGGTCGAAAATTCGCGCGAGATGTTCGCGGTCAATGCCTGCTCCCTGGTCGCTGATGCCGAGTGCCAGTAACGGCGGCTGATTGGGAAAGCCCGCCTCACCGACGGAGATCTCGGTATCCGCATCCAAAGCCAGCGGAAGCGGCAGCGGATCTTCCAGTCGTCGGGCGGTCAGCCGCACGGATTGCGTCTTGGCAGTGCTTTGAAACGCGTTGATCGTGAGATTAAGCAGGATTTGAATCAGATCGGTTGCATCGACCAAGGGAACGGCATCCACCGCGAGCGGTTGCATGACGAATTTACTGGCGTGCGCCGCTGGATGGATTTCGAGGATGGCTTTCAGGTCCCCGAGGATTTGATTGATTGGCAACTGGGTGCCGGGCGAATCGCGATGATGGACAAAACGCAGGTAGCGCGCGGCGATCGCGGTGCAGGTTTCGACCTGTTTGCCGATGTAATTGATGTCGGCGCGCACCTTGTTGAGCTCCGGGCCGTGCAAGGCGCTGATGTTTTTCAGGCGCAAATCAAGGAGCTCGACGTAACCGCTGATGACGGTGAGCGGGTTGTTAATGTCGTGGAGGACGCCGGCGTAGATCTCGCTCGTGGTGCGGGCGACTTCTTCGCGCAGCGAGACATCGTCCAGCCGGCTGACAAGATCGCGCAGGCGATCCGATGCGCTCGAAAGGCTCTCGGATATTTTCCGGAGGTGCAGGGCGCGGGCCGCGGATTCGCGGATGGTGGCAAGATCGAAAGGCTTGCTCAGATAATCGCAGGCGCCCAGTCGCAGGGCCTGGCGGGCGGTGTCGAGGGTTTCGTAGGCGGTCAGCATGATCACCTCGATCTTCGGGTCGATCTGCTTGAGGGTTTTCAGCACCTCGATGCCAGAGGCGCCGGCCATGCGGATGTCGAGGATGGCGACATGCACGGGGTTTTGCCGGGCGAACGCGATGGCCTTGTCCCCAGATTCAACGACATGAACGTTGAAGTCATTGCGAAACACCATACGGATCGAATGCCGAGGTCCCTCCTCGTCGTCCACCACAAGGAGGGTATATTTATGCTGATCGGCGGGAGGCGAATTCATGGCGGATGGCCTGAGACCTTAGAAACGGTAATCGACGGACGCTGCGATCGCCTGGGTGCTATTGTGGTAGGTGCCGTCGGCAAGTCCTAATGGACTGCCGCTGACCGTGCGGCTGGGCGAATAACCAAACTGATAGGTGAGACTCAGCTTGAGGCCGCCCGTGTGATAGCTTCCACCAAGGGCGAAAAGATTCCGGTTCGAATCAGGAATGGCCGGAGTAAAGGTGGAGTCAGGGATGGAATTCTCGGCGTAGGTGTAACCCGCACTGACCGCAAAGCCGTTGTTGAAGGTGCGCGTAACGCCAAAATCGTAGAAAAAGCCAGACTTCCAGTTAAAGGCTTGGGCGACTCCGAGGGGGGCGGGCGAACCGGAGATAATCGTGAGGCTGTTGACGCGGTCCCAGTTGGTCCAGTCGAGATTGAACTCAAGGTTCCAACCCGGCGCTGGGCGGTAGGAGTAGCCGGCGATGATCACCTCAGGGAAAACAAAATCGGTGTTGGCCGATTGGGCGGGAACGGCTCCGGCGATTGCGGCAGTGCCATCGAGCTTGATCGTGTAGTGATGCTGGTAGCTCAGGCCGAAGGAGTGCTCCTTGGCGGGTTGCCAGCGGATGCCGGCGTTGAAACCGAGGGCGTTGCCGCTGCCGTCGAAGGTGTATTCGCCGAGGATGGTCTGGCGGCTGAGCTTGGTGTCCGCCCGTTGAAAGACCGGTCCAGCTCCGATGGAAAGCGTCGGGGTGATTTGCAACGCTCCGACTGCGGCCAGCGAGTATGTTTTTTGTTCGGCCTTAGTCGTGAGCGGACTGAGCACCGAGGCACTGCCCCAATTGGTGGAGAGGCCGAAGGGGGAATATCCGCCGAGGCCGAAGGCGTAGTTTTTGCCCTCGGGAGCGTAGGCGTAATAAAAATGAGGAATGAGATTGTTCTCCCGTTTCATTTTGGCGGCGCCGGCCGGACCGGAGAAACTGGTGTCAAGCTGGACCACGTAGGCGGTGGCGGAGAATGACTGGCCTTGAAGCTGGGTAAGCCCCGCCGGATTGTAATAGATCGCCGCCGGTGAATCGGCGGTGGCGGTGAAGGCGTTGCCTCTCATGGTGGCATCCGCATCCTGAAAGCCGATGCGGGTGGCCGAGCCAAACAATGCAGCCGGCGTCACGATTAAAACAAATGCAAGGGCGCGGAGCGTAGAACGGGATGGGTTGAAACGATGATGCATATTATACGGGGTTGATGACGGGTTAAACAAGGGGAAGATGGAGAACTATGTCGGGGTCTTCTCCCGCAACGCGGGCGCAGACTTCGATCTGGCCAGAGTGATTTTCGATGATGCGACGGGCCACGGTCAGTCCCAGGCCCACTCCGGTATTTCTAGTGGTAAAGAAGGGTTCGGTCGCGCGGCGGGCGTTTTCGGGCGAGAAACCGGGGCCTTGATCGCGAAAGCGCAGGGTCAGGTAGGGCGACCAGGAGGTTCCCGTCCCACTTGCAATGTCCACCTGAAAGACCCCGCCGGGGCCGCTTTCCTGAAGACCGTTGAGGAAAATCTCCTCCAGTGCATGGACGAGGCTCACCCGGTGGATGCGGACGTCAACATCCTCCTGACTGCCGGTGATCTTGAGGCGGGCGTCCGTCCCCGATGAGCGAACGGCCTGTTGGAATGCCTCATTCAGCAGCGACACAATGGACACGCACTCATCCGCAGGATACGCCGGTTGCGAAAGAAACAGCATTTGCTCGGTAAAACGCTGGATGCGGCCGGTCTCGCGCCCGAGCGCGGATTTGAGCGATTCGCGGAACTCCGGGTTTGCATAATCGGTATCCAGCAACTGGTGATGCGTGCTGAGCGGCACGAGGGAGTTGCGGATTTCGTGGGCAAAACGCTTGGCGATGAGTGCGATGAGCTTGAGGTTGGAGGCCTCGATCTCGGCGCGTTGCACGGACTGTATCTGGGTGAAATCCTCCACGAGAGCCATGGCGGGCTGCGGCAGGCTGCGGTCATTGGTGGGAAACGAAACCAGACTTGCGCGGTAGATGCGGTCGGGGGTTTGGGGAAAGGTGATGAAGAAGGGTTCGGCGGTCCGTCCTTTTTCGGCCAGATCGTGCAACGCGGCGGCCAGCGGCGCTGGCAGGTCCGCAAAGTCTACGCGCGGTTCGTTGCGTCCCTCTCCTCGGAGAAAGCCGATGAAGGCCCGGTTGGCGTGCAACACCGAGAGATCGGCGCCGACCACCAGACTACCACTGGTAATGGACCCAAGCACATCGGAGAAGAGCTGGTGACTGGCGGAAAGCTGGCGATGCAACCAGCTGTTTTTCACGGCCAGACCGAGTTCTTCCAGCAGGTGGTAAACCAGCTGCAGTTCAGCATCGGTGAACGGACTGCCGGTGACTCGCCCGCCGATAAGCGCGACCCCCAGCGTGCGTTCCCGGTCATTGATCGGCACCGCGACCTGACAGCCGAGGATTTCGAATTCCCTCCGGATTTTGGGATCCTCCACGGGGAAGGGATGGGCGGTGGTCGCCTCGCCGCGCAGGATTTGGGCGCAGCGGGTGATGTGCTGGCCGATGCCCGTCTGGCGGGAAAGCTCTATGCAGGCCAGCAGATCATTGGAGATACCCACTGAGGCGATGCAGGTCAGGCGGTCCTTGTTGCGGACATCCTGAGCCTGAGCCGGAGTGCCGGAGGGGGCCGCTTCCATGAAAATGGCAATGCGGTTGACGCTTATGATTTCGCGCAGCTTTAGCACGAAATGCTGCGTGAAGAGCTCATGATCGAGCGAGTAGCTCAGCACCTTGGAAAAGTTGCGCAGCACCTCAAGCGCGGAGGTCGTCACTGAATCCGCAGGCGCAGGCGACGGAGCTGTTTTTGCAGGAGGAGTGACGCCTTTGGCCGGATTGACCAACAGGTGACGAGTAGACGTGGTAAACGAGGAGAGGGCGACTGGAGCATGTAACACCAAGTCGGCTCCGGACTCATACGCACGCTGTTCCGCTTCGGAGGAGCCAGTCGTGATCAGGGCAATCAGCGGCAACGAACCCGTGGCCGTACGGATGGAGTTGAGGTTCGTGAATGCTCCGACAGCGCCGTCAGTCAACACAACCAAAAGATCAAATACTCCTGATTCCAAAAGAGACCGGGATGAATCGATATCATCTTTGCGGATGATCTTGTGGTCTGGGGAAGCGAGAAGAGCGGCGGTCTGCGCGAGCGCCTGGGGTTCTTCTGCGATAAGAAGGAGATGGATCACGGGAAAGTACGATGCCGCAGCAGAGTGCTTGAGGAGCATCCTGCGTGTACGCAAAACAAGGAAGCGCGTTTTCCATAGCAACAGGAAAGTAACTGACGCAAATTGATGCCAAAAGATTATTACCAGTTGCGGAAAAGCCGTAAGCTGCTCAAAAAATCAGACACCACAGGCTTCGATGAACATCAACGACGTTTCCGCCCAGCTTGAAGAAATTAAAAGTGAACTGGTCATTTTCCCCAGTCGCAACGGACTGAAGATCACCGCCTATCTAGATTTTCCGCAGGGGAGAAAAGAGTCTTTGGGCTATGTCGTGATGGCGCCAAAATACGGCGAGACCAAGAAAAACAACCTCCAACTCGCCTACTACCTTGCGGCTAATGGTCTGGCTGTTTTGCGGTTCGACCACACGAATCATGTGGGCGAAAGCGAGGGCGAGATGTTGCGCTATACGTTGCCTGGGGCGGTGGAGGATATTTTAGGGGCTTTTGATTATCTTGAACAGCAGCGCGGCATTAAGCACGCAGGACTGGTGGCCAGCAGTCTGGCGGCCCGCATGGCCATACGGGCCGCCAGCATGGACATCCGAATCAGCCATCTTACCTGTCTTGTCGGGGTCGTTAATATTCAGCGGACACTGGCAACTGTTTATCAGGAAGACGTGGTTTCTAATTATTTGGACGGGAAACGCTGGGGGGTGAATGACGTGCTTGGGTTCGAGATCGATTTCGAGAATTTTGCCTCAGCGATGATCGACAGTAATTTATATAGTCTGAGCAGTACGTGTGATGATCTGACTTTGATTCGAGTGCCGGTTTCGCTGCTGGCGGCGCAGAACGACGCATGGGTGGATATCGAAGAGGTCAAACATGCCATAAGTTTTACCAAAAAAGGCCATTTCCATCATATTCAGGATGCCATGCACGAGGTTCGTGAAAATCCTGAAGCGGTTCAAAAGACGTTTCAGCAATTGGTAGCCATTTGCGTGGGGCATGCGGTCGGTGGTGATGTCCTATCGGACAGAATCGTGGCTCCGGGCAAAAAGAACCTGATCCAGCAGAATAAAGCAGAGAGAGAAAGACTGCGTCGGGCCAATCCTGTACAACAAAATGAAATTGATTTTTGGAGCCAGTATTTATCAAAGTATAAATACTTCCAAAGCGTGGATGTTTACCAAAATTACATCAATTTGGTCGGTGAACTTCTAGGTGGGTTTCGTGCCGGTGAACTGGTTCTTGATGCAGGTTGCGGCAACGGGATGTTTGGGGCTTGGGCGATTCGCCATCTTTTGGCGCGTGGTCAGGTGCGTTTTGACGCCCCAGTCATCTACAGCGGTTTGGATCTTACCCATGACGGTATTTTCGATGCTGCACAGAAGCATGAGTCGTTGGTCAAATCGATTTCACAATCCGCGAATCCATCGGAAGCGGGTATTAATTTCATCTATGGGCGCATGGATTTTGACCATTTGGGCGGACCTACGGATGCCACTAATGAACCGGTCATACATTTTGCCGATAACACCTTTGATAAAATATGCTGCAGCCTGCTTATTTCTTATCTTAAAAATCCAACTGAACTTGTCCGTCATCTCCATCGGGTGCTCCGCCCCGGCGGAACGTTGGTGCTATCAAGCATGAAGCCGTTCTGCGACCTTTCCGAAATGTATCGGGTGTATGCGGAAAAGCATCTTAGCGGGAAAAGTGAGCAGGAGATCGAGTCTGGACGTAATTTGCTCACGGCGGCTGGCAAAATCAAATTCAAGGAAGAGTTGGGAGTTTATACCTTTTTCTCTTCTGAAGAATTGAACGACATGCTTGTGGATTGTGGATTCAAAAAGTTGCAGACTTTTTCCTCATTCGGTAATCAGGCCAACGTAGTCCGTGCTGAAAAGTGATCTACCTGGGCTTAGTTTCCGCTTTAATTAATGTCATCGCCAGTTTGGCGCTCGGCATTGCTGTTTTTTCAAAAAAACCGCGGGACGCAAAAACCCGCATGTTTACGTGGGCCATGGTCACTGTGGCGGCCTGGTCGGCCATGTATTTTTGCTGGCTATTGTCGCACGATGCGGTGAGGGCACTTTTTTACTGTCGTATGCTCTCGGCTGCGGCGATATTGATTCCGATTTGTTATGCCCACTTTATCATTCGGCTTACAGGTGTATCCCCTGGTAAGGAAATGGCGGTTGGTTATGGTGTCGCTGTCATTCTCTCGGGACTGTCCTTTACACCGTGGATCGTTTCTCATGTTGAAGCCAATCGCTGGTTCCCTTTTTGGCCCAAGGCCGGTCTTTTATACCCAGTTTATCTCAGCTTCTTTTTTTATATTTTCGTGCGAGTCACGATGATTCTTCTGGGCGCGTTTAGGAAAGCTACGTTTTTACGGCGGAATCAGTTATTATATGTAATTATTTTTACGCTGATTGGGCTTTTGGGGGCATCCACCAATTATTTTTTATGGTATGATATTCCTATTCCTCCGGTGGGTAATATTTTTGTGGTGGTTTACGTGATAGGGGTCGCTTATGCCGTGATTCGTTTCCGTCTGATGGAGTTCAATCTTTTGATTGCCCGGTCCGTAAGCTACATGGCAATTATCCCGGTCCTCGCAATCGTTCAAACCGTATTTGTAGTCTGGATTTATCGGGTGGCGGGAGAGCCGGTTGAATCACGGGTTGGTATTTTTATAGGGGCGCTAACTGGCACTGCACTCTTGCTTGGGTGGGGACCCAGACTACGCAGACGGGTTGAATACATGCTAGAGCAGCGATTGCTGGGCGAAATGTCGTCGCAGAGGGCTCGGCTTCGGCAACTGGCGCAACAAATCAGCACGATCAAAGATGAGGAGGGCATCTTTAAGGAGACTGTGCAGGCCGTGTCCGAGACGTTGGCAATTAATCATGTCGGCTTGTTTCTGCGTTCTGAATTTGAGCCGAATTTCATCTTGCGGGCGGTTATCAGCGATCAGGCGTCACGCTTGCGCAGTTTGCAATTAAACGATGCTACTCCGCTGATTTCCGTGTTACAAAATTCACCAAACTCTGTGCTTCTCGACGAGCTGGAGCATAACGTGGCTACGTCTGATAGTCAGGCAATCGCCCGGTTGCGCCGCGAAAGTGGAGTTGAGCTGGCTGTGCCCGTGTATGCCGGCACATTTTTCTATGGATTTTTGGCGCTGGGACCACGTCAAATGGACGTCTTTTTTACTGATACGGATGTTTCCTTGCTGGAAGCTGTAGGATTGCAGGTCGGCTTGAGTCTCCGCGCACGGCAACTGGAGCGACAGTCCAACCAGGCTGAAAAGCTGATCGCCCTTGGCACCTTGGCGGCGGGACTGGCACATGAAATACGCAATCCGCTCGTGTCTATTCGCACATTCAGCGAATTGATCGGCGAGCAGGGAGGAGATGCCGAGTTTTGCCGTGAGTTTAAAAACATTGTCGGTCGCGATGTAAGCCGTATCGCCACCATCGTTGAAAATATCTCCGCGTTCGCCGATAATGCCCAAGTCAAGACGGAGCCCGTCGATATTCGCGAGGTGATCAATGGCGTCTACGACATTGCCCGTCCCGAGTTTATGCAGGCGGGCGTCACTTTCGACGCGCCCAGAGCGGAGATTCCTTTGGTGCAGGGCAACTACAGCCAGCTCCTCCAGGTTTTCCTGAATCTTTTCCAGAATGCGATTCATGCGCTTGAGGGCAGACCCGAGCCGAAGGTAACGGTGGCTTACCGTCTCGTGAATGACGACGAGGGCGGCCACACGTTAATCGTGTCCGTGGCCGACAACGGCGCGGGCATCGATGACTTCGTGCGGGCGAGGATTTTCGACCCGTTCATCACCACCAAAGCCACCGGTGACGGACAGAAACGCGGCATGGGTCTGGGACTCGCCATCGTCAAACGCATTATTGAAGGTCACCGCGGAGCCATTACAGTGACCAGTGAGACGGGTCGCGGGACCACGTTTTTTGTACATTTACCCTGTCTGCCATGATCCAACCGATTCAATCCACCAGCCGCGTCGTGCTTCCCGGTCCTGCGGCTTTGCGCGAACTTGCCCGTGCCTTCGAGCACATCGCGGATTTCCGCCGGTTTGCGGAGATGCTGGAGGGCGTCCTCGGCAAGGCGGGGTTTTTTGAGGAGACACAAATCCAACTTTTCGACGAGGCGCCACCCACCGGAGTGTTTGCCGCCGGTCAGCTCACGCTGCCGCTGCCCGGGCGCGAGGACATGCACGGGGTATTGCGCGTCGTGGGCGGCACACCCGAGCGACCGTTCGGCCCGGAGGATCTGCACCTGCTGTCGGCGTTGGGTGCGGTAATCGCCGCGGCCATGGACCACGCGCTGCGGCACGGGGATATCCACCGCAATCTGGAGATCATGTCCTTTGTGCTGAACCTCGCGCCGGTCGGGTTGCTCGCGGTGGACGGACAGGGAAAAGTGATTCTGGCCAATGATCTCGCGCTTCGCTGGCTGGGTGCGGAGACCATCGATATGGTGGCCGCACGGCTCGCGCCGGAGGTGCTGGGCGTCGATTGGCATGCGCAGCCCAAGTTTCATTTACGCACGGGAGGAAAACTCATTTACGGCGAGGCACGCACGGCGGGTGCGCCTCCGGCGGAAGGCGGCCAGACCCGCGCACTGGTGCTCACCGATCTTACGGCCGAGCAAGTCCGCCTCATGGACGGTTTGCAGCGGGAGCTTTACCGTTGCCGTTGGCTGGGACGGAAACTGGCGTTTGTATTGGTGGAATCAACGCAGGCCGGCGGGGCCTTGCTCCAGTGCTTGCCGGAACTTCGCGCTTTGCTTGGACCGGGCGAGTTGGTGGGGCCTTACGATGCGTCTCGCATCGGACTGGTGCTGCCGGAGTCGGACCGCGCGCAGGTGCTGGCGCGCTTGCGGTCATGGGTGGAGAAGATGCCGGCCGCAGGATTGCGGGCGTCCGTCGTGGTTTCGACCGAAGCCTCCGGCGAGCGGGTGTTGGGGCAGGCGTTGGACGGGATGCAACCCGTGGAGCGCCTTCTGCGCCGCGTGCTGCTGTTGCACGACGATTATGCTGCGGTGAACGATATGCTGGCAATGGTGCTGGGCCGCGATTACGACATCGTGAAAAGCTCACGGTTGGATGAAAGCATGGCGCTGCTTCGGACGCGCTCGTTTGACGCACTGGTGACCGAGGTTGAGTTGCGCGCGGGCGGGAGCGGAGTCGAACTGGCGCTGCTGGCGAAACAGTTGCAGCCGTCGATCCGACCCTTTTTCACGACGGTGGCACATTCGGAACGTCTGGTGACCAACGAGCCCTCGCTCGCCGATCATGTGGTGATCCGCAAGCCCTTTGATGTGCGTCAACTGGAGGCAACGGTGCGCACCGCGTTGGTGTAAGTTCAGTCCGGACGATAGCATTCAAAAAACAGTCGACTGAATGGCGCCCACGTCGGCAACCACCAGTGCGTTAGAGCCAAGCGCGGCACTTTATCGCCACGCAAAGAAAAAACGGTCTCGCCTCGTCATATCTTGGAGCGACTCGCCGCGCACAAAACCCGCGGCCGAAACCAAAATTTTCAGTGCGTTGTGATGATCAATACCCGTTTCCATCGCCAGCAATCCACCGGGGCTCAAAAATGCCGGCGCCCCCGCGATGATCTTGCATAAATCGTCCATCCCTCCATCAGCCGAGGCGAGTGCCGCCATCGGTTCATACTCACGCACCTCGGGTGCGGCAGCCGCCGTTTCATCGGTGGTGAGATAGGGAGGGTTAGCCACGATCAGATCGTAGCTGGCACCCGCCGGCAGCGCAGCAAACCAATCCGAGCGCAGCAACGTCACGCGCCCATCCAGCTCCAAGGCTCGGGTGTTTTCCGTCGCCAGAGCCAACGTATCGTCATTGGCGTCGACCGCCGTAATATTGGCGGCGGGATACAGCTTGGCCAGAGCCAGCGCGATCGCTCCACTACCCGTGCCGAGATCCAGTATCTTCGTTGGGCAAACAGGCAATGATGCCACAATTTTCTCGATTAGAAATTCGGTTTCCGGCCGCGGGATCAAGGCCCGGCGATCAACCTTGAGCCGCAAGCCGGACCACTCGGTTTCACCCAGGATATATTGCAATGGCTCACGCAGGCTGCGGCGTTTGACCAGTGGTCGGATTCGCTCCAACTCCGACTCTGCCAGCACGCGTTCAAATTGAAGATAGAGCTGCATGCGCTTCAACCCAAGCGCATGTCCGATGAGCAACTCGGCGTTGAGACGTGCGGACTCCACTCCTTTTTTGGTTAAAAAATCGGCGGTTTTTTGGATGATGTCCAGGAGCGTAGCCATGGGGTGATATCAGGTAAAAGGACTCAGTCTTCGTCCGTCGAGCCACCACGGTGCGGGTTGTAGGGCTGGCCGGTGAGCTCGGCAAATTTTTCATCAAAATCGGCACGCTGCAGCGCCTCGATGATGGCATCAATCGCGCCCTCCATGACCTGTGGCAGACTATAAAGCGTCAGCCCGATGCGATGATCGGTCAGGCGATTTTGAGGGAAATTGTAAGTGCGGATGCGCTCACTGCGACCACCGGTGCCGATTTGGCTGCGCCGCTCGTCGGCATATTTGGCGCGCTCTTCCTCCTCCTTGTGTTGCAAGAGGCGCGAACGCAGCACGGCCAGAGCACTCGCCTTGTTTTTCTGCTGGGAACGTCCGTCGGCGCAATAGACCATCATGCCGGTGGGTTTGTGGATGATGCGCACCGCCGAGTCGGTGGTGTTGACGCCCTGCCCGCCAGGCCCGCTCGCCCGTTGCACGCTGATTTCCAAGTCTTGCGGGTCAATGTGAAGGTCAACTTCCTCCGCCTCGGGCAGCACGGCAACCGTGACCGTTGACGTATGAATGCGTCCGTTGGCCTCGGTCAAAGGCACACGCTGCACCCGGTGAACGCCGCTCTCGAATTTAAACTGCCGGTAAACATCCTTGCCGGTGATCAGAAAACTCACCTCTCGAAAACCGCCCCGCTCGCTCAGACTGCTGCCCATCGGCTCGACTTTCCATCCGTGGTTGTCGGCGTAACGTTGATACATGCGGGCGAGCTCGGCGGCAAACAAAGCCGCCTCCTCGCCTCCGGTGCCGGCGCGGATTTCCATGACGGTGTTACGAGAATCGCTTGGCTCGGGCGGAATCATCGCTGCCAGCACGGCGGTGTAAAGAGCGACACGGCGCGCCTCCAATTCTGGAAGCTCAGCCGCCGCCAGCTCCTTGAGCTCAGGATCACCGGACGCATCCTTGATCAAAGCCTGCGCCTCGCTCAACTCGCCACCCAGCTTTTCGTAGGCTCGGTAATCGGCGACCAATTGCCCGAGCTTCTGTTGTTCGCGAGACACCTCGGCTGCCTTGCGGGCATTGGTGTAAAACGAAGGCTCCGCCATCTGCGCATCGAGCTCGTCGAGGCGGCGTTGAAATTTGGTGATATTGGGAAGGAAATCCATGCAGGGAGGGAAAAGCCATGATGCGCTGACGATTTATGCATTGCGCAGACCGTCATGAGCGGCTTGGTTGAGCACACTCAACGTATCCGCAGCAATGATGCCTAGCGGTGTTGATCAGCAATGGCCACGACGCTTTTCACTCAGAACACCATCGCGTGCATCTGGGATTTCGACAAGACCTTAATCCCAGACTACATGCAGGCACCGTTGTTTCGCCGTTACGGCGTCAACGAGGCCCACTTTTGGGCCGAGACCAACAGTCTCGTGGAGCATTATCAAAAACGCGGCTACCGGCTCTCCGGCGAGATCGCCTACCTCAATCACATCCTCACCTACGTGCTCGCCGGAAAGTTGCCCCACCTCAACAACCGCCTGCTGAGGGAATGCGGAGCTGATATCAAATTTTATCCCGGCATGCCGGATTTCTTCGACCGCAGTCGCGCCTTTGTTAAAGAAAAACCGGAGCACGCCAAGCATGAGATCGTCCTCGAACATTACATCGTCAGCACGGGTCTGGCGGAAATGATCCGCGGCAGTGCCGCCGCCGTCGATGTGGATGGCATTTGGGGCTGCGAGTTTGTCGAAAATCCACTCCAGCCGGGCTTCTTGAGACAAAAAGAGATGGATCTCAGCGCCGAGGCCGGCATCGCGCAAATCGGCATGGTCATCGACAACACCACCAAGACCCGCGCCATTTTCGAAATCAACAAAGGGACCAACAAAAATCCGGCCATCGACGTCAACTCGAACATCCGACCGGAGGATCGCCGCATACCCCTGCAAAACATGATCTACATCGCCGACGGCCCGAGCGATATCCCCAGTTTTTCCGTGGTCAAAAACGGCGGAGGCAAAGCCTATGCTGTTTACAACCCCGATTCGACCGCCGAGTTCGAGCAGAACGACCGTCTGCGGCAGGTGGGCCGCATTGACCACTATGGCCCGGCTGATTATTCCGAAAAAAGCCAGACATCGAAATGGCTGCGTCTGCAGATCCACAAGATCTGCGATCGCATCGTGTCGGATCGCGAAGCGGCGGTAGCCCTGCGCGTATCCCGCCCTCCGCGGCATCTCTCTACCTCACCTCAGGAAGATGCCAGTGCCAAGGCCCCCAAGCAGACCTCGTTTCTCGACGAGACCAAATAAAAAGGTCGGAAAGCCCCGTGGCCCTCGACCACTTGCCCCTGGTGGAAGTGCCTCTGCCCAAGCTGGAACAAGGCACCAGAACCGATGGCAAAATAATCATCGCCACATTCGAGCCAAAACAAGCTTCGGGGCATTGGGGCCATCCTTATAAAAAACCTCGTGGTCCGCCTCGTTTGACATGGCCAAAATTGTCCGCCCAATAGGAGGCTTTATGTCCAAGCGCGCCGTCCTCCTCGTCAATCTCGGTTCTCCTGATTCCACGTCGGTCCCCGATGTGCGCCGTTATCTGCGCGAGTTTCTCGGCGACGAGCGCGTCCTCGACATGCCCGCCGCGCTGCGCTGGCTGCTGCTCGAAGGTATCATACTGCGCACCCGTCCCAAAAAATCCGCCCACGCCTACGAGCAAATCTGGACACCCGAAGGCTCCCCGCTTGTTGTCACCTCGGGAAAAGTCAGCGATAAACTCGCCGCCGATCTCGGCGCGGTGACGCCCGTTTATCTGGCGATGCGCTACGGCAACCCGTCCATCGCCTCCGTCCTCGCTCAAATAGCCGCCGATGGCGTCGATGAACTGCTGCTCTTTCCCCAATACCCGCACTATGCCATGTCGTCATGGGAAACGGTGACGGTTAAAGTTTATGAGGAAGCCGCCCGTCTGGCTCCCGCGCTCAAGATCACCTGCGTGCAGCCGTTCTACGAGGACGCCGACTACATCGAGGCGCTCTATCAAGTCACCGCGCCCTACCTCGCGCAGCCCCACGACTTCGTTCTTTTCTCCTATCACGGTATTCCCGTCCGCCATCTGCGCAAAGCCGACTCGTCCAAGGCTCATTGCACGCTCGTCAAGGATTGCTGCAACACCTGCAGTTCCGCCCACGCCACCTGCTACAAGGCGCAGATCACCAAAACCACGCAGGCTCTCGTGAAGCGCGCCGGCATCGCCGCCGACAGGCATATGATCTCTTTCCAATCGCGTCTCGTCGGCGAACCATGGCTCACACCCTACACCGATTACGAACTCAAACGCCTGCCGCAAGAGGGTAAAAAACGCATCCTCGTGATGACTCCCGCGTTCGTCACCGACTGCCTTGAGACGCTCGAGGAAATCGCCGGCGAGGGGAAAGAAACGTTCCTGCACGCGGGTGGCGAATCTTTCCAACACGTGCCCTGCCTCAACGACCAACCGCCCTACATCCACTTCCTCGCCGACCGGGTTCGGACCTGGCTGGACGGACGCACTCCGACCACCGTGCAGGTAAGCCAGCGGGCGACGACGTTCGCGACCGCTAAATAAGATTGTGCCAGCACTGCTCTACGCAAAAAGTCCCACCGTGAATATCTTTCTACGCCAAGCCAAAAGCGGCATTCGCCCCTTTCGCTCTGATGCGTCCTCACGACTCTTTTCAGTGTGAACTCTTCGTCAGCAAGCACCCCATCGCGTCCGTCCTCACAATCAAAATCCGCACCCGCCCCGGCGCTGCTGGTGCTTGATGCGTCTGGGATTGTTCGCTCGGCGGGCGAGACCGCCGGCACTTTTTGGCAGACAAGCCCGGCCAGTCTCGTCGGACAACCGGTCGCCAACTTGTTTGTTTTTGAAGTAACCTCGCAGGAGGACGGCTGGGCGGAGGCCCAGTGGGAAGCGCTGCTCGCCGCCGCGTTGAACCGGTCTCTGCCGCTTCAGGCGCAGCCCTTCGAATCAGCACCCGTCAATGCCCTGCTTGAAATCCAACCCGCGCACGGAGAACCGGCCGCCTATTTCGCGCAAGTCCGCCCCGCCTCCGCCATCGTCCTACCGACCGTCGCCGCCGCCCCGTCCGCCAATGGCGAAAGCGGACCCGATCTGCTCGCCGCCCGCAGCACGATCGGTTTCTTTGACCTCGATTTGAAAGCTGGCGTCGCGCGTTATTCGCCGGGCTGGAAGCGCCTGCTCGGCTACGCCGACACCGAACTGGCCGGCACCTATGAAACCTGGCTTAAATTGATCCACCCAGAAGACACCTCCGCCGCGCCCGATCGCGTGGGTAAACGGACCGGTGAAGACAGCCGCAATTTCGCCGTCGAATTCCGCATGCGGCACCGTCTCGGCCATTATGTGTGGATCGAGTGCATCGGCACCCGGTTACTGCAAGGCGACACCGTGCAGCGAGTGTTGGGCATTCACCGGGATATCACCGAACAAAAGGAAACCGAGGAACGCGGCATCGCCAACGAAGAGCGCCTCCAACGCCTCTCGGAAGATGGACAACTGGCGATCTTCGACCTCGATTTCATCACGCAGACCCACTGGTTCTCGGAATCCTGTCAGGCTTTGTTCGGCGGCGAGTCAGGACAAACCTCATTGGACACCTTTCTCCACGCCCTGCCCGAAGCGGCTGCCGGCAGCGGCGTGGCCGCCTTCTTGTCGACTCCTTCCACCGGCGAACCTTTCTTCACCCAACCGCTCATCCTGCGCACTCCCGACGGCAAGACTGCACCGGTCCTGCTCGGCGCGCACCGCCAATGGTCGCGAAAGCAAGAACTGCTCCGCGCAGTGGGCTTTGTCGTTCAACTTCCCGCCGGCGCCGGTGCCAGCGACGGTCTTGTGCCTCCGGTCGTGCTGCCCGCCTTGTTCTCGGCGCTCGGCGAAGGCGTCATCATTACAGACAAGCACTCCCGTATCGTTTATCTCAACCCCAAGGCCGAAACCCTCACCGGCTGTGTCCTTGACGAGACAGTCAAACTCAAGCTTGGCGATGTTTTCAAACTCGTCCGCCAAGACGATGGAAAGCCCGACGGCACCGCTCTCGATCTCATTCTCGCCACCGAGGAAAAACCGCGGCTTTACTCCGAGCACGCACTCACGTCCGCCGCCGGCACCGCGCCCGCGCCTATCATCTGGACCGCGCGCCAGATATGGGACGACAAGGGAGGATCGGCCGGCGTGGTGGTGATTTTCCGCAATCCCGTCGAGATGTCGCTGAGTCCCGAGGAAATCGTGCGCGCCAACCGCTTCGAATCACTCGGCCAACTCGCCGGCGGCATCGCCCACGATTTCAACAATCTGCTCACGACGATCCTCGGCGGCCTTTCCCAGGCCAAGGACAACCGCGACTACTCCAAGCTCAACGACGCCGAGAGCGCCTGCCTCGCCGCCAAACTGCTTACGCGCCAGCTCCTGACGTTCTCCAAAGGCTCTTCCGCCGCCAGCCAGCAGGTCGTGGCCACCGCCGACGTTCTGAACGACGCAGTGCGCGTCGCCGCCGCCGGCAGCACCGCCGTCGTCACCGTCGAAGCGGCGGCGGACACCGCGCCCATCCACGTGGATCGCGGCCAGATCCTCCAGGTTTTCCAAAACCTTATCATCAACGCCATGCAGGCCATGCCCGATCAGAGCAAAGGCCGGCTGCAATTGCGCGCTTCCAACCTCGCGCTTGCCGACGGCGATGTGCCTCCACTGCCCGCCGGCCCGTATGTTCAAATCGAGGTGCAGGACAACGGCGGCGGCATCGCCAAGGAAAACCTCGAAAAAATTTTCGAGCCCTTCTTCACCACCAAAAAACAGGGCACCGGCCTCGGCCTCGCCACCGTGCTCTCGATCGTGCGCAAGCATGGCGGCCAGATCGGCGTCGACTCGACGGTCGGCGCCGGCACCACGTTCACGCTCTTCTTCCCGCAGGCGACCCGCCCGGTAGAAGTTCCCGTGCGCCGCGCACCCACCCTGCGCTTTGGCACCGGCCGCTTGTTGTTCATGGATGACGATCCAAAAATCTGCGACCTCACGGCCGGTATGCTCACGAGCCTCGATTACACCTTCGACATCGTGAAGAACGGCGCAGACGCCATCACCTTCTACAAACGCTACCTGAATATCGGCCGGCCTTATGACGCCGTCATTCTGGACCTAAACATCGTCGGCGGCATGGGCGGCGAGGAGTGTTTCAAGGCTCTTCGCGACCTTCATCCCGATGTGCGCGCCATTGTGAGCAGCGGCTACGACAGCGACGAGATGGCCCGCCGCTATTACGATATGGGCTTCGTCGGCTATCTCGCCAAACCCTACCGCGCCGCCGAACTCGGCAAGGCGATCAAGACCGCGCTCGGCTGAAGATCAGGATTTCCGCTTCTCCTCCAGCCGGCCAAGCAACCGCAACAGGCCGTCGAGGATCGTCAGCGGATGCGGCGGACAGCCTGGAATGTAGAGATCGACCGGCACGACCGAAGCCGCCCCGCCCAAGTGCTCAGAATGGCCCACAAAAGGACCGCCTGAAATCGCGCACGCGCCGACCGCAATGACGATCTTCGGCTCCGGCACGGCTGCCCACGTTTTCTTCAGCGCCAGCTCCATATTTTGGGTGACGGGGCCGGTGATCAGCAACCCGTCCGCATGCCGAGGTGAAGCCACGAACTGGATACCGAAGCGCCCCAAATCCCAACCGATGGTGCCCAGCACATTGGTGTCGGCCTCGCAGGCGGCGCAACCGCCCGCGCTCACCTGCCGCAGTCGCAGCGAACGACCGAAGAGCCGCCGCAGCTTCTCGTCGAGCGCCGCGCCAAGGCGCACCTCCTCGGCCCCTGGATCGCCGAGCAAAAGATCCTCCCGCCAACGCACCGCCATGCGATGGTCGCCCGTCTGTGTGATCGCCTTGGTCGGGCAGACCGCGATGCATTCCGCGCAAAAAATACAACGCCCAAGATCGAGCGCGACGGGCCCGCCCGCCGACCGCGTGACCGCCTTGGTCGGACAGACCGGCACGCAGGCGCTGCATCCGGCGGCGCACTTGGCGGCGTCCACCCGCAGCGCGCCGCCGTGACGGTCGGGCAGCGCCGGGGCCGGACCGTTCGGATAGGCCATGGTCTCGCAGCCGCGTTTCAAACGATGGACCAGAGTGTCAAAGACGAACATGGTGGAGAAGCAGCGTTACAAGTCGAAGCCGCAGTAGGAAAGGTTGAAACTCTTGTTGCAGATCGGAAAATCCGAGATGGCCGCGCCGCGCAAGGCGAGCGCGAGTCCCGTCCAGTTGTGAAAGGACGGATCGACGATCTTGTAACGGCGGAAGCGGCCGACCGCATCAGTCAGGGCCACATGGCAAACCTCGCCGCGCCAGCCTTCCACCAATGACACCGCCAGCGTGTCGGGCGCGGGTGCGGTCGGTTCCTGATACAGTTCTCCGTCAGGGGGAGAGGCCAGCTGATCCAGAAGGAATGCGCCCGAACGCTGAATCTCCAGTGAACGCACGCGGGCTCGGGCAAAGACGTCGCCGCTTGGCCAGACCACGACGGAAGCCTGGGCGAAACGATGCCAACCCGCCGGGTGGTCGTAGCGCACGTCGCGCACCAATCCGCAGGCGCGAGCCGCCAAGCCGACCAACCCGATCTCCGCAGCCTGCGAGGGAAACACCGTGCCTACGTCCTCGAAACGGCTGCGGACGGAGGCGGCGTCCCAGAGCCAGGCGACGGCCTGCTCCGTATCCGCGAGCGCGACTTGCAGCTGCCGAGTCAACCGCGCCGCTCGCTCTGCCTCGAGATCGTGACGACCGCCGCCGGGCCGCACAAGGCCACGACCGAAACGGTTGCCGCAGATCAGCGCCGTGAGATTGAGAAAATCGCCCCGAATTTTGCCGCAGGCTGACGAAGTGGGCAGGAACGCGACATCGTTGGCCAGCGCACCGAGGTCACCGGTGTGGTTGGCGAGACGCTCAAGCTCGAGCGCGATCGCCCTCAACCATTGGGCGCGAAGCGGGGCCTCGGTTCCGGCGAGGGCTTCCATGATCGTCGCGTGGGCCGTGGCATGCGCGATAGTTGCGTCCCCCGCCACGGTTTCCATCTGACTGAGGGTTGCGCGATGCGGACCACCGGCGAGCGCCTCCTCCACGCCGCGGTGCTGATAGCCGAGGGCGATCTCCAGGTGCAGCACCTCCTCTCCTGCGCATTGGAAACGAAAGTGTCCCGGCTCGATGATGCCGGCATGCACGGGCCCGACCGCCACCTCGTGTATTTCGCAGCCATCGACACGGAAGAAATCCCCATTGGTCGGCGCATCGCCCGCCGTGCGTCGCACGGGTTTTAGCCAAGGGTGTCCTTCCGGTGTGAGACCGTGTTGCTCCCAGACTTCACGCTCAAACAGATGCGCCTGAGGATGCGCCGGTGTCAGCGAATGATAGCCTCCGGTAAAAGGTCGGCTGCGAGCGGTCGCCAGAGTATTGTCGGCGTCAAAGGCCAGCACGGCCACCAGCCTCGTCGCGCCAGCCTCGGGCACGCCAAACCACGCGCATAAGCGCGCGCCACGGGCCAGTTCATTGGCCGCGGCTCGAACAAATTCATCGACCGGCCACTCGGGCACCTCCGCCCAAGGGAGACTGGATGCATTGGCCAACAGGGCAAATGGAGTGGAGGCGCTCATGGGGCCGGATGAAGCTGTTGCACGGCGGCCTCCCATGCCTCGCGCAGCAGCGGTGGCGTGAAAAGACCCAGCCAAAGCGAAAAGCAAAGCAACGCGAGCGGCGGCAGGATCACGCCGGCGGTTTCAACAAAACGTTTGCCCCCCGTTCTCATCGCGGGCCTCGGCCGGCCATCCACTATGCCAAAGACCACGCGGGTGATCCCGAAGAACGCGAAGAGCAGGCAACCAAGCAACATCGCGATGGCAAAGACATGCCCGGAACCAAAGCCTGCCTTTACCAGCGCGAGTTCGCTGAAGAACGGCCCAAAAGGCGGACAGGCGGTGACGGCGAACATCCCAGCGACAAAGATCGCCGCCGAGCGCGGCGTAATCATGGCCATGCCTCGCACCTCGTCCATCGAGGCCGAGCCGGCGGCGCGGCGGATGTTGCCCGCGCTCATGAACAGCGCGCCCTTGGTCAGGCTGTTGCTCCAGACGTGGAACAAAGCCGCCTTCAAACCGATGCCACCGAAAGCCGCGCCAATGGTCAGGATGCCCATATGCTCGACGCTCGAGTAGGCGAGCATGCGCTTGAAATCTCGCGTTCCGAGAAGGAACAACGCGGCCACCACCATCGAGAAAAGCCCGATCGCCAGCAGCGTGCGATCCGCGAGCGCGCCTTCGCCCGCCGCGCCGACCACCGCCCTCACCCGCAGGATCGCCGTGAACGCCACGGTGGTCACCCCGCCCGCCAGAATCGCCCCCACGATGCCCGGCGCCTCGCCGTAGGCGTCGGGTTTCCAAGTATGCATCGGTGCCAGGCCCATTTTTGTGCCGTAGCCGACAAGCAACAATACCCACGCGATCAAAACCCACGGGCGCGACAGTCCGGCCCCCTGCGCCATGAGGCTTGCGAAAGTCAGGTCGCCACTGCCGCCGCTGTGCAACGAGGCATAGCCAAGGCAGAATGAACCCAGCAGTGACAGCGCGATCCCGGTGCCGCCCACCAGCAGGTATTTCCACGTGGCCTCGAAGGCTCGCGGCGTGCCGTTGAAGTGGAGCAGCGGCACCGCCGCCAAAGTAACCGCCTCGGTCGCGATCCAAAGCAGCCCGAGATGCCGTGCCTGATGACCTGCGCTCAGCAGGCCCAGTACCGCCAACAGTGCGGCGACAAACACCCGGTTGGACCGCTCCGCGCGCACCGCAAGGTAGGAAACCCCGTAGCAGGCGCAGACGAAAAACAGCAGCGACACGGCCGGCAACACCGCCCGCGCCAGCTTATCGAACCCCAGCCATGCGTCCGGCGCGACCTCCGGAGGCACAACCAAAAGCCGGAAACAAAGCACGACATGGACCAGGCTGACGGACGGCAGAAACCAGGGCCGTGTGCGATTGTCGGACCAGGCGGCCGCCAACGCCGCCCCCGCCAGGGGCACGAAGATGAGGAGCAGTGAGATCATTCGTGAAGCACGGTAAGTTTGCGGGTGTCGAGAGAGTCGAAGGCGCGCTGGATACGGTCCACGATGATGCCGATGACGAACACGCCCACCGTTACGTCGAGCAAGACGCCCGCCTCCACCATCAGCGGGGTCGAGCGAATAAGCAGGAGACCAAACAGGTAGATGCCGTTTTCCAAGATCAGATAACCGCAGACCTGCGAGATGGCCTTGACTCGTCCGATGAGCAGGATGAAGCCGGTCAAAATCGAGGCCATCGCGCCCGGCACCAGAAGTAAACCGGCATGTTCCGGCAGCAGGGGCAGTGACTGCGAAAAGGCCACCGCCGCGATCATGCCGCCTGCGCCCAGCAGGAGCGACGGCACGAAGCCGATCAGCGGTTCCAGCTCACGCTCGATGTTCGCCGCCCGCATCGCCCGGCGCAGCAGAGCGGGGATTACCAGGCCCTTGCCGCCAACGGTCGCCACAACCACCGCCAGCAACATCCAGCTCCAATCGTGCTCCAGTAGCAACGGCATCACACCAAGCAGCATGCCCTGCGCGGAAACAACCAAGATTAGCGAAGGCAGCCGACTGCTGCCCAAGGCGATCAGGTTCAGCCCCATCGCCAACCCGATCAGCAGATTCAAATGGGTGTTCATGCGGCCCCTCCCTTCCATGCGACCAGCAGCGCAAACAGGCATAGCAGCACGGCCGTCGTGAGCAGAAGAGGCACGCGCTGGAAGGCAAACCTCGCCAGCAGCGACTCAACCAAACCGACCCCAACGGTGGCAGTCAGCACGCCTCCCAGCAACACGCCCGTCGCCGCAAAGGGAGACAAGTCGCCCATCGGCAGGACCGCCTCGGTCAGCAGTACGGAGAAAAGCAGCAGCTTCATCGACGCCCCGTGCAGAATCACGGCAAGCGGCGGACCGCTGTGGTCGAGGATCATCGCCTCGTGAATCATGGTCAGTTCCAAATGGGTGTTGGGATCGTCAAACGGCACCCGGCAGTTTTCCGCCAGCAGCACGGTGAAAAGCCCCGCCGCGAGCAGCACCGCCCCCGCCCCGGCCGACGGCGCCAGCATCGTCGCCAGCGAAACACTGCCGGTCTGCACGCAGAGGGAAAGCATGGCCGCCACCATGGCGGCTTCCGCGAGGACGGCGTAGCTCACCTCGCGCGCCGCTCCCATGCCTTCGAAGGCCGAGCCTGTTTCCATGGCTGCCCATGCGGTGCAAAACCGCGCCAGCGCCAAAAGATAAAGCATCAGCAGCACATCGCCTCGGAAACTCAACGCCGCCCCGGCGGGGCCGAGCGGCACGAGAATCACCGCACCCAGCAGCGCCACCCACGCAACCGCCGGGCCGATCACAAAACCGGGCGACGCCAGCGTGCTCATCACCACGCTCTTCCGCCATAGACGCGCCAGGTCGTAGTAGAGCTGGAGCACAGGCGGGCCGCGGCGACCGGCAACCCAAGCCTTCACCTTGTTGATGATACCGGGCAGCAGCGGGGCGAGGATGAGCCACCACGCCAGACGGAAAATCAATTCCAACACCGTGTTCATGGTTTACCTCCAAACAAGACCAAGCAGCCGAGGGCGGCAATACCTGCGACAACATAAAGAACATAAGCCTGCAACCGGCCGTGTTGCAGACGACGGACCGCGGACGAAACCCGGAGGACTCCCTCGCCCATCGGTGCGATCACCCGTTCCAGAACAGTTTCAGGCATACGTTCCTGGCGAAACGCACTCGCCGGCAACACGCCCCGCAGCCGACGCAGACTGCGCTCAGGCTGAAGAATCCACGAGAACCAACCGACGCCGATGCCGGCAAAAGAGCCACCGGTATATTGCATCCGCGCCGTGGGCGTTGCGTAACCGCAGTCCCAGGTCAGGCCGCGTTGCACACCGTTGGTCTGTGCTTTCCACCACAGACCTGCCGCCACACCCACGACCGCCAGCGCCAAGGCGACATGCACCAGTCCCAAAGTCACCAGCGGCGCCGGTGACTCCGCCAGCGCCCACGCCGGATGCCAGCTCCCGGCCGCCCGCGTTACCACCGGCCAGACCAATGCCGGCACGAGCCCGATCACCGCACAGACAACCGCCAGTGCGATCATCGGCCCGAGCATCCATCGCCCACATTCATGCGCCCGCATGGCCGTCTGCGTGCGAGGAGCACCGAGGAAAATCATCGCCCCCGCCTTTGCGAAGCTGGCGAGCGCAAGAGCTCCCGCCAGAGCCAGCAGGATGACGGCGGGAATGGCCGCCCATGCCGCCGGCGCCTTGCTGGTGATGGCCCCAAGAAGCCCGAGATACACCAGCCACTCGCTCACGAAGCCATTCAGCGGCGGCAGACCCGACACCGCCAAGGCGCCAAGCGCAAAAAGTCCGGCAGTCCACGGCATCGCACGCCACAACCCGCCCAGCCGGCTCATTTCCCGCGTGCCCGTGGCATGCAGCACCGAACCGGCGCTGAAAAACAACAATGATTTGAACGCACCGTGGTTCCACACGTGAAGCAAGGCTCCCGCCAAGGCCAGCCGTCCCCAAGGCGCGTCACCCTGCGTGACAGCGAGCAACGCGCCGCCGAGGCCAATCAAGATGACGCCTACGTTTTCCACCGAGCAATACGCGAGCAGCCGCTTGAAATCATTCTGCGCAAAGGCAAAGGCGATGCCGAGCAGCGCGCCCAGCGAACCCAACCCGATCACCACCCAGCCGGCGGCCGGCGGCACGGGCAGCCAACCGTTGAAACGCATGATCCCATAAACGCCCATCTTGAGGGCCACGCCCGACAACATGGCGGAAACATGGCTCGGCGCATTGGCATGAGCGGAGGGCAGCCACACGTGAAGCGGGAACACGCCGGCCTTCACGCCAAAGCCAAACAGCGCCAGCCAGAACAGCGGGGCCAGGCCCGCCTGTTCCCTCATGGCGGGGCCCAGGTCCCAATTGCCGTTGTGAGACGCCAGCGTGGCGAACAAGGCGAAGAGCACGAGCGTACCGACGTGCGATGCCGCCAGATACAGCCAACCGGCCGCGCGCACCGCCGGTCGTTTGTTTTCAAGAGTGATAAGGAAATAGGCGCTGACCGTAAATAGCTCCCAGGCGATGAGAAAATGGAGCCCGTTGGAAAGCGTCAGCACCAGTCCCATGCACAAGACCAGCGAACTCCACCACGCGCGACCGCGCGGCGCAGAAACAGGAAACTGCCGGTCCGACCAATACCCGCGGGCATACAGGGCGCCGCTCGCGCCCACCACGCACAGCAGCGCAAGAAACAGGGCGCTCAGCGCGTCGAGGCGCAAATGCAGCCGTTCGCCGCCCACGGTTATGTCACTCAGCCATTCCCAATCGGTGGAGCCCAGCAGCACCCAAAGCGAGGCTCCCAACGCGGCAGCCGTGCCGATCACGGTCAGCGTAAGCCAAGTCCGCGGCCAGCGGAGTCCGCTGACAATCCCAGCCACAAGACATCCTGCGGCAACCAGCAAGAGCACACCGGGGCTCACGCGGTCGCCTCCGGTTTTGAAATGCCTGCGGACGCCGCGTCCACCGCCATCACCGCGTGGAACAGTTCCTCGTCCGCAGCCCCCTTTGTCACAAGTTCGCGGAACGGCCCACGCGTCAGCAACCGGCTGAGCCGCCCGAGCAGGTCCAGATGCGCCCGTGGCGAAGGCGCGATGAAGAACATGAGCCGGGAAACCGGCACATCATCCACGCATGGTTCCACCTGAGCCAGCGGTTCGCGCAGAAAAATCAGAGCGACCGTGCCGGCCTCGCGACCAAGCGCGATGCGCTTGGCGGGGTGCGGCAGGGCAAAACCTCCGCCCACGGGTGCCATCGTCACGCCGCCGTTCGCACGCAGCCTCTGTCCGATCATCTGGCGAACGGGAGGCGGCGTTCCCGGAAGCGCATTCACGATCCGCTCTAGCACGTTCGTCAAGTCGGCAGCCGGCACGTCGCGCCAGATGCCGCCCGCACGCAGCAGGGGTTCCAGCCTCCAGCCTGAAACCATCGCCGTGTTTTCAGGCGCAAGGAAACCGGCCTGCGTGGCGAGCCCGCGCTCGGCCGCCCATTGCGCCACCTGCGCCCGGTCGAACAGCAACCGGCCGCGGTCGGGGGTGTGAGGAAGGCCTTCATTGCGTATCCAGTCATCGATGATCTTCTCAGCGACTCCAAAAGATTCCGCCAGTTGGACAAGGTTCAGATACATGGGGATTGGGGGAAATTAAAGTGCCCTTGAAATTCAGTCACCCACAATATGATCGGCGACGTGCGGACGGTTCGTAGTTTCATGGCCTGCCTCCCGTCAGTATTATGCAGGCCAGCACCGCAAGCCCGATCACCACATAAAACACATAAGCCTGCACGCGGCCGTGCTGGAGGCGACGCATGGCCGTCGAGAGTCGCATGGCCACGTCACCGATCGGCGCGACGACATGCTCTAGAACCGTTTCGGGAGTGTGCTCCGTCCATTTCGCACGAGCAGGGAAAAACGCGACCGAGCGTTCGTCATGCCGAACGGGTCGCAGAATCCAGTCGAACCATTCCGTGATGATGCCGGCAAAGGAGCCGGCGGTGTATTGCATGCGGGCGGTGGGCGCCTTGTAGCCGCAATCCCAGGTCAGCACCCGTGTGAGCGCGATCCGGTTTGCCCGCCGCCACAGCCACCAAGCCGCCAGCCCCGCCGCGATCGCCAACGCCATATGAAAACACCCCAGCGCAAGCAGCGGTGCGGGCGGAATCGCGCCACCCCAGGCAGGACGCCAGGCCCCAAGCACCCGATCAAGCGCCGGCCAGAAGATCACCGGCGCAAGCCCGATCACCACGCAACCTCCGGCCAGCAGCAGCATGGAGCCGCGCATCGCAGGTCCGGATTCGTGGGCGCGTGACGCGGCCGGCGAACGCGGTGCGCCGAGAAACACCACGCCGCAGACTTTGACAAAACACGCCAGCGCCAGCGCCCCGGTTACGCCCAATAAAATCGCCGCCGGGATGGCGGCCCACGCCGTGGGTCCGTGCGTCACGGTCGCGTCAAACAGACCGAGAAAAACCAGCCATTCGCTGACAAACCCATTGAGCGGTGGCAGGCCGGAAATCGCCGCTGCGCCCAAGGCGAACAATCCCGCTGTCCATGGCATCGTGCGCCACAGACCACCCAGTTGACTCATCTCGCGAGTGCCGGTGGCGTGCAGCACAGAGCCGGCGCCTAGAAACAGCAGCGCCTTGAAAAGCCCGTGGTTCCACACATGCAGGAGACCACCGGCGAACGCCAGTCGGCCCCATACCGTGTCTCCCTGCTCCACCGCAACGAGCGCAAACCCGAGCCCGATGAGAATGATGCCGATGTTCTCGACACTGTGATAGGCCAGCAGGCGCTTGAGGTCATGCTGCCCCAGCGCAAAGGCCACGCCCAGCACCGCGCTTACGACTCCCAGCACCGCCACCACCCACCCTGCGCCAACAGGGACTGGCAGCCAGCCGCTGAAGCGCACGAGCCCGTAGATGCCGATCTTAAGCGTCACCCCCGAAAGCATGGCGGAGACATGGCTCGGAGCGCTGGCGTGCGCAGACGGCAGCCAGACATGGAACGGAAACACGCCGGCCTTCAGACTGAAACCGAAGAGCGCCAGCCAGAACAGCGGAGCCAACTCCGCACGCTCGCGCATCGGCCCCAGTTCCCAACTCCCGGTGCGCGCCGCCAGCAGGGTGAAAAAAGCAAACAGGGCCAGGACGGCCGCGTGCGAAGCCGCAAGATACAGCCACCCCGCCGCACGCACCTCGCGCCTTGGACGGTCCAGCGTGACTAAAAAATACGCGCTGAGGGTGAACAATTCCCACGCGATGAGAAAGTGCAGCCCGTTGCAGACGAGCAGCACGAGCCCAAGGCTCGCCACCAGCGCACTCCACCACCCGCGGCCGGTGCCGGCGGAGCGCGGATGGGCGCGATCCGTCCAATATTCCCGCGAATACACGGTTGCCGCCCCGCCCACCACGCAGAGCAAGACGAGAAAAAAAGCGCTGAGGCTGTCGAGCCGAAGATGCAGAGACTCGCCGCCCACATGAAAGGCGCTTCGCCACTCCCAAGGCATCCCGCCGGCCAGCACCGAGACGGCGGCCGCGAACGCCGTTCCCTGGCCCGCGAGCATCGCCACCAACCAGAGTCGCGGCGCAAACCGTCCGCTCAGCATGCCTGTTAGCATGCTGCCGGCGGCAACGAGCATGAGGGCGTCTATCATGGTTTCCGAGTTGGAACCTCTTCGGTCGGGCGGTCGAGCGTCTTCAGGATGCGCTGAGCCCGATCGAGCGCCTCGGTGAGTTCCTTGCGCGCGGCCTCGACGGCATGACGCTCGCTGAAGAGCTGCTCATGCGGCTCGGGGCTCTCCTGCACCGGCGGCAGCTTGAGGATTTCCCGCGCCCGGGCGAGGGCAGCGGTGATGTGCGGACAGACATTCTCAGCTCCCAGACGGTCAATAAAACCCGAGTTGATCATGACCGAAAGCGGCTGGGTGTGGGGCGCGCTGAGAATGAGATGCTTGCCCTTGGACTGGAGTTTGACGCGCAAATCTTCCAGCGCATGCAGACCCGTGGCATCCATCGCCAGAACTTTTCGCACACGAAGAATAAGAATGACGGGCTCAAGCTTGGCCCGCTTCAACTCGTCATCGAGTTTGTCCACCACCCCGAAGAAGAACGCTCCGAACACGCGGAAAATAAGCACGCCCTCCGGCACGACTTTACCCACCAGTGAATGCTGTGATCCTTCGGTTTCGGTGGACTCGTCCACCGCGGTGATCTGGGAAGTCTCGGAGATGCGCTTGACCATCAACAACGCCGCCAAGACCACTCCCACCTCGACCGCCAGGGTCAGGTTTGTCAGCACCGTAAGCGCGAAAGTGGCGAGGAAAACCGACGAGTCGCTGAACGGCCATTTTGTCAGCCGGGCGAATTGCTTCCAAGATACCATGCGATAGGCCGCCGCCACCAGAACGGCGCTGAGCGTCGCCAGCGGAATATACTGAATCAGGGGCGCCGCCGTGAGCAGCAGAATCAGGATGAGCAGCGCATGCGTGAGACCGGCCACCGGAGTGCGTGCGCCTGAGCGCACATTGAGCACCGAGCGCGCCACCGCACCCGTCACAGGAAGGCAACCGAACAGTGGCCCCACCATGTTCGCCACACCCTGCCCTACCAGTTCCTGGTTTGAGTCATGCCGGTCGTCGAGCAGACCATCCGTCACCACGGCCGCCAGCAAAGCCTGCATCGCGACGAGCATCGCGATGGTGAACGCGGGTTGGATCAGTTCGTGAATCGTCCCCCATTCCACCGAAGGCAATTGCAGCACGGGCAATCCGCCCGCCAACGCACCGTAAGCCGAGCCGATGGTGGCAACTCCCCACTGGGTGTGCAGCCCGAAAATGGCGGCGACCACGGTAGCAATGATCAGACCGGCCATTGATCCGGGGACGTAGCGCGAAAGTCTGGTCGGCCACAGTCCGATCAAGGCCACCGAAAAGACCGCCAGACCGATGGTAGGCCAGTGGACCGCGTCCAGATTCGCCGCCAACATCCGGATCTTCCCCACAAAATCCACCGGCAGTTTGTCCACATTCAGACCAAGGAAACTCTTGATCTGGGAACTCATGATCAGCACGGCAATACCCTTGGTGAATGCGCGTGAAACCGGATAGGGAATGAACCGGATGATCGATCCCAGCTTGGCAAAACCCATCACGCACAGCATCGCCCCCGCCATGATCGTGCAGAGAAACAACCCGTTGTAGCCATAGCCCTGCATGATGCCGTAGCTGATGATGACAAACGCTCCGGTCGGCCCGCCAATCTGCACCCTCGATCCGCCCAGCAACGCGATGATTCCGCCGCCGATGATGGCCGTGTAGAGGCCCATCTCCGGTGTGACACCCGAGGCGATGGCGAAGGCCATCGACAGAGGGAAGGCCAGAATCATCACGTTCAGCCCGGCCCCCAAATCGGCGCGAAACTGCTTTGCCGAGTAGTCGCGGAGCGCCTCGATTATCTTCGGTCGGAATGGAATCGTGATATTCATCGCTTGGACGAGAAAACGCGCATGGGAAGGACCGACGCGGACGCATGCCCGGCAGCTTGGGCGGATGGCATCGGATGCAGTCGAAAATTTCGCATTATTGAATCGATAAAGTTAAAAATCGTTGCGGCTGCTCAGGAAGAATCGCCAAACACAAAGGCGCGCTTCCATCCGGAGTCGCCAACCCTACAGCTTGGCCTTGCGCTTGCGCGCTGGTTTTTCAACTGGAGCCACGATGGGTTGCACGTCGGCCCAGAGAAACACCCCGCAGTTGGGGCACACGCCGAAGCGCCCTGGCGCCGCCAGTTCGCCGCACAGTCCGCGCGGCAGTTTCAGGTGGCAGGCGCTGCAGCTTTCGCCGTTGACCTTGACCGCGCTGGGCTGGCCTCGGGCCGCGAACCGGTCGTGGTAACCCAGAATCGAGTTCGGCAACCGCGCCCGCAAGGCCTCGATCTGTTTTTGAAGCAGGATAGATTCCGGATTTTCCCGGGGCAGGCTGCGGATCTCCTGATTCATGTGATTGAGGGAACGTAACTGGCTCAAGACTTCGGCGGAATACATACCGGTCTCTATGCATCGCTTCGGCCAAGTCGGCCCATCATTCCGTAACTCACTCACTGGTGAACTCCTAAAAATATCGGCACCCGCCCTACCATGCTTATCCGACCTCGAAATTACCAGGAATGCGCAATACTTGCAGACACTATGCGCATAATATGCACTCTTAACCTCAATGAACCCGGCCAAAATCACCATCGTCGTGCTGGATCAAAACTCCGGCGACCTCGCATTGCTGTCCGACGCACTGTCGGCGGGCGGATATCACGTCCTGCCGGCTACGACGGAAGCACAGGTGCTGCGCCATGTCCGTCAGGAACCCGTCAACTTGGTCGTCAAAGGATTCGAGGCGGGCCGGGTTGATGTGATCGCGCTGATGCGAAAAGTGCGCGCCCTGTCCCGCGATACCGAGTTCGTGCTCTGCGGCCGCGGCGGTACCATCGCCATCGCGGTGGACGCCGTTCACCAAGGCGCCTGCGATTACCTCGTCAAACCGGTCGCTCCCATCGCGCTCCGCGGGGCGGTGCAGAAGGCGCTGGAGCGGCAGGCCTTGGTCGCCGAGGACCCGAAACTCCGGCAAAGCCTGAAACGCCGCGCAAACCCCGATGTCTTTGTGGGCACCAGCGCGGCCATGCGCGCCGTCTCCGAAACCCTCGCCGAAGTCGCCACCACCGACGTGCCCGTGCTCGTCACCGGTGAAAGCGGCACCGGCAAGGAGTTGGTCGCGCGGGCGCTCCACGATCGCAGCCGCCGGCAGGCAGGCCCCTTCGTTGCCATAAACTGCGCCGGCCTCACGGACTCGCTCCTCGAATCGGAACTCTTCGGCCATGTGCGCGGCGCCTTCACCGGCGCGATCAACGACCGGCCCGGAGCCTTCAAGCTGGCCGGCGCCGGCACTCTTTTTCTCGACGAAATCGGCGACCTTCCACCCAAAGGCCAGGGTGATTTGCTGCGCATTTTGGAGGATGGCGTTTACCGCCCCGTGGGCAGCCCCGAGTCCGTGCGGGCCGATGTGCGCATCGTCGCCGCGACCAACCGCGATCTCGCGCGATTGGCCAACGAGGGTCGCTTCCGCTCCGATCTGCTCTACCGGCTCAATATCGTGGAACTGTTTCTGCCGCCGCTCCGCGACCGTGTTGAGGATATCCCCGCGCTAATCAGCTCTTTCAACACCCATTTTTGCGCCCGGCATGATCGCCGGCCAAAGACGTTCACACCCGAGTTCCTCGCGCAAGTCGCGCTTCATCCCTGGCCCGGCAACATCCGACAGCTGCGCAATCTGATTGAGCGACTCGTCGTCACGGTGCGCTCCTCGACGATTGGCGTCGAGCATGCGCCACCGCTGCCAGCCATGGAGTCTTCCTCGGCACCCAAGCCACTTCTGGTCGTGTCGGCCGGTATGACCATCACCGAGGTCGAATCCCTGATGATCCGGCGCACGCTGGAAAAAGTGACCTCCCAGCGCAGCGAGGCCGCCCGCCTTCTCGGCCTCAGTCGCCGGGCGCTTCATTACAAGCTGAAGGCGCTCAAGCTGGAATGAGCCGGCGCACGCCGCGCCCGTTCACTCCCGCCAAGTGAACGCGTGACACAACGCCACACCCGCCGCGTCGGCCTCGTCGAGCGCCAACGGACGCCCATGCCCGAGCATGGCCATGACGGTCCGCGCCATCTGCTCCTTGCTAGCCCGCCCCGAGCCCACCACCGCCTGCTTCACCCGCAGCGGCGCGTATTCGAAAACATCCTTCCCGCTGATCGCCGCCGCCGAGATCGCCGCGCCGCGCGCCGCGCCCAAGATCTGCGCCGTCTGAAAATTCTGCACGAAAATCGTCTGCTCCAGCGCAACGTGCCTCACATCGAAATCCGCCAGAAACTTCGCCACCGACCGGTGAATCTCGCCAAGCGCATAAGCCATCGGCCGGCTTGCCGGGATCTTCAACGTCTGGCAGCGCAGCAGCACCGGCTGGCGCGACGGTGAAAACTCGATCAACGCCAGACCTGTCCCGCGCAACGATGGATCGATGCCCAGCACTTGCCCGTTGAACGGCGTTCGTTGCAGCGAAAACGTAGTTTTCGCACCAACCACCGCCATCCGTCCGGGCAGCGGCTTCGCGGTGGACATCGCCCCGCCCTCCAGTTTCGCCTTCCACATCTGACGGACGTTCATGCGTGCCATGGTGATTAGAACAACAGTTTTATACCCGCCACCGCGCTCAGGCCAAGCGCGAGGTTTTCAAACAACTTCTGGTTGATCTTCGGCAGCAGCTTCCGACCCAGCATCGCGCCAAGGAACACCGCCGGCGCCAGCATGAGATTAAACCCAAAACTCCCCGTCGTGATCAGCCCGAGATTCACCATAAACGGCACCTTGAAACAATTCAGCAGCAGGAAAAACACCGCACCCGTCCCCACGTATTCCATCTTCGGAAGTCGCATCGCCAGCAGATAAATTGCCATAAGCGGACCCGCCGCATTCGCCACCAACGTGGTGAACCCCGCCAGCACCCCCACCGTCGGCGCAAACCACGCACCATGATCGTCGATCACGCCCGGCTTCGCCCGAGCACGCCGCCACATCTGCACCGATACCATTACGAGAATGATCGCACCAATCAACACGCGCGCCTGCCGGTCGTCGATCCGGTCCATCGCAAAATAACCCAGCACCACCCCGGCCGCCGTCCACGGCATCAGTCGCCACACATGCGCCCATTTCGCGTGCGTCCGATACGACCACACCGCGACAACATCCCCGAAGATCAGCAATGGCAGCACAAACCCGCTCGACTGCTTCGCCGGGATCACGTTGGCAAACATCACAACGAACAGCATCCCCAACCCCGATATGCCTGTCTTGGACACACCCACGAGAAGCGCACCTACAATCACCAGCATCAATTGCCACGGCTCAAGATTCATACCACCGCCTCCTTCGCAAACGTTCCTCCCTCCACGTTGAACACCTCCCATGCGCCAAGCTCCGCATCTGGCAGGCTCGTGCCGGTCGCGATCACCTGCCGCTCCACGCCCAGCGTCGCCCAAAACCGCCGCCGCCGTGTCGGATCAAGTTCGCCCAACACGTCGTCCGCCAGCAACAACGGCTCCACGCCCGCCCGCTCTCGGAAAAAACTCACCTGCGCCAGCCGCAACGCCAACACCAGACTGCGCTGTTGTCCTTCCGACCCGAAATCCCGCGCCGCCCGTTCCTCCAGCGTGAACGCCAGATCATCGCGATGCGGCCCGGCGATCGTCGTGCGAAACTGCTGGTCGCGTCCGCGGTTCTTCGCAAACACTCCCGCCCACGCCGCCGCGTTCTCCGCCGTGAGGTCCGGCGCCAGTCGCAATCCGGCCCGCTCCGCGTCGTCGGAGATTTGCTCGTAGGCAGCGGTCACGTGCCCCGCTAGCTCCGCCACGCCCGCCGCCCGCTTTGCCTGCAAATCCGCCGCCGCCGCCGCCAACGGACGCTCAAACGCCGCCAGTTCGCCGGCCTCCGCGACGCGCTTGAGCAACGCATTCCGCTCGGCTAGCGCCTTGTGGTAGGCCTGCAACGCCTGCAAATACGACGTGTCCATCGCCGCAAGGGTGAAGTCGAGCCACCGCCGACGCAGACTCGGCGCCCCGCGGATGAGCTGCTGGTCCTGCGATGAAAACACCACCGCGGGAAACCTCCCGAGGTAGTCGCCCAGCCGGGTGACTTTTTCGCCGTCGCACCACACTTCCTTGCCGCCGGGACGCAGCTTGATGACGAGCTTCGTCACCCCGAGTTTTTCGTGCTCAAACTCGCACGCCACCGCCGCTTCAGACTGGCCGTGCGCGATCAGAATCTTGGTCTCGGCCGTGCGGAAGGATCTCAATGCGCTCACGAAGCCAGCCGCCTCCAGTAAATTTGTTTTTCCCTGCCCGTTGTCGCCCACGAAAAATTGTTGCCGTCCGTTAAACTCAAGGTCGGCAAAGGCAATGTTTCGAAAGTGCTGAAGCGTGATACGGCGAAGACGCATAAACGAGACATGTTGCTGAAGGCCCGACGCCCAGACCTCAAGACGCTTCCCATCATTCACGTTAAAATCCGTGCCCTCTCGGGAGTGTTGACGAAGACCGCGAAGTAAAATGACCGGATACCAAGTAAACACTGACTCCCTCCCCTCCCTCGATCCCTTAGGCTCCGTCTGATCTTCTGGTCGCGCGGTGCGGTGCTTGCCACTGGCGTGTCAACTGTCGACCCGCTGGTGCCGGAGGGAGTGGAAGGAGCTTGGGCGGGTTGCCATATTTTATCCTGCCACGGTGAGCTTTCCGGCGGGCAGGTAAGCAGTATCTGGCAGATGTGTTCGTAACGCTGGCGCTCCCATCCCTCGTGTTGAATCGCGCCGAAGATAAAACTGGCCGTAAACTCGGCCCAGGAGGTAAACGTGCCGCGCAAGGCTTCGCACGCGCCAGTGCAGATTTGATCGGCTTCGGACTCGGGTATGTAACCGGCAATCGCTCCGAGGCGGGCGAGATGGATGAGGTGGCTCTTGCGCCAGGCCAGGGGACCGGTTTTAGCCGGCATGCCGGCGTAGAATATCTGCCCCACCATGTTGTCCAACCGGGCGGCATACTGGGGGTATTTTGCATCGAGGCGGGTGGCCAGTTTGTTCGTGTGATTGAAGGGCAGGAGGCGGTCGGTTGAGATGATTGCTTCCTTGAAGGCTTCGGCGCTGGCTATGCCGAACTGGCTTTTGAGAGCTTCGATGGCTTGTTTTTTCACTTTGGCCGGTGTGGCTTTGAGAATGGGTTCAAGCGGCAGGCCGTGGATGAGGGCGATGGGCAGGGTGAATGCGTTGAGCTCGGCGTCGGTGTTTGTCGCATCGTCTGGCCTGGCCAGCATTGGCAGTGTCCAAGGCAATACCGGAGGCGGGCCTCCGGTTATGGCCTCCATGCGGGCGGCCAGCTTTGCGTAGCCGAGGAGGTGGGCGGCGGCGATGGGGGTGACGCCATTCTTATCGGCGATGAGTGGATTGGCCCCGTGCCGCAGAAGTGCGTCGGTCAACTGCGAGGTTGGCGTGGGCTGGATGGCGCAGCGGAGGGCGGTGCGCCCCTGGCGGTCTTGGGTGTTTACCTCGGCACCGGCTTCGAGCAGCGTAACGAGGGCGTCGGGGTGGCGATAGTCCAGGCAGGTCGCCATCAGCGGGGTTTCCCCATCTTTGGAGTTGGCGAGATTGATGTCGGCGTGGTGATCGAGAAGCATGCGCACGATGTCGGCCTGCCCGTAGCCGGCCGCAACGTGCAGAGCGGTGCCGCGCTGGGTGGCGCAGATATTCAGGTCGATGCCAGGGTGGTTGATCAGCATGCGGGCGGTCTTCCATTCATATCCCTGGACGGACATGGCCAGAGGAGTCTGGCCCCACTGATCGAGGAGGTTGGAATTGGCCCCGGCGGCGAGAAGCAGTTGCACGCAGGCGGGTTGTTTGAATTGCGAGGCGTAGTGAAGCGCGGTGTCGCGATTGACGTCTGCCAGATTGATCCTGGCTCCGGCGGCCAGCAGGGTTTTGACGATCTCAGTCCAGCCGAGGTGTGCGGCGGTCATGAGGGCGGTGGCATGATATTTTTGGGAGACGGTATCGACAGGCGTGGTGGCGAGCAGGCTGCGAACGGCGGCGATATCGCCGCTCTCGATAGCCCGGAACCACGGAGTGTCGTCGGGTCCAGTGATCGCGGGCACATATTTGTCCTGCCAGTTGATTGTCCCGAGCTTCAACAGAGCTTCACAGGCACCGGGCATGTCCTCCATCACGGCGATGCGGCCAAGGAGCACGGCGGCGACCTTGTCATTGGGATCGAGTTTCAGGGCTTGCTGTAGGAACAGGCGGGCCAGGTCGGGATAACCCGCCGCGAGGGCCTGCTGACCTGTGCTCAATTGCCAGTCATACCGCCCTTCCGGTGGAATCCGAAGCCATGTATTCAAGGCCTCCTCACAGCGGTCCATCGCCCAGAGAGCGTTGCCGCGTGTTGCAAGGGCGTGGGCGGATTCAGGGGTTTGCGCCAATGCTTCATCGCTGAGATCCAAGACTTCCTTCCAACGCCCGAGCCGTTCGAGGGTAGTGGCGGCGTTTTCAAGCGCCCAGGGGAGCCGTGCCCGCTCCTGCACGATCCGGTAGTGTTGCAAGGCGGTCGAGCTGTCCTCCATCGCGGTCAACAAATTGGCGAGGGTTTGGTGAACGAGAGTAGGACCGACGCCGGGGGCGAACTGGGCCAGCACGGTGCGATACTCCTCGATGCCGTAAGCGATGATGCGTTGCCGGGTAGCATCGGCGAGCGAGTTGGTGGAGTCTCGGGTGAGGGCGCGCGACATCACGGCCACCATCCAATGGATCACGGTGTCTTTGGGATTGTTGCGAGCCACGACCATCAGGCCGCTGAAGTAATACAGGGCGGTCGGTGTATTGGTCGCCAGATCCTGGCCAAGAATGCAGGCGGCGGCTTGCCCCATGGGGGTTTTGGGAGAGCGCAGCAGTATCTGCACCCAGCCCATTAGCGCTTCGCCGATCTCAAAACGGCTGCGCAAACACGCCGTGTTGAGAAAGACGACTTCCGGGGTGGCGAAGCTGGATTTGCAGGCGGCGGCCAGCATGCCCTCGGCAACCTCTTGTTCGCCTTTGGCAATGTGCTCCAGCGCCAGCCGTGCGATATCGACAGGAATCGGTGGCGGCGTAACGGCGACCACTTTAACAGGTGTGGGCGGTGTTGGCGCGGGAGGCGTGGCTTTCGGGGTTGAACAGCCGACGAGTAACAGGAGTCCGGCGACGGCAAGGAATGCGGATCCATTAAGGAGTCGCTGGTGGAGGTTTGTCTTGAATGACATAAAAATGAAGTGGGCCGATCTCAGTGTCCGCCGGTCTAGGCGGGCCTGAAGGCGGTGACAAAATACACGTCCGCCATGATGAGTGCGAAACTCACGGCGTAGCTCCAAGTGAGCTTTTCTTTGAGCACCCACCAGGCAAAGACCATGAATATGCTCAAGGTGATCGCCTCTTGGACGATCTTGAGCTGATAGCCGCTGAATTCGCCACTCAGGTAAAGGATCATCCACAGGGTGGGACCACCTGCACAGAGCGCTATCGCCAGAACCAGCAAGACATAAATCAGAGCGCGATAGCCCCTGATCATTTTGAAAATCAGCACCGAGTCACGACTGGAATCCATTGGCTCAGGCTTCAGATAGTTTTCATCCAGTCAATACGGCGAGGTTGGGAAACCGTTGGGGTAATTCTCCAGTGAGCTGGTTGTTACGACACATCCGAGATTGCCAGCACACTACCAAGACTTGATTCTATTCCCACTATGTCCAATGAACACCCCCAACCTGATGTCCGGCATCATTACCGTTTTCATCTCCCCCATCAGCACCTGACGACGGTCTTCGGGAATGATTGGTTTGCCCTGAAGGCCGAATCCTTCGCCCGTTTTTTTGGCACCCCGCTTTTTCTGGTTGGCCAAACCCTTGTCGTTTCCGTCTGGATTGTCCTGAACATCGTCGGAGTCTTCAGTTTTGATTTGTATCCCTTTATTCTTCTGAACTTGGCCTTCAGTCTTCAGGCCGCCTACGCCGCCCCGCTGATTCTGCTGGCGCAGACCCGGCAATCGGATCGCGACAAAGCTCATGCCGAGGCCGATGCCCAGCACCGTGAAGCCCTCGCCATAGACAATAAAGAACGGATGAGTCTCGCTGCCCAGCAAACCGCCCAACTGATGGTCCTCGTCGAGCAAAACACCAAGCTAACCGAACTCACGAAGGATCTGAGCCAACGCATCGTAGCCCTCACCGAAGAGATGCACCGGCATGTGCTGCCCGGCCAAAAATAAACAGATTACGCACTGACGAGAACGGTAGCGGAGGCAATGCTCCCGTGAGCTGTTTTCAAGACACAGTAGGAATTGCCTGAATAAACTGACCACTTCTATCTAACGCGCTGCGCGAAGAGCCCTGCACCAGCCTCGCCCACGGAGCGCTGGCGGGCGCTCCCGCTCTCGGCAGCCTAGAAAAGCAAATCCCGTCAGGGATTAATCCGCGCCGTCAAAGCCATCAATCTCCGCCCGTATTCCACATAGGTCGCGTAACAATTTTCCTGCTGCGACAACGACGGATCGTTCAACGCCGCTCCCATGTGCGGCTCGATCGACAGGCCTCCGGAATAACCATCCGCCAGCAGATCGCGGAGAATGCGCTCCACGTCGCCTTGCCCTTCACCGGGGAAGCATTGCTTCAATTTTCCCGTCGGCGCGTCCCATATTCCATCCTTCACATGGATATAGACGACATGGTCTTTCACTTGCCGGTAGAACTCCCACGCCGACTGTTTGGGATGCGACTCCGGCTTGGTGTAATCGGTGTCATTCACCGGGTTGCCCGTATCAAAGACCAACTTGAGGCCCGGCACATTCTCAAGCAATCGCAGCGTGTAGGTCCATCCCATGCCGCCGTAATTGCCGCAGTTTTCATGCACAACGGTCACCCCTGTGTCGGCGAAAATCGCCACGATCTCGCGCAAGCGCCGGAAGCGTTCCTTCTCGTGCAAATCCGCAATATCCCCGATCGGGTAGCTCATGATGCGGATGAACTCCGCATGGAGCTTCGGCGCTCGCTTGGCCGCCCGCTTTGTGGCTTCCAGGCAGCCATCGAAAGGCTTGAGGATGCTCTTCGCGCCATTGGCGATCGCGGAACCGAGGGAATTGACGCGGACTCCGGCGGTTGCGAGTTGTTCCGCGAGCGCCTCAAATGCGTCGTCGGAAATATCATGCAAGTTTCCGCTCTCGAAGCCGCACACTTTCACATTGCGCATTTCAATGGCGTTCCAGCCGAGTTCGCGCGTGGCTTTGATTTGCGTTTCCAATTCCTGCCCTGCTTCGTCGGCGAAACCGGTGTAATAGATTGATGATGCCATGACGGATATTCAGTGGGTTTAATGCTTGAAGGATGCTCCCATGTCCACGGACGTCGCCGCCTTCGCAACGGGCTCATGCAGACGGAACCTGGAGGTGGCGATCTTCGTTTTCAAGAACGCTTCATACGCCGCGCCATCCAGCGGCAGTTCTACGGTTTGCTCCGTCATGGATGAGTATAATATCGCGTTCGCCAACTCCACCGAGGCGATGCCCTCCTCCGCTCGCGCGACCAGCGGCGCGCCGTTTTGAATGGCATTGACGAAGCGTTGGATGACTTCCACATGCCTCCCCGCTTTGCCATGGATGGGAATGCTGATTTCCCAACTCCCCGGAGTGGCAAAGCTCTGCGGCGTGGTGCGGCAGAACTCGGAGGTCGGCGTCTCCGTGCGCGTGAACTCCAGCCGGTCGGCATGCACGATTACGCGTCCGCGATCGCCTACCACCTCACGCCGGTCGGTTCCGGGCGCTTCTCCCGTGGTCGCCGTGAGCAGTGCCGTCGCCCCGTTTGGATACTCCAGATACGCGTTGATCTCGTCCTCGACTTCGATGTCGTGGTATCTGCCGATGCCGCAGAACCCCCGCACGCGGCTGGGCATCCCAAAAATCCATTGCAGCAAATCGAGATCGTGGGGGAGTTGGTTGACGAGAATTCCGCCGCCTTCACCCGCCCACGTCGCCCGCCAGTTGCTGGAGGCATAATACGCGTCCGAGCGAAACCAGTTGGTAAGAATCCAGTTGATGCGCTTGATCTGACCCAGCTCCCCGCTTTGCACCAACTCGCGCAGCTTGATGTAACGCGGTTCGGTGCGGGTATCGAACATCGCGGCAAAGACCTGTTTCGGGTTCTGATGCGCGGCGATGAGCCGTTCGCAATCGGCCTTGTGCACAGAGATCGGTTTTTCAACCAACACATGCAAGCCTTGCTGAAGGGCGGCGATGCCGATGGTGGTGTGAAAATAGTGCGGCGTGGCGATGAGGATGCCGTCAATCTCGCCCGAGCGAATCAAATCCTCGCTGCGGAAAAAATGCTTCACGTTTGGAAAACGCGCCAGCGCGGCTGGATTGATGTCGCAAATCGCCGTCAGTTCAACATTGGCGACTTTCCCCTCAAGGAAATTATTCGTATGGAAAGCTCCGATATTGCCAATGCCCACGATGCCGATGCGGATAGGTTTCATGACCGAGAATTCTGCCACGATTTCTCCCATGTGTCGTGCCAATAATGACGGGATGCATTTTTTCGCCCCGCCCAAAGACTTTGCATGATGGCCGATCTGACGGCAAATCTCACAACTTATCGATTGATGTAAAAAGCATTTCCATTATCCAACGAATCAATGGCTTTTCAACTTCTCCGGGCTTGGCTCGGATAACTCGTCGGCCACGGTTTTGTACCCGCGTGAAATCTTCATCGTCCTGACGAAGCGCCTCCCGAATACAACCCTGTTCGATATGTCCTGCCCGTTTCACAACCCGACCAATCCAACCGACCCTTTCCGTGAGCCACGTGAGCGCGATGGTGTGCTCGTGAACAACTTTCAGGGCAGGGAAATCCCCATGGTTCTGCGTCACGAAGACCTCCGTAACGCGGCTCGGGACTGGCGGACCTTCAGTTCTGACGCGCCGTTCAAGGTTCCGATTCCTACCGAGGAGGATGTTCGCACGGTGCGCCAACTGCCGCTCGAGGTCGATCCGCCGGAGCAGCAGGACTACCGCGCATTGGTTGAACCCTTTTTCAACCGCGCGAAGCTGCCTGAGGTGATCGCCCGCATGGAAATGCTGGTCGGTGAACTCGTGACGGCCGTGCGCGATCGCGACTCGTTTGAGGCGGTGCGCGAGTTTGCGATTCCCCTGCAGTCACGTGCGCTGGCAATACTGCTCGATATGCCTGATACCGAGGCGAAAATCTGGATCGGTTGGGGTACCCATGTTTTTCGTGATGGCGACGGCGCCAGCAAAGGGGCGGCACTTGAGGCTTACACCAACGCGTTGCTGGACTGCGCGCAGGCCAAGCCCGGCTCCGATTTCTTCAGTGCGCTCACTCAGGCGAAGATTGGCGACAGACCTCTCACCCGCCAGGAAATGCTTGGTTATTGCAGCATCGTTTACGCCGGCGGTCGCGACACTATAATCAACTCCATCACAGGCATTGTCGCCCACCTCGCCCATACGCCTGCCGACTTCGAGTATCTCCGGGCGGATCGCAAACGCGTGATTGGCGCGAGCGAAGAGTTTTTTCGCGTGCTTTCTCCCGTCACCCACCTCTCGCGCCAATGCACCCGAGACACCGAGGTCCATGGGGTGAAAGTTGCGGCCGGTGAATTTGTTTCGCTTTGCTTCTCATCGGCCAATTTCGACGCGACGGTGTTCGAGTCGCCCGACGAGGTAAAGCTCGACCGGCGCCCCAACCCGCACGTGGCCTTTGGATTCGGACCGCACCTTTGCCTCGGTGCGGCTCACGCTCGTCTCGTCGTGCGCACGCTGCTCAATGTTCTCTGCGATCAGGTGGCCAAAATCGACATCCTCGAACACACTTGGAAAAACGAAGATGAACCAAGCTTTACGCGCCAAGTCGCCGCCGATCGTCTAGAGATGAAATTTACCAGGCTTTGAGGGGAAAGCCAATGGCTTTGCCTCGTTCTCGATTGGACGCAACAAGTGGACGACAAGACCTCGTAGCGCTTCCCGTCCGCATCTAGCGTCACGAGGAGATAAAGTCACCCTGTTCGGGCTGTTAGAACCCACCGCGCCAGAGACGGCTTTGCCTCCTTCACCTCATCATTTCGCAAACAAGAGTTTCACCAAGCGTTGATTTCCGCTGTCGAAGACGACCGCACGATTGTCTCGGGATTCGACGACCTGCGGCGAGTCGAGATGGGCGAGATCGTTGCCCGCCTCTCCTTTTTTGCCGAACGAAGCAATGAAGGTTCCGTCGGCCGGATTGAGGCATAGGACGCGATGATTGTTGGTGTCGGAAATCCAGAGCCGTCCCGCATCGACGGTGAGGAAAATCCGGCTGCCAAACAAGCCGTCCGGCGCCGTATTCCACCGGCGGGTTTCCTTCCAATTCACCCCGGCGCGCATCATTTCGATGACAAACCCATCACCGGCGCCGAGGAGCGTGTCGGCGTCCTTCATTGCCAGCGAGGTCCACTCCTTGACCGGGTTGGCGGTTCCAAGCACGACCTCCCTGCGAATCTCCATGGCGCGCCCGGTGTAGGAGTCGATTCGGTAAGACTGCGACTTTCCCGTTTTGTCGATGGCGAGGAGCACCAAGGCGCCTTTTGCATCCTTGTAAACAGCCGAGCCGTTGAGAAATCCGGTTTTGGGCGCCGTTTCCTTCAAGTCGCTGAAAACATTATTCCAGGTAAAACCGCCGCCCATGACCCACGGGGTGCCACGCAGAATCGGGGCCGAAAAGCGGTCATTGGGCAACATGACAGCCTGACCCATTTCGATCGGGGCGGATCCTTCGCGCTGAGGCATGTCTGGTGGATCGTTCCATCGCCACAGTCCTGAGTTATACCAAACGTCGCCTTGATGATTGAGGGCGAGGCCGCGGCAGGATTGCATTGCGCCGATGCGTCGGACAATCACGAATTGGAGTTTGGCCTTGTCCCATTGGAGAATATGAACGACCCCGACGATGCCCGAGACGGCATAGAGGCCGTCCCGAGTCTTGATCGGTCCCCACGGAACGCCGATTTCCTCGTTTTGATCGACATGCCCGATGAACGCGCCGCTTCCGCCGCCGAGCACGACGCCGGGATCGGGCTCCAAGTTCGCGTTGAAACGGCGGAGCGTGCCGTGCCCGGTGGCGCCATACCAGTAGTTGTCGAGAAATTCTAGATGTTCGCCCGGCGAGGGACGGGGCCAACCGTCCGTGACTTCCTTGCCAGCGTGATAGAGATGCAATTCGTGAATACCGTTCACATGGGCATCTCCTAGCGTCGTCCCCGGAATGTGCACCACGAGATCGCCATGGGGGAGAAGTTCGATCTGCCGGACGTTGGCCAGAAGATCAGTGACCAGAGGGGTCGTTTTGCCGGTATCGGCATTGTAGATCGAGATCTGCCATATCTTGCGATCCGGCGTGGAGGCAATGGCGATGCCGCCGTTGGATGAGCCTGCGGAGATGATATCTGCCTTGATTTTCAGTGGCGTAGGAGCCGTGCCGGAAGGAGCGTCGATGGGGAGTGCGTAAAGCATTCCGCCGACAGTCATAAGGAGACGATTTCCGACGCGGGTCAGGCGGTCGTTATTCGATATGGGCACCAGTTTTGGGATCGGGTAGGTGGCGCGCAGTCGCCCGTCGAGCGCGTAACGGTTGAGAACGCCGTCACCCGCGCGAGCCCACAGGGACTCGGTGGGCTCGTCGTAAGCGATGCCCATTCCCGTGGCCGCAGCAGCGCCGAAGCGGACGAGGGTCAAGCCTTGCTCGCCCGAGTTGCCGAGCGTGCCCTGGCAGACAATTTGTTGTGCTTCGAGAGGGAGCGGCGCAAGAAGAACAAGGCCAGCCAGCAGAGAGAAAAAGGGATGCGATTTCATGGGGTTTCTACAAATGACTCTGCTACGGTAAAGGCGCGGCTTGGAAATGAAGCGTGCCCCACAGTTTTGGGATGATGCGCACCTCGTTTGAGAGGTCGTTGACGAGGCCGGTCGCTTGGTTTGACCAATAGGACCGGAGGATATCGACGGTGCCGGGCTCATCGCCATAAATCACGCCAAAGTCGCCCTTGAGTTCCATGGCTGCGCCGCCCTGCGGCAGGCCAAGATCAGCCAGCGGAATGGACACGATGAGCGTATAGGAATTATCTGTTTTCTGGACCGTGATTTTGGCCGATGTGAGTTCGGTGATGCGATCCACGGTTTCCGTGCCCGTGGAGCTCGTGAAGGAAACCGGGGTTGCCCCACTGCCCGGTTCGCGGAAGGAGTAGAGTATGGCAATGGAACCATCGCCATGCGGCGCAATCAGCAACCGCCGGTCGCCCGGGACGGGGGCGCTCCGGTCAGGCCGGGCTTTCGGGTCCGTGGAGAACTGGAAGTCGACACAATCCCCCGTCTTGAAAAGCTGGGTGATGTCCGTGCCATGATTGAACCAAGGCGAAGGATCCTTGACGGTGTAGGCAAGGTTGAGACGGTCGCCCTGCCGGACGGCCCGCACTTCGGCGTAGGGATACGGGAGTGTGCGGTTGCCCCAGACAAGCGGATCGGCCACCGGCCACAGGCGGCAATCCTGGGATAACGCTTTGCCCGCAGACACTTCGGCGACATCGACCGACTTTGGCCGCAGGATTTGCGCCGCTTTTGCCTCCCGGTTCGTCTGTGCGGCGAGCATCTGCTGGTTGCTGACCGTAAGGGTCCCCCCCGAGCGATGCAGTTGGTCCAAGCCGTCGATGCGGAAAACCCGATAGTCCGTATGGCCGCTCTGGAGATAGTATTTGCCATCCTCGCCACGGGCAAAAGTTCCGCCGAAGGGTTCACCGCCGATGAGGTAGGCGTCCGCATTCTGGGTGACGCGAACGTCCCGGAACATTTCATCGAGATAGAAACCATCCGTAGTCAGGACAAAGAACCGCCCGTGATTGCCATCGACGACCGTTACCTCGGATTTGTCATCGAGAGGCGCGCTCCCGAGAAAAAAATTGCAACCCTGCATCACGCCCGGTTCGGGCAGCGGGGAGAGATGCGAACCACCGACGCCGACCCAGTTGTTCGGGAAAGTCCATTCGACTTTCCCGTCGGGTGTCAGGCCGGTCATCGGCGAAATGTTCACCACCACCCGTCCAAAGCGGTCCTGAATCGTGACCGGTTCCCCCCCCCATGTGCCTTGCGGAATGGGAACCGCCGCAGCCAGCGCCCTGGCCAGACTATAATTGGGAGCACCCGAGGGGAGAAAGCCGTCTGGCCTGACATGAAGGATCGATTCCCTGCCGTTGACGACTGCGGGAAGCGCGAGATCTAGCGTCGAATTGGCCGCACCCCACGAGATCGTGCGGACACTGCTGCCTTCGGGGAAAACCTCGATTTCATCAGGCTGCATGATGCCATCCCCGTTTTTATCCACCCAGAGAACGCTCACCGGGGAACCCGTTTTGTAGTTGCGCATGATGCGTTCGTTGAACCAAACTGTATCACCCCATGTGCCAAATGGGGATGTCTCGGAGCTCACCGCGGGATTGCTGGTCTTCGCGTTTTGCGCAAAAAATGTTTGAATTTCAGGCAGGTCGGTGAGGGCTTTCGGCAAGGTCCAGCGGGGAAGCTGCGAGATGTTGGACAGAGTCGAACAGAACGCCCAGATTTTCGCGGAGCCGTCTTTTTTCAATTCATAGACCGCATCCCCATACCCGGCCCCGATGAGGAAGGTGCGCCCATCCTGATGATAAAAATGCCAGCGCATGCCAAGCATCCGGGAGAAGGGTTCGCCAGGCTTGGTTTTGCGATAGAGCGTTGAGACAGGCGTCGCCGTTTTTTGATCGAAATCGAGCTTCCACTGGATGCCGCCTCCCAGCCACCGGGTATGATCGGCAGGGTCGATGGCGCCATACGGCGATCCGTAATAAACCGGCCCGAGGAACTCCCGGATGAATGCGCCGCTTTTTGCATTCCAAACACTGACGCGGCGCGGATATTCGTCGGTCTCGGTAACCCAGAGCTTGCCCTCGCGGTCAACCGCAACGCCGTGAGGCTGATAGACCCCGGTTGGATCCCACTGCCCCTTAAGCGACCGCCCTCCCTTTTTGCCGATCTCTCGCAGGAGTTTGCCCTGCGAATCGTAAACTTTGACATCCTGGTCAGTCCCGTTGTCAGAAAGAAAAATTTCACCACCGGCTCCGATGGTCATCCCTGTCGGGTTCTCACCAACAAAACCGTAAAAGTCCTCTCGGGATTGCCCACTTTCAACAGCGGGCCGAGCAAGGGCTTGAACAGCGGCGTGGACTGGAGCGTTGCCGGATCGATCTTCACCAGAGCATCGCCTGAAAAGGCGGCAAGCAACCCTTTGCCGTCGCTGGCAAGAAGTCCCGGCTGGTCGAGCTTGATCTCGCCGAGCGTCTGACCGCTATCGGCGTCAATAACGAGAATGCGGTTTTCCTGCCGGAGCGAGATGTAGAACTTCCCATTGAGCAACACCGCGCCTGCCAGGTTGTGTGGGTCGGGAATGCATGGGTGCGTCTGGTTGGCTATCTGGAATGCCGTGGGCTTCGGCCCGGAACCGACGAAGAGGTTGTCGCTGATGACCTTTTCCCCGAGCTGACCGTTGTAACGCTTGAGTTGGAAGTCGGCACCCCAGCGGAGGATGCTCAGGCTGCGGCGGAAACTCCATTTGCCATCAGGCAACTCCTGGAAGGCAGGATAATTCGGCTTACCCTCCATGATGGCGTAGAAGCACCGGTCATCGGCGGCGAGAAAGAGTTTTCCTCGCCCGACAATCGAACTCGGCAACTCGACATGCCCGCTCTTGTTACCGGAGAGATCAACCTGGATGATGTTGTGCCCCGACTCGGCCTGGGGCGCACCGAGGTAAACCCGATCCTGAAAGGTTGCGGCTGCCACCGGATTGCTCTCGTCGGCGAGCCAATCGCTCTCCGGCGTCCCCGCACGCCACGGCGGCTTGCCATAATTGAAGAACGAGAAGAGATAATGAGGCGTGATGCCGGGATGAGAAACCGCGCGCCAGCGATAATGACCGGCAGGCACCACGTTGCCTTTGTCGTCAAGGCCATCCCACTCGATTTTTTGCATCCCCTTCGCAAACGGGAGCCCGGAAACAAGATTGCGCACGCGGTGTCCCTGGTCGTCCTCAATGACCACCGTCGCCTTGCCGTCCAGCGGTTGATCCAAGTTGACGAAAATCCGCGCCTGGCGGTTCGCCACCACTTTGGCGTGATCGGCAAGATCGAACGGCAGCCAGTCTTGGGGATTGGCGGAAAGACCATCGAAGGTGGCCCCGTTCGATTGGAAGAAATGTTCGCGATGCAAGTCTTGGTTGAAAGGGCCTCCCGGCCACGTGACGGCAAAGGCAAGCCGGAATTTTTCCCAGTCGGACGGCCGGTCGATAAGCTTTGATTGGGGAATTGTGAAAGTGAAACGGTTTCCGTCGCCCGTTCGCTCTGCAACCACCCTGGCTCCGTCGAGAACGACGCTCCGCTCCGCGCTCACCCCAAGTTTCACGGTCCCGCGGCTTCCACCTTGCGATGCATCCTGAACATCTATCGTAATCTGGATATTATTGGCACTTTGTTCCAAAGCATAGGCGACGCGGGGACAAGCCGGGTTCGACACCTCCATAAAAGCATCATCCGCCCAAGCGGTTTCAACCATCGTGGAAGCTCCAAGCCAAAAGGCTGCAGTATAAATAATCGCCAACCATGCGGCTGCTGGCCGAACTCGTGCTGAAGTATTCATTTGATTATTCGATGATCACAATGACGGGATACATTTTTCGAGCCACCGAAAGAGTTAGTCTGGGTGGTTAGATGAGGTTGTGGTATGGGTTGTGGTTTGTCGACCGCTCATCCCTCGGCGTGAATTGTAGCGTTGCCGCCGGTGCTTCGCGTGGTAGTTTGAGCTTTTATGACCGTTGAGAACAACGCCGCTCCCGCATCCGCCACACCCACCGATTTCATTCGTGACATCGTCGCCGCGCATCTCGCCGAAAAGCGCTACGACAGCATCGTCACCCGCTTCCCACCCGAGCCCAACGGTTATCTCCACATCGGCCATGCCAAGTCCATCTGCCTGAACTTCGGCATCGCCCTCGAAAATAACGGTCGCTGCAACCTGCGCATGGACGACACAAACCCGACCAAAGAAGATGTCGAGTATGTCGATGCCATCATCGCCGACGTGAAGTGGCTGGTCGGAGGCTGGGCCGACGCCCATCTCGGTTTGAAACGCAAAGGCGCCACCACCGAGACCCGCGCCGTCAAAGGCCGCACGGATTACTACGCCGCCCCAGCCGCGCCTGGCGAGGCTCCCATCGAGCCGTTTTTCGCCAGCGACTACTTCGACGCCCTCCATGCCTGCGCCGTCGAACTCATCCGTCGCGGCAAGGCCTACGTCTGCGACCTCAGCCCCGCGGACACCGACGCTTACCGTGGCTCGCCCGACCAACCCGGCAAGGACAGCCCGTTTCGCAATCGCAGTGTTGCAGAGAACCTCGCCCTCTTCGATCGCATGAAGGCCGGCGAATTTCCCAATGGCGCCCGCTCGCTCCGCGCCAAAATCGACATGTCCTCGCCCAACGTCTGGCTGCGGGATCCGCTGCTCTACCGCATCCGCCACGCCGACCACCACCAGACCGGCTCCAAGTGGCGCATCTATCCCCTCTACGATTTCGCCCACTGTCTGAGCGACTACTTCGAAGGCATCACCCACAGCATCTGCACGCTTGAGTTCGTCGATCACCGCGCGCTTTACGACTGGATTCTGGAGGCGCTCGACCTGCCCAGGCCGCTTCCGCACCAATACGAATTCGCCAAGCTCAACCTCGGCTACACCCTCGTGAGCAAGCGCAAGCTGCTCCAGCTTGTGCAGGAAAAAATCGTCTCCGGCTGGGACGACCCACGCATGCCTACCATCTCCGGCCTGCGCCGCCGCGGCGTCCCCGCCGCCGCCGTACGCCACTTCGCCTACAACATCGGCATCACCAAGGCCGACAGTCTCACCGACGTCGCCGTTTTCGAGCACGCCATCCGTGAAAATCTCAACGCTGCCGCGCAGCGACGCCTCGGCGTGCTGCGCCCGGTCAAGATCGTCCTCACCAACCTCTCCCCCGGCGATGTCATCGAGTGCGACGCCACCGACAATCCGCAGGACGAGCATCCCACCACCCGCAAGATCGCCCTCACCCGCGAGGTATTCATCGAGGGCGACGACTTTGCCGAGGTTCCCCCGCCCAAGTATTTCCGCCTCAAGCCAGGCGGCGAAGTGCGCCTCAAATACGCCTGCATCATCAAACTCGATGAAATCGTCAAGGACGCGACCGGCGCGATCACCGAGCTGCGCTGCACCGCCGACCTCACCACGCGCCCCGGCGGCGCCAACGTGGACAAGAAGGTCAAGGGCACCATCCACTGGGTGAGCGCCTCGCACTGTATCGACGCCGAAGTGCGCCTCTACGACCGTCTCTTCACCGTTCCAGAACCGGCCGCCGAGGAGGATTTCATCAAGAAAATAAATCCACAGTCCCTTGAGTTCGTAACGGCAAAATTGGAAGCCTCATTGGGCGGCGCCCTGCCGGGTCAATCATTTCAATTCGAGCGCATCGGTTATTTCACGCCTGACGTGAAGGACTCGCGCCCCGGCAAGCCCGTCTTTAACCGCACGATCTCGCTTAAGGATGCCTGGGCCAAGGCGCCAGGCGTCAAGTAAGCCTGCGCGTGATCGGAAAGACCGAGGCACGCCTGTGACGATGGGCGCTTCCACCCTGCCTTAACTCCCTGCGATGGCTTCGAGTATTTTTTCAGAAGCGCGTATGCCGCGCTCCATCACGTTGAGGTTAAAGCTCTCATTGGGCGCGTGCAGGTTGTCCTCGGGCAGGAACAGACCCATCATCACCGAGTCGAGGCCGGTCACGCGCTTGATGTCGGCGATGATCGGCACGCTGCCACCTTCGCGCAGGTAAAGCGGCGGCTTGCCAAACACCTCGGCGATGGCCCTGTCCGCAGCGCGGAAGGCCTTCGCCAGCATGGGAGACTGTTTTTTGGGGGTGTTGGAGCGGTCGGGTGGCACGACGACGTAAGGCGTACCCTCGTGCTGGTCGATGATCTCGCAGGTCACATCCTTCGGCATACGTTCGCGAATGGCCTCATAGAGAAGCGCCCGGATCTTCGCCGGTTTCTGGTTGGCCACGAGACGGCAGCTGATTTTCACGAACGCTTTGCTGGGGATCACAGTCTTGGTCCCCTCGCCCTGATAGCCGCCTCCAATGCCGTTGAACTCCAGCGTGGGCAACACGCGCGTCGCCTCGAAAGGCGTGAACCCCGGCGGCGTGTGAAACGCCGGGATGCCGAGAAACTCTCGATATTTCCCCAGGTCCGTGCCGAGCTTGCGAATCTGCTCCCGCTCCCACTCCTCTACCGGCATCACATCGTCATAAAAACCGTTGATCGCCACCCGCCCGTCGGGCGTGTGCAACGAGGCGCACAGCTCCGTCACGGCTTGGATCGGATTACGCAAAACGCCGCCGTGCAGACCGGAGTGCAAGTCGCTCTTCGGACCGGTCACGATCACGTCGCACAACACCAACCCGCGCAGGCCGCAGGTGATCACGATCTGGTCCGGCGTCGGAATGCCGGTGTCGGAGAGGAACACAAAGTCGCCCTGTTTGAGACGATCGCTGTGCGTTGCCAGAAATTTAGGAAAACTCGGGCTGCCCATTTCTTCCTCCCCCTCGATCATAAAGGTAATGCGTAGCGGCAGATCGGGGCGGCGCTCCAGCAAGCGGGCCACCGCCGAGATGTGCGTCATAAGAGGTCCCTTGTTGTCGGCGGAACCGCGACCATAGAGACGATCGCCACGGATCTCCGGCTCGAACGCGGGGGATTTCCAGAGGTTGAGCGGATCGGCCGGCTGCACGTCGTAGTGGCCGTAGATGATCACGTGCGGCCAGGTCGGATTGGCGCCGCGCGTTGCCAAGATGATCGGGTGCAGGTCGGTTTTCACCACCTCGACCGAAAAGCCGATCGAGGTCAGCAAGCCGCCGACAAAGTCCTGCGCGCCCTTCATGCCCGCCTTGCATGCGGGATCAGCGGATACGCTGGGATGACGGATGAATTCCTTCAGCTTTTCGACGGGATCGAACATGGCCGCAACGGTGGAGGATTCGACGAATGGGCGCTAGCGGAAAGCGCAACGGGCTTCACCGGACCAGCCCGTCCTTCGGCAACGCCTATTTTGAGGCTTCGTAACGCGCCTTGCTCGCCTGGTAGAGCGGCATGTATTGCGGGGCGAGTTGCGAGAGGTTCGCGATGCGATCCGCGTCGGCCGGATGCGTGGAGAGAAACGCCGGCGGTTTCGTGCCGCCCTGCGCGGCCATTTTCCTCCAGAACACCGCCGCCGCCCGCGGATCGTAACCCGCCCCGGCGGCGAACTTGATGCCGATGCTGTCGGCCTCCGACTCGTGCAAGCG
>CAIVDS010000103.1 GCA_903904685.1 uncultured Verrucomicrobiota bacterium
CTGCATCAACTGTTTGAGAAATATGATACAACGAACGATCCACCTAATACAGGCATCCAGCTGGAAATCAATGGGTTCTGATCAGACGCGCGTGGGTTCGATGCCTATTTTCATCGAAGCCAATTACGCGAAGAAGATCGGATTGCCTGATTATTCCTCGCACCAGTTCGCGGTGACACTGCGGACTGAACTCAGCGACCTGTCGCAGTTGGAGAAAACCAGCGCCGAGCTTTACGCCCGGCTTCAGCAAGCGGTGGACAGCCAGATCGTGAACGCGGGCTATGTGCCGGGGCAGACTGCAACGCCTTCGCCCAAACCCGCTGGCACCATCACGCCGCCGGCCGCGCCACGGGGCGAGGATTCCTGGAAGTGCTCCGACAAGCAGCGAGACCTGATCCTCAAGATCGTGGACGAGCACCGGCTCAACAAAGAGGAGGTCGATCAACTCGCGCAGACCCGCTTCGGCGTCGGGGTGAAACAGCTCAACAAGCTGCAAGCCTCGGCGTTGATCGACGAACTGCTCGAAACCCACGGTAAGACGGAGGCGCCTGCCCACCGGGGCAGTTTCCGTCCCGCCTACGGGAGGAACCGCCGATGATCGCATTGCCTCCCCTGCCTCCTAGCCAGAATGGCCATGTCCCCGCCGAAGACCTCACGACCGGAGGCGACCCCTTGGAATACGTCAGCGTGTCTCGCCTGAAAGCGTTCCTCGGGTGTCGTCTCCGGTTTTACTTCGAGAAGGTCATGGTGGTCACCCGTCCGGAGAGTCCCAACCTCCACTACGGAAAGGCCATCCACGCGGGGATTCAGCACTACAACAAGGCCCGCTGGCGGGGTGGAGATGCGTCGGAAACGGCCGTCATCGCCGCCTACCAGAAGGCTTTTGATAACCCGGAGAAGGGAGCGAAGATCGCTTGGGAGTCGGCCGACGAGGCCGCCGCCCAGCGTGCCGAGGGAGAACCGCTCCTCAAAGCGTTTCTCGCTTCCCAGTTGCTCGCCCCCGAGACCAAACCGGCGGGCGTGGAATTAAAGCTCCGGGCCGAACTGCCATCGCTCGCGTTACCCCTCTTGGGCGTGATCGACCTTATCAAGGCCGATTACGTCCCGGTGGACTACAAGACGATTGGTAAGACGCCCAACCTCAGTCTGGAGTCCTGGCTCCACGAGATCCAGCTCACCGCCTACACGCTCTTGGTGGAGGATGCCACCGGCGAGAAATCACCTGCCAACGAACTCGTCTTCCTCGTGAAGACGAAGACGCCCAAGGTGATTCCTCATCGGGTGCCGGCACCGAGCCAGGTGCAACGGGACCGGTTTGCCCGGCTCGTGGAAACCTACGCGAACGGCGTGGCCAACGAAGACTACTACCCGTCACCGGGGATGCAGTGTGGTTGGTGCGACTTTCGCAACGAGTGCAGCAAGTGGAAGGGAGGCCCGTCATGAAAAAGAAACTCCTCATCGGGGTTTTAATCGGACTGGTCCTCCTTCTCACCGGCTGCGTGCCCATGATCAGAAATCCGATTTCGCTGGTTCTCCTGATTTTGGACGTAGCGGTCCAAATCGTGGCGGCCATCGGCGTTCTCTACGCCGCCTATCAGCGATTTCGTGCCCATCAAAATTCCGCCGGGAATAAATCCCCGGCTCCAACCCAACCCGCCCGGCTGCCGGGCAATTCATTCAACCCATGATCCTGTTTTTCTTCATCGCCTTGTTCCTCTGGTTATTTTGGCGGCCTCTGCTGCTGGTATTTATCGGAGTCGGCACTTTTGTCGGAGCCCTGTTCGCATGGCACCGCTGGAAATGCCGGGATAAGACCAAGCGCCTTTCAGAGTAATTTGGAGGCCACCGAGCCTCCGCGAGCGAAAGCCCGCGTCTGCAACCACCACAATCGGCGAAGCCCGTCATCCCGCAAGGGAGGCGGGCTTCGTCGTTTAATTCACCCAACCCAATTCCGTCATGATTATCTTTTCCAGAAATACTCTCCGCGAGGCTCTGACCGGCCTGCGCGTTCTTAAACTCAATAAACAACCCCTGCCTTTCCTTCAGCACGTCTTGGTCATCGGTTTCGAGAACCGCGTGCAGTTCGACGGCACTAACCTTGATCAATACCTGCGTTACGAAGGCGAGGCGCAGACCACGGCGGCCACCCGACTGCTCGTGCCTTTCGATGTCCTCGACACCGCCAGCAAGACGGCCGAGGCCAATACGGAAATCCGGATCACCGGGGGCGAAGAGCCACGGATCAGCTACGGCATGGGGAGTGCCACCTTGGATATGCCCTTCAAGACGATCAACGTCTCGGAGTTCCCTAAAAAGCTCGTGGCCGAAGGCGAACCCATCGCGCTGCCTGCTGGTATTCTTGGAGCCATGAACGAAGCCCTCGGCTGCGCGAGCACCGACGAAACCCGCTACATTCTGAATAGCGTGTATCTCAATGCTCACGAGGTCGTCGCTACCGATGGTCGTCAGCTCTACCGGAGCAACAGCCTAGATCTGCCGATAACCGAAGGTATGATTTTTCCGTCGAGTCAGGTGCCGGGCATCCTGCCTGATGAAGCGGCGCAACTCTGGCGCTGGCATCACAAGGAGCATCCCTACGCGCAGATCACGGTCGGTCACTGGAGTTGGATCACGAAGTTGGTCGAAGGGAATTTCCCGAACTATCAGCAGGTGATCCCCAAGGCCGACAGTTACGGCGGCCTGATCCGTCTCAGCGAGGCGGATGTGGAGCGCATGAAAACGGTTATCCCCAAGATGCCCGGTTTTAAGGAGAAGGATAGCCCGGTGATTCTCCGGGTTTCCGACAAGGGCGCGGAACTGCGCACGCTCAGCCGTCTGCCGAAAGTGCATCTCTCGCTGGAACGCAGCGAAGTGGTGCGCACGGTGACGACGGACGTGGCGTTTAACTCGCGCCTGCTGCTCGGCGCCCTGCAACGGGGCATGCGTGAACTCCACGCGCGGGACTCCGTGAGCCCGTTGATGATGAAGTCGTGGTATAAAGCTGACCTTCGGGCTACTTTCCCTCGACGGGTCGTCGCCAAGGCCATTTGCAAAAAAAGATCACAGGAAGATGCCGTCTTGGCCGTGATAGATCAATTTGCGATCTGGGCTGGCCAACAATACGAAGGGAAACCCATATCAGCCGCAGTGGGATTTGATCCAACGGGACCAACTGGCCCAGTCACTTTTAATCACCTTTGCAGCGAAAATTTTAGCGCGGTATTGTCGAACGGGCACGATACAATGCTCGTATGTAACTTTAGTGGTGAGGTTAGCGTGATGGCGGCTGGAATGAGCGGGACCTCCCTTTCGGCTGATTCGGTTTTCGTCCCGGCTACACGGATAACTCCGCGAGATTGATCGATGTCCCCCCAGGTTAGTCCAGCTGCTTCAGCTTTTCTGCAACCCGTATAGGCGAGACCACGACAGAATTCAGCAGTCGAAATTCCACGCCCGCCGATACTTCCCATTTCGTTAAATACAGCCTCCAGCGTGCGGGCCTCGGGTAAGTTAGGTTTTTTTGGCTTATTTGGTGCCTTTAGTTTTCGTCTACCGAGAAGTGGGTTTCCCGGGATTGCAGACGTGTCCACGGCAATGTCCAGAAGGTGACGAAGCATATCTATCGCTTTGTTCACCGTGCTCGCCGACGCTCCTTTGACCGAAGTCTTTTTAGATCCGGGAGGTCTAAATCCGGAGCCGGTCTTTATTGCATTCTCTCGCCATTCAATGACCGCTAACGGGGTCACATTTTTAGGCAAAACTGATGCGAAGTCTGTCCATGTCTTCTCAAGAAAGGCCAAGGCTTGGCGGTTAAGTTCTTTGGTTTTTTCGGACACCCCTGTTCGTTGGTCGATACGTTGACGCATGAGCAGTGCGAGGTCGCCCATCTTGGCTATTCCATCCGAGATTTTTCGCTTTGTTTTTCGCGTTTTTACTACCCGCAGTTTGGCCTCTGAAAATCGTATTTTAGCGACCTCGGCGACGTCCGTTTTCAGGGCCTCGAACCAAGTCTTGCCGCTAGCGGAAAACCGCGCGTAATAACGCCCGGTCCTGTGTCTTAACAGACCTGGGGTTTTAGTTCTTTGCCATGTTTTCGATTCATTTCCCATGTTTCCACTCTACTCTAGCAATACTGTGAAATGAACTGTGAAATGAATCGCAACAACGAAGTTCTAATCTATTGTTAGTTAATAAAATGCGCCCGTAGCTCAGTTGGATAGAGCACCTGCCTTCTAAGCTGGTGGTCGTGGGTTCGAATCCCGCCGGGCGCGCCATTTTTAATAAGTTGAGGGTTGCCAGCTTCGTAAAACGACTGAGCGTTTGAGGCATGGTCAAAATCACAGGTGAATATCAGGGTGACTTGCATTGCAGCGCAGCGCACGGGCCTTCGGGCAATGCGCTCGTGACCGACGCGCCCAAGGACAATCAAGGCCGCGGCGAGGCTTTTTCGCCGACGGATCTCACCGCCACCTCGCTCGCTACGTGCATCACCACAACCATGGCGATCGTCGCGCGAAAACAGGGCATCGAACTCAAGGGATTAAAATACGAAGTCACCAAGGAAATGTCCGCCGATGCCCCGCGCCGGATCATGCGGCTGGCGACGACCTTGTGGCTGCCTATTCCGAAGACCGAACCCATGGAAAAGTTGCTGGTACATGCCGCTCATCACTGCCCCGTTCGTAATAGTCTGCATCCGGAGGTGGACACGCCTGTGGTGTTGCATTGGGTGACCTGAGCGACCTGCGAATTCTGGCGGCGTGCCCGAGGATGGCGGATTCGTTGTCTTTCGCATTGCGCAGGGCGGGGGGGGGCGCGTTGTGCTGGGTTATCCTTTATGGCGAAGCAATCCCAAGCGACCTGGGGCGGACGATTCTCCGCCGACCCTGCCGAGTTGATGCTGCAATTCAGCGAATCCGTTTCCTTTGATCGTCGGCTCGCGCCGTTCGACATCGCCGGAAGCAAGGCCCACTCGGCCATGCTGGCGCATGTAGGCATCCTGACTGCCAGGGAACGTGACGCCATCCATGAGGGTCTTGACGCCGTCCTCGCTGAAATCGCAGCGGGAAAATTCATCTGGAGCATCCAGCTCGAGGATGTGCACATGAACATCGAGCAGGCGCTCACCAAGCGCGTGCCCGCCGCCGCCAAGCTCCACACCGCCCGCAGCCGCAATGACCAAGTCGCGACCGACATGCGCTTGTTCTTCAAGCACGCCTGCACTGTACTTTCTGAGAAAATCCTTAGCGCGCAAAAGGCAATTCTTGCCGTGGCTGCCCATGACGGCGACGTTCTGATCCCCGGTTACACGCATCTCCAGCGGGCGCAGCCGGTATTTCTGGCGCATCATCTTTTTGCCTACTTGGAAATGCTGGAGCGCGATCGCGCGCGTTTTGCCGTGGTGGCGGATCATGCTAACTGGTGTCCGCTCGGCTCCGGTGCGATTGCCGGCACCACGCTGCCGATCGACCGCGAGTTCACCGCGAAACAGCTTGGTTTTGTCGATTCCAAGGGCCGCCCCCGCGTCACGCAAAACTCGATGGACACGGTGGCCGACCGGGACCTTTTCATCGAGTTTGCCAACGCCTGCGCGCTCTTCGGAGTGCATATGTCGCGCATCGCCGAGGATCTCATTATTTGGTCCAGCGTGGAGTTCAAGTTCATCGATCTGCCCGACACGTTTTGCACCGGTTCGTCGCTCATGCCGCAGAAGAAAAATCCCGATTCCTGCGAGTTGCTGCGCGGCAAGTCGGCGCGACTTCAGGGCAACCTTTATACTTTGTTTACCCTCTCGAAGGGACTGCCTCTCACTTACAATCGCGATCTCCAAGAGGACAAGCCGCCGGTGTTCGACAGCTACGATCAGACCGCACTTTGTGCCGACGTGCTGGCCGGTACCGTGGCAGGATTGAAGATTTTCAGGAAACGCTGTGCTGAGGTGGTCGCCGACCCCGCGCTGCTCGCAACCGATCTGGCGGACTACTTGGTGGCGCGCAGGGTGCCCTTCCGTGACGCGCACCATGCGGTCGGTGCAGTGGTGAAGTTGGCCGAGACGCTCAAGCTTCCGCTTGACCAGCTACCCACCGCCGAGGTGAAAAAAGTGCATCCCGGCTACGGCGACGACTGGGCTGTGGTGTTTGATCTTAAGCGCGCCATGGCCATGCGCCGTGGCACCGGTATGCCCGGTCCGGCGCAGGTGAAAAAGCAGTTTGCCCGTTGGAGAAAGCTGCTGGGCTGATCTGCGTTTCCCTGCGTAATCGGCGGCATACGTCCATGTCCAAAGTCCGCATCTTGTCCGATCGGGTCGCTAATCAGATCGCCGCCGGCGAGGTGATCGAACGCCCGGCGGCGGTAGTGAAAGAATTGGTCGAGAACGCTCTCGATGCCGGCGCAACGCGCATCGAGGTCGAGTTCCGCCACGGCGGACGCTCGCTGATGCGTATCGAGGACAACGGATATGGCATGTCCCGCGATGACGCGTTGCTTGCGCTCGAACGTCATGCGACCAGCAAGATTTCCGAGGCCGACGACCTTAATCGGCTCGCGAGCTTCGGTTTTCGTGGCGAGGCGCTGCCGTCCATCGCGAGCGTGTCGCGTTTCACGCTGCAAACCCGTGAAGCCGCCGATGATGCGGGCACGGAGATACTCGTCAACGGTGGCAAGTGTGTTCACATGCGAGACTGCGGCCGTCCGGTGGGCACGCGCATCGAGGTGGCTCAGCTCTTTAACTCGGTTCCGGCCCGGCGGAAATTTCTCAAAACCGACCAGACGGAGGCGGCGCATATCATCGCGGGCGTGAGGCTCTACGCGTTGGCATTTCCGCAGGTGGCGTTCACATTGATCGAGGATGGCCGGGTGGTTTTTCGTTCGCCGGAATGCACCGGGCTGGCAGAGCGCGTGGCGGAGATTTTTGGCCGGCAGCTCGCCGAGGGATTGGTGCCCATTGAGGCGGCTGAGGGTGGCATGCGGCTGGGCGGGCTCATCGGACGACCGGGAGCCGGCCGGTCAACGCGGCACGAGATGATCACCTTCATCAATCGGCGTCCAGTGGACAGCCGCGCGTTCAATTATGCGCTCATTGAGAGTTACCACGAATCGCTACCGAAGGGGCGTTATCCGCTCGCGTTTGTGTTTTTTGAAATTGATCCGGTGGCGATCGACGTGAACGTGCATCCGGCCAAGCGCGAAGTGCGCTTCCGCAGCGAAACGCAGGTGCGGGGATTCATCATTCGCAGCGTACTGCAACGATTACGCGAGCTAACGGGAAATCAGGGAGGCGGAGAGCATGAGACGGAGCAACCGGCCGGTCCTGCGACGATGACGACGCCACCGGTGGTTGTTACGCCGATGCCACGACTCGCTCCAGTCCTGCCCGCAGTGGCCACGCGGAGCGTTGGGAACAATGCGCCCATCCTTGCAATCACGTCGCCCGCTTTGCCCGTGCCGCTGCCGACGGTCGGTCCGACCTCCGACCTCCGATCCTCGGTTTCAAGAGCATCTGCGTGGCGCTGGATCGGTTTAGTGCATGGCAGCTATGGGTTGTTTGAAACGACGGCTGGGCTGGTCCTGCTTGACCGACGGGCCGCGCACGAACGCATTTGGTTTGAACGCCTGCAGGTCCAGTTCCAAGCGGGCGTGGTTCCCAGTCAGCGGTTGTTGCTGCCGGCGCCGATGGAATTGGATCCCATAGCCACCGCGTTGTTGCTCGCACGGCTGGAGTTTTTCAATGGCCACGGTTTCGAGATTGCCGAGTTCGGACGCAACTTTTTCCGCATCGAGAGCGTGCCGACTTGGATGGAACCGGCGGACGCCGAGCCGTTCGTGCGCGAATTGCTGGGCGCGCTCCGTGACGGACAGTTGCAGGACAGGGATATCGACACTGCGCGTGAACAGCTTGCCCTCCTCGCCGCCGCCAAGGCGGTGCGACTGGGCGATACAGCCGGAGAAGACGAAATGCACGAGTTGGTCGCCCAGCTTTTTGCCTGTCGGGCGCCGCTTACCAGTCCGGGTGGCAAGCCGACCCACATCGAACTCAGCTACGGCGAGTTGGCGCGGCGGTTCCAAAAATAAATCATGGCGGGGTTTGTCTTTTTCGCATCACTCCCTCCAATCCTTTCGCTTAAATCAATTAACCTTATACAACTTTGCTGACTGGCACGGTTCTTGTTGTTCTCACTCTAATTTATTCACCGCATGCCCGTTTCACTCAAATCCAAGAAAAGCACCGCCACCGCCAAGTCTGCTCCTGCTTCGGGAACGGCTTCGCCAACCGGTGGATATTCCTCGCCTCATCGTCGGGCTACCGATGAACCGGTGGTCGCCTTCAAACAGGCGATACTGCGCAATCTCACTTACTCGCTCGCCCGCGACACGGCTACCGCCAAGCCCCGCGACTGGTGGATCGCTACTTCCATGGCGGTCCGCGAGCAGATCCTCGCCCGCCTGCTGGATACTCAAGAGGTCCACAACAAGCAGAACGTCCGCCGTCTGTATTATTTTTCCCTGGAGTATCTCATGGGCCGGCTTTTCGAGAACAATCTCTACAACATCGGCGTTTACGACGAGGCGCGCGCCGCCCTCAAGGAGCTCGGAGTCGATTGGGAAATCGTGCGTGAGAGCGAAGTTGATATGGGCTTGGGCAATGGCGGTCTCGGCCGCCTAGCCGCCTGTTTCCTAGACTCGCTTGCTACGCTTGATTTGCCGGCCATCGGTTACGGCATCCATTACGAATTCGGCCTGTTTAAGCAGACATTCGTTAATGGCGACCAAGTCGAACACCCCGACAATTGGATGATATTCGGCACGCCTTGGGAAATCGTGCGGCCCGAATACACCATCGAAATTAAAATCTACGGTCGCGTCGAAATCACATTTGACGATCAGGGCAATTCTCATCCGAGCTGGGTCGATACCAAGTCGATTCTCGGCGTCCCTTACGATATTCCGATCGTCGGTTATGGCACCCAGACTGTGAATTTCCTTCGTCTCTGGGCCTCGCGCTCGAACGAGGAGTTCGACCTCACCGCGTTCAATAGCGGCGGCTACGTGGAGGCCGTTCGCGAGAAGGCCATCGGCGAGACCGTCTCGAAGGTTCTTTATCCGAACGACAAAACCGAGAACGGAAAGGAACTGCGCCTCGTACAGCAGTATTTTTTCGTGGCGTGCTCGATGCGCGACATTATCCGCCGCCACTTCCGCGTTCCGGGCAACTCATGGAATAATTTTTCCGCCAAAGTCGCGGTCCAGCTCAATGACACGCATCCCGCCGTCGCCGTCGTGGAGTTGCTCCGTATTCTGCTCGACGAAGTCGGATTCACGTGGGAAGCCGCCTGGGCTGTCATCATCCAGACGTTCGGCTATACCAACCACACTCTTCTCCCCGAGGCCTTGGAGCAATGGGGCGTTCCTCTCTTCAATCGCGTCCTTCCGCGTCACGCCCAACTCATTTACGAGATCAACCGGCGCCTCATGGAAACCGTCGAGGCCAAATGGCCCGGCGATAATCAAAAGAAGAGCGTCTGTTCCCTTGTCGCGGAGGGCGGTGCGAAGGCGTTCCGCATGGCCAACCTCGCCGTCGTCGGTTCGCATGCCGTCAACGGGGTGGCTGCGCTTCACACCGAACTCCTGAAGAAGTATCTCTTCCCCGAGTTTGATTCGCTCTACGAGGGCAAATTCCAGAACAAGACCAACGGCATCACGCCGCGCCGCTGGCTGCTCGACTGCAATCCACGGCTTGCGAAATTGCTCACCGCGAAGCTCGGTTCCTCCGCCTGGGTGCGTGATCTCGATCTCCTGCGTGGGCTCGAAGCATTTGCGGGCAAAAAAGATTTTCAGGCGGAATTCATGGCGATTAAGCGCGCCAACAAGGTTGATCTCGCCGCCGTCATCAAGGCGGAGTGCGGGGTGGAGGTTTCGCCCGACGCCTTGTTCGACGTGCAGATCAAGCGCCTGCACGAATACAAGCGCCAGCATCTGAATCTGCTGCACATCCTCACGCTCTATCGCCGCCTGTTGCAGAATCCGTCGCTCGATATCGTTCCGCGCGTCTTCATCTTCGGCGCCAAGGCGGCGCCCGGCTATGAGCTCGCAAAAAACATCATTCGAGCGATCAACATCATCGGTCATCACATCAACAACGACGCGCGCATCGGCGGCAAGTTGAAGGTTATTTTCCTGCCCAACTATCGTGTTTCCCTCGCTGAACGTATCGTTCCGGCAGCCGATCTCTCAGAGCAGATTTCCACCGCCGGCAAGGAGGCTTCCGGTACGGGCAACATGAAGCTCTCTCTCAACGGCGCACTCACCATCGGCACGCTCGACGGTGCCAATGTCGAGATCGGCGAAGAGGTGGGCGATGACAACATCTTCATCTTCGGCCTCAAGGTGCCCGACGTCGAAGCTTTGGATGCTAAGGGTTATAATCCTCACGATTACTATTGGGCGGACGAGGAACTGCGTGCGGTTATCGATTGGCTTGGCTCCAGCTATTTCGTGCCCGAAGAAAATCATCCTTTCGGTGCGCTGCACCACAGCCTGCTGGATGGCGGCGACCCTTTCAAGGTGCTCGCCGATTATCGCGCCTATGTGCAGGCGCACGAAAAAGTTGACGTGGCCTATCGCGACAAGTCTCGCTGGGCGACGATGGCCATCCTCAACACCGCCCGCGTCGGCAAGTTTTCCAGCGATCGCACCATCCGCGAATACGCGAAGGACATCTGGACCCTGCTGTCTGTGGCGGTGCGGTGATGGGTGCGGATGATTGAGGATGGGGGGCTTAAGAGCCCTGCCATTTTCTCAGGTAGTCGAGCGCAACTGTGCGGACGGATGAATGGGCGTAAGCTACGCCCTTTGTTTTGAACCTCTGGAAGGGTGGGGACGCACCGCCTGGCCGTCCGGTTGGGCGTGTGCATATGCCTCTGGTTATTCTCAGAGGGCCCAGCGGTTCCGCTTACCGAACATCATAAACCATGTGGCTGTCGGTCTTATTCGAGGTGATAGGCGGTTTCGCCGTGCTCGGCTTGGTCGAGGCCGGTGCGCTCGGCCACCTCACCCACCCGCAGGCCCACCGTCTTCTTGACGAAGAGAATAATCAGGACAGTGCCCACGCCGGACCAGAGTAAGGTGAAGCTCACGCATTTGGCCTGAATCAAGAATTGTGCGGCGATGTTACCCACGCCGTGGCCACCGAAAGCCGCCGAACCAAACACGGACAACATAAGAGTTCCTGTGATACCGCCCACCCCATGCACCGCGAAAACATCCAACGCATCGTCGATGCCCATCTTCCGTTTGATCAAGGAGCACGCAAAATAGCAGATGGCACCGGCCATGAAGCCAATGCAAACCGCGCCCAGCGGCCCCACGCAGCCCGAGGCGGGCGTGATCGTGGCGAGACCTGCCACCATGCCCGTGACGATACCCACGAGCCCGGGTTTGCCCGTCTTGAACCATTCGATCGTCATCCACGTCAGACTGGCCACCGCCGCCGCGATATGAGTTACCAGCATCGTCATGCCAGCGGCCCCGTTGGCGCCACCCTGACTGCCCGCGTTAAAGCCGAACCATCCCACCCAGAGCATGGAGGCGCCGATCATGACCATGCCTGGACTGTGCGGCGGGTGCATATGAGTGGGAAAATGTGCGCGCGGTCCGACAAATCTGGCCAAAATCAACGCCGAGATACCGGCCGTCGCATGCACCACGATGCCGCCGGCGAGATCGATCACTCCCATTTGCTGCATCCAGCCACCGCCCCACACCCAATGAGCGACGGGCGCATATACCAGCAGCAGCCAAAGTGCCGTGAAGAGGATGATGGCGCTAAACTTCATGCGCTCCACGAAGGCGCCGATGATCAACCCCGGCGTGATCACTGCGAAAGTCATTTGAAACATCACGAAAACCGTTTCCGGATAAGTTCGCCCCGCCAGATCACCGAGGCCGATCCCGCGTAACCCAACGGCGCTCAGTCCGCCGATCCAGCTGTTGCCTTGCGTAAAGCACAGGCTGTAGAGCACCAGCACCCACAACACCGAGGCGAGGCATGTCACCGTGACGCAATGCATGAGCACCGAGAGAAAATTTTTCACCCGCACCAGGCCGCCGTAGAACAGCGCCAGGCCCGGCAGCGTCATGAAGAGCACCAGCGCCGTGGACGTGAGCATCCAGGCCGTGTCACCCGTATTCAAGACGGGCTGGGTGCCTTGGGCCGAGGCGAGGCCGGGTAACAGCAAGAAGGCGGACGCAAGGGCGAGCGAACGGAGGGGAACAAGGCGCATGGTTCTAAAAATTCAGGAAGAATGACGAGATATTCGCCCCGCCGGTTGCCCAGGCAGGAAGAAGGTGGAGCCGCTTATGAAAACCATTCATCGCAAACTGCAAAGCAGAAAACGCCTCCATAATCACAAAACACCACGCGCCACGCTGAACATTTGCCCAATGGCGCAGTCCGATTGAAAGTCACGCACACCCATGATCACGCGCTTCCTCGCTCTCGTCGATGATCCGATCCTGCGCTAACTCCCCTTTTCCCAATGCCTCTGCGCTACGTCCTCATTTTCCTGCTCATCCTCTGCCCGTGGGCCCCACTGCTGCGGGCCGAAAAGCTCACCGTCGCTGCCGCGGCCAACCTCACCTACGTGATGGACGCGATTAACGCCGCCTTCAAGAAGGCCGAGCCCGCCGGCGAAGTCACCACGGTCATCGGCTCCTCCGGCAATCTCTTCGCGCAGATTCAAAACGGCGCACCCATCGATGTCTTTCTCTCCGCGGATATCGACTACCCGAAAAAACTCGTGGACGCGGGCAACGCCGACGCCTCAAGCCTCTTCACCTTCGTCACCGGCCGGCTCGTGCTCTGGACCGCCGACTGCACGATGAAGCTCGCCGATCTCGCCACCGCTCTGGCCGATCCGCGCGTGAAACACATCGCCATCGCCAATCCTGCCACCGCGCCCTACGGCCATGCGGCCAAGGAGGCCCTGCTCAACCTCGACCTCTGGACCGCCAACGAAGGCAAATTGGTCATCGGTGAGAGCATTACGCAGACGGCCCAGTTCGTCGAAACCGGCAATGCCGAAGTCGGCTTCGTAGCGCTGTCCCTCATGCTTTTTCCAAAGCACAAAACCAAAGGCTGCTACTGCGTCGTCCCCCGCGAGCTTTACCAGCCGCTCGACCAAGGCGCCGTGATCACCCGATACGGAGCGGCAAACACCGCTGCCAGGCGTTATCTGGAATTTCTGAAAACCCGCGCTGCCCGTGATATTTTCGAGCGTTTCGGCTACGGCATTCCTCCGTCGTTTTGAACAAAAAGCTGGGACGATCAGCCCGCCATCCATCCAGCTTTTTTAACGACGGACGGGATATCTCCGAGGCGAAAGCGTGATTCCTAAGTCTCGCTTACTTACAGCCGCAATCCGGATTTCCGCAGCAAGCTCCCTGATGTGCATGACCGTGTTCGATTTCCTCGGCGCTTGCAGCGCGCACTTCGATCACCTCGACGTCGAACACCAGATCTACGCCGGCGAGCGGATGATTCGCATCCAGCAGCACCTCATCGCCGTCCACGGCCATCACCGTGACGATGGGTGAATACGGATCTTCGCCCGCCTTGAATTGATCGCCGACATTCAGCTCTCCCACGACGGGCAGCAGCGCCTTAAGCACGCGCTGCACTTGCGTGTCGTCGCGCTCGCCATAGGCCTTGGCGGCGGGAACCTCGACGCGCTGCTTGGTGCCGGAAGCCACTCCGCGCAACGCCTCATCTACCCCGTCGATGACCTGCCCGGCACCTTCCAGATAGCTGATAGGCCTGCCTCCGGCAGAGGTGTCCAACAACTGCCCCTGCGTATTGCGCAGCGTATAGTGAAAAGTGACGACGTTTCGGCTCATAAGGCGCAGAGACTCCCAAACCCACCCTTCACGGCGCAAGGGTGAAAGCGTCTACGTTTCCTCCCTCAACACTTCCAGCGGCGGACGATTCATAAGACCGCGACCGGACAGCCATCCCGTGACCAGCGTGATGGCCGTGACCGCAACCACGGCGCCCGCCAGCAGTCCCGCCGGCACGATCACCGGGGCTTCAAAGACAAAAACCGCAAGCGCCGCCCCCGCCCCCCACGCCTGCAGTCCGCCCGTCAGCGCCGCGAGCGCGCCGAGCACCGCGTATTCGACCAGTTGGATTTGCATGAGCTGCCGCCGCGATGCGCCCAGCGTGCGCAGCAGCACGGTTTCCCGGATGCGCTGGAACCGCCCGGTCATCACCGCGCCCACCAGCACCACCACGCCGGTCGCCAGCGTGAACAACGCCATGAACCGCACCACCAGTTCCACCTTTGAAAAAATCCCGTCGAGCGTCTGCAACACCAGCGCAAGGTCGATCGCCGACACGTTCGGGAACGCCCGCACCACCGCCTGCTGCACGCGCGCCGAATCCGCCGCCCCGTCCACATGCGCGGCCACCACGTAGAATTTCGGGGCCGACTCCAGAACTCCCGTCGGAAAAACCACGAAGAAGTTGGGCGCAAGCCTCCGCCACTCCACCGACCGGAAACTGGTCACCCTCGCCTTCACCAGCACGCCCTGCACGTCGAAGTCGATGTCGTCGCCGAGCTTCAGCTGCATGTCCTTGGCCAGCCCCTCTTCGACCGACACGGGCACATACGCCACCGCCGGACTCACCTCGCCGTAAAATGTGCCCGCCGTGAGCTTTTCGGTTTCCGTGAGTTCGCGACGATACGTCGAGCGATATTCCCTGCGGAGCGTCCACGCCGGGATGCCCGCCCGCTTGTCCTTGAGCAGCTCGTCCACCGTGCGACCGTTGATGCCCTGCAAACGCATGGTGACGACCGGAGCCTGCGCCGTGAGCCGCGCACGCTGCGTCTTGAGCAATTCCGTCAGCGGTGCGATCTGGTCGTCCTGAATGTCGAAAAACAGGAGATTGGGCCTCCCCTCGCCATCCGTCCCGCGTATCTGCTGGAGCAAAGTGTCCCGCGCCACCGCCAGCGTGAGCAGCAGAAACGTGCCCAGCCCGAGCGATACCAACAGCAGCACCGTGCGGTTGTTGGGCCGGTGAAGATTCGCCACGCCCTGTCGCCACACATAAGGCAGTCCCGGCGGCGTAAACCTCCTCGCCGCCCACGCCACCGCATAGGCAAGCGCCGCCAGCACACCCAGCGCCGCTGCCAGCCCAGCCGTGAAACCAAGGCCCCACGTCCAGCGTTGCGTCTGCCACGCGGCAAACCCGGCCACCGCCACGGCGATCACCGCATACAACGCAACGCGCCAGCCATCGACGGAAAGTTTTCGCTCCGCAAACGCCGCGCGCAACGCCACCAATGGCGACACCCGCCGGACCTCCAGCAGCGGCAGCAACGTGAAAAGCACGCAGATCACGAGCCCGGCCGCCCAGCCGCGCGCCACCGCCGCCCACGAAATAAAAAAGGCCACATCGAACGGCAGCAGGGATTTCACCAGCGGCGGCAGCGCGAGTTGCACCGCCACCCCCGCCGCCACGCCCAACGTCGCCCCGAGCAGACCGAGCGCCAGCCCCTGCACGAGATAGATCGCGAACCCCTGCCGCGCACTCGCGCCCAGGCAGCGCAGCACGGCCACCGTGGTGATCTTCTGGCGGATATACACGCTGATCGCGCTCGCCACCCCGATCGCCCCCAAAAACAACGACACGAAGCCCACCAGACTCAGAAATGCATAGACGCCTTGCAGCGCCTTCCCGAGATCCCGCTTGCGCTTCTCCACCGTGTCGAACCCCAGCCTCAAACCGCCAAACTGTTTTTGCATGTCGCGCACGATCTTCTCCGCATCGCGCCCCGGCGGGAGTTTCAAATACGTCTTATAATGCACCAAACTCCCCGGCCCCAAAAGCCCCGTGCCGGCCAACCGGTCAAAACCGATATAAACCCGCGGCGACAAGGTGGCCACCGCAGCGGACTCTCCGGGGATTTTCTTCAACGCCGCCGCAACCTTGAAGGTCTTTTCGCCCAACTTCAGCGAATCGCCCACCTTCACGCCGAACTGGCTGAGCAGCGTTTCCTCCACCAAGGCGACATCGCGCTGATCCAGTTGCGCGGCCTCTCCCACCGGCGCCGTCACAAACTCCCCGTAGAACGGATAACCCGCCTCGATCGCCCGCACCGACACCAGCCGCGTCTGCCCCTCGGCGGAGGGAAACACCACCATCGACGCAAACGAAATCTCCCTCGCCTGCCGTGCGCCCAGCGTCTGAAAAAACGCCCCGACCGCAGGCGTGAGCGCGGCGTGCGACGTCACCGACAGATCGGCGCCGAGCAGTCCCTTTGCCTGGTCATCGATCCCTTGTTTGAGATTGGCGCTGAACGAGCCGATGGCGACCAGCGCCGCCACTCCCAGCACGATGGAAAGCGAAAACAGCACGAGCCGCCGCCGCGCCGTGCGCGAGTCCCGCCAGGCCATTTTGAGGACAAAGCTCATTTAATCCTCCACCACACGGCCGTCGCGCAGGCGGATGATGCGCTGGCATTTTTTTGCCAATTCCAAGTCATGCGTCACCAGCACCAGCGTCGTGCCATGCTCGCGATTGAGCCCGAAGATGAGATCCACCATGGCATGCGAGGTCGCGCCATCGAGGTTTCCAGTGGGCTCGTCGCAAAACAAAATCTTCGGCGCATTGATGAATGCCCGTGCCAGCGCCACTCGCTGCTGTTCGCCGCCGGAAAGCTGGATCGGATAATGTCCCGTCCGCGCCCCGAGCCCCACCCGGTCGAGCAACGAACACGCGCCGACTTCGGCCTGGCGCCCACCGGCGCCGCGCAGTTCCAGCGGCACCAGCACGTTCTCCAGCGCGGTCAGCGTGGGGATAAGTTGAAAATTCTGAAACACGAAGCCCACATGGTCGTTGCGCACTCGGGCGCGCTCATCCTCGGTCATGCGCCCGATGGCTTCTCCGGCCAGAATCACGTCGCCACCCGTCGGCCGGTCGAGCCCCGCGCACAACCCCAGCAAGGTCGTCTTGCCGCTCCCCGAGGGGCCGACAATCGCCAGACTCGCACCCGCCCCGAGTTCAAAACCGACTTCGTGCAGCACCGTGATGGCGCCGGCCGCGGTCGGATAAGTTTGGGTGAGTCGCTCGACTTTTAAGACGGTTTGCACACTCATTGGTGAACCGCGAAGGAAACCACCCGTTCCCATTTACGCAACCGATGAAACCCTTCCTCGCCTTCGTGCTTGCCCTCTTTTTGGCCGAGGCCTCTTCCGCCGCCGAACCCAGGACGGTGCTCTTTTTTGGCGACAGCCTCACCGCCGGGTACGGACTGGAGGATGCCTCCACCCAGGCGTTTCCCAGCCTGATCCAGCAAAAAATAACCGACGCCGGGCTGCCCTACCATGTCATCAACGCCGGGCTCAGCGGCGAGACGACGGCGGGCGGGTTGCGGCGCATCGACTGGATTTTGCGCATGCCGGTGGAGGTGTTTGTGCTCGAACTCGGCGGCAACGACGGCCTGCGCGGCCTGCCTGTTGAAGCTTCGGTAAAAAACCTCCAGGGGATTATCGACAAGGTCCGCGCCAAAAACCCGTCGGTCAAAGTCGTGGTCGCCGGCATGAAGATGCCTTCGAACATGGGCGCCTACGCGACGGAGTTCGCCTCGATGTATCCCGCTCTGGTCAGGGACAACAACGCCGTCCTCATCCCATTTTTATTGGAAGGCGTGGGCGGTCATTCACCGCTCAACCAACCCGACGGCATCCACCCGACCGCCGAGGGCCACAAACGCATCGCGGAAACGATCTGGAAAACGCTGGGGCCGCTCTTGAACAGGTAGGGACGGACCGCCGGGCCGTCCGTGTTTGAAAACCCGCGACCAAAGACAAAAACGATTCGCATCGGACTTTGACCTATCGGGGGAAAGGGCGTCATCGTGAGGCCGTACCACGCTTAATTCTCACCGTCAGCGCGCTGCTTTCACTGCTCGCCTTTGCGGCCTGTACAAGAAAGCCCTCCCCAGAATCGGTCCAGGAACAGGCGATTGCTCAGTTTCGCCAGAAGACAGTGGCGGAAATTCGCCAAATCGAGGTGGTCAGCGCCTTCGCGCTTTTTCGCGAACAAGATAAAACCTCCCCCCTCGCCATCGGTGAATTTCGGAGGCGCGGAACCGGGCAATCCGGAATAGAATATCCCACCGCACTTTTCCCCTGTTATGTGCTAATAGCCGGTGGGATAAAAGTAATCGGCAAGGAAAATGGATTTTCGACCGCCGGGGAAGGACGCATAAAAATGCGCTGGTGTCCAACGCCCATACCCAAGACCACCCCTTGGATTCGGATCAAAACAGATATTCGGTTGGTATGGGTAGGCGGCTTGGGTCAAGAACCATTGCCGAGTCCTTTTGAAGATCGCCGCTCCACCGCGATTTTCTCCGTGTCGGAGATTTTTTCCAATGCGATAACACATCCGTTCAAATCCACGGCGGAGGCGAGCGATGCCCCCGATTTCATTTGCTACGAAATCCCCTTCGCATGGACGGACGGGGCCGTCGCCATTCTGTCCGGCAAGGAAACGCCCACCGACGAGCCCATTGAGCAAGCTTCGCCCTTGGGCACGGTTTTTTGCTTTCTCCATGCCTTGCGTGCGGCGGAGGCGAATCCAGCGTTGGTGGATGTTCCACGACAACAGCTGACCGCCCTCATCAACCGCAAAGCCGACCCGCTATTGATCGAAACCCTGTTCTACTTGGCGATTCATCCCGCGACACAGAATCCCCACGCCGATGATTATTGGGACATGTTCATTACCGGACTCAAAAACGGCTCGATTGCCAAAAGCTCGGGTGCCCGACTTGGAATAGTGTTCCGCACTTTCTGCGGTCTGCCCCGGATGAAGGGCGACGAGTTGTATGCCTTGCTCAGAAATCCTGTCCTCAACGTGACCGTCGCTCGTGAAGGTTTTGCCAGTCTTTCAGCCGAAGAACGGCGGTTCTTGGTGGCATGTCGCATGAATTTCATACCACCACGCAGTCAGCGCTCGACAACCCCTTGGCCTCAACCTCCGCCCGCACCGACAACCGCACAATAAGTTCAAAACCTAGGGAACCCAGAGGCCGGTGTTGAGCATTCCTCAGCGCGTTTTCACAACGCGCGTCTCGCTGACGTAGTCGTGCAAGCCGCGCTTTTCGTCATCAATCGCCACCATCACGTAACCGATGCCCAGCGTCATGAAGTTGAGCGCATGCGAAAAGTAGCGGCCGATGATGCGCCCCGTGGAAAGCGGTACTCCATTCGGCCGAACCACTTTGAGCCCCAGCGCAAGTTTACCCGGAGTTGCGGAGTATTTCCGGAGAGAAAAGAATTCGTAGGCGAGGCTGAGACCAAAATAGACGCCAAAGGCGACCGGCACGAAAGAGAGGACCGCCGCCAGTTCTTGCGGCGACAGTTCCGGCCCCTTGACCTTCTGCAAGACCATCATCGTGTCGCGGAAAAACAGCATGCCCAGCACGCCGATCACCACCTGCCCGGCCACCCAGACGATCACCCCATCGATCAACCGTGCTCCGACACGCCGCCAAAAGCCGCCATAGACGACCGTATCCGCGGTCTTCTCCACCGGAGAAGCCAAATGGCCCACGTGCTCCGGTTCTACGGCCTCTGGCAACGGAGCCACCTCCAAGGCCAAGGACAACGCCGAATCAGAAGCGCGTGCCGTATCGAGTGATTGCCACGCGGTCATGGGTTTGCGCCAGACCAATGTGTCCGCCGTAATCGTGCCGGCGCGCACCAAATGTTCGAACTCGGTCTGGTTAACCGGCCCCTGCCGCTCCCCGTTGATCGCATAATACCATTGCATACTTAGGTCGTGTTCAAACGCCCGCACAGCTCGGCTGGCAACGAAATAGCGCCGTGTCGCCAACGGCCTTGCCCCGCGACGGGACGGCGGCTTGGCTGGCACCCGTCATGTTACACCGTTTTTTGCCCGTCGTCGGTGCGATCGCATTGTTGTTTACAACCGGTTGCCAAAAGCGCGAAACGCCCGTCGAGGCCGGTCTGCGCACGCACACGCTTCTCCTCGGAAACGGCGCGGAGCCCCGCGATCTCGATCCCCACATCACCGTCGCCTACACCGACTACAACATCCTCGTCGCCCTCTTCGAAGGTCTTACCGTGATCGACGAGGCGACCTCCCAACCCAGACCGGGAATCGCCGCGAACTGGGACATCTCGCCCGACGGGTGTGTTTACACCTTTCACCTGCGCCCCGACGCCACGTGGTCCAACGGCGACCCGCTTACCGCGCAAGATTTCGTTTTTTCCATCGAGCGTATCCTCTCGCCTGAACTCGCTTCCGAATACGCCTACATGCTCTTCGTGCTTAAAAACGCCGAAGCCTACAACGCCGGCAAACTCGCCGCCTTCGCAGAGGTCGGGGTCAAGGCTCTCGATCCCCGCACACTCCAACTCACGCTGGCTCAGCCTACGCCCTACCTGCTTTCTCTCACCGCGCACCAAGCCTGGTTTCCCGTTCACCAGCGCACCCTGCTTAAATATGGAAAGGCCCATGAGCGCGGTACCCGCTGGACTCGCCCCGAGAATTTCGTGGGCAACGGCGCGTTCACCTTAGAGGAATGGACTCCCGACCAGCGGATCGTCGTGAAGAAAAATCCGCGCTACTACGGCGCCGCCCAAAACCAGCTCGAACGCGTGATTTTCTACCCTGTGGCCAACCTCACCGTGGACGAAAATAACTTCCGCGCCGGCCAGGTTCATATCACCTACGACGTGCTGCCCGACCGTCTCGACGCGTGGCGTCACGAAGCCCCGAACCAACTCCGCGTGGA
>CAIVDS010000104.1 GCA_903904685.1 uncultured Verrucomicrobiota bacterium
ACAAGCTATTCGTGCATAACGGCTACGGTGGCGGCGACGGCTGGAGTGCGCCGTTCAAGTTCACCGTTGAGAAACCCCTCGCATGGCCGCAAACGGTCTTTGATGTGCGTAAGTTCGATGCGGTGGGCGACGGGAATCAGGACGACACCGCCGCCGTGCAGGCCGCGTTGGATGCCGCGGGCAAAGCGGGAGGCGGCATTGTTTTCTTTCCCCGCGGGCGCTACCACGTGCGCAAGACTCTCGTCATCCCACGCTTCACAATCCTGCGCGGGGAACGGGAAGATCTCGTCAACATTCTGTGGCCGGACACTCCCGAACCCCTTCCGGTGTTGCTGCAGGCGGGTAACTCATTCGGCATTGAGGAACTCACCCTTTACAGCGGCAATTACAGGACGTTCCTCGACGCGGACAAAAGCGGGCCTGACGCGGGAAATATTCTCATCCAATAGTTTCAAATTTGTAGTGCGACAAAGTGGTTAGTAATAGAGTTCGTTCGGTGTTTTGAAGTCGAGTCTCAGTCGGGGACGGTTGTTCAGTATTTCTGCGATGTTGTTGCATTGCTCCTGGGTTAGGCGACTCAGGTCAGTTCCCTTGGGCAGATATTGGCGGATCAGGCCGTTTGTGTTCTCGTTGGTTCCCCGCTCCCATGCGTGGTGCGGTGTCGCGAAGTAAACCCGGGTTCCAAGGATGCCTTCCAATTCCTTGTAGTTGTGGAACTCACACCCGTTGTCCGCCGTGATGGTTTTCACCCTGCGGCGCTCCTTCCAAAGCAGGTCCACGGTTCGCTCAAGCGTCAGTTCCTTGGTCGCTCTTCGGATCGGACCGATCCGAACCACCCCGGTTTTGCGTTCCACCACCGTCACCAGGCACGCCTTGCCCCGGCCATGCACCGTGTCGATCTCCCAGTCTCCGATCCGTTGCCGGCTCTCCACCACCGCGGGCCTTTGCCCAATCATTTTCTTCCCGGCCAGCCGCCCCCGGCTGTCGTATCGGCCATAGCGTTTGCGCTTTATCTTCCTGGCCCCTCTCAGATGCATCCACAAGGTGCCTCCTTGGAGCTTGTCCGACCAGATCCACCGGTAGATCGTCTCATGGCTCATCACCCGTAGGCCCTCCCGCCTTCTTCTCCCAACGATTTGCTCCGGGCTCAACTGGCCACGGATCATCACCTCGATGGGGGCAAACGCCGCCCTTCCATACCGCAAATTGCGACGGGACCGCTTCTTGCGTCCGCTGGACTTCCACACCGAATGCGTCGCCCGATAATTGCCGTCGTGCGCCGATCGATTGCGCTTCACCTCGCGATACAACGTGCTACGATGCCGTGCAAGATGTTCGGCAATCACGACCATCGGCGCATACTGCCCTCGCAACGCGGCAATTTCATACCGCTCCTCTGTGCTTAATTGATGATATTTCACCCACAAACCTTGTCGCACTTCCAAATTGAATCCAAGTCCGCAAAACCCGCATCCGGGCCAACGTCTTTCGCGGACACATGTCGCCGGAAGAAGTCGACAAGCGTTGGCGGGAGGGGATGAAGGTCGGATTCGGGGGCGGTTACTGGCTGCTTAATCTCGGCGGAAAAAACATACGCATCATTGACTGCGACCTGTACTCCTCGAGCTGCGTTTACGCGTTGCACAACCCGCAGGGCGCGGTGATTGAGCACAACATCATCGGTTCGGGCCGATGGGGCGGCAGCGGCGTCTTCGGCGGCGAAGGTGTGGTGCTGGCTGATAATCAGTATATCGGCAATGACCTGATGAGTTGGGGGGCCGCGGGTGGTCTTGGCTACGAAAACCTTTCCCATGTTTACATCGCCCGGAACAGCTTCACCCTCGAACATGGCGGGGACCGCGAGGCGATTACCTCGGACGCGCCGGGCGGCCTTTACTACGGGCCCGTGGTGGC
>CAIVDS010000105.1 GCA_903904685.1 uncultured Verrucomicrobiota bacterium
AAGCCAAGGAAGGCCTCATCGAGAGCTACATCCACGTCGGTGGCAAAGTGGGCGTCCTCATCGAGGTCAACTGCGAGACCGACTTCGTGGCGCGCAACGACGACTTCAAGGCCCTCGTGCGCAGTCTCGGCATGCACATCGCCGCGGCCAATCCGCTTTACGTGACCCGCGATCAGGTTCCCGAGGCCGACCTCGCGGCCGAGCGCGACATCGCCAGCGCACAGGTTGCCGGCAAGCCCCCCGCTGCCATCCAAAAAATTGTCGAAGGCAAGATCGAGAAGTTCTTCTCGACCATCGTCCTCCTCGATCAGCCTTACGTCAAAGTCCCCGAGAAGTCGGTCAAGGACATCCTCACCGAATTCATCGCCAAGACCGGCGAGAACATCCAGGTGCGTCGCTTCGTCCGCTACCAGCTCGGCTCGTAATCAAATCGCGAAGACTGCCTCCTTCCAAGGCGCTCCGGATTCCGGAGCGCCTTTTTTTCGGCAAATCCGGAGATACTGCGCGCCTCCGCCGAAAACGAGTTCGGCATTTGCACTGGAGGCCGCGGGCCGTCTTGTTTGTTCGTCATGCCAGTCACCCGCCGCCAGATCTTCATCCGAGGCATCACCAACGGCTGTCCCAACTGCGGTGCGAAAAAACTTTTCAAGGACGGCACCCTGTTCGAGCTCAACGCCGAGTGCCCCGCCTGTGGCCTCAAAATCGAACGCGACGAAGGCTTCTTCCTCGGCTCCATGTCGCTCAACTACGGCGTGACCGTGATCGTTTTTCTCCTTCCCGTGCTGGTGCTTTATCTCGCCGGGGTGCTCTCGGACCTGACCGCCGCCATCCTGGCGGGCGTCGGGGCCGTCGGCGTGCCCGCCTTGTTTTACCGGTCATCCCGCAGTTGGTGGCTGATGAGCTACTACCTTTTCCTGCCCCGGCATCTGCCGGCCAACTTGGGCGAACTTGCGAGAGGGGAGGACGAAAACATCTAGCCGGGAAACGCGGGCCGGAGCCGAAACAACTTTCGGCTTCCGTTTTGGTCGCGGCCTTCTACGTTTTCGCCTCCACGCGCCGGAGAGGTGGCAGAGTGGTCTAACGCGCCGCACTCGAAATGCGGTGAACCGCAAGGTTCCGGGGGTTCGAATCCCTCCCTCTCCGCCAGTTTTGCGTTTGGCCAAACGCTGCCCCCGCCCGCTTCAGCTCGACGGACGATGATTCAAAACCCCAACGCCCCCCGCCCAATGAGCCTCTTGCGGCCTGATTCCGGGCGACGTCGCCTCTCCAAAAACAATTTCATCCCATGAACGGTCATCTTGCAAAATTCCAGTTCGGCATGCATTTCGGCTTTTTGGCCGGGCCAGGCTACTATTCCAGCCGGGAAGCGCGGGATCAGGTCGACCAAATGGCTTTGATCGGAGTGCGCTGGATTTGCCTGAACGTCGCGGTCCTGCAGGATCATTTCGCCAGCCTCCATATCTATCAGGATTTCCGCCTGAGCCCGGCGGATCATGAGGTCGTCGAGATCATCGCCTATATTCATAAAAAAGGCCTGTCCGTGTTCTTGAGGCCGGTGCTCGAACTCCAGGATGGAACGTGGCGCGGTCGCATTCGTTTTCCCGAAGAGAACGTCCAAGTCATTCCGGGACGCTCGCAGACTTTATGGTCCCAATGGTTCGACAGCCTGCGTCCGTGCCTTTGCCATTATGCGAAGCTCGCCCAGCAAACCGGCGCGGAACTCTTTTCCATCGGTTGCGAGATGGATGGGACGCTTTTCCAGCATGAGCAGTATCAACGCACCATCAAGGCCGTCCGCGAGGTTTATGCGGGCTTGGTGACCTATTGCGCCGATTGGCCGCCGATCGAAGCCGCGCGCACCTGGGTGGAACACGGGTTGACCGAAGGCGACGATTGGATTCAGCCCGCCTATGAACCTTGGTATAAGGACCTCGATTGCCTCTGCACCTCCTATTACACGACCGTGGCGGGCGAACCCGGCGCGAGCGTTGCGGACATGCAGGGCAAAATGGCAATCGACCGCGAGATTTTCCGGGCCCTGCACCAGCGGATCGGAAAACCCATCATTCTTGGAGAGGCCGGGTGCAGGTCGGTGCGCGGCGGCGCGATGCTCCCGTGGGCTTTCCAAAGGATCGACCGCTATGACCCGCAGGAGCAGGTCAACTATATGAAAGCCCTCTACTCCACGTTCAAAAACGAACCGTGGTGCGCCGGAATCTATTGGTGGAAGTGGCAGGCGTTGGTGGATCGCCCGGAAAATTCCACCGATCCGGCGGGCGATACGGGCTTCAGTTTGTCGGGCAAACCCGGGCTAACAGAACTGCGGTCTATTTTTACGCAGCCCTAGACGGTCGCCCCGAAGGAGTCGGCCTTGCTTGGGTTCGCGGGCGGGCTTGCGCAGGTCTCCGAGGGCATGACAGGGAGTGCGCGCCTGCGCAGTCATCGTTCTGTTTTTATCGGGACGGTCGGGGATTCATTCATGGATGCAACTCGCTCCGCCCCCCCCTTTGGATTGGCCCCTTTTGATTGTCACTGGTTCGGCTCTTTTTTTATGGGCTCGATCGGATGGCGATTTCCCACAGACTCGCCGCCGAAAACAAGGGACACCAAAACGCCAGTTTTCAATACCGGCTTAAAGCACCAAATCGATGCTGATCCGTTGCTCTCGGGCTTTACGTCGATTTCCAGCGATCCGGCGCCAGTCCATCGATAGCCAGGAAAACTATAGCCGGAATACACCACGTAATCATCGTTTCGCCAAACGCCACAACGCCAGATGTGGTCGCCCTGCTTACGATCGGCGGGCGTAATGATCGGTCGAAGGACGGCACCGAAGAACCCAAACGGGCTTTTTTCCATCCCGGCGACGGTTTAATCGCAGGCGCATCCTTCAGGCGGGCGCACCTTGCCCGTGTCGGCGCAGGTCCGGGGGCGTGGCATCTGTCAGCGGGGGGCGGGCGGAGTGGCGAGGGTTTGCCGAAGCATGAGCTTGGTCACGGCGACGCGGGGGCGGGTGAATTTCCAGAGACGCGCGCCGGTGGCGTCAAAGACGGCGACGGCGGTTTCAACGAGCGGACAACCGGCGTCGGCGCAGGCGATCTCGCCGACGGTGACGACGGCGTCATCGGGAAGGCGGAGGATTTCGCGCGTCCAGCGTTTGATCGCGGCGGTGTGCTCGGGATTGATGGCGGGCGGCGCTTCGCCGGCGACGGGGATGAAGCGGTGCATGACGGCGAATCACCCCTCGCACTTGAGAACGTAAACGACGCCTTTTTCGCTGCCGACGGCGAGAAGGCTGTCGTCGGGAGACCAGGCGAGCTTCGTCGCGGGGACGGGCATCTTTACGGTGGCGCGGAGAGGCTTGGGGCGCTCGGGACTCCAGATCCGGACCACGCCGTCGGCGCTGGCGGTGGCGAGGAGGCCGTGCGCGTTTTGGAAGGCGACGGCGCAGACCTTGGCGTCGTGCTGGAGCATGACGGGTTCGCGGCCTTCGGGGCCGGCGCCGGTGCAGTCCCATAGGCAGGCGTCCTTGCCGCCGCCGGTGGCGAGCCAGTGCGAATCGCGGTCGAAGGAGAGCTCCTTCACCTTGCCCTCGTAGCCGCTCATTTGAAATTCATCGGTGGATTCGGGGAGCCAGAGGTGGACGCTCGGGTCCTGGTTGCCGGAGACGAGCCAGCGGTTGTCGGGCGACCAGACGAGGGCGTGGATGCCGTTGGCGTAGGCGAACTCCTTTTGCGCGATAAAGTCGTCGGCATCCCACAGGCACACGCCGCCGAAATAGGCCGAGGCGAGGCAGCCGCCGGCTGGTTGCCACGCGATGGCGCTGATGGTTTTCGGCGCGGGATTGAAGGCGTGGCGGGTGGAGCCGTCGGCGTTGAGAAACGCGAGGTGGCGGCCGGCGGCGGCGGCGAGTTTGGCGCCGTCGGGAGACCATGCGAGGTGTTCGATCCACGCGCCGCCGACTTCAGCGGAGGCGGTGTGTTGGGCGGAGGCGGCGTCCCAGAGTTTGACCTTGGCGTCTTGCCCGCCGGTGGCGAGGAGGGGTTGCGACGGATGCCATGCGAGGCAGTTGGCGCCGTCGTCGTGGCCGGGGAGGTCAACGCGCGCGCCGTCGGCGGAGGCGAAGAGAGAGACGGGGCCGGAGGACGCGGCGGCGGCGAGGCGCGCGCCGTCAGCCGACCAGCCGAGGTCGATCACGTAGTCGTCGAGCGAGGCGGCCCAGTACTTGGTGAGTTGCATGGATATAAAATGGCGATGGCAGCGTGGCGGATAGGCAAGGCTGAAGCGTCGGAAAACGAGGGCGGGAAATCCGCGCCGGGAAGAATAACACTTGTCGTTTGCGCGGGGTATGCGTTTGGCTGCAAACCGGTATGAGTCCTGCCGAAACCTTTCGCGACTGGGCGCTCGCCCCGGAGCGCACCAACGACGAGCTCTACACCATCGAGCTGCTGGTCGATAGCGCCTGGGAGACGTGGTGCTACCGGCACCAGCGGCACGAGCCGATGGATTTGGATGTGCAGATAGCCCGCGCCAAGCGTCGCATGCTCAACCCGGCCTATCGCGCGCTCATCTCCCGCGAGAAGCTCGACGCCCTCGTGGAGGTGTGGGCCGATTTCCGCAGGTTCAGCTTCTCGTTCTCCCATGACCGCCCGGTGGGCGAAGTGGAGACCCTGCGGTTTTTCCCGCAGCTCACCGACGTCGACATCATGGGCAACTTTACCCGTATCGACGCCTTGGCCGGGTTGCGCGGGCTGAAGAATCTTTCGATCAACAGCGAGACTCTGGCGGACATCGGCGCGCTGGCCGGCCTGCCAGCCCTGGAGAGACTGCGGCTCAGATTGCACACGCCTTGGCCCGAGATATCCGCCTTGGCCACGCTTCCGGCGCTGCGGCATCTTCACTATTACGGCAATCTGCTGGCCTTGCGCGATGTCCCGATGCTGCCGGCGGTGGTGGAGGCGGAGTTTAACACCGACTTTCACTGGAAGACTCCCCTGCGGGACCTGCGCGAGCTTCCCGCCATGCCGGCGGTGCGGCAGCTGCGCGTGGAGAGCGTGGCGACCTTGGCGGGCGTGGAGCGTTTCCCCGCTCTCAATCTCCAACTGCAAGGACCATTCACCAACTTGTCCCCGCTCGCCGCGCAAACATCCGTGACGTGGCTGCGCCTGCAGGGGAAGGAGTTCATGGACCTGCGTCCGCTGGCGCTCATGCCGGCGTTGCGCGAGCTGCGCTTGGAACGGGAACTGCCGCTCGATCTGTCCCCTTTGGCCGACGCCCTCCGGCTGCGCCAAGTGTGGGTGGAGGGGTGTGACATCGTTGCCACCGAGCTGGCGTCGATCAACGCCCTGCTCCCGCCTTGGTCGGATGATTTCCTGCTGCCCGAGCCGCGTCCGCTCGCGCCGGTGCGCTTCATCGCGGTGGACCGCGACCGTGAGGACACTAAGCAGGCCGCGCCCGAGCCGCCCGATCCCCGGCCGGCCTTTTACGGGGACGACCTGGCTTACGCTGCCGCCGAGGATCGTTGGTTTAATGCGGAGTTGCGCCGCCGTCTCGATGCGTTGCTGGGGCGTGGTTGGCGCGGACGGAAAGACAAATCGAACTATTGGCCGGGTCACAACCGTCCGGGCAACGTCCAAGTCCACCTGAACCGTTTTGAGGACACGCTCAGGCTCAGGGAGGTGGTGCAGACCTTGCGCGAGCTGATGGCCGCCGCGCGTTTTCCATGGGACATGCTACTCATCATCGAGCCCCATGGAAACCTTGATGATGACATGGATGAGATCGCCGCCCGCGACGATGACGACGAGGATGAGGCGGCCGCCGCCGAGCGTGACCGGCAGGAGCGGCTGGAATACAGGCAATACGCACGGGAGCGGCGTGCCTTTCTGGAGCGTCAACACCGGCTCAGGCTTCAGCAGGAGCAGGGGCTCCCCATCGATCCCAACGACTTTTCCGCACCGCCCGGGCCCGAAGCGGACGACGAGACCGAAGAGGAGGAGGGCGGCGCGGTGCTCGACCTGGATGACGATGAAGGCGCCGACAGCCTCGGCTCCCAGTTCCACCTGTATGCCAGCCTGAGCGAACAGGTGCTGTCCGTTTGGCTCCATGACACCCAGCTTGCCGCCGATTACTACGGGCAAACGCCGGAAAACTGGCACGAACTCCCCGAGCCGCCCGAGCAACGGCCCCGCCCTTGGTGACTACCCCGTTCCCACGCCGCAGACCTATTAAGCAAGGCAGGCTTTGAAGCCTTCGTTGAGGGCGGTGCGGTCGAGATTTTTGCCGATGAAGACGAGGGTGTTGGTGCGCGGAGACGCGCCCCACGGTTTGTCGAACTTGGCGTCGAAGAGCATGTGCACACCTTGGAAGACGAGGCGGTTGGGCGAGCCTTTCACGGAGAGAACGCCTTTCATGCGGTAGATGTCGCCACCCTTGGTTTTGAGGAGCTGGCCGATCCAGTCGTTGAGGCGCTTGCCATCGAGGTCGCCGTGGGTGCTGATGCCGACGCTTGAGACGTCGTCGGCGTGCGAGTGGCTGTGGGGGTAGTCTTCCTGCCAGGTGGGGCGGACGTTATCCTCGGAGCCGTCGGGATAAATGTGGAGCGGTTCCTCGCCGCAGCCTTCAAAGACGAGGTAGAGGCCGGGTTCGTCGATCTTGAGCGGGTAGTGGCCGTGACCGTCGTCGAGGAGAAGACGATGGAGCGTGCCTCCGGGTATAAACGTATCGCCGGCCTTGAGGCGCGTTTCCCAGTCGGCGAAGACGTGCACGGCGGCTTCGCGGGCGGCGGCGATGTCTTTTTCGTCGAGGGATTTTACGCGCATGATGACGACGTCGAGTTCGTTCTCGTTGCTGTTGTGATGATGGTGTTCGTGATCATGACCTTCGTGTGCGTGGTCGTGGTCGCAGTGGCCGATGGCGAGGTCGAGGGTGCCGGCGGGGAGCTGGTAGGCGCCGGCCCATTCGAAGGGGTAGTCGGGCTTGAGGAACTCGGGGTCGAGGTCGGTGGCGCGGGAGAGGTTGAAGCCGCCGACGTTCAGGACGTGCTTGAGGTCGAGGGCGGCGTTTTGCGTGCGGTGGATCTTGGCGGCGCCGTTCATCTTGTGGATGCGGGCTTCCAGCGCGTTGAGTTCGGCGGAGGTGACGAGATCGGTCTTGTTGAGGATGATGACGTCGGCGAAACCAATTTGTTTTTTCACCTCGGGGGAGGTGTCGATGTGGAGGAGGACGTGCTTGGCGTCCACCAGGGTGACGATGCTGTCGAGGCGGAAGCGGGTGCGCATCTCGTCGTCGGTAAAAAACGTCTGCGCGACGGGGCCGGGGTCGGCGAGGCCGGTGGTCTCGATGAGGATGCCGTCAAGCTTGTCCTTGCGCTTCATGAGGCGGCCGAGGACGCGGATGAGGTCGCCGCGCACGGTGCAGCAGATGCAGCCGTTGTTCATCTCGAAGAGTTCCTCGTTGGAGGAGATGACGAGTTGGTTGTCCACGCCGACTTCGCCGAACTCGTTTTCGATGACGGCGATCTTTTTGCCATGCTGTTCGGTGAGGATGCGGTTGAGCAGCGTGGTCTTGCCGGCGCCGAGGAAGCCGGTGAGGACGGTGACGGGAATGGGGGCGGGCTTGGTTTCGGACATGGGAGAAGGATGAAGGAAGACGGGGTGAATTAAGTAGGCGAGAGGCGTGCGGCCTCGGCGTGGGCGAGGATGCGTTTGACGAAGTGGGCGAGGCCGTTGGATCGATTGTTCGAAAGAACCTGGGGGAGTCCGGCATCGCGGATGAAGCCGTCCCCGACGGCGAGAATTTCTTCGGGAGTGCCGCCGCTGTAAACCTCTGCGAGGGCGGCGGCCACGCCCTTGGGAATGGCGGCGGCGGCATCGGTGCGGAACCAGAGCCGGCCGTCGCGTTGTTCGGGTGCGAGCCAGAGTTCGGAAATGCACCCCTCGATGCGAAAGGCGTCGGTGCGATAGGCGGGCGCGATAGCCGGGGCGCGGCGACCCTTGGCGAGCAGCCAGGTGAGGCGTTCGGTAGGATCGTCGATGAGGGTCATCGTTTCGACGAGGGCGCGGCTGCGTGCGAGGACATCGGACATAGAGCGGTCAACGTAGCGCATGAAACGGACCGCGCAAGCCGCCGGAGAAACATAAAAAGGCGCGCTCCCCGCGGCGGGAATGCGCCAGAATGAAAAGCAAGGCGGGTCAGCGCACGGTGCGGAGCTGGACGCTGTCAACCAAACGGTCGCGAGTGAGCAGATCTGTGGCGATGATGAGTTTGTCGCCCGTTTGAACGCGGCCCGCTTTAACGAGGAGGGCGATGGCGTTTTCGATGGTGTCGTTGGGCTCCGAATCCAGCGGAAGTATGTAGGGCTCGACGCCGCGCAGCAGGCGGAGTTGGCGGAGCGTTTCCACCGAGTTGGTCATTGCGAAGATCGGCGCGCAGGCGGGACGGAGGGCGGCGAGGCCGGCGGCCATGAAGCCTTGGCGGGTAAACGTGATCAACGCGGAGTCGGACACCTGATGCGCAAGGAGCACGCCGGACTGGAGCAGCTTGAGCTTGTCGCCGGTGACATGCTCGGGTTCGGCGAAGTCAAACGGACCCTCTTCCTCGATGCGACGGGCGATCTTGTCGAGAATGCTGACGCATTCGAGCGGATATTTGCCGATGGTGGTTTCGCCGGAGAGCATGACGCAGTCGGCCTTTTCGTAGACGGCGTTGGCGACGTCGGTGATCTCGGCCCGGGTGGGCATGGGCATCGTGATCATCGATTCGAGCATGTGTGTGGCGATGATCACCGGCTTGCCGTGGTCGAAGCAGGATTTGACCGCGCGGCGCTGGATGACGGGCAAGTCTTCAAAAGGGCATTCGATGCCGAGGTCGCCGCGGGCAACCATGAGCGAGTCGGTGGCCTGGATGATTTCCTCGAGGTTGGAGATGGCGGTCTGGTCCTCGATCTTGGCGATGATCTTGGCCTTCGAGTGATGGGCTTGAAGGTATTCGCGGAGGAGCTCGATGTCCTTTGCCTCGCGCACAAATGACAGGGCGACGAAGTCGATGCCTTCCTCGATGCCGACCTGGGTATCGCCGCGGTCCTTCTCGGTGAAGGAGGGCAGGTTGACCTTGACGCCGGGGAGGTTGATATGCCGGCGCGACTTCAACTCGCCGGGGATGAGCACGCGGCAGCGGAGGTGGGCGTTGTCTTTTTCGAGGACTTCGAGGCGGATGAGGCCGTTGTCAACGAGGACGGTGTCGCCGATCGTGATGTCGTTGACGAGATCCTGATAGTTGACGTTGACCGAGCGGACCTCCTCGCCGTTGTCGCGGTCGGCGCCGGGCTTGACGGTGAAGTCGAAAATCTCGCCGGCCTTGAGTTCCATCGGAGCATCGACGTCGCCGGTGCGGATCTCGGGTCCCTTGATGTCCATCATGATCCCGATCTCGCGGCCGACCTTCTTGGAGACGGCGCGGATGCGGCGGATGACTTCGCGGGTCCAGTCGTGCTTGGCGTGCGCCATGTTGAGGCGGGCGATATCGACCCCGGCGAGGATCAGCTTTTCCAGCATTTCTTCGCTTTCGGTGGCGGGGCCGAGCGTGAAAATGATTTTGGTGCGACGGAAGTGGGTCATCTGGTTCATCGTGTTGGAAAATGGAGGAAGCTGGTCATGAGCATGGCGAAGGCCAGTCTGAACAGGCATTGCCATAAAGTGATCACACGCCTGTGACGTCGGTGATTTCAACCAGCGGGGTGCCGCCACCCGGGGCGACGATGTAAAATCGGCAGCTCAACCGTGCGCGGAGTCCGGCGAGGGCGATTTCAACCGCCTCGTGGCTGTTGCAGTCCCTGCTCAAGTGGGTGAGGACGACATGCTGCCAGCGCGGGCTGGCGACGGCTTCGAGCAGGTCGCGCACGTTTTCGTTGGAGAGGTGGCCGTGGCGGCCGGAGATCCGCTGTTTGGTGGGCCAGGGACGCTTGACGTCGGCCTGGAGCAGGCGCGGGCAATGGTTGGACTCGACGACGACCACGTCCACGTCGCGGATACGCTCATGGATGTGCTGAGGGGCGTGCCCCAGGTCGGTCAGCCAGACGATGCGCCGGCGCGGGGCGGACGGACCGGCCTCGTGGCCGCTCGAGAACGTGAATCCCACCGGTTCCTGGGCGTCGTGCGGCACGTGGAAGCTTTCGATTTCCAGGTCGAGAAACTGGAACCGGGCGCCGGTTTCGAAGAGTCGCCAGGACGGCTTGAAGTCGAGTTTCGCCTGCACGGCGCGCGCGGTGGCGGCGTTGGCGAAGACGTGGATGTGGGGGAACTTTTTCAGCCCGTCAATACCTGCGGAATGATCGCCGTGTTCATGGGTCAGGAAAATAGCATCGATAGTTTCCAGCGCCTCGCCCGCCTCATGCAAAAGCTGACGGAGTTTGCGCGCGGAAAACCCCGCGTCGACCAGCACCCGTGCGCCCTCGGTGCGCAGCACGGCGCAATTGCCCGAACTGCCGCTGCCGAGGATGGAAAAACGCATGCCCATGTATAAAGCCGATGAAGGACCGTGCGTGCGTGCGGGCAAGGGGTTTTTGCGGGTTTGCCGGCAAACTCCGCCGCCGCATTGACCAAGCAGGCTTTTATGATACCTAATGAACCTTCAATGCCGAAGAAAGCTGCGAAGTCCAAAGTCGTTCCGCCTGCCGTGCGCCCCTTGAAGGGCACGGTCATCATCACGCGGCAGGTGCACTTCAATTCCGCCCACCGGCTCTACAACCCGTCGAAAAGCCAGCAATGGAACGTCGCCCATTACGGTCTTTGCACCAACCCCCACTGGCATGGTCACAACTATGTGCTGGAGGTTTCCGTGCGCGGCGAGCCCGATCCCGAGACCGGCTACATCATTGACCTCGGCGAACTGAAGGGCCTTCTCCACGCGGCGATCGTCGACAAGTGCGACCATCGCAACCTGAACGACGAGGTCGATTTTCTCCGCGGCATCATCCCGTCCACCGAAAACCTTGTGATCGCTTTCTGGAACGAGATAGCGCCGCGCATCACCGCCGGAAAACTCCACTGCGTGAAACTTTACGAGACGCCGCGCAACTTCGCCGAATATCGCGGCCCCGACGCTTCCTGAAATCCCAATCTCTGCCAGTTTATCCCGCATCCGCGGGAACGGTTATCGGTCCCCGTCTGGCTCCAACCCAAAAACGAAAAATGAAAGCCAAGAAAACCATGTATCTCCATCCGGCGGCGGGCGGGGAGGCTCCGCGCATCAAGCGGCGTTACGACTCGAAGTTCAAGGCTACGCCCGCCTATGTCGCCACGCTGCCCGACATGATGGAGGCCTGCAACGATACCTCCCAAGGAGTGCATGTGCCGATTCAGCAGGTCGGCATCTCCAACTTCAAACTGCCGCTCAACTACCGGACGAAGTCTGGAAAATCCCTCGTGCTCGAAACGAGCGTGACCGGCACCGTGTCGCTTCAGGCCGAGTTGAAGGGCATCAACATGAGCCGCATCATGCGCTCGTTCTACGATCACAAGGACGAGGCGACCACCGGCGAATGGATGGGCAAAATTCTCAAGGCCTACATGCGCCGGGTGGAAAGCAAGACCGCCCGGCTGAAGATCCGGTTTTCCTACCCGATGCTTCAACCGAGCCTGCGCAGCGGACTGGCGGGGTATCAGTTCTACGATGTGGCGTTCGAGGGCGTGATGACGGCCGACGGCCGCTACCGCCGGTTCATCCAGTTTGATTTCGTCTACTCCTCGGCCTGCCCTTGCTCCGCCGAACTCTCCGAGCATGCGCGGGATAAGCGCGACGCCTACACCGTCCCCCATTCGCAACGAAGCAAAGCCCGGGTGACCATCGAGGAGGCCGACGGCAAAAAAATCTGGATTGAGGATGTCCACGCCCTTTGCCTCCGCGCGCTCAGGACCGAGACGCAGGTGATGGTGAAGCGCGAGGACGAGCAGGCATTCGCCGAGCTCAACGGCGCGCACCTCAAGTTCGTCGAGGACGCCGCGCGGCTGCTCTATGCCGAATTGGCAAAGGACAGGCGCGTCGCCGATTTCCAGATCGCGTGCTCGCATCAGGAGTCGCTGCACTCGCACGACGCCGTGAGTGTGATTTGCAAGGGCGTGAAAGGCGGCTTCTCCGCGGATTTCTCCGATTTTCGTTCGCTGGTGTGCTGAACTGAACAATGAAAACTCCCGTCATCCTCATCACCGGCGCCTCGCAGGGCATTGGCGCGGCCATCGCGAAGGTGTTCGCCCGCGAGCTGCCCGGCGTGCGGCTTGCGTTGGTCGCTCGCAACGCTCGCAACCTCGCCGCCATGCAACGCGCCTGCGCGAAGCTCGGGGCGGTGGCCGAAGCATTCGTTTGCGACGTGACCGACGCGAAGGCGGTCGATGCGATGGCGAAGGCCGTAACCAAGCGTTTCAAGACGGTGGACGTGCTCGTCAACAACGCCGGCGTGTTTGTCGCCGCGCCGTTTCTGGAAACCAAGGTCGCCGACTTCGACCGCATCGTCGCGGCCAACCTGCGCAGCGCGTTCCTGGTGACGCGGGCCTTCGTGCCCGCGATGGTGAAGCGCAGGCAGGGCGACGTTTTTTTCATGAGCTCGATCGCCGGTCTCGATGCCTATCCCAACTCCACCGCCTACTGTGCGGCGAAGTTTGGCGTGACGGGTCTGGCCAAGGTGCTGCGCGCCGAGACACGCGGCCATGGGGTGCGCGTGTGTTGCGTTCACCCCGGCGCGACGTGGTCGCCGTCGTGGTCGGAGAGCGGGGTGAAGGCGGAGCGCATCATGCCGGCCGGGGATGTTGCCCGAGCGTTTCTCGATGTTTACCGGCTGGGCCGACGCACAGTGGTCGAAGAGATCGTGCTGCGTCCGCAGTTGGGAGACCTCTGAGAAATCAGGCTCCGGCGAACGCGAGGTGCAGCAGATCGCGCAGGCGTTGCGGGTCGGTCGCGGAGGTTTTGGCGACGAAGCCACGGGCGTGGGCGAAGTGGACGTCGGGCTCGGCTGCGATGCGCGTGAAGTCGAGTCGGGCGCTATCGCGGTGACGGGAGAGTCCGTAACCGCCGCCACGCCGGTCGGGCGAAATGAGACCGATCACGCGTTCGCCGAGGCCTCGGCTCTCGACATAGCGTTCGAGCGCGGCGGACGGATCGTCGGGCAGCGGATCGGTGCGCGGGAGAAAAAGGACGCACGGCGCGCCGGCGACGTCGTCGAGCGTCCACAGTTCCGAGTGGCGGGCGATGAAGTCGAGGCGTTCACGGAGCGAGCGCACGTGGGTGAGCAGATCGTCGCCGATCAGGCGCATGATTTCCCAGAGCGGGTCGCCGGGGGAAAGTTGGGTGGAGAGGGCAAAGCGGCGGCGGAGCGTGCCGTCGATGGGGGAGTTGAGCTTGCCCATGATGTTGCGCTCTACGCCGAGCCAGCGGGCGGTGTCGTTGGGGCCGCGGCAGTCGAACCATTCGGCGGGCTCAAGCCAGTCGCAGAACTGGCGGGCGTCCTCGTAGAGGCCGAAGTGCTGGAGGACGAGCGAGAGCGAGCAGGTAGGGACGTGGTCGCGCGGGAGCTGGTGGTGGTCGAAGTTGTTGAGCGCGGGGTCGTGGACGTGGCCGACATCGACGACGGCGATGGAAAGATCGGCGAGATCGGCGGGGGTGGGTTCGCGGCGGACGATGGGCGCGGGGTGTTCGGCAAGGAGGACGCAGCAGGCGAGAAACTCGTCCTTATGCGCGCCGCCGGGGTGGGTGAGAATTGTGGAGAAGGACGTCATGAATCAGCCCAAGCTAGGGCCGGTGTCAGGGTGAGCGAGCGAGATCGGGTTGCTTCTCGGTGCGCCAAGGAAACACGCAAACACCGCCAGTCCTACCTTGAGGGCTTTCTTAAAAAATTGACGAAACTCACTCAGACCTCTTCGGATCGACGTCACTCAAGTCTCGCTCCCTTAACAAGATTGCAAGGTTCGCAGAGGGTTCTAAGATTTTCTTCTACTGTTTCGCCTCCGCGAGACCAAGGAATGGCATGATCTACATGTAATTTTATCGGAGGGGTGCTCGTCGCGGGGCTTTGACCGCAAAGAACACAACGAAAGCAATCGCGGCTGAAGATTTTGTAGCGCAGACCTAGAGGAATATTTCGTGAAGTGCGTTTTGGCGAAGCGTGAACATACGTTTTGATTTCGGGCGTTTGCTCTGCTGGCTCCTCATGCGAGGTATCTTGATTCGTGCGCTCAACAAATGCTTGAAGTGCTTTTCGCCACGAACCCCAACGTCCGACATAAGCTTTGGGTCCGACTTTAGAAGGCGGTTTGCTTAAATCACTGTAAAAGGGTTGCCGACCGAGTGCAGTCCAAACGGTGAGCAGATTCTCAAAGCACTCTTCATCGGTGTAGCGAACACCTCCTAGTGATTGATATAGTCCTGCTGCTTCGAGCGCGGCTCGATAAGAACCAAAAATGCGTCGGATGGGGCGCTGAGTAATTCCGATCTGAGTGCCCAGTTCGTTTAGGGTGACGTAAGCTTTCCCCGTTGACCGTGCAATGGCCTGAAGCTGTCCGATTATTTCATCGCGAGACCACATATCCGTGCGATCATCGAATCGGTCTTCCAGTCCAGCGGCGGCCAGCGCTTTACGCCAGTTTCCAAAACGGTTGTGAAGCGTGGAAGCGTGGACTTTACTCAGTCGGTTAAAGTCAGAACGAGAAAGTTTATCGGAAGAAACAAGTTCGGCTACACGCTTCAGTTCGTTGATCAAAGACTGATCATCGTAGTTGCTCAGTCTTTCGAGTTCAAATGCAGCCATAATGCTCGCTTAAGTGATCTTACAAAAGCGACCCTTGGTCGCCGCCGGTGGCGGATTTTAGGCCGATGGCGGCGTAGCCTTTCGTCGTCAACATGCGGCCTTGGGGCGTGCGTTGGAGGTAACCTTCCTGGATGAGGAAGGGTTCGTGGACTTCTTCGAGGGTTTCGGTCTCTTCGCCGACGGCGACGGCGATGGTGCCGAGGCCGACGGGGCCGCCTTTGTAGTTTTCGGCCATCACGCGGAGCATGCGTTTGTCCATCTCGTCTAGGCCGGCGGCGTCGATTTCAAGCAGTTCAAGCGCGGCGGCGGCAACGGGTTTTGTAATTTTGCCCTGGGCGCGTTCCTGGGCGTAGTCGCGGCAGAAATTGATCAGGTTGTTCGCGATGCGGGGCGTGCCGCGGGAACGGGTGGCGATCTCTTTCGCGCCGCCGGCGTCGATGGCGACTTTGAGCAGGCCGCAACTGCGGGTGACGATGCCTTCGAGGGTTGGGATGTCGTAGTAGTCGAGGCGCGTCTGGAGGGTGAAGCGCGAGCGGAGCGGGGCGGTGAGGAGGCCGGCGCGGGTGGTGGCGCCGATGAGGGTGAAGCGCGGGATCGAGAGGCGGACACTGCGGGCGTTGGGGCCTTGGTCGATCATGATGTCGAGGCGGAAGTCCTCCATCGCGGAGTAGAGGTATTCCTCGACGGTCTTGGAGATGCGGTGGATCTCGTCGATGAAGAGAATGTCGCCTTCCTCGAGGCTGGTGAGGAGGCCGGCGAGATCGGAGGCTTTTTCGACGACGGGGCCGGAGGTGACTCGGACGTTGCGGCCCATCTCGTGGCCGAGGATGAAGCTGAGGGTGGTCTTGCCGAGTCCGGGCGGGCCGGAGAGGAGGATGTGGTTGAGGGCTTCGCCGCGACGCTTGGCGGCGCCGACCATGACTTGGAGGCGTTCGACGGTTTTCGGTTGGCCGGTGAAATCGGCGAAGGAGAGGGGGCGCAGCGCGGCTTCGACGGGCGACACGGGCGTGGCGAGCGTCGAGGTGATGTAGCCGAGGCCTTTGTTGTTATCGGGAGCGGGCATGGGATTATTTCCACTCCACTTCCGCGCCGAGGGTGCGGAGGTTTTCGACGAAGCGGGGATGGGCGCGTTTGATGATCTCGGCGTTGCGCACGACGGATTGGCCGGGGATGGCGGCGGCAACCATGTAAAGCGCGACGGCGGCGCGGATGATGTAGGGTGAGTCAACCACGGCAGGGCGGAGCGGGCGGTTGCCGAAAACGACGATGCGGTGCGGGTCGCTCACGAGGGCGTGCGCGCCGAACTTCGCCAGCTCGGGAATCCACGAAAAGCCGTTTTCGTAAACCTTGTTCCAGAAATGAATCGTGCCGTCGCAACGGGTGCTGAGGGCGATCATCAACGGCAGCAAATCCACCGAGAAATACGGCCAGGGCGCGGCCTCGATCTTCGGGAGTAGGTTGGTCGTGAAGGGCGTCTCGATGACAAGCCTCTGGTTGCGACGAACGATGACGGCGTCGCCCTCGTGCTCGATCATGACGCCGAGTTTTTTAAAGGCTTTGGTGATGAGGTCGAAGTGGTGGGGCAGGGCTTTTTCGACTCGGACCTCTCCGCCTGTGATCGCGCCGAGGGCGAGGAAGGTGACGATCTCGTGGTAGTCGGAGTTGATGGTGATCTCGGCGCCGTGGAGTTTTTTGACGCCGGTGATCTTGAGCATCGAGGTGCCGATGCCATCGATCTTGGCGCCCATGGCGACGAGCGCGGCGCAGAGATCCTGCACGTGCGGTTCGCTGGCGGCGTTGATGAGGGTAGATTCGCCGGCGGCGAGCGAGGCGACCATCGCAAAGTTTTCCGTGACGGTGACGGACATGTAGTCGCACCAGTGGCGGGCGCCTTTGAAACCGTGAGGGAGGCCGATGACGAGCGGGTCGCCTTCGTTGACGATGGCGCCGAGCGCGGAGAGAATTTCGAGGTGCGGGTCGATCTCGCGGACGCCGAGGGAGCAGCCCTTGGTGTTGGCCTGGATGGTAATCTTGCGCAGGCGGTGGAGGAGCGCGGGGTAAAGGAGCACCGTGGAGCGCATGTCCTGCGGAAGCTCGTCGTTTTCAAGGGTGCTTTTGAATGTAGCGTGGCAGACGCGCATCTCGCCGCGCTCGCGGTTCCAGTCGATCTTCGAGCCTTGGGACTGGAAGAAGGCGACGAGCTTGTTGAGGTCGGTGATGTCGGGGACGTTTTTCAACGTCACGGGCTCGTCGGTGAGCAGCGTGGCGCAGAAGACGGGCAGGATGGAGTTCTTGTTGCCCGAAGGAATGATGGTGCCGGTGAGGGGCTTGCCGCCGTGGACGATGAGATCAGCCATGAGAGGGAGGCGCGGTGCGCGCGGAGAAAAACGGGAGAATAAAAAAGGCGTCCGTTGGTGAAACGGACGCCTTGAAATGCGTTCGGCCTAGGCGGCCTTGGCAAGGTTTAACTGGTCTTAGCTGGCGGGACCTTGGCCGCCGCCTTCAGGACGGGGACCGCCGCCGCCGTTGCGATTGCGTCCGCCGCGACGACGGCGACGACCGCCGTGGTAGCCTTGGTCGCCTTGGCTCTGGCCGTGGTGTTGACCTTGGCCGCCGTGGTTGGGGCTGTGGCCTTCAGGACGAGGGCCGCCGCCTTGGAAGCCGCCGCTGCGACCGCGTCCGCCGCGCTGGTGGCGACGCTGATTGCCGTCGCGGTCGCGCTCGCCGTAGGGGGGCGTGTCGTGCTGGGCGGGTTTTTCGGTGGAAGAACCACCGCTGAACAGTCTCTTGAACCAGCCGATGATCCCACCGGATTTCTTCGGTTTTGCGGCGGAGGGAGCGGGAGACTGGAACGCAGGCTTTGGCTCATAATCGCGTGGGTCACGCGGTTGGCGGGACTCACGGGGATCGCGAGGCTGGCGTTGTTCGCGCGGGTCGCGGGGTTGGCGCGGCTGGCGGGAATCACGCTGGTCGCGATGCGGATACTGCTGCTGCTGGCCTCCCGCGTTGGGGGCGGATTCCAGCATGGGAACTTCGCTGCGGCGCTCCGGTTTGAAAACCTCGCGGTCGGCGAGTGAACCGGCGACGGGAGCGGCGGGGGCCGGTTGGTCGCGACGCGGAGCGGGTGTGTTCTTCCCTTCGTAAGGGAAGGCGGGCGTTTCCCAGCTCTGCGACGGACGCTTGAGTTCCGCAGCGGGGAGGATGTTGAGTTCGGCCTTTTCCGCGACCTTGGGGGTCGAGACAGGATTGATGACAGGCGCGGCGGGCGCGACCGGAGCGGAAGCCGGAGCTTCCACGGGTTGGGCAACGAAGGCAACCGGAGCGGGCGCGACGACCACGGGGGTCGGGGCGGATGCCGCGATGGGCGCCGGTTCTGCAACAGGAGCTTCGTCCGCAGGCGCGAACGGGTTCTTGTATTCGCTCGCCGAGGTCACGATTTGGACTGCGGACGGCTTGTAGGTGCCGGTGACGGCGTTGCTGCTGGCGGGGGCCGACGCGGAGGCCGGCGAACTGACGCGCTTACCGCGCGCAAGGCCCGAACCGCGGGTGGCGCCAAAAGAGGCGCCCCAATCGGCGGCGGGCGCGGCAGGCGCGCTAGTGGTCTCGGCAGGAGCCCCTGAGGGCTTGCTGCCGGACGTAGTTTGATCTGACATATCTTTATTTATCTGTGGGTTAGATCGCGTTCACCGCGTAGGGCGGGAGCTGCGAGGTTGTGCCGACTGCGGAACGCGGAAGCGCTCGACGGGGGCAACAAGAGAAAAAAGTCGTCTCATTTGCCTTTGGGGGCAACTGCTAATTTTGGCACCCCGCCTCCCCAGCGACCGCCCATGGGGAGGCGTAACAAAGCGACGGACGGGGTGGTGTTGCTAAAGTGTTCCAGCTTTCCTTCTGGTTGGGTTTCTGGTTTTTTCATCGGTTTATGCCATCTTTTCCGAGTGCCTGTCCTCTCGTGTTGATTCCCCGAGTCGACGATTTTGCCTTGGGCGACTGGGCCGCGACGACGCGCGCGATGAAACATGGGGCGCGTTTCTGGCTGCGCCAGTCATGGCTGCCGCAGCGTTCGCCGACCTTTCGTCCCGGATATGTGCGGTTGGGGGTGAACGGCGACGACTTGGTGGCGCATGCGGTATTGCGGGATGACCGGCCGAACAATCGCGCCGTGCAATGGAACGAGCGCACGTGGGAAACGGGCGACGTGCTCGAGGTTTTTTTCCAGGCCGAGGGCTGGCAGGGTTATCATGAGTTCCACGTAACGCCCGAGAATCAGCGGCTCCAGTTGGTCTTCCCCCGCAAGGATGCCTTCCGCATGAGCCGTCCCTGGGGAGCTTGGGCGATTCAGGAGAGCTGTTTTGAAAGCGCCGTCGTCATCAATGCCCCTCTCACGCACTGGCAGGCGGTCGTGCGCTTGAAGTTGCCACTGGTGCTGGGTGGGACGGGCGAGGGGGCGGCCGTGCCGGGCTCGCGCAAATTCCGGTTCACGTTCAGCCGCTATGATTATCAGCCCGGCCAGGCTGGCCCGATCACATCGGCCACCGCACCGTTGACCTCAGGTGATTTTCACAACGCCGACGAGTGGTCGTGGGCGGAGGCGGCGCGTTGAGACGCGTGTCGTCCACGATCGATTTCATTTTCCACCGCTACTCCCAACATGTACTTCAGCAAAATCCGTCACCCTTCCAACTTCGTCTTTGTCCGTAGCGCCGAACCCGCCAGCGGCATCCTTTCTTTGGAGGGTGAAAAGCCCCGCCTCATTATCGAGCCGATCGGTGGCGATGTCCACCGCGTGACCGTCGAGCATGCGCGCTGGCCCGCCCATTCCAGCCAGGCCGAGCTGGAATCCGCGCTGTCCGGTCCGACGGCACATGCGCTGGCCTTGGACGCCAAGGGCGTTCTTTCGATGACCAACACTGTTTCGGGCGATGTGGTCCTTAGCGGCGCTTCGCACGGGATGTTCGGCTCAAGCGGCAAGGCGTGGATGTTTCAATTCCAGCACGAATCCGACATGCAGTTTTACGGGCTCGGCGAGCACAACAAGAACCTTGAAAAAAGCGGTCAGCGGACGAAGTTCTGGAACACCGACGTGATGGGCGACTTTTCCGCTCACGAGGTGGCGCATGGCCATCCCAACCCGATGTATGTCGCCATCCCCTGGCTGATCATCAAGCGGGGCAACCGCTACATCGGCATCCTTGTCCACAATCCCGGCGCGGTCTTCATGGACCTCGCGTCGAATTTCATCTGGGTCAACAGCAACGCCGAGGACCGGGCCCGGCAGTCGTTCTACGTCGGCGCGCCCGATGGCCGGCCCGAGCTTTATTTCATCGCCGGTCCCTCGCTGCCCGAGCTTACCCGCAAGTTGCAGACCCTCGTGGGACGCACCCCGCTGCCGCCGCTCTGGGCGCTCGGCCACCAGCAGTGCCGATGGGGCTACGCCGGCCCTCGCGATCTGAAGGAACTCGACTCAAAATTCACCGAGCACGCCATTCCCACCGACGGCCTGTGGCTGGATATCGACTACATGGACCGCTACAAGGTCTTCACGTTTTCTCCTGAGCATTGGGGTGACGAAGCCGCGGTAAAAAAGGCGATGGCCGCGCTCGCCAAAAAAGGCCGCCGCGTCATCCCCATTCTCGACCCAGGCGTGAAGGTTGAGCCCGGGTATGCCGTGTGCGAGGATGGTCTTAAGGCCGGCATCTTCTGTCTCAATCCCGCCGGCACGCCGTTTGTCGGCTTCGTGTGGCCGGGGCAGACTTATTTTCCCGACTACAGCCTGCCCGAAGCCTGTGCCTGGTGGTCGGAGCGAGTGAAAACCTTCGCAGAAACCGGCGTGTCCGGCGCCTGGCTGGACATGAACGACCCGTCCGTCGGAGCCGTAGAGCTTGACGACATGCTGTTCGACCACGGCACCAAAGCCCACGAAAGCTACCACAACCAATACGCCTTCGGCATGGCCCGCGCCTCGCATGCAGGTTTCCTGGCGGCGCGGCCAGATACCCGTCCGTTCCTGCTCGCGCGCAGCGCCTACATTTCCAGCGCGCGATACACGGCGATCTGGACCGGCGACAACGTTTCCAACTGGCACCATTTGCGGATGACGATTCCGGTTTCGGTCGGGCTGGCCCTCTCCGGCATTCCCTTCAACGGGCCCGACGTATGCGGTTTTGGCGACAGCACCACACCCAAGCTTGCCATCGCCTGGTACAAGTCCGGGTTCCTGTTTCCTTTCTTGCGCAACCACTCAGTCTTTTTCTCGTTGCGGCAGGAACCGTGGGCGCTCGGCGCCACCGCCCTTGGGGTCATCTCGCACTACATCCGCCTTCGCTACAAACTGCTGCCGTATCTCTATCAGCTCTTTGTCGCCCAGGAGGCGGCGGGCGAAGCCATCCTTCGCCCGCTCTTCCACGATTTTTCCGACACGCCCGAATTGCCGCTCGGCAAGATCGAAGACCAATTCCTCGTCGGCCCCGCGATTCTGCAGGCTCCAGTGCTTCAGGAAAACGCGACCTCGCGCGCCGTCGTGCTGCCGGGCGCCGGTCGCTGGCTCTCCGCGCTGGACGGCCGCTGGCTTGCCGGCGGCACCCATCAGGTGAAAACCGCCGCCGCCTCGACGCCGCTTTACCTGCGCGAGGGCTCGCTCGTGCCCATGCAGGCGGGCGAGCGCACGCACAACCGCAACGACCTCACGACCATCGAACTCCATTGCGTGCTGCGCGCCGACACCACCGGCGAACACCGCCTCGACTATGTGTGCGACGACGGCGAGAGCTTCGCCTACCGCCGCGGCGAACGCACATCGGTGACCTTTTACGCCGAGGTGGTCCCGGGCGTGGCGAAGGCCAAGCCCGTCCTGCGCCTGACGATTTCCGACGTGAAGATCGGCTGGCGTTCGCTGAAGCTGCGCGTCGTGGCGTATGGCGCCTTCTCCCGCGTCGAGGTGGTGCGCGCCGGCGCCCGAGCGAAGATTTTGGCGCTGGCGCCGCACACCTGGCGCTTCACCGGCTCCCCGTTGCGGACCCGCGCCACCGGCTGGATCGCCGTAAAAACCTGAGTCGTCGCGGCCGGCGCGCGGTCACTTGCCACTTGATCCGCGCCGCCGGTCCGCCAAGCCTCTGCACATGGACAAGCTCGAAGAAATTTTCAGCATGCAGGCGGCTCTCAACGCGCGTATCGGCGTCACGCTGCCTCCCGCCTCCGAAGAGGAGAAGACCAAGTGGATTCTCAACTACACGCGGGCCATGCAGCAGGAGACGGCCGAGCTGATCGACAGCGTGCCGTGGAAGTGGTGGGCAAAATACCAGAAATTCGACGAGCAGAACGCCAAGGTCGAAGTGGTCGATCTCTTTCACTTCCTCGTGTCGCTTGCGCAGACGCTCGGCATGAGCGCCGATGACGTTTACCAGGCCTATCTGAAGAAAAATCAGGTCAACCACCAGCGACAAGAGTCGGGTTACGTCAAAAAAGACGCCGGCGATTCGAAGCATATCTGAGCGGGCGTGGTACTGCGGGCATCGCCGATCAAGCGGTTGGCGGCTTGCGGCGGCGGTTGAGGCAGGGCAGCGTCATTGGCCCCGTGAACACTCACGATCATATCAAGGACATCCGCGTAGGCTTGGCTCGCGCGGGGAAAAACACCCGCCGGCGTCGTCAATGGTGTCTCGGCGTGCTGAGCGTCTTGGGCATGACGTTGCTGTTTTGTTTTTTCGGCCTTCCGCCAATTGTGAAGGCGCAGGCGATCAAGCGGCTTTCGTCCGCGTGGCAGCGCAAGGTTGCGATCGAGCGGGTGAGAATAAATCCTTTTGTGCTGTCCGTCACGGTCGAGGGCCTTGCGATAAAGGATCGTGATGGCGGTCCGTTGGTCGGTTGGAAGAGCCTGTATCTGAATTTTGACTCATGGTCGTTGTTTACCGGCGAGTGGCGTTTTCAAGAAATCGCCCTCGATGGTTTTTCCGGGCGGGTGGTGATGAACAAAGACGGCTCCTTTAATTTCTCAGATCTATTGCCGGCACATGTTGGCGCACCGGCTCCCGTCGCGTCGGCAAGGCTGGGTCGGCCGTTTTATATCGGCAAACTGGCCATTACTTCGGCGGCGGTGGGGTTTGCCGACCACACGCGTGGCGCGCCGTTTTCAACCGCAGTGGGGCCGCTGAGTCTCACGCTCACGGATTTCCGTACGGCCGGCGATCCGCGGGCGCCGTATGCGTTTTCCGCCGTCACGGAATCGGGCGAGACGCTGGACTGGCGCGGTACGGTATCGGTCAATCCGGCGCGCTCCGTGGGCGAGTTCAGCGTTGGGAAAATCGCGCTTGGAAAATACGCGCCCTACTACGCCAACTGGGTGCGCGCCGATGTTCTCGGAGGCACATTGGATGTTTCGGCGCACTACGTCGTCGATCTTACCGAGGGTGAGCGTGTCATAACGTTCAACCATGCCGTGATTACGTTTGCTGATCTCCAGATTGCCGAACGCGGCGCGACCACCCCGGTCATTGAACTGCCTTCGGTCGTCATCGAGGGGCTTTCCGCCGACGCCTTGAAACGGTCCGCATCCATCAAACGCGTCGTGTTCGACCGGGCGCATCTGAGCGTGCGCCGCGATGAGGGTGGCGCGATCAACCTGCTTTCCATGTTTGCGTCGGTCCTAGGCTCGACGGTTCTTCCTGATGCGAAGGTGGCGGAGGTGTCTGTCACCAAACTGTGCGTTGACTTTGAGGACCTCACGACACCCGCACTGGTCAAAACCACCATCGAGAAACTGGATTTGTCTGGGGCGAACTTCTCGCTTTCAGAGCCTTCATTGCCGATGGCGATCAGGGGGAATGCGGTGCTCGCGAAAGGCGGCGAGCTTGGCGTCGAAGGCAGTGTGGTGCGCTCGCCGTTCGCGGCGGATCTCGCGATCAAGATCGCGGCTGTGCAGCTCGCCGGGTTCACGCCCTACATCGAGCCTTTGCTTAATCTGCGCATTACGGGCGGCTTCATTTCGGCCGGGGGTAAGGCTCGCGTCGTCTGCACCGCCGCGACTTTTCAGGGCGACGTGAGCGTGGACCATTTTTCCGCGGTGGACGGTGCGCGGATCGAGGAGTTTGTGAAGTTCGCCGCCCTTGCTATCGAGGGAATCGATGCCGGCACCAAGCCGCTTACGGCCAAGGTTGCCGCCATCAACCTCGTTGATCCCGTTGTCCGTCTTACCGTGAACGCCGACAAGACGACCAACGTTTCCATGGTTCTTCGTAAAACGGACCCCGTCGCCGATGCGGGAAAAAACGGCATCGCCTTGCCTCGGTCGCCGAGGGTGGCGCCAAGAACGAACACCGTGGCGGTCACCGCGCCATCGCCCGTGTGGTCGCTGGGTAAATTCACGGTGGACAACGCTACGGTTGCGTTGACGGATCGTTCTATCAAGCCGGCCGTGCAGACCGCGCTCAATCAATTCTCCGGAATAATCGGCGGGCTCTCGTCCGCGGATTCGCCGCGAGCCGACGTCGAGTTTCATGGCAAGGTTGATGGTGGTGGTTCTGTCGCCATCACGGGCAAACTCGACGTAGGCTCAGTCACGCCGTCAACCGATGCCGCCACGGATCTCGCCATCGCCATCACGGGCGTCGATTTGTCACCGTTTTCTCCCTATGTCGGCACCTATGCCGGCTACGAACTGGCGAGCGGCAGCTTTGCGGTGGATATGAAAACCCATCTCGCGCGGCGCAAACTCAACAGCGCCAACGTGGTCACGTTGAACCAGTTTTCTTTGGGCGCGGCCACGGGCAGTCCCGACGCCACGAAGCTACCCGTGCGCCTCGGCATCGCGTTGCTCAAGGATATTGATGGCAACATCGTCATCGACCTGCCCGTCAAAGGTGCTCTGGACGATCCCGCTTTCAAAATAGGTGCCATCATCAAGCACGAGATCGGCAACCTGCTGGAGAAGGCGTCGTCGTCGCCTTTCGCTCTTATCGGTTCGATGTTCGGCGGCGGTGGGGCCGAACTGGCCTGGCAGGAGTTTGCGCCGGGCGCGGTCAATCTTCTTGATTCCGAGAGGCCAAAAATCGAGATCTTGCGCAAGGCGCTTAAGGCACGTCCAGCGCTCAACCTCGACATCATTGGTGGCTACGATGTCGTCGCCGACACCGAGGCTGTGCGCCAGCAGCGACTCGACCAGCAGGTGCGTGCGCGTTTTTTGGAGGAGCTACGCGCGAAAGATCCGTCCGCGGCGGCTTCGAACGTGATCGCGGTATCGGCGGAGAACGAAACCCGACTCGTGAGCGCTCTTTTTGCTGAAAAATTCCCGGCTGGCGCGGTGGTAAATCCTGCTGGTGCGGTCATGGCCGTGCCATTGCCCAAACCGGTTGTTGAACCTATCAAAATCGTGCGCACTTATCAGCGGGGCGCGCCGGGTTCCTCAAAAAGCGCCACTGCCCCCGCGCTCCAATCGTTTGCCCCCGCCGCGTCCATCGTGACGGTTTCGCAGACCATGCAGGTGCAGCAGATTTCTGTCGCTCCAGCTCTGTCTGACATGCGCCGACTGCTTGCCGCCGGCATCACCGTGACGGCCGACGATCTTCGTCAGCTCGCCACGACGCGCGCTCAAGAGGTGCGCGATGCCCTGTTGTCTGGCGGGCAGGTGGAGGCGACGCGCCTTTCCATCATGCCGGTGCCTGAGCAGACTAGGGGGGCGCGCGTTTTGCTGCAGTTCAAATGAGTGACAACGCGCTGATCGTCTGCCGCGCCGGTTGTGGGGCATGCTGCATAGCGCCCTCGATCACCTCGTCGATCCCGGGAATGCCGCGGGGTAAGCGGGCCGGCGAACGTTGCGTGCAGCTTTTGCCCGACATGCGCTGCGCGATCTTCGGGCAACCCGAGCGCCCGGCCTTCTGCGCAAGCCTGCGGCCGACTCAGGAAATGTGCGGTGGATCGCGCGACGAGGCGCTGACTTTTCTTACGCGGCTTGAAACTATGACAAAACCCTAGACGCTGTTCCCCCATGGCTAAGCCCGACGAACCCAAGATCATCTTCTCGATGATGCGCGTCTCGAAGAAAATCGAGCGCAAGGAAATCCTCCGCGACATTTCGCTGTCGTTTTACTACGGAGCGAAGATCGGCGTGCTCGGCTTCAACGGCTCCGGCAAGTCCTCGCTCATGCGCATTCTCGCCGGGCGCGACAAGGAGTTTGACGGGACAGTCCACTTTGAACTCGGCTACACCGTGGGCCTGCTCGAGCAGGAGCCGCAGCTTACTATCGGCAAAACCGTGCGCGAATGTGTGGACGAGGGTGTGAAACACCTCACCGATCTCACCGCCGCCTATGATGCGACATGGGATGAACTCGCCGAGGCGGTTGACGACGCAGCGAAAGACGCAATTTCAGACAAGCAGGCGAAGCTTCAGGAAAAAATCGACGCGCTCGGCGCTTGGGATGTGGGTCCGCAGGTCGAGATGGCGATGGACGCGCTGCGTTGTCCGCCCGGCGATCAGGTAGTCGATCATCTTTCCGGTGGTGAACGGCGTCGCATCGCGCTGGCACGTTTGCTTCTGCAGAAACCGGATATTCTCCTTCTTGACGAGCCGACTAACCATCTTGATGCCGAGAGCGTTCAGTGGTTGGAGCAGCATCTTTCGCGTTACGAAGGCACGATCATCGCGGTGACGCACGACCGCTATTTTTTGGACAACGTCGCCAAGTGGATTTTGGAGCTCGACCACGGGCACGGCATTCCGTGGAAGGGCAACTACTCCGAATGGCTGCAGCAGAAGCAGGCTCGCGCGACTGTGCAGCAGAAGACCGAAGACCGTAGGCAGAAAGCGATGGCACGCGAGCTGGAGTGGATTCGCCAGTCGGCCAAGGCCCGCGTCGCCAAGTCGCAGGCGCGCATCACCGCCTACGAGACGATGCTCAAGCAGAACGTCGTCGAGAAGGAGCGCGAGTTCGAGATCATCATCCCCGCCGGCCAGCGGCTCGGCGCACTCGTGGTTGAGGCGCAGAAGCTCGGAAAGAGCTACGGCGAAAAGTTGCTTTTTGAAAACGTCAATTTCTCCCTGCCGCCCGGCGGTATTGTTGGCGTGATCGGGCCGAATGGTGCTGGCAAGACAACATTATTCAGACTCATCACTGGCGTGGAGCAGGCCGAGTCTGGTGCGCTCCGTGTCGGCCCGACCGTGCAAATTGCGCATGTAGACCAATCTCGCGACTCGCTGCCTGATGCGCAGACGATTTACGAGGCGATCAGTGACGGGAATGAGATTCTAAAGCTCGGCCCGCGCGAGGTGAACGCCCGCGCCTATTGCGCGCAGTTTGGCTTCACCGGTGCGGATCAGCAGAAGAAAGTCGGCGTGCTCTCCGGCGGCGAACGCAACCGCGTCCACCTCGCGCGTCTCCTCAAGAGCGGCGCGAATCTCATCTTGCTCGACGAGCCGACGAACGACCTCGACGTGAACTCGATCCGCGCGTTGGAGGAAGGCCTGGAGACTTTCGCCGGATGCGCGGTGGTGGTGTCGCATGACCGCTGGTTTCTCGACCGGGTGGCTACGCATATTTTGGCGTTTGAAGGCGACAGTTATGTCCACTGGTTCAGTGGAAATTATTCGGCTTATTTGGAAGATTTTCGCCGTCGCAAGGGTAAGGAAGCGGATCAACCGCATCGGTTGAAATACCGCAAACTTGCCCGTAATTGATCATTTTATTTATTATTATTAAACAGGTAATAAAATTTTCGGTGTAAGTGAGATTTCCGAAAAACGTGGGTAGTGCGCCATGGGGAATTTTTATGGGGGTTTATCCCTATTTTTGTTGACCTGAGGGGAAACCCCTGCTTAATTTACCCCATCAAACACCTACTGCCATGAAACGCTTCACACTTGGAACCATCCTTCTCGCGGCCCTTCTTGGGGCGACTGCTCGGGCCCAGATCATCACTAACTATGGTCCTGGAGACTACACCAACACCAATAGTGGTGCCTATAATCCGGCCAACGGGTTTCCCGTTCTTGATTGGAATGGGAGCTGGGATGGTGGTTCAGGTAAGGCCATCAGCCCAGGTACATATGCCGCCCAGACTTTTATTACGCCAGGTGCGTCTGGCACGGTTCAGCTGTATGCCTATAATTTTCAGTTGAACATTCAGGCGCCGAGCACCCCTAACTCGAATTTCCATCCCGCCTTTACGGCGGCTATCTATGCGTGGAATCCCTCGGGCACGGGTTCTGGTGATAACACATCGGCCGGCTCTTTAGGGACTGAGGTTGCATCCACTGCGTTCAGCGTCACTCCCGTGATCGGTGAAGGATTTACGTTGTATGGAATGAATGCCGTGGTTGCTCCCGGGTTTGGAGCGACCCTTAATGCCGGGCAATTCTATGCGTTGGTCATTCAACGCACGGATACACCCAGTGGCAATCTCACCGGTAGCGTTGTGCAGTATGGCTGGGATGTCGGCGGCACTTTCTCTGATGGTGGTCTTTATGCCAATACTGGTTCGGGCTATGTTCGCTCCGGAAACCCCGGTGCTCAAGACATGGCGTTTTGGGCCAGCTTCGATCCGGCATCGCTGTCTCCCGTGCCTGAGCCTGCGGTCAATGGAGCCATCCTCGGTGGCGTGTTCGTGGCTGGTTTGCTCGCATGGCGTCGGTATGGTCGCAAGTCCGCGGTCCAAGCCCCGGCTGCCGTTTGATGTTTCAAATTTTCTTTTGACGTTTTAAGCAGTGAACGCCTTGGGTGCGGTGTCTCGAACAGAGATCCGCTCCAAGGCGTTTTTTGCATAACCCATTGCAAATTGGTCAAATCTTGTTCTGATATTTTTCTATGTTGATGCAGTTTAAACGTCGCAGACGACATGCGCGTCTTTGGTGGGGACTGCTGACCGTAGTGGCTGTCGGCCTGATTTCCTTTGCCGGTCCCGACGCCCTTAAAGACGGACGCAAGGCTTATGCGCAGTGGAAATGCGAACGGGCGTTGGCAAAGGCGCACGTCGCTTTCAAAGCCAAAGACATGGCCAGTGTTGCGCTGGCTTTGCAAGTGGCGATCCGCGCCGACCGGGGAAACCCGGAAGTCTGGAAAACCATCGCCGACATCACCGAGTCAATGGGGGCGCGTGAAGCGATTCAGCAGCGCCAACAGGTCGCCATGCTGATGCCCGGCAATGTCGAGGCCCAACTCGCTCTTGCGGTCACCGCTCTGCGCTTCGGAGATATTTATACCGCGAGAGATGCTCTCAAGGCGGTCCCGACCGATTTGCGCGATACGATGTCTTATCGCCGGGTCGTCGCGCTCTATGCCATGGTTGAGGGCAATGGCGGCACCGCCGAGGACGTGCTGGCTTCGGTGATGAAAAACGATTCGAGCGATGGTGTCCGGCTTGCCTATACTGCGGTGCGCATGTCGCATCCCAATCCTGCCATTGCCGCATCCGCCCGTCAGGAAATGGCCGGCATGGTCGAGAATCCCGCGCTGGCGGCGTCGGCCCTGCGCGAACTCGTGGGGGATGCGGTCTTGCGCAAAGACCATGAGGCGGCCCGGACTTGGGCGGAGCGTCTGGTCAAATTACCCAACCCCCAGTATAGCGACCACCTCGCTCTGGCCACCTTGCGCTTGCTCGACGAGCATCGTCCGCTGGAGGAATTAATGGGACCCCTGATGGAAAAGGCCAAAGTCAATCCGAGTAACCTGGCCGACTTGGTCCGCTGGCTCATGGTCCAGCGTCAAGTTGAACGTGCTCGCGCGGTGGTGGACGGCCTGCCGCCTGAGACGAGAGATACTTTTGTGATGAAAGCGGTCCGGTTGGATATGGCGGTTGCCCAAAAAGATTGGGCAGGCGTGGGCGAATTGCTTCGCCAAGGTGCCCTTGGCCCGGTGCCCGATATCGCCCTGCGTCTCGCGATGGAGTCCCATAGCATCGGAGAGATCGAGGGAGAAAAAGCCCGACTCGCCCACTGGCAGCAAGCGATTGAACAGAGTAAAACGAATATTTTCGGCTTAAGAATGCTCTACAAACTGGCGCTCACGTGGCAGTGGGCAGCTGAAATCGAGGCCACGCTTCAGTCGATCGCCGATAATTTTCCCGGGCAGACGTGGGCGCATGAATCGTTGGTGCGTGGATATACCTTGGCGCAAAACGGACCGGCTTTGCTCAAGATTTTTGCCCTCTGGCACCGGCAGCAAGGAGGGGTGAACCGTCTCACCAACGACTGGGCCTTGATGGACATGTTGGTGTCGCCGGTGGATACATGGAATTCGTCCAAGGTGGCTGCCGAGCAGCTCTATCTGAACGAATCCAGCAACCCCAACTACGCCATCACCTGCGCCCTTGGCTACACTCAGGCGGGACGTAATGCCGAAGCCTTGGGCGTTGTGGATAGACTCAAACCCGAGGATCGGCGTGATCCGGCTCGCGCACCTTATCTTGCGTTTATTTATGCCCAAGGAGGACGTGCCAAGGAAGCGCGCGAGCAACTGGCGCTGCCCCATCCCGACCATGCGTTGAAGGAGGAGGTCCAACTGGCGGCACTCGCCAAAAAACGGATCGAGCAAATCGAACAGCAGGAAGCTGAAATTCGCCGGCTCACCGGCGTGTCCGAGGATCAATCACCCGCAGGAGCCGCCAAACGGTGAACGTGGGAGGGCAATCGCAGGAGCGTGCTCCCGGCGTGCCGACCGGGGTATTTGTTGCCGCGGTGTTGCTGGCCTTGGTGGTGCTTGGTTTGCCGTTTGCGTCGGCTTGGAGCGCATCTCCCGACCTAGGACACGGCTGGGCTTTGCCTTGGTTGATCGGCTGGTTGTTGTGGGAGCGTCGGTCGTCGGTCGTCTCTGCGCCGCCATGGGAACTTTCGTGGTATGCATGGCTTGGACTGGTTGGTCTGGCTGCTGGCGTGTTGGTCACGCGATTGCTTCTGGGGGCTTATCCGCTGCTGCCTACGGTGCTCTGGGCCTTGGGTTTTATTTTCGTGATTTTCGCGTTGAGCGCGGCTGCGTTGCTCGGCGGTAGGAAAGCGGTGCGTGTCCTGGCCGTGCCGTTGCTCCTGATGCTTGCCGGGTTGCCTTGGCCGAGCGTGGTGGAAAACGCGGTGGTGCTGCCTTTGCGAGCAGGGCTGACGACAATTACAGTGGAGGTGTTGAATGCCGCCGGCGTGCCGTCGCTGGCGAACGGAACTGTCATCCAGATCCCCGGTGGAACAGTGGGTGTTGATGAGGCGTGCGGCGGGATGCGTTCGTTGCAGGCGTCGCTCATGATCGCACTTTTTGTCGGCGAGGTTGCGTTGCTGGGCTGGGGGCGTCGCATCGCGCTGCTGGGGCTTTCGGTGGCGACCGCTATGGCGGGCAACTTGTTCCGGGTGGGCTTGCTGACTTGTGCGGCCAATTCGGGCGGCGAAGCCCGCCTGCATGCATGGCATGATCCGGCGGGTTATCTGGCATTGATCTGCACACTGCTTGTCATCGGCGTGTTGGGTTGGCGATGGGGTGGCGGTGGGGCCATGCTTGCGCCTTCCCCGGATGGGAATTGGTCAACGGGCCTGCGCGTGAGCAAACGCAAGCTGGTGTGGGCGGTGACGGTGCTGGCGATTGTGGTGTCGATCGAAATTTTTGTTCAGGGTTGGTATGGCGCGAGGAGTCACGCACTGGCTTCGCAACCCGAATGGCGGGTGGCTTGGCCGATGAAGGCGGATGGTTTCCATGAGGACAAACTAGGTCCCACCGGGGTGGAGGCTTTGAACGCCGATGTCTACGCAGCCGCATCTTGGCGTCCGCCAGCCGGTGGCGAGCGATCCGCCTATACCGTTGAATGGCGAACCGGTCAGAAGGCCCGGATTTTTTCCCTCCAGCATCGTCCGGATATATGTTTGCCGATGATGGGCAGCCAGCTCATCGGGCGGTTTGATGTGCCGCCGGTCCGTGTCGGTGTTTTGACACTTCCTTTCTCTGGTCTTGAGTTCCGGCGCAACGAGAAGCTCGTCTATATTTTCACCTTGTTGTGGGATATGGACGAAGCGCGCGCCTTTGTGCATGTACCGGTGACTCAAGGATGGTTGATGGAGTTTCGCTCGCGCTGGCTGGATGTGTGCGAACGCCGCGCCCGGGTGCGCGTGCAGCTTTGCACCTATCAAGTGACGGGTGCGTCCAGCCGTGAAGAAGCGGTTGAGATATTTCGACGGGAGATCGAGGGCGGCTTCATGGTCGCAGCTTCGGATTCGGTCATGCGTTCCAAAGTGCCGATCTTCGGGCAGATTCATACTGGCCGGTGAGCGGATATCGCGTCGGCTGCTTTACATCGGGCGGCTTTGGGTAACGCTGTGGGCATGCTTGAATCGACGCCCGTTAATCCCGATAACTCCGGACTGGAAGTGAGCTGTTGGTTTGTGCGCCGGCGCAATGTGCTTCTCTCCAAGGCGGATTTCTCCAAGCTCTACGTCGACTACTACCTGCACCTTGCCGACCAGGGGGTGAAGGTTGCGCCCGAGCACGACGCTTTGTTCAAACGCGCGCTTGCCGGGTTCGTGCTGCACGCGGCGTCGCGTCCGCATAACGAGCTGAGTGCATGGACGATCAATTTTCAGGCTCCGCTCGTGAATGTTTTTCTCACCGGTGACAATGCCGACGGCTCCGTCGCCGGCCGGGTGTTCACGGACAATGTGAAGGCGATGCCGAACAACCTGTTTTTTACCGACGTGGTGCGCGGTCCGCAGCCCAAGCAGCGCAGCTCTGTGGAGTTCACCGGCGGTGACCCGCTGACGGCGGTCGAGGCCTACTACCGAAAAAGCGAGCAGCGTCCGGCGCGGTATTTCCAGACCGGCGAAGAGGAGTTTGCCCTCGTGGCGGCGCATCCCGACTACGAGGAGGCGTGGTTCGAGGCGCTCACGGTGGACCAAGTGAAGGCGTTTGATACCACCGAGGAGCTGGGGCTGCTGGAGAAGCGCATCTACCGCTGGCATTGCGGGTGCAACCAAGCGCGCATGCTGCAGGTGCTCGCGCCGGTTTTTAAGCAGGATGCGGACAGGCTGTTCGGGGCCGATGAGAAGATTGAGATCCGTTGTCCGCGTTGCGCGGCAAGATATGCGATCACGCGCGAGGCGATGGAGGCGTTTGTCGCCAAAAGCTGAACAAGGGAAGCACGACACATGGAATCCGATTACCAGGATCGTTTTGGCGGAGTGAGCCGATTGCTGGGCGCAGCGGCGCTTGATCGTCTGCGGGCTTCGCATGTCGCCGTGGTCGGCGTGGGCGGGGTTGGCTCGTGGACGGTGGAGGCCCTCGCGCGCAGCGGAGTGGGGGCGCTGACGCTGATCGATCTCGACGACGTGTGCGTGACCAACGTGAACCGCCAGCTTCCGGCGCTCAACGGCCAGATCGGGCGTCCGAAAATCGAGGTACTCGCGGAGCGCGTGAAGTTGATCAACCCGGCGTGCCGGGTGACGACGGTGCATGCGTTTTCGACGGAGGGCACGGTGAAGGAGTTGCTTGCGCCGGGGTTCGACTGTGTGGTCGATGCGATCGATCGGATGAGCAACAAGGTCCACCTCATCGGCGAGGCGGTGCGGCGCAGAATGGGTTGTGTGACGGTGGGCTCGGCGGGCGGCAAGCGCGACACGTCAAAGATCCGCATCGGCGATCTGGGCGAGGCCTTCAGCGACGAGCTGCTGCGGCAGGTGAGAAAAAAGCTGCGACGCGACTATGGCTTCGAGCACGGCGAGGATGTAATCTTCGGCGTGCGTTGCGTGTGGTCGATCGAGGCGCCGATTTATCCGCGGGCTGACGGGACGTGTTCAAACGAGCGCGAGCCGGGCGACAACCTGCGGATCGACTGCGCGACGGGCCTCGGCTCGGCGGTGTGGATCACGGGCGCGTTTGGCCTCGCTGCAGCGCAGGAGGTCGTGGGCGTCCTGCTGGCGGGCGAGAAACAAGCACCGGTCCTGCCTAATTAAATTCCAAAGAAGCACCGAAAATTGGCGTCCACTTGGGTGGTGAGATCGGCGATGGGAATGCCGAGGAGGGACGCGAGGCCGGCGTAGGCGGACTCGATGTTGCCGGGGTGGTTCACAGACGAACCGTCGAGCGCGGACGGGAGCTTGTGGGTGCGCCAGAGCTGCGGGGGGATCATCGCGGGGGCGTCGGTTTCCACGAGCAGGCGGTCGAGGGGGACGGCTTTGAAAGTCTCCTGGTGTTTCGCGTGCTTGGGATCGAGGAAGGCGCCGTTGAATGAAAAATAGGCGCCGCGTTTGGCGAAGGTTGGGACGAGTTCGTCGGGGCCTGCGTAGGCGTGGAGGAGGAAGCCGCGCTCGGGGACATTTACGCGGGCGATGATTTCGGAGAGCGCACCCCAGGCTTGCAGGCAGTGGATCGTGACGGGGCGGTTTTTGGTGCAGGCGAGGGCGAGCTGTTTGAGGAAAACTTCGCCTTGCTCGGGGAGCGGGGCGCGGCGTTGGCCGGCGAGACGCGGGTCGTCGGGGCGCGCGCTGTCGAGAATCCAGCGGTCGATACCGATCTCGCCGACGGCGGCGTGTGGGTTGGCGTCGAGGTGGGTTTTGAGATTTTGAAACCAATCGGGGGAACGGTCGCCAGCGTCCCAGGGGTGGAGGCCGTAGCTGGGGCGGACGAAGGGGAAGCGTTGGGCGAGGGCGGTGACGCGGGGCCAGTCGGCTTCGCAGGTGCCGTTGACGACCATGAAGCCGAAGCGGGCGGGGTCCCAGGACGCGGCGATGCGGTCGAGGTGCGGGGCGAGCGTGTCGTCCTGAAGGTGGTTGTGGGCGTCGTGGAGCACGCGGGAGGGAAGTCGAAGGACGGACTGGGAGGGAGAAAGAGAAGGATAAAGAGGAACGAGAAAGATTTTATCGGGCGAGGGACTTGATGCGGGCGCGGACGGCGGTGAGGCCGTTTTGGCGGGTGGGGGTCAGGTCTTGGAGGAGGCCGAGCGCGGAGAGGATGACCGGTTCGGTGGCGATCACTTCGGCGAGGAGAGCGTTGTCGTAAAGTTCGACGAGGAGGCCGACCAATCCTTTGACGAGCGGAGATTCGGCGTCGTAGCGGAGATGGAGGCGTCCGTCGGTGATCGTTGCGAGGAGCCACACGGAGGAGACGCAACCGGGGACGCGGTGGGCGTCGGTTTTTTCGTCGGAGGGGAGCGGTGGGCGTCGGCGTGCGTGGGCGACGACGGCGGCGAGGCGTTCTTGCCGATCCTCGATGATGGCGAAGTCTTCGATGAGCCGGGTCTGTTTTTCGGCGACGGTCATGGAGCGTTGGAATTAAAATTCCACGTCGCGGCAGCGGGCTTCGAGCTGACGGGCGACGAGGTCGATCTGGTCGGCGGTGAGCGTCGGTGCGCCGCGCAGGGCGACGGCGGCGGGGATTTGCTTGGGGTTGAGAACGGTGACGATGCCGCGCGCGCGGGTGATGACCATCCAGCCGGGGAAGGTGAGGATGGGCTGCACGGGGATGTCGGTGCCGAGGAGTTGGCCGAGCCACTTCTCCAACCAGCGCGCCTGGCGGAGGGCTTGGTCGAGGCCGTGGCGGTCTTCACCCCACGGGTAGGCGAGGACTTGGCCGTCGTAGATGATTTCGTGCTCGGCGAAGCCGGAGCGGGCGCGGCCTTTGCGGCGGGTTTTGGTTTCGATGGCGAAGACACCGGACGGGCCGACGATCACGTGGTCGAGGTTGAAGGGATTTTTGTCGTCGCCTGCGGGCACGTCGTGAAACACGCGGAAACCCTGCGCTTTCAGCGGGTCGAGGGCTTCGCCGACGATGCGTTCGCCGAAGTGGCCGAGGTCGTGGTTGGTCCAGCGGTCGAGGACGGCGAGGAGTCGGCGAATGGAGAAGACAAGGCTGGCGATGAGCGCAACGACCGTGATGACCAAGCCGTAGAGTTGCTGGCGGCCTTCGAGTTGGGTGGTGACCCAGAGGAAAGCGAAACTGACGGCGAGAGGGATGCCCATCGCGAAGCAAAAATACATCATCAGATTCTCGCTGAGCTCGGCGGTGCGGCGGCGAAGGGTTTCGCCGGGGCCGCGGAGGAGCTTGAAGTTGTCAGGGAATGGCCGGCGGTCTTTGCGGGTGCGGCGCTGGTAAACGCCCGCGGCGACGACCAGCCCGAAAAAAATGACGATGTAAGCGATCAGGATAAGCCAGCTCATGGTTCAATCAACCACGGGCGCAGCTTGGCAGTCGAGCGCGGGTGTGCGGCGGGCGTCAGTTATCCAGACGGACAGCCCAGCCAATGTAGGCCCGACCGGTGGTCGGGCTTTTCCAGAGGAACCCGACCACCGGTCGGGTCTACACTAACCCGCTGTAAAATCTAAAACCAAGTGGTGATGGGTATAACAACGGGTAGGGCGAGGCGTCCCGCCGAGCCGCGGCTCCCCGTGGAGCTCGCCGACTGCGCATATTTTGGCCTATTAAATTCACGACAAAACACTTGCGCGCCGCCGCACGGTTGTTCTTTCTCTGCGCGTCCCGTTGCCGCTCATGCACCGCCCCGCTAAAGCTCAGCCCACGTCCGCCCCGATCCGCGTTCTCACGGCTCACGGCTCACGGCTCACGGCTCACGGCTCACGGCTCACGGCTCATCACAGTGAGCCGGGGGTCTCCGTACCCGAACCCCATTAAGTGACTATATCCCGGCAAGGGGGGGCCTGATGGCCGGCACGTGGGAGGGGATCTCACGTCACAGGTTCCTGGGTCCGTGGGGTGTGTGTGGGGTCGGCACCGCCAGGCGGCGTCCGTCCGGCTCCTCAGGCGTCGTCGTCAGAGTCCTCGCTCCCGCCGTCGAGGTCGCTCCCGCCGTCGAGG
>CAIVDS010000106.1 GCA_903904685.1 uncultured Verrucomicrobiota bacterium
ACGATCTGCTCCTTGCCGGCCTTGAGCTCCTCCGTATGGCAGTCGCCGCGGACGCGGACAATGCCGCGGCCCGTGCGCAGGTAACTCTCGATGCCCTCGCGCCCGGCAATCATGCCGCCCGTCGGAAAGTCCGGCCCCGGCACCATCTTGATCAGCTCATCCATGGTCACCTTCGGGTTGTCCATGATGGCGCAAATGGCGTCAATCAACTCGCCCAAGTTATGCGGCGGGATGTTGGTCGTCATGCCCACGGCAATGCCCGTGGAACCATTCATCAGCAAATTCGGCAGCGCGGAAGGCAGCACCAGCGGCTCTGTGGACTTTTCGTCATAATTGGGGCCGAAGTCCACCGTGTCTTCGTCAATGTCGCGCAACAACTCCTCGGCAATCGCGGTCAACCGACACTCAGTATAACGGTAAGCAGCGGGCGGGTCACCGTCAATGGAACCAAAGTTGCCCTGCGGGTCCACTAGTGGATAGGCCAGCACCCATGTCTGCGCCATGCGCACCAGCGTGTCATAGACTGACGAGTCACCGTGCGGATGGTAAGTCTTCAGCACTTCACCAACGACACCGGCGCACTTCGTCGTGGAGCGGTTGTGCAGCAGGCCTTCGCGCAACATGGCGTAAAGGATGCGGCGCTGCACGGGCTTCAGGCCGTCGCGGGCGTCGGGGAGGGCGCGCGAGATGATGACCGACATCGAGTATTCGATGTAGGCCGTCTGCATGATGTCGGTGATGTTGGCCGTGGTGAGTTTCTCGTTGCCGGTATACATTTAGAAAAGGCGAAGGGCTGAGGGGACGGATCAGACGTCGAGGAATTGGACGTTGAGGGCGTTGTCCTCGATGAACTGGCGTCGGGGAGGGACTTCGTCGCCCATGAGAAGCGTGAAGAGCGCGTCGGCCTTGGCGGCGTCGGTGATGTCCACCTTGAGGAGGCGGCGTTTATCGGGGTCCATCGTCGTCTCGAAGAGTTGTTTTGGATTCATTTCGCCGAGACCTTTGTAGCGCTGGATGTGGAGCCCCTTGCGGCCGTTGCCGCGGATGTGGGTGACGATGTCGAGCGGCGAGATGAGCTCGACGCGGGTTTCTCCCTTCTGGCCGGCATTTTCCGTGATAGCGTAGCGCGGTTGGGCGGTGGAGGTGAACTGGTTGATCTCCAGACCGACCGCGGCGATGGCGCGGAGGAGCTTTGCCATTTCGTTGGACTCGAAAATCTCGTGCAACGTGACGCGCTTGATCGGGCCGGTGGGTTTGGGAGCGGTCGCGTCGGGCGTGAGTTCTGCGTCGAGACCTTGCTCGGCGATGAAGGCGGAGCGGGCGGTCTCGTCCTTCAGGAATACGTGGGACTCTTTGTTGCCTTCGCGGATGCGGGCGATGTAGCGGGGGAGAACCTGCGTGGTCTTGTCGTGCTGATCGAGATAGACGGGCAACTCGACGCCGTGGCGGGTGACGCCGCCGCCGAGTTTTTCCAGGGCGGCGAGGTTTTCGACGATCTGGTCGACCTTCTCCTTGGTGAATTCGTGACCGTCCTTCAGGCGGGTGAGAACGACGTCCTCGGAACCGAGCTCGAGAAGGATGCGGTTGAGCTGCTCGTCGTTGTCCACGTATTGCTCGCGCTTCTTGCGCTTGATTTTGTAGAGCGGGGGCTGGGCGATGTAGATGTAGCCGCGTTCGATCAGTCCCTTCATCTGGCGATAGAGGAACGTGAGGAGGAGCGTGCGGATGTGGGAGCCGTCCACATCGGCGTCCGTCATGATGATGATTTTGTGGTAGCGCGCCTTGTCGACGTTGAAGCCGCCAACGGCCTCGTCGCCCTCGCCGATGCCGGTGCCGCAGGCGGTGATGAGGGTGCGGATTTCCTCGTTGGAGAGAACTTTGTCG
>CAIVDS010000107.1 GCA_903904685.1 uncultured Verrucomicrobiota bacterium
AACTTGATGCCTGAGAAGACGAGTGATTAAGGGGTATTACTAATGAGGTTTTCATAATGCTTTTTGTGGGTTGGCCGATGCTGATGTCGTTAACAAGATTTATTACGTCCTATTAATTGTCTTTCAGCAAGGTGAGATGCTGCGCATTTCTTGCGTTTTTTCATGATCGGGCTGAGATAATCGATAGATAGATGCGTTTGGCTAAAGAAATTGACTGGCAGATTGTTGAGATATTTTTATGTCCGTTATCCCACCAAATGTGTGCAATGCCAGCGGTGCTCGTTCTTCGTTCTCGATTTGGAGACGACAAAAACAGGCAAGAGAAGGAGCATGATCAGACGGCCGGAGCGGCAATCCTGGCGGTCCTATTTTACCATTTTCCAACCGGAGGGGACACTGCGTTGGGGGAAAAAAGGTGCCTTGGATCGGACTTGTGCGCCTATCGGTGGATGGTGTCGATGGACGCGCCCTTGAGCGGGAAGATCGGTTCGCCGATGCGCTTGGAGCTGATGTCCTCAAATTGCAGGCCGATCACGAAATCCTGAGTCATGAAGTTTAGAAAATCGTGCTTGGAAACCAGCAGGCAGCGGCAGGGCGAGGTCGCGACGATGGTGGCGGTGGCGATGCTGTTTTGGAGTAGGCTGATCTCACCGAAAAAATTACCCATGACCAGGCGTGCGACTTCTTGTTTATGCTTTAGCACCGACATCTCTCCTTCGTAGATGAGATAGAAAAAAGTGTTGTCCCGGCCCTCGTAGATGACGGTATCGCCTTGTTTGAAATCCTGAAATACCGTCCGCCGGGAGAATGCGGCCATGGCGTGCGGGCTCCAGTGCCGGGAGAGCGGGATGCGTTGGAGAAAGGCGATCTTCTGCACCGATTCCTCGATGGTGTTGCGCGAAAGGCGGGAGAGCACGAGGCGTTGAAAATCGTCCTTGCCGATGGCAAGCAGCACGCTGCGGGTGATGCAGCGCACCGAGCGGTGCCGTGTGCCGTCGAGCAGCAGCGCGATTTCGCCGAAGACGTCGCCTTCGCGCAGTTCTGCGATCGGTTCGGGGCGACCGACGGAAAGCTCGCGCACCACCTCGACGCGGCCGGAGAAAACGATGTAGAGTTTATCGCCGGGTTCGGTCTCGCGCACCACGAAGCTGCCGGCCGCATGCTCCTCGGCATGGACATTCTGGGCGATGGTGGTGATGTCCTCCGAAGCGAGCTTTTGCAACAACAGGGTGCTCTTGAGCAGTGTCTCGATGGTGGCCGGCTCCACTGGTACATCGACGGGTTGGCGGCGACGCTCGACTTGCGCCTGCCACCAGCCGGAGACGTGTTTCCAGCCGAACCAACCCAACACGCCCACGGTGCAGACCGCCATCAACCCGAGCGTGGCGAGCAAGGCGAGAGCGGTGAAGTGCAGCCCGCCCGAGGCTTGGAAACGCCGCAGCAGGTCGAGCGCGTTGACCTGGAGCAGCACGCAGCCGGTCAGGAACAGCAGGGCAAACCACACGAGCGTATAGCCGGAAGCGATCAGCAGAAAACGACGGTCGGCGAACTTCAGCCGTGCCCTCAGGAGCACGCTGAAGAGCTGATTCTGCATAAACATGAAGTCGTAGGTCGTGGCCAGACGTACATCGCCATACAAGCCGCGCAACAGGGCCAGCATCGGCGAGCGCCAGAGCGGCGAGATCAGCGCCATCAGACCGCAGAGCAGCGGGAATACGACTCCCGGCCAATGGAGGGCGGCCACCGCCGTGATCACAAACTGCGGCGCGAGGCGCACGAGCGCGACGTCGGTCTCGGCATCGCGTCCGCCCATGATGACGTCGCCCAAGTCCACCTGAAACCGGGGTGCGAGTGTCCGTCGCCAGTGGAAGTGCGGGTGGTGGATTTCGCAGCCGGCGCCCCGTAGAACACAGGCGGCGAGCGCGTATCCGATGCTGGTCGCCACACAGGTAAGCAGCCAGCCCGCCAAAAGATGGCCCACGTGTTCCGGCAGCTGCACAGGCCGCACAAGGATGGTGATGATGGCCGCGGACATCGCGATAACCGCCAGCCAGCGGGCGGGCCGGCCGCTGGCGTGGGCGCGCCAGTCGTAGGCCGTGACTGCGGGCGGCACCGGTTGATGATCCATCTGGAGGATGCCGGCGTTGAAGGCCTTGACGACGATCTCATAAAACTCGCGCAGGGGAATGCTGTGCCGTTGGGCGATGAGCTCGAACAACACGCTTGGCACGGTGCGCCCGCTACCGAAGGCTTGCAGCGCCCGCCATTGCAGCGGCGACAGCACCAAGTAGCGACGGCCCGGCATGTATTTCACCACGACGCGATCTGGGCGGGCTTCGATCACACGTAGATCTTGGGAAAGTCGGAGCGTGGACGCAGCCAGCAATGTGGGCTGGTCAACCAGAGCGATCGCACACGGAGCAGAGGAAGGTTCCATGATGGTAACGTATGCTAAGGGCGTCCGGCCTTTGTGAAAAGGCTTTAAAGTTCAAAAACTTGGCTGGAATCGCGACATCATGGGCGTCAGCCATTAAAAAGGCGTTGCGCGGATATGGCTTTGGGCGAACCTGCGCACGATGCCAGCACATCCTACATTTCGAGAGGCTTTGAAGTTCTGGCTCAAGCTGGGGTTCATCAGCTTCGGCGGGCCGGCAGGACAAATCGCGATCATGCAGACCGAGCTGGTCGAGCGGAAGAAATGGATCGGGCAGGAACGATTTTTGCACGCACTGAACTTCTGCATGCTCCTGCCCGGCCCCGAGGCGCAACAACTGGCGATTTATTGCGGTTGGCTGTTGCATCGCACGTGGGGCGGCATTGTGGCGGGCGTGTTGTTCGTACTGCCGTCGGCGGCGATCCTGTGGGTGCTGAGTTATGTTTATGTCGCCTACGGCGCGGTGCCGTGGATCGCGGCGGTTTTTTACGGGTTGAAGCCGGCGGTGATGGCGATCGTCTTCGCGGCGGTGCTGCGCATCGGAGGCAAGGCGCTCAAAAACGGCGTCATGTGGGGGATAGCGTCGGCGGCGTTTGGGCTGATCTTTTTTTTGAAAGTTCCTTTTCCTTCCATTGTGTTTGGGGCGGCGGCGGCGGGTTTCGCGGGCGGTAGATTTGCGCCGAAGAAATTCATTTTTGCCTCGGGTCACGACGGTGCGGCAAAGACGCCGTCCGACCGTGCGGTGATCGACGACGCGGCGGAAAGTTTTTCGGTGAAACCGACCTGGGGCCGCGCCCTGCGGGTGGTCGCGGTCTGCGGAGGACTGTGGGCGGCGCCGATCATCGCGGTGGGGGTGTGGCAGGGTTGGGCGGGCACGCTGGCGCAGGAGGGATTGTTTTTTAGCAAGGCGGCGATGGTGACGTTTGGCGGGGCCTACGCGGTGCTGCCCTACGTGGCACAACAGGCGGTGGTGGCGCACGGCTGGCTCTCCGCTCCGCAGATGCTCGACGGGTTGGCGTTTGCCGAGACGACGCCGGGGCCGCTCATCATGGTGCTCCAGTTCGTAGGATTCATGGGCGGGTTCCAGCATCCTGGTGCGCTGTCGCCGCTTATGGCGGCGACGCTGGGTGCGGCGTTTACGACGTGGGTGACGTTCGTGCCGTGTTTCCTATGGGTGTTTCTGGGCGCGCCTTACCTCGAACGTCTGCGAGGGCAAAAATTGCTCACGGCGGCGCTGAATGCGGTGACGGCGAGCGTGGTTGGCGTGATCCTGAACCTCGCGGTGTGGTTCGGCTGGCACGTGATCGCGCCGACGGAAACGTGGGTTGGCGTGGACTGGTTCGTGCTGGCGACGGGCGCGGCGGCGTTCATGGCGCTGCACCGGTTCAAGGTGAACCTGATTGTTGTGATCGCCGCGAGCGGAGCGGCGGGATTGGCGTGGAGGCTCGTGTAAGGCGAGGCGGTTTGGCTTGGCATGGCGGCATCCGGAGGCTCCGATCAGAGTTCTATGCAGCCTTCGCTGACTTCGACTCCTGACCGCTCCATCCAAAGTTGGATGCGCATCTCACTGTTTGTCGGACTGGGGGTGCTGGGGATCAAGGTCGCCGCTTACCTGTTGTCTCATTCGCAGGCCCTGCTGGCCGATGTGGCGGAGTCAGTCGTCCACCAACTGGCGGTGGGGATCGCCACTTACCTAGCCTATCTCCAGCAGAAACCGGCGGATCAAAACCATCCGCACGGGCATGGGAAGTTCGGCTTCGTTTCCAGCGGCATCGAGGGGATGCTGATCTTGGTGACGGGCGTGGTCATCCTGCTGAGTTCTATCGTTCACGTGTTTCACCCCGTGCCCATCGAAGCTGGTTTTGTCAGCATGGCATTGGTCGCGCTGTCGCTGTTCATCAATGGAGTCCTTGGGTTTGTTTTGGTTCGTCACGGGAAGAAACAAAAGAGTCTGCTGCTGGAGGCCAACGGGCACCACGTGTTCACCGATTCGTGGACCAGCCTGGGCGCACTGGCTGCGCTTGTTTTGGTCAAGCTTACGGGGCATCCGATTCTGGATCCTGTCTGTAGCTGTGTGATAGCCCTGGTTATTATTTACTCGGGAGCCCATATCACTTGGCGCGCCTTTCACGGTCTGACGGATGGCGTCAATCCGCAGGAATCCGAGGCTATCACCAAGGAATTGGAGGCCGCCACCATCCGCCAAGGTGGCCGGGTGCATAACATTCAAATCCGTCACGATTCCCTCGTCGTCTGGGTGCAGGCTCACGTTACTTTTGCCGAAGACGAGACCCTGCGACATGTTCACGACCGGTTGACCGTGATTGAAGACGATATGACGCGGGCGTTCCCCGAGGTTCGGGCGCTGCTGCACGCGGAACCAGAAGAGCACGTCGATATGGCCACGTGAGTTTTCAGGTTGGGCGGTGTCGCTTCACTGGCGACCGTTTTGACGTGCATAGCTACCAAGGCAAGGGGATCGACGATGGACGGCAACGTCACGGGCGTCTCGACGTTCAGCCTGCCCGGCGAGCGCTACGTGGAAACCTGGATGCGCGGCATCGTGGGCGTCGAATACGCGGTCGGCAAGGGCGTGTTCACCGTGTCGCTCAACGGCACGACGCGCAGCGAGACCGCCAACGCCTGGCTGGCCACCTCCTACCAGGTTCACTCCTAAGAATCAGGCCCTTCCTTGCAGCCGACTTTTCCCAAAATCGGGGGAGCCGGCTTTTTTGCGCCTTGCGCCGGCGGACGGGAGCGAAAAACGGATTGCGCCATCAGGCTTTCGTGCCTGCCTTTGATTCCTCCCATGGCCGACCCGAAGATACTCGAAACCTTTCCCAATCCAGCGCCGCATCGTGATTACGAGATCGCGCACACGCATCACGAGTTCACCTCGGTGTGCCCGATGACGGGGCATCCCGATTTCGCGTCCATCACCGTGCGCTACGTGGCGGACAAGACCTGCGTGGAGCTGAAATCGCTCAAGCTCTACTTCCACGCCTATCGCAACGAAGGGATATTCTTCGAGGCGGCGACCAACAAAATTTGCGATGATCTCGGCAAGGCGCTCAAGCCGCGTTCGCTGGTGATCGTGGCCGATTTCAAGGCGCGCGGCGGTTTTTCGTCCGTGATCACGGCGGAGTATCGTCCAGCCACCCGGCGACGCTGAGCCGGACGGATTGAGCATCCCCGACTTGCCGGCCCCTTATTTGCCAGGCCACTTTTCAGTCTGCGACAGGGTTGCCGGGCTGTAGGCCTCGGTTACCATCTGATCACCGACGTAGACGCGCAGCCAGACGCCGTAGAGCGTGTCTTCCATCGCGATACTGTTGCCGGTCTTGGTCCAGACATAGCCGGCCTTGAGTTGCTGCTTGTAGACGATGATCGGGTCCGTGCGGAAGTTCGCGCTTTCAAAGGCGCCCACGGTGTCGAATTTCTTGGAGCCGGGCTTTTGTTTAAGGGGAACGATGGTCGAGGACTTGCCCGGTTCCAGGTCGGGTTTCACAAAGAGAATGTAGTCCACATGCATGCCGTTGAGAACTTTGCCGGTTCGATTAAGGAGGTTGACGCTGTAGCCCCACTGCTCTTCGGAGAAAATAATTGCGCCTTTATCCTTGTTCTTGGTGTCGAATTTCCCCCGGCTGATTTGCAGTTCGACGCCACCTGCCGGGATCAGCGCGGCTTGTTTTTTGGCCCACTCCTGGAGGGATTTTTGGTCGTCGTCGCCGAGGGACGCGAGCGATAGGGCGAAGGTTTGGCCATCCTCGCGCTTGATGGTCACCTTGTCGCCATCGACGGAGACGACTTCGGCCTTGAGGCTGCGCCCCTGCTTGTCCGTCAAGGTGCGCATTTCGGCTTTAAGCACGGTCGGCAGGACCAAGAATCCCAACGCCATGCCGATCAAGGCAATCTTTGCGAAACGGACGATGGGCAACCTGGAACTCATGTGTCTTCGCACAAAGCCAGATTGAATCAGGGTGATCAACGCAAGAGTGTCGTCAAAGCGCACGGGGCTCGGTTGGCGGACGAGAAGAAGTCTTGTTCTATGACAGGAAAGCATGTTGCAGTGAGGTTGATAAACCGGCGCGTTTGCCGGCTTCCGGTTGGTTCCCCATTCATTGTCCCCATGAAATCCCCGATTCGCGTCCTTGTCGTGTTGTTCGGCATATTTGGCTCCTTGCTGCTGCGTGCGGCGGAGCCTGTCGCTGCGGAAGCCGCATCAAAAATACCCGAGTTGAGAGGCTTGCTTGCCACTGGTGGGGAGCGTCGGTTTGCGCTCTCCGTGCCTGGCGACGGCCAGACGGCCTGGGTTGGTGTCGGCGACAGTTTTGCCGGGTGGAAGCTTTCGGCCTATCGCCAGGCAGAGGACGCGCTGGTGCTCGTTAAGGATGGTCGAGAAATCCTGTTGAAACTGTCTTCCAGCAAGATCGGGGTGACGGATGAAAAGGCCACGCTGGCCGATGCCGAGGCGGTGCTCGGCAAGATGAAATTCGAGGCGATGATTGGCAGGATGCTCGATCAGCAAAAGAAGGGTATGATGTCGATGACCATGAAAATGACGGGTAATCCCAAGGGAGTGGATCCGGCCGCTTACGCCGCTTTCCAGTCCAAGGTTGCGGATGCGATGTTTGCCGCGATGAAACCGGAGGAGATGAAGGCCGATTTTGCGAAGATTTACAGCGAGGTTTTCACCAAGGGAGAGCTTCAGGGACTGGCGGATTTTTATGGTACGCCGACGGGCCAGGCCATGATTGATAAGCAGCCTGTGGTGCAGCAGAAAATGACGGAGGCCATGATGCCGCGCATCATGGCGGCGATACCCAAGGTTCAGCAGCTCTCGGCAGAGTTCGCCACGTCCATGGCTACGAAAAAAGCCGCCGTCGCGCCGGCCCCCGCTCCTGTTTCCACGCCTTAAGCATCCATTGGTCGCTTCCGTTTGCGTCTATGAAAACCATCCGGCTTCTTCTCCTCCTTTTGGCATTGGGGGCTTTCCCGGGGTTGATGGGAGCCGCAGATGCAACGGGTGAGAAAGCCCCTGAGTTGCGCGGTGTGCTGGCCGATGGATCCGGACGGCATTTCGGACTACTCATTCCGGGGAACGAGCAGGCGGCGTGGGTAACGGTCGGCCAGACGCTCGGGGGCTGGAAGCTCAAGGAATACCGTGCGACTGACGAAACCCTGATCCTGACCAAGGATGGCCGCGAAGAGGTTCTTCACCTGGCCGAAAGCACGGTCGGCGAGTATCATAAGGCAACGGTGACGGATGCGGAAGCCCTGCTGAAAGTGGCGGGGTTAGATCGGCGGTTTGCCGAGGCGTTTGGACGTGGACTGGATGGCCTGGCCAGGCAATGGCTCGCAAAAAATGGTATCGCCAGTCCCACATCCGAGCAGATGATGGCGGTGAAAAAACTACTTTCGGATCAGGTTCAGGTGCTGGCAGGGCAGTCCCAGGCAGGCATGGCCGGGGTACTCAGCGAGGTTTACACCAAGGAGGATCTGAAGGCGCAGAACGATTTTTACGGGACCGCCACAGGGCAGTTGACGTTGGACAAAATGTTCGGCGTGGGAGGACAATCCGGTCAGCCGGAGCCGGACGAGCTTAAGGCATTTTATGCAACGCCGGCTGGCCAGTCGGTTCATTTGAAACAGCCCCAACTGCAGGCCAAGATGGGGTTGATGATGCCGCCGTTGGTCCGGCCCATTATCGAGTCGATGCAGAAAACCGTCGCCGATTTTGCCAAGCAGCAAGTCGTGGCGCAGGCCCCCGCCAAGCCTGCGCCGTGAGGCTTCAGGGATTGAGCGCGGTGATCACCTGCGCGTGCAGGCCGGGGACGGCGGCGACGATGGACCGGCCGCTTATCGGATCGCCGCCCTGCCAGTCGGTGATGACGCCGCCTGCGCCGCGCACGATGGGAACGAGCGCGGCGATGTCCCACGGGTTCATGATCGGGTCGCACATCACGTCTGCCCGGCCGCTGGCGAGCAGCAGGTAGCCGTAGCAATCGCCCCATGTGCGAACAAGGCGGGCGCTGGCCGTGAGCGCCGCGTAGGCGGCGCCGTTTTGATATTGGGCCGGGTTGAGCGGGTCGCTCGTCAGAAAAGTGGCGGCTTCGATGGTGGCGCAAGGGCGCACACGCACGGCGGCGCCGTTGAGCGTGGTGACCTTGCCGTCGCCGATCATGAGCTGGCGCAGCACCGGTTGGTGGATCGCGCCGAGCATGGGCTTGCCGTGATGGAGGAGCGCGATGAGCGTGCCCCAGAGCGGCACGCCGGTGATGAAGGCCTTGGTGCCGTCGATCGGGTCGAGTATCCACACCCACTCGGCATCGGCATTTTTGGCGGGGAACTCCTCGCCGATCACACCGTGGCTAGGAAAGCGGGCGGCGATGAGGTCGCGCATGAGTTGCTCCGCGCCACGGTCGGCGGCGGTGACGGGGGAGCCGTCGGATTTTGTTTCAACCTTGAGTGTTGGGTCGGTGAAAAAGGGCAGGAGGAAGTCGCCGCTTTTTTCGGCGAGCTCGGTCAGGAAGCTGCGGTAGGCGTCTGGGCTCATGGAGGAGAATCAACAGAAAACACAGAATAGGATGGAAGCCCATTCCGTTAATTTTGTTCACTCTGTCGCTGAATCATGTCCTGGACCAAGCAGATCATTCATTTTGTAGATTTCGAAGGGAGCGTCGCATCCGGCATCCTCGAATACGGGGTGGTGTCGGTGCGAGGGACGGAGATTTTGGAAACGCACACGCGGCTCTGTCGGGCGACCGGCCGGGTTCGGGCCGAGGATGTGGCGGTGCACGGGCTGGATGCGGCGGCGGTGGTGGCGCATGCGCCGTTTGGCGACGATTTCGAACAGTTCGCCAGCTGGCGTGAGACGGGGCCGCTGGCGGCGCACTTTGCGAGCGCGGAGAATGCGTTGATCAAATCCGTGTGGCCGTATCCGCGCACCTCGGCGGACTTCGCACGGCCCGGCGGCACGTTGACGGACTGGGGGCCGTGGATCGACACGGGGCGGCTCTATCCGCAGCTCTATCCATCGCTGACTTCGGCGAAGCTGGGCGATTTGGTGGCGGCATTCGCGTTGCAACCGGAGCTGGATACGTTGGCGGAACAGCATTGTCCGGCGGAGCGGCGGCGGTATCACGCGGCGCTTTACGACGCGCTGGCGGGTGCGCTTTTGTTGCGGCGGCTCGCGATGGAGCCGTCGCTTGCGGGACAGTCTCTCCCTTGGCTGATTACGATGAGCACGCTCGACGGGGATAAGCGCGATGCGTTGCGGCAGGACCGGTTATTCTGATCAACCGCAGCGTTTTTCAAGTTCCGCCAGGGTGACTTCGGTCAGCGAGGCCACCTGCCAATGGGCGTGAGGAAACTTGAAATGGGCGGTCGAAGGGTTGGGGGCTACGACGACGCGCAGGCCGGCGCGGTGCGCGGCCACATGACCAGGCACCGAATCCTCGAAGGCAACCGCCTCGCTCGCCTCGATACCCAAGCCGCGCAACGCGGCGAGATAAACGTCGGGCCCTGGCTTGCCGACGGCGACATCCTCGCGGCAGGTGATAAAGTCGAAATACCCGCGCATACCGCGATGCTCGAGGTGTCCCTCGACGTGGGCGTGGCTGGAGTTGGAGGCGATGCCGATCTTCAGGTTGGCGGCGCGTGCGGCTTTGAGGAGCGCGAGAGCGCCGGGGAGAGGCGGGGCCGCGAGGGTGAGTTTGCGCGCGGTGTCGCGGTAACGACTTTCGAGCCCCCGTCGGTCGATCTCCGGCGCATAGGCGGCCCAGTAGTCGTGTTCGATGCCGGTATGACCGACGATGTAGTGGAGTGTGCCGCGGTCGCAGGCCAGGCCGTCGTCTTTGTGCATCTGCACCCAAGCGTCGATGAGCACCGTCTCGGTGTCCACCAGCAGGCCGTCGAAATCAAAAATCAGAGCGCGTCGCATCGGGATGAATCGTCCCACCTTTTGCAGAGGCGGTCAGCGACCGATGGGGCTGGAATCGTTGCCATGGCCGTGGGGCAGTCCATCGTTCCAGACGAGGATCTGCCGGTCGGTTTCGAGCTGGCGACGCAGGTCTGCGTAAGGCACATTCTGCACGGCGAGCTTGCCCTTGATCGCGAGTGCGGCGGCGGTGGCGGCGGCTTGGGCGAGCACCATGAAAACGGGTTCCATGCGGATGCTTCCGTAGGCGATGTGCGAGGCGGAGAGGCACACCGGCACGAGCAGGTTGGTGACCTCGCCGCGTTTCGGCACGAGGGTGCGGTAGCTGATGCCGTAGGGTTTTGGCAGTTCGACCTGCACGTCGCCTTCGTTCCACACGCGGCCATCCTTCACAAAACGGCGGCAGTTGTGCGAATCCATCGTGTAGGCGGCGAGGCCGATCACGTCTTCGACGAGGGTCTTTGAGAGGCAATGCTGCTCCGTCATGACGAAGCCGCCGATGAGGCGGCGAGCCTCGCGCACGTAAAGCTGGTGCGGCCAGTGGCCGGTGTCGGTGAACTCGTCGCCGGCGAGGCCCCACGTGTTGACCTTGGCCTGCACGTCGGCTGGCACGGAGGGATCGGTGCGGTAGAACCACCAGAGGCCCTGGTGGTAGTTGACGTGGGCTTGGAAGATTTTTTCGCGCTCGGCGTGGCTGGCGGCGGGCCAGGCGTAGTTTTCGCCAATGAAGTCACTGGATGTGGCACCGTGATTGTTGGTGTCGGTTTTTAGTCCGCGGATGGCGTCGAACTTATGAAACGTTTGGTTCCAGCCGGCGGCGAGGTAGCGGGCGAGGAGTTCGTAGCGGGCGCGGTCGTAGACGGCGGGCTTTGGAAAGGGAACGCGGATGTCCTCATTCTGCGTCATGCAGACGCGGAAATTGTAGGCTTGCACACGGTGGTCACCGACACCGGTCTCGGGGACACCGGGCTCGATGCCGGGAAGCAGGCCGCTGGCGGGATCGCCTGTGCGCACGTAAGGATCGACCGGATAGTCGAACTGATGGGAATGGCGTACCTGCTGGCCGTTGAGGGTCTCGCCGTAGGTGGAGTTGCCTTCGCGGCCTACGGTGTAACTGGCACCGGCGGCGGCGAGGAGGTCGCCCTCGTAGGAGGCGTCGATGAAGCAGGTGGCGCGGGCGCGGGCACCGTGGGTGAAGGTGATCTCGGTGATGCGGCCGTCGTGAACGGCGGCCTTTTCAAGGTAATGGCCGTGGTGGACGGTCACGCCAATCTCGCGGAGCCAGTCGGTGAGCACTTTTTCGGTGACGTGCGGCTCGAAGCGCCATTCGGCCTCGACACCGTAATGCGCGCCGAGGCGCTTGTAGAATTCAAGGGCTATGCCGCCGATGGCGGCCTTGTTGCCGAAGTCGGTGAAACCGAGTCCGCCGGAGGTCAGGCCGCCGATATGCCAACCGGGGTTGAAAAGCAGCACGCTGAGTCCCTGGCGCACACCTTGGATGGCGGCGGTGACGCCGGCGGCATTGGCGTTGTAGATGCAAAGATCGCAGGTGAGGACGGGATGGTCGGGACCGATGTTGGCGACTGGCTTGAAATAGTAGGGCGTGGACATGGCTGCGCAGTTTGAAAGTTGAAGGGGGGAAGTTTAAGGGACGGGGGAGAGATTACTCGCGGCGTGACAGCCGGCGCAACGGAGGTTTTTCGGAATCGTTCAGATGAACTCGTCCCGCGTCACCCTTGCAGACTTCGCCCGGCACGCGGGCGTTTCCCGAACGGCGGTGTCGTATGCGTTGCGCGACGATCCGAACATCGCACCGGTCATCCGTGCGCGCATCCGGAAATCCACCGCCGCGCTCGGCTACCGGCCGGATCCGGTACTGGCGAAAGTCGATGGGCGGGCCGCGGGCGTGCTCCGGTGCTTCCATGAGAAGGCGTGTCGATTGGATTGTGTCAAAAGGTTCACCTTTTTGGTGTTTGGTGCGGTGGGGAGAGAAGGATTCCCTTGGTCAGGCTTCCATACGCACTCGGCAAAAAAGTCGGTGCAAGGGGGAGTCCGATTGCTATTATTGATATAACGCGCCCTGCGGCCCCCTTTGATCGTCTTATAAAGAAGATATGAAACTAGCATCTAGCAGCCTTGTATCTTGAGCAATAAACCAGCCCAAATCCAATGGTGGCCACGATCAATATCACCGCTATAACACCATATTCACCAGTTGTTGGTTTTCGGGTCGGTTGCATTATATATTGCCCAACGTGACAGATCAGACAGCCATGATCGTTGTCTGTAATTCCCGGCAGTTACGTGCCTACTGGAAGTGCGATACACTGGTAGAGCGTGCGCTTCCCGGCGCAAGCGGAGGAACTCGTCACGAAGACCCGTCGCCCTCCAAGCGTAAACGAAGTTTCCGTCGGGAGACGCGCCTCGAGGTTGACGTCCTGTTCGCTCGCCGCCACGAAATCGGCATCTGGAGCGAGCACCATGACCGAGGCCGGACCGGAAACGAGAATCTGAAAAGCAAGCACCTTGGAATCGGGCCGCGCAGTGGTGGAGACAGGTTGAACGGTTGGCGGAATAGGCCCGGCGGGGACTGCCTGGGTGTGCCGGACGTCGAGTTTGATCATCCGGGCGATGGATTCCGGACCGGCATCGCCCATGGCGGAACTGACCCAGTCGAGGAGCTGATTGCGGACGGCGTTCAGATCGACCGCTTGCGCGAGAGGGGTGATACTCCCGGTCTTCTTGATCGCCTTGACGAGCGTGGAAACTTCCTTGAGGTAAACATTCTTCTGCGCCCCCGGCACGTAATACATCACCACCAGGTGGACGAGTTGGTTGTCGACGGCCCCATAGTCGATGCCGGCAGGAGACCAACCCACCGCGCAGAACAGATCCCCTTCCTCGCGACGGGAACGGATATGGGGCACGCCAACACCCATGCCGATGCCCGTGTTGCATTCGAGTTCGCGCTTTTGGATTTCTTCGATCGTGTCGGTGCCGACTTCGATGTCGGGATTGGCGTCGAGGATGCGGGCGAGGAATTCCAGCGCGCGCGCCTTGCCGGCATCGGGCAATTCAAAGAGCCTGCCTTCTTGGAGAGCGGTGAGGATGCTGCGCATAATTAGTCGAGCCCGAAGCGGCGGGCGAACCACATTTTCACCATGTGAGTGAGCACGCTATAGGCGAGCAGGAATCCCACCATCCAAAGGAAGAAAACGGGCGGCAAAGGCGTGAGGCCGATGAAACCCGCCAACGGCGAAAACGGCAACCAGCAGCCGATGGCCATGACGGAGACCGTGGTGAATGTCATCGTCTTGCTCGCGCAGCTCTGAATGAACGGGATTCGTTGCGTGCGGATGATATGCACGATGAGCGTCTGGGTGAGCAGGGATTCGACAAACCAGCCCGTGTGGAAAAGTTGCTCGAAATGCGTCTTGGCCGCATCGGTCGTGCCGGTCGCGCCAAACGCCGCGCAACCGAAAAAGTAGAGCATCAGGAAAAATGTCGCATAGTCGAAGATCGAGCTGATCGGCCCGATGAACACCATGAAATTACGAATGCTTTTGATGTTCCACCGTCGCGGCTTTGAGAGGTATTCCTCATCGACGTGGTCCAGCGGGATGCCGAGCTGGGAAAAGTCGTAGAGGAGATTATTGACGAGTACCTGGATCGGCGCCATCGGCAGAAACGGGAGGAAATACGCGCCGCCGACGACGCTGAACATGTTGCCGAAGTTGGAACTGGCGCCCATCTTTATGTATTTCGTGATATTCCCGAAAACCTTGCGGCCTTCCATGATGCCGTCCTCGAGCACGAGCAGGCTTTTTTCTAGCAGAATGATGTCGGCGGATTCCTTGGCGACATCGACGGCGGTATCGACGGAGATGCCGACATCGGCGGCCTTCATCGCCAGCACATCGTTGATGCCGTCGCCCATGAAGCCTACGACATGGCCTTGGGCGCGTAGCGTCTTGATGACTTTTTCCTTCTGGTCCGGGGTGAGTCGCGCGAGAACGTTGGCCTCCTCGACTTCGCGGGCGAAAGCGGCGTCATCGAGCGCGGCGAGTTGCGGGCCGGTGACCACTTTCGTGATGGTCATGGACACATCGTTGCAGACCTTGCGGGTCACGAGTTCGTTGTCGCCAGTGAGTATTTTCACCGTGACGCCGGAGCGGGTAAGCGCGTCGATGGCGCGCGCGGAGGTGTCTTTGGCCGGGTCAAAAAACGCGATGTAGCCAAGGAGCGTAAGCTGGGCCTCGTCGACCACTGAAAACGTTTGTTTGGCGCGGTCGAACTCGCGGTAGGCGATGGCCAGAACGCGGTAGCCGTCGGCGCTGAGATTGCGATATTCGTCCATCACGTCGTCACGGATCAACTTGATCAGCGGGTTGATGTCCTCATCCACCTGGTAATTGTCACAGGCCCCGATAATCTCCTCAACCGCGCCTTTGCAAATAAGCACATGCCGGTCCTCGTGGTCGATGACGACGGACATGCGGCGCCGCTTGAAGTCGAAGGGGATTTCATCGACCTTTTTGCAGTCGCGCTCCACGTCCAGGTCGGTATGCGCGAGGATCGCGCGGTCGAGCAGGTTGCGCAGTCCCGTCTGGTAGAAGCTGTTCATGTAGGCGTAGCGCAACACGTCCTCGCTCTGGCGGTTGGTTACGTCCACGTAGCGTTCGAGCACGACATGATCCTGGGTGAGCGTGCCGGTCTTGTCGGTGCAAAGCACGTCCATCGCGCCAAAGTTCTGGATCGCATGAAGGTGCTTAACGATGACCTTTTTACGGGCCATCATCAGCGCGCCTTTGGAAAGGCACACGGTGATGATCATCGGGAGCATTTCGGGCGTAAGACCGACCGCCACGGAGAGTCCAAACAACAACGCCTCGGCCCAGTTTCCCTTCGTGAGGCCTACGATTAGGAACGTGATCGAGACCATCACGATCATGAGCCGGATCATCAGCCAGGTGAAATCCTTGACGCCGGTGTCGAAGCTCGTGGCCTCGCGCTTGCCCAGGAGTTTTTGCGCCAACTCTCCGAAATAGGTGCGGCTGCCGGTGGCCAGCACGACGCCGCGGGCGGAGCCGCTGAGCACGTTGGTGCCCATGAAGCAGGCGTTCGTCAGCTCGAACGGGCCACGACCCGCAGGTTGGTTCGCGTCGGCGTTTTTCTCGACCGGCATTGATTCGCCGGTGAGCGCGGACTGGGTGACAAAAAAATCCTTGGCTGTGATCACCCGCAGATCGGCGGGGATAAGGCTGCCGGCCGCGAGAATGACGATGTCTCCGGGCACGATTTCTTCGAGGGGCACATCGGTTTCCTTGCCGTCGCGCAGGGCGGTGACGGTGGTCTTGACGAGTTTCTGAAGCTTATCGACGGCGCGCGAGGAACGGGTCTCCTGCACATATGACAGCACGACGCTCAGGAACACCATGCCGCCGACCACCACGGTCGAGCGCAGGTCGTCCATGATATAGGAAACCGTTGCGATGATCAGCAGTTGGATGACGAGCGGGTTACGGCAGCGTTGCAGCAAATCAAAAACCCATGAATGCCGGTTGCCTGTCGCAACGCTGTTGGGGCCGGAGGCCTTGAACTGCGCGGCGGCGGATTCCGACGTGTGCCCACTGGCTGCACTCCCAAATGTCTGGAAAATGTCGCTCTCCTGCGAAGTAAACCGGGTGGTATCGAATTGCACGCTCGTAAAACCTGCAAACACGCATTCAACCATTCAATTTAAATATGTGTTGATACACCGTTTTAACGCAAACATCCGGTCTGTGCGTAGGTGGAAATTCCACCGGCATCATTGTCCGCGATCATCGTAATGATCCCAGGACCAAGTCCAGCCAGCAGCAGCAATGTCCGTCGCCGGAACCTCCGAAATGAGTGGATGATTTTACTGATCCAATACACGCGGCGCCATGTTCGTAATCACAGGGAACTGATGGCAAGCGGCAAAACGAAACGAGGCCATTTTATCACACACGAAGCGCGGGTGGCAGCCTTCGAGGCTCGTCCGTGTTTGCCAAGATCCGGCTGTGCAAACGACGGGCGGTTTACCGGGCCGGGAGCTTTTCCTCGGCCGTGACGATCGTCTGAATGAATTGCTCTGGGGTGGTGGCCTGCATGAGCGCCGCATGATTGGCGGGATCCTTGAAAATCCTGCAGAGCGCGCTGATGATCTGGAGGTAGTCGCCCGGATTCGACATGGGCGTGCCGAGCACGAACATGAGCTTCACGATTTGGTTGCCGTTTTCAAAGTGGATACCAGTGGAACTGCGACCCACGGCCATGACGATTTTTTTAACGTGTTCGGTGCGGGAGTGGGGAAGGGCGATCTCGTTGCCGAGGCAGGTCGTGTCGAGGCGTTCGCGGGCGAGTAATTCGGCGTAGAATCCCCGGAAATCCGTCACGTCTGGATGTCCCTCGAGGAGGAGGGCGATTTCGTTTAGGGCGACCTCCTGCTGGGTGCTTTGCACTTTCAGCGCGATACGGGATGGGTCGAGTAGCTGGGAGAGGCGGCCGGCCATTCGGGCGAAGGATGCAGGTTAATCGAGACGGGGCTGCAACCTGATGCTCTGGAAAATTGATTGGCAAGCGTTGATTAAAGGGGCTGCGGGGAAAGCTTACGTCGCTGGGATGGCGCACCCGTTGAGGGCGATCTTTTACGTCATGATGCCGCCGAGATTTGAGCTCCGCCTGCCACGATCACGGCCACGGGGATGGTGATACTTGGGTATCATGAGGGGATCAGATGGTCGAAGGAGCAATAATCAGTCGGTCGCCTTGCTCGTGGACGGCGAGAAACAGAGGCCGTTCCGCCATGAGTTTATTGGGGGCGTGGATTGCCAAGCACAGTTCGCCTTCGAATGTCTTGAAGAGCATGCCGTGTCCACCGTCCCGGTCGTAGAGCGGGACGGATTTTTGCAACCATGGACCTGCGAGCCGGCCTGAAGCGGAGTGGGCGCAACCGACTGCGTAGCCGTCGCTGCCCACCGACGACCAGAGCATGAGGAGGGTGCCGGTAGTGGTGCGATGCAGCCACGGACCATCTGTTACACGATCTTGAGAATTCGGGTTGGCCACGGTCCAGGGGGCTTCCGAAGCGCGGAACAAGACCACCGGATTTCCCGTGGCGCGGCGCAGGTCGGCGCTCAACGGAAGCGCGCAGATTTCGCCGTCATGCACTTGAATCCACTCGTGGCAGAAGACCAGCCACGGGCGGCGGCTTTCATCGAAGAACAAGGTGCCGTCTAAACTCTCCCAAGCCGTAGGTGTGACCGGGCCGTCGCTGTGAGGCCGGTAAGGGCCGAGCAGATGGTCGGACACCAATACCTGAGTGCCTCGGCAACCGGTCGAAGCTTTAAAGCTGGCCAGCATGAACCAGCGACCCGCATGGGCATGCACTTCCGGGGACCAGTAATTTTGATCGGCCCAGAATTCGGGCGGGGTGGAGAAGACCCGGAAAGGCCCTTCCCAATGCTCAAGATCACGGCTGCTAAACGCATCGAAACCTTCCGTTGACGGATCGAAGCCTTCGGCTTGGCTTTTCCAGAACGACACGCCCGTGGTTCCGAACAAGTAATACTTTCCGTCAAACGGCACGACGAAAGGATCGCGGATCTGGATTTGAGATGTTCTCAGCATGGATGCAGCGGGCGGGTCGCGACAGGGAAGGAACGCAGTTTTAGACGAACGGTCGCCCGAGCAGGGGACGCGCCTTCTTCGAAAAGGACCAGCGTGTTATGCGTCTGCAACCAAGAGGTTGGCAGGCGATAGAAACGTTGGGTGGGCTCGCCTCTGCCGATGAGCGACATGCCGTTTTCTTTGGCTTCGTGCCATCCCTCGTCACCACCGTAGCCATGGCCTTCCACCAGCCAATAACGGCTGAGCAGGCGTCCGTTGAGATAAAGAAGTCCCTTGTCCCAGCCTGCCAGATCGGCGCGGAAATCATGGCGATCGGACAACATGCGCGGCGCGAGGTCGAAATTCGCGCGCCACCAGCCGAGGTGTTTGCCGCGTCGAGTTTTTGTGCGCGAATGAGGCACGGAGAACAGACTCTGCTTTTCACCAAGCAAGCCGGGGCGCATTTCCCAGCCGTGCAGCGCAACGCCATCAAGATAAACCTCGTCCCAGATGCCTTTGCGTTCGGTGGTCATGGGGCCGGAGACCATCCAATCCCCTTTGATCAAGCCCAGCGCGCCGCAGAGGATGTCGATGCGATTGCGGCCGGCGGCCAGTAGAATGCGGCAGGTAAAACCGTAGTGGGATTCGGTGGTTTCGAGGACGTTGACGTCGGATACGGAGGGTGCTGCGACAACGGGGTGCGGCAGGGTGGCTCCCCGACATTCCCTGATGGGCAGTGGAGTTTGAGCGACGGGTTTTCCGTTCATGAAAACGCGCAGAAAATCGCCGCAGCGAGGCAGGTGAAGTTCGTGCGTGCCGGCTCTGGCCTGCGTGAGGGTGTGCGAATACCAGCAGTAATCCGTTTCGTCCTTCGTCAGCAGGAGTTGCTCGATCGGTGACTTGGCGCGAACTGGCGTGTCGTTGCGTTCGGATGGCAACGGCTCGGGTTGCCACGTCCATGAATCGAGCGATGACAGCGTGCGCCAAGATGGAATTTTGAAGGCTGATTTTTCGGCTGGCACCGGTTCCGACGCGAAGAGCACACGGTCGGTTTCATCGGAGAGCGAGGCGTGGCGGCTCTCCGGACTCCAGTCGAGAACAAGCTTCCGGCGACCTTTTTTCCAAACGGTCCGGCACGGTCCGATTTTGATCTGACCGTCGAGCAACAAATCCTTGCGCGAAATCAGCAGCTCGTGGAGCAGGCTTAGGTGATGACCTTTCGGCGTAAGGCGTCCGGCTTCATCAAGAGGACTTCCGAAGTCATAGGTGCTCACCTGTAAATACATGCTCGTGCGGCCGAGCTGGGTTCCCCCGTGCCACATGTAGTAGTTCCACGCAGTTCCGCCGGCGGCGATGAAGCGCAGGAGATGATAGCAGAGGTTGCCGGTGCTGCGGACGTGGCGCTCGTAACCCCAAGTGTCATACCAGCCGGTCCAGAGCTCCGTCCAGATAAGCGGCTGTTCCGGGCAACGCTCTAGGAAATCGTCGATGCGTTTGTCGCTGATCGAAAACCCATTCAACGCCTCGATCGAGCCGGGTGCTCCTCCTTCGCACATCACCACGGGCACGTCGATGCCGGCGCGCCGTCCGAGGTCAAGCATCCACGCCAGATAACGGTTGCCGTCCTCCTTGTAGCGTTTTGCGATATTGGCATATTCATTTTCCAATTGAACGAGGATGATCGCGCCGCCGCGCGTCGCGAGGTGCGGGGTGATCTCGGTGAAGAGATGCCGCATGTAGTTTTCGGTGCGGTCGAGATACGGCTGGTTGAAGGTGCGAAACTCAATGCCCGGTTCGTCGCGCAACCAAGCAGGGAAGCCGCCGTAGTTCCACTCCGCGCAACAGTAGGGCCCCGCCCGAAGCAGCACGTAAAGTCCGCGTTCTTCGCAGAGCGTGAGAAAGCGCGAGATGTCGTGCTGACCGGAGAAATCAAAGCAGCCGCGGTGTGGTTCGTGCCAGTTCCAAAAGACGTAGCTCGCGATGCAATTGATGCCTGCCGCCTTGGTGGAATCGAGAATCCGCGCCCATTCCTGCTCGGGAACGCGAGCGTAGTGGATTTCGCCGCAGACGAGCAATTCACGGCGACCATTGATGAGAATGGCTCGGTTGTCGTAGGCGACAGGGGTCGCGTGCGCATGGGGAGGTGGTTGCATGGATGCAAAGAAATGGAGATCCGGCGACACTGGAGCCGGAACCTTGAAGAGATTGCCGCGGGCATGCAACCGCTCTCCCCGGAACGCCAACCGACATCGCGGAAGATTATGGGAAATATCCGAGCACTATTTGGCACTTTGGCTGTGGCTGCGATAATCTGTATCGGCACGGCCGTCGTTTTATCAGTGAAAGCCGTTGGGCCGCACTGGCGGTCAGAAGTCGAAGTCGTCCTGCGGGGTGCCCAGGGCTTTGATCAGCAGGTTTTTCTCCGTGAGATAAAAGCTTGGATCCGAGATCGGGCCGGCGACATCGAAGCTAATGCCGAGAACCTTGCCTCGCATGTCGATTTCCTTGCTGTTGAGATCGAGGTTGAGGTGTTCGGCGGTCAGGGTGAGCGGGCCTTCCACGCGCATTTTATTGAAAGAGACGAGAGTGGGCGAGGCGGTGAAGGCGGAAACGTCAAACACCTTGAACGGCACGTGCAGGATCACGCGTTTTTTGACGAGTGCGGCGATACGGCTGAGGAATTTTATTTCCTGATTCAATTCCAAGTGGTCGATGTGCAAGCCGCCATCGATTGTGTTTTTGAGATCACGCCAGTCTACGGTTCCTTGAAACGTGATATCGCCGCTGACGAAAGTGGCAGGCAGGGAGCGCAGGGTTTCCAGCGGGGAGTTAGGAGGGACGGGGCTGTCGGTCAGCAAGGTCAGTGGCGTGGCAGCCGTGCGGAGCCAGCCACCGATATCGATGAGCGAACACTGCCAAGGCTGGCGGCCGGCGGCAGGGTCGAGTTGCACGGCGATGCTGGTTTTGTCGCCAGCGCTGGCGGCGAACTTTAGGCTGGCGGGAAGCCCTTCCCGCAGCGCGGCGACGAGCGTCACGTTCGTGAGCTGGCTGCTCGGGGTGATGGAGACGCGGGCAATGTCAGCCTGCAGGTTTATTGCGGGCAGATTGAGAATTGGGATGGCGGCGGTTGCTGGTGGTGTTGGCGGCGCGGGCGCGGGTTTGGCGGCGACAACCGCAGGGCCGGCGGCGGTCGGTGGCACTTGGGCCTTGTTCCAAGCGGTGATGGCGGGCGAAAACTGGTTGATCCACGCGGCGAGGTCGATCAGAGGGGAGCGCAGCTGGAGCAAGGTGGCGCCGTCGGGATTGCGCGTGGCGTCGAGATCGATGGAACTCAGGCCGACCTTGGCATCGCGTAGTTGAAGGCTGGCGACGCCAGACAGCAGGTTGAGAGGCGGATGTCGGTCGTCGCTGAGATCGATTTCGGCGCGGGAGCGCAGTGGCGAGATGACCAGACCTTCGGTTTCGATGGTGGCGGTGATGTGGCCGGGGGTGGTTGGCGTGCGCAGGGTGAGGCGCGCATCCGTCAGGATTTTTGCGGGCAGGCCCACGGATTTATACCAGCATAATTGCGGCAAGTTGATGACCGTGGCCGCGAGGCCGATCTGTGGATGAAAATTGATGGCCTGCAAGGTGGCGTCGAAGGTGGCGTTGAGGGTGGGTGCGCCGGTGATCCACAGGGCGACGGCAAAGGAGGACGGCAGCCAGGCAACCGTACCGGTTATGCTCTGTCCGGTGACATCCGCCGTGAGTGCGAAGGCAGAGGGACCGATGCGGACCGCGACGGGCAGCATGGGCAATATGACTTGACGGGCGGCCACCTTGGCCGTGGCGCGCAAGTCCGCGGAAATTTTGGCCGGGTCGAGCGGGGAGGAGGCGGTGAACTCAAGGGTGGCTTGTCCGGCAAGACCGTTGAGATCAACGCCGGGAGGCAACGTCACCCAAGGTTTGGCGGCGGCGAGCAGGGCGGGCAGGCGGGCGAGATCGGATTCCACGGTGCCGGTCGCTTTGGCTTGGCGGGCGAGGGTCAACGGGGTGGCGACGGTGGCGGTGAAATTGACAAGGCAAAGGCCGTCGGTTGAAGCACGGTCGATGTGCAGGTCGAAATGATTAAGATCACCGGAGAGATCGAGATGTGGCAGCGTGAGTTCGGGGCGGTCAGCCACACGCAGGCTTAAATTGCGAAGATCGACGGCGAGAGTGAGGGCGGTGGGCAATGGAAAGACTGTCGTCTTGGTTGGAGAAGGGAACTCGGCGCTAAGATCAAACTTTGACAGACGTCCGCGCACTTCGGCATCTTTGAGCAGCGCGGGTTTCCATGTGGCGGGCACGCGGGCCAAGGCCCAGTCGAGTGGAAGTTCACGCAGGGACATACGAAGCCCGCCTCGTCCTGTTTCGCCGAAGTCCAGACTGGCATCATCGATGAGCAGGGTTGGGCCGTCGAAGTCGGCTTCGGCTTTCAAGTGGTCGAGCCGGAGCGGCAGGATCCTTGCCGATGCGGCCATGGCTAGGTGCTTGACGGGAAGGTCGGAGGCCAAGAAAGGGTTGGCTTTGATGCGGCCATCGTCCGCTTGGAGGCGGAGGTCGGCCTTCAGATCCATGAGGTCGATGCTTTTTGCGTAAGGGTTGGCGGATACTTCCAAGTTTACCGAGAAGGCGAGATCGAGGGCGTCAGGCGGGAGTGGGAGGTTTTTCAGCGAAGCGAGGTGCAGACGGTCCGGTCTGAGACCTTCGAGATGGAGAGTTGCGGCGATGCGTCGCGAGGCAGGGTCGAATGTCCACACGGTATCCACAGGCAGGCGTTCTTCTCCGACGCGAAAGATCGCGGTCTGCGTGCCGCTGAGCGTGGTGAGGGTGGGGTCGATCCAAGGCAGGCGGGCAAAGTTAAGTTCCGCACTGGTTTCAAGTTTTTCCAGTCCGATCTGCGCGAGGTCGGCGGCCGCTGGGGCGACCATTGACTGAAGCTCAAGACCGAGCAGGGGAATGAAATCGGCCGCATACCAGTGTTCGAGTTTGAGCGCGAAGCGGGCATTGGCTGCTGCTGATCCGCTCATGGTGGTCAACGCCTGGGGGGACTGGAGTTCGGTGCGTTCAAAGGCGAGGTGCGCGCGACCGCTCACAAGGTCGAGTTGATCAATCGTCAGTTTTTTTTGGTCGTTATTAAGACGGCCGGAGAGGGCGAACGAGGTGATGGGGAACGGCTCGGCGAGCCAGCGGAGGCTGGGTCCTTTGGGAATAACGTGACCTTGCCCGGCAACGATTCGCCAGCGGGCATCGTCGAGCGTGGATGGCCAGTGGCCGCTTAGGTCGAACTCCGCCCGAAGCGGAGCGGATAACTCGGGGACGGGGAAGCGGCGCAGGAGCGCCAGCTGCCAGCGAGCTTGGATGAAATCAGGCAACACTACCTGCAGGTCAATCTGTCGTGTTGCGGGGTCGAAACGGCTTTCGGCCTCGATGGCAACCAGTTCCTGATTGAGTGTGAGGCCGGTGCGGATCGATACGTGAAGATGGGGAGGGGTGGCGGTGCGCTCACCGGTGGCGTCGAGTGTCATGGTGGTCGCGGCCAGACCGATTTCAGAGGCTTCCGCTGCAGTAAGCGGAAGTTTGGCGCGCAAGGTGGGAGGCAGCCATTCGAGCAGCGCTGTCAGAGGCACGGATCCCAGTTGAAGTCGGCCGTTTCCAGAGACGGTGGTGCCCTTGGATTCCCAGGTTATGCCAGAACAACTCACCGCAAGGGGGCCGGTTTGAGTGGCAAAAGGCTCAAGGGTTCCGTGGTTGCCGTTATCCTCGATTTTCAGTGCGAGCCGGAACGGTGTCAGGGTGAGCGGGCGGGTGAGCAGCGAAGGTTGGGCGAGGGTGAAGGCGCCGATGTCGATGCGGACGGAGGCGGCGTCGAGATGGCGGCGAACGGGGTCGCCTTGCGCCTCGAACTCCGCGTCGAAGCGGCCGGTGATTTTGGGTAAATCGGCGCGTCCAAGCAGTGCCAGCCACTCGCCGGGGACGCAGTCGTTGATGCGGAGCGAAATAGTGGCGGCCTGGGTCGCGTCGGGGCGGCTGGCGGAGAAGGTGATGTGTGTGGCGGCGGTCGTTCCGTTGGGAGCCGCGTTGAAGTCGGACTTAAACTGGCCGAGCCAGTCGTGCACGAGGGCGAGTTGCCCTTCGAATTGCACGGAGCCGGGGCGATCGTCCACCTTCAGTTCAAGCGAGCCGGCAATGTCCAGGTATCCGGTTCGGAATTGGCCCAAGGTGAGCACAACCGGTCCCGTGGTCACTTTGCCGACTGGCAGGTTGGCGGGCAGGACCAGTCGAGTGCGTGAGATGCTCAGGTTGATATCGTGGCCTGTTCGGGGCAAGGCACCGACAGGGAGATTGGCGGGCGTGAAGGCGGCTGCCGGCGCAGTCTCTGTCGTGACAGGAAATTTCACGAAGCGCAGGCCGCCTCCGGTCGCGGCGACGAGAGTGCCGGTTGCTTCAGCGAGCCGGATGGATTCCGGCGCCCAGTGGGCATGTGCGAGATCGCTCAGTTGCCACCGTACGGCGAGATTATCCAAGGCGAGCGCGTTGGGGTTGTTCTGATCGCCGAGACGGATGCCTGCCGCTTCCACGCAAAGCGTGAGGTCCGTTTGGAGATGCAGCCAAGGCGAACGGATGTGCAATTCCATCCCTTGCGTTCGCGCACGCCATGAAACGAGAGAAGCCAGAGGATGCAGTGGCCAGCCGGGCCACAACAGCGCGAGGAAGGCGAGGACGAGGACAGTGAGGCTGACGCTGGCGACCCGTATCCACGCCCGAAACAATTTCCGGGGAGGGATTGCTTTGGCTGCGGCGTTGGAAGAAGCGTCCATAAGCGTAAGCGCCTCTTGACCAATACAGGCGACAGGCGTCGACCATCAATCGTAAAAATATTAGCGTGTTTCAAATAACCAGCCGCGAGGTTTGCCGCGAGGCTGGTTTATTTTTCAACCGACTTGTGTCACGCCGGATCAGAAACGGAAGGTCATAAAGGTCTCATACATCGCCTTGATGTTGTCGATAGGCGTGTCACTGCCTACCTCGCCGCAGGCGATGACCCCGCCTTTTTCGGAGCCTAACGCATGAAACAAGGCGTGAATATGAGCTTTGACGTCTGCAGGGGTGCCGAAGGTAAGGACTTTTTGACGATCCAGATCGGTTCGGAAACACAATCGGTCGCCGAAGCGTTTTCCAATCGTTTCGTTGCCCATGATATTGCTCTGGCAGTTGATCACCTTCACGCCCAGATCGATCAGGTCCGGGATGATCTCAATGATCATGCCGTCGGAATGGAAATGCACATCCACTCCGGCGGCAATGACCTTGTCGAACATCGCCTTGTAGGCCGGCTTGAAATAGGTCCGCCACATTTCCGGCGAGATAATCAGGCCCTGTTGCGTGCCCCAGTCATCTGCGAAATGCAGTCCTTGGTAGTCATAGGCGAGCCACTTATCCAACAGTTTAAGATTGAACTGCAGCATGTCATCCAGCAGCCGAAATGCCATCGGTTCCCCGCCTGCGATATCCGCAAGCAGATTCTCGAAACCGCAGAGTTGCTGCAATGCCTCAAAATACTGGATCCAGGCTCCCCGTGCGTAGTAGTCGTCGTTCCGGCCCGCCATGTGGCCGGAATATATTCTGGCGGTTGTCGGCTTCACCTTGAAGTCGGGCCAGCGATAGGTTGCGTAGTTTGCCCAATCCGCGAGCGGCAGCTCGACCGGCATCCCGTATTCGCCGTCCGCCGAGGATTCCCAGAGCGTGCCAAACCCATCATAGCCCCGGCCCTTCCGATAGTAGGGGGGATAGTTCTCGGGTTTGACGTCGGGCAGGAAATCCCAGCCGAAGTCTTCATGAACATCTTTGAGGATGTCTTGCAGCGCTTGGCCATGCTTGAGAATCGCCGACGGCAGGATCGCATGCGATATCGGCGGACGGTCAGGGTAATCGTGATTGATCGCCCGAGCCACACGTTCACGACTTTTCATATTGGGTAATGATAGATCAATGGGGAGCCGGAGGCTGGAAGAAAGGGGAATGCCAAGGATAAAAGACCGCAAGAATCGCAGCTGAGTGCATCGTCTGACTTGGTGGTTGTTGGCGCGAGTCGTAAATCCGGGTGGCGAACCCTCGCAGAGTCGAATAAACGGCCGATCACGTGCGTTGGCGACATGACGTGAGAGTGCCGACTCATGCGCGAAGAAAAAACTCCTTCAGGGATTGAGCCCGTAGAGTCGCAGCGGGGTGTTGCGTCCGCGCAGCGTGATGTTGCCGAAGTCCAGCCAAGGGAAATCGCCGGACACGCAGCTGCGGGTGGCTTCCGTGAGCAGAATGGTGGCGGGATGATGTTTGGTGAGTTCGCAGACGCGGGAGGCGACGTTGACGCCGTCACCGATCACGGTGTATTCCAGCTTTTGTGGCGTGCCCACGGCGCCGGCGACGACGAGGGAGGTGTTGAGGCCGATGCCGATCTTCACGGGAAATTCGCCGCGGGCGACCCGATCCACGTTCCATGCGGCGATGGAGCGGGCGATTTCCAGCGAGGCGTTCACCGCCCGGGTGGCATCATCGCGCTGTCGTATGGGCGCTCCGAAAAGCGCCATCACGCAGTCGCCGATATATTTGTCTACGGTACCTTGCTGGGCGAAGACCGCCCCGGTGACGCGCTGGAAAAACTGGTTGAGAAAAGCCACGGAATCCTCCGGGGACATTGACTCCGCGTTGGGGGTGAATCCACGGATATCGACAAACATCACGGTGACTTCGCGGCTCGTGGGGCGGTCGAAGACTTCCTGGCGGCGCTCCAGTTCGTCGGCGATCTCGGGCGAGACAAAGCGCCGGAGCCGGGCGCGCGCCCGCGACTCGGTGAGGAGCCGGAGCTGGCCTCGCACGATCATGGTCGCGAGCACGAGGCAGATGAGCAGCAGCATCACGCCGCCCACGCGGACTCGCATATCGTCCATGCCCGCTTGAAAAAACCAGAGATAGCCCGCGAGGATGCCCGCCGCCGATGTCCACAGCAGCGGGAGGGAGAGGCGGAGAGAATTGGTCAGCATGACGATGTTCGCGGTCGCGACGTAGGCGAAGGCCGCCTCCAGCGTCGAGCGGTCGTCAAAGTGGGAGAAGGCGTAAAATTGGAGGCAGGTCACATCACCAACGGCAAAGACCCACCGCCATGCGGAATGTTGCCCGCGGCTTCTGGCGATGACCAGGACGACCAGCGCATAAGCGATAATCGAATATTCGAAAACTCCGCCGGTTTTTACGCGGTCGAGGGTCGCTTCGATGCTCGGCACCGTGGCAAGCACGAGACGCCACCAAGCCATCCGGTATTCCTGCCGGGATTGGGCGCGGCGAATCAGATCGGCGGCCATGCTTTCGCCTGGCATGAACAGATTGTGCTTCCATGTCTGCAGCGTTTTGGAGACGGCGGAGGGAATCATGCTGAAAGGGTTGATGAACTCTGGGCGATTTCAGCGACCGCCGCGAGATTTTCAGCAGGGTTGGATCTGGCGCACGACCGGCTTGAAACCGACGCGTCTCAGGGCGCGCGCATCGGGTGTTCCTGCGTGCCGATGACCTTGTTGCCGGGGCCGAGCAGGACGACGCGGGGCATGTGGCCGTCAATTTGGTCCTCGGGCAGGCGGCAGTAGGCGATGATGATGGCGAGGTCGCCTGGTGTCACAAGGCGGGCGGCTGCGCCGTTGACCTGGATTTCACCCGGACCGCCGTAGATCACATAGGTCGTGAAACGCGCGCCGTTGTTGATGTCGAGCAGGTCCACCTGCTCAAACTCCAGCAGTCCGGCCGCGCGGCAGAGATCACGGTCGATCGTAACCGACCCTTCATAATCAGGGTCGGCCGCCGTGATGGTGGCGCGGTGCAGCTTGGTTTTTAGGAAAGTGCGATACACGGGTGTAAACGGAGACAATCAACGAATCTTGGACGCAGGCGCAAGACCGGTTCGCGTAAGAAAGGAGTGCAACCAGTCCGCCAGAGCGGGCAGGCCGGCAAGATCGACGGGGGGCTGGCGGTTGGAGAGATAGGCGCGGAAGGGGCGGGCGTCGCCGGTGGCAAGATCGGCCATGTCGTTGTGGATCGCCGCATCCACCGTACCGGCGGCGAAAAGTCTGGCGACGGCAAGCGTTCGTTCCTGCTCGGCGGCTCCGGCAGTGAGCTTGAAGCCGATCACGGTCAACGGGCGGGGCGAGTAATGTTTGAGTGCCGGCAGGAGCTTGGGCGTGGGCACGAGGCGTAGCGTGAGTTCGTGGGCGTCGGAGGTTATTTTGCCGTGGTGCAGTTCAGCGGGGCGGTAGTCGGAAATAGCGGCACACTGGATGACGGCATCGAAGTCGCCGGAGCCGAGCAATTGCTTGAGCTGCGTCTGGAGATTTTCGGTGGAGGAAAACGTGCGTACGTCGCTCACGGTGGCCGGAGCGTTGGCGCATTCACCTCGGAGAAGCGTGACCGTGTGGCTGCGGGCGGCAAGAGCGTCGGCGATTTTTGCGCCGGTGCCGCCGGTGCTCACGTTGGTGAGAAAGCGGACGGCGTCGATGTATTCGCGAGTCGCGCCGGAAGTGAGGAGGATGCGCATGGACGGAGCGTCCGAAATTCAGGCGATCTTGGGTCCGAGTTCCGCGAGGACGTGCATCACCAACTGATCGGGTTCGAGCAGGCGGCCCGGACCTTCCTCACCGCAGGCGAGGTTGCCTTCACCGGTGGGGAGCACGCGAACGCCGAGACCGGAGAGTTTTTTCAGGGAAGCCTGCGTGATGGGGTGGTTGAGCATCGCAACATTCATTGCGGGGGCGACCCACCAGGGTTTTCTTTGGATTTCCCAAGCCAGAAACAGGCTGCCGACCAAGTCGTCGGCCATGCCGGCGGAGAGGCGGTTGAGGGTGTTGGCCGTGGCGGGGGCGACCAGCGCGAGGTCGGCCCAGCGAGCGAGGTTGATGTGCTCCATCGCCCGTCCCAACTCCCACATATCGCTGGCCACCGGTTGGCCGGTGAGGCCCTCAAGCGTGGACTTGCCGATGAACTGGAGCGCGGACGGCGTCACCACGGTGCGGATTTCGATGCCGGCCTGCGCGAGTCGCGAGATCGCGAAGCAGGCTTTGTAGCACGAGATCGAGCCGGTCAGGAAAAACAACAGGCGGGGCTTGCGGGCGGTGGCGGGCATGGCGAGGGAGTTAGTAGCTTTCTTTTTTTGACGGAAAACTACCGTCGGCGACGGCGGCGGCGAAGGCGGCGAGGCCGTCGCCCACGGTTTTATTCCCGTCGGCAAACTGGCGCACGAACTTGGTGTTGAACCCGGGGTTGAGCCCGAGGAGGTCGTGAAACACGAGCACCTGGCCGTCGGTGTGCTGGCCGGCGCCGATGCCAATGACCGGAATTGAGAGAGCCTCGGTGATCGTGCGGGCGACTTCGGACGGCACGCATTCGAGAACGAGGCCGAAGGCTCCGGCGGCCTCGATGGACCGGGCTTGGCGGAGCAGGTCGGCGGCGGCGGCATCCGTCTTGCCCTGTACCTTGTAGCCGCCGAACGCGTTGACCGACTGCGGAGTCAGGCCGAGGTGTCCGATGACGGGCACCCCGGATTGAACAAGGTGGCGAAAGACGTCTTCGTGTCCGTCCACGCCTTCGATCTTTACGGCATGAGCTCCGGCGCGCATCAGGGCCGCTGCGCATTCGACGGCGGGCGCGATACCCTTGCGGGCGGCGAGGAAAGGGAAATCGGTGATCAGCAGTTTGCTTCCGCCAAGCCCGCGGGCGACGGCGGCGGTGTGGCGAACCATGATTTCGGGTGTGGCGGCGAAGGTCGTGGGTTCGCCGTCCACGACGGTGGCCACGCTGTCGCCCACGAGCACGCAGTCGACGGGCGAGGCCGCGAGGAAGCGCGCCTCCCAATGCGTGTAGGCGGTTGACATGCTGATGCGGGCCTTGCCCTTGCGGGCCTTGAAATCGAGGACGGACTTCATGTGGAGTGCCGACGTTGCACGATTTGCGCGGGAAACGCGAACGCGAAAGGACTCATGATGTCTTTGCGGTCAACGCCTCCACCAGCGTGCGCACGGGTATGGAGGCTTTGCCTCGCTGCCAGGCTACCATAAGGGGACATGTCGCCGCCTTGTCCTGTAGAGGGCGGAAGACAACGCCGGGCACCTTGATTTTGCCCGCGTAATCGGGCTGCAAGGATACCGCACCTTCGGTCACGCTCAACGAAAGCGCGTGGGTGAGGCTGTCCGCATCCTGCACGAAGCGCGCGCGGAATCCCGCCCGTTTGCAAAGCCGCGACACCCATTGGTTATGGCCGGGCATGTCGGCTTCCTCCGCGCCCACAAACACCACCTTGCGCAGATCCGCCGGCTTCACCATCGCGAGTTTCGCAAGCGGATTATCCTCAGCCATCGCCACCAACACGGGGAGCACGGCGATATTTCTTACGTAAAATTCCTTCTCCAAAAACGTCCCCGCGTAGCCGACCAGCGCCACGTCTATTTCGCCGACGCGCAACGCCGCGATCTGTTCGCCGGGCGAGAGGTCGCGCATCTTCACCTTCACCTCGGGATGGGCCTTGCGCAGAGCGGACAGCGCGGGATTCAGGTAGTCCGCCGCGGCCGACATGAGATAGCCGATGCGCAGCTCCGCGCTTTGCCCGCGCGCGCGCTGGCGCACGTTGGCGAGCACGGCGTCGAACTTGGCCAGCAGCGGCCGCGCACCTTCAATCAATGCGTGCCCCGTCGCGGTCAGGGCCACGCCGCCCGGACTGCGCTCCAGCAGCGGGCCGCCCGCTTCCTGCTCCAGCGCCTGCATCTGCCGCGTGAGGGTGGATTGCGAGACGCGGAGCCGGTCGGCCGCCTTGTTCAGGCTGCCGTGCTCCACGATGGCGAAAAACGAGCGGAGGAGATCAAGGTTCACGACTGCGGAGGTTATGCGTGTCACGCATGACGGCAAGCCGTTCTGCGCAGTAGTCCTCCGTCCGTCGCGGTGGTAGCCTGTTCCCATGAGCAACACGCCCACGGGCATCCATCATCTCACCGCCATCGCCGGCGCCCCGCAGGCCAACGTCGATTTCTACGCCGGTCTTCTCGGGCTGCGCCTCGTCAAAAAGACGGTGAACTTCGACGACCCCTCCGCCTACCACCTTTACTACGGCGACGAAACGGGCACGCCCGGCAGCATCGTGACCTTTTTTTACTGGCCCGGCCACGAGGCGCGCGGTCGTGTCGGCGCCGGCCAAAGCACCGCCATCGTTTTCTCCGCGCCCGCTGCTTCGCTTGGATTCTGGCAGGAACGCCTGCAACGCCACGGCGTCGCTGTCGCCCGCCACACCCGTTTCGGCGAGGAAGTGGTCGCCTTTGCCGATCCCGATGGCATTCGCGTGGAGATCGTTGCCGTCGCCGACGATTCTCGCGTCGGCTGGCGGGCCCATCTTGACATTCCCGCCGTGCACGCTCTGCGGGGCATGCATATGGCCGAGCTGACCGTGCGAGCCGCCGCGCCCACCGAAACGCTTCTCACAGGGACGATGGATTACCGCCTTGTGAAGCGTGAGGGCAACCGCGCCCGCTTCGAGGCCGCTTCGGGCGGCGGTTCAGGCCATTACATTGATGTGATCGCCGACGCCTCCGCCGCGGCCGGCATCGGTGGCACCGGCACCGTTCACCATATCGCGTGGAGCGTGCCCGACGACGCGACCGAACTCGTCATGCAAAACCGCCTGCACGCCAGCGGCTACAATGTCTCCGACGTGCGCGACCGGAATTATTTCCACTCGATCTACTATCGCGAGCGCGGTGGCATCCTCTTCGAGATCGCCACGGCCACGCCGGGATTTCTCGTGGACGAGCCAGTTGCCTCCCTGGGCGCCGCGCTTAAGCTGCCCGCCCAGTTCGAGCGGGCCCGCTCGCAGCTAGAAAATATTCTTCCGCCCCTCCAACCCGCCCGGCGCTACGTCTGATCACTTCTCATTCTTCAACCGTCACATCAAACCACATCCCATATCATGAGCACCAAAATCAAAATCGTCTTCCACAGTCTCTACGGCCACGTCTATCAACTCGCCGAGGCCCTTGCCGAAGGCGCCTGCTCCGTGCCCGGCACCGAGGTCGAGATCCTCCAGGTCGCCGAGACGCTTCCCGCCGAAGTCCTTGCCAAGATGGGCGCCACCGAGGCCAAAAAAGCCTTCGCGCACATCCCGGTCGCCAAGCCCTCCGACCTCGCCGACGCCGACGGATTGCTCTTCGGCTCCGGCACGCGTTTCGGCAGCGCCTCCGCGCAACTCCAGGCGTTCTTCGATTCTACGGGAAGTCTGTGGGCCAAGGGCGCGCTCATTGGCAAGCCTGCCGGCGTGTTCGTCTCGACCGGCACGCAGCACGGCGGCCAGGAAACCACGCTTGTCAGCATGCACACGTTCCTGCTTCACCACGGCATGGTCGTGGTTGGCGTGCCCTACGCCGCGCAGGAACTCTCCCACATGGCCGACGTCACGGGCGGCTCTCCCTACGGCTCGGGTGTCCTTGCCGGAGCCGATGGCAGCCGCCAGCCTTCCGCCAACGAACTCGCCATCGCCCGCTTCCAGGGCAAACACACCGCCCAGATCGCCGCCAAGCTCGCGGCGAAGTCAAAACAGTAGCGGGTAGCGAGCATCCCGATCCCTCGCACCCTCCGCCTACTCGCTATTTTTCACCAAATATGCACCTCCACGACACCACCCATGTTCTCCGTTTCGGCGCTCCGCTGGCGAAGGCCCGTGGTGTCGTTATTCTTGTCCACGGACGAGGTTCTTCGGCCGAGGGCATTGCGGGCCTCGCCGAAATTTTTTCGGCCGACGATTTCGCCTGCCTCGCTCCCGAGGCTACGAACAATACTTGGTATCCGAACCGCTTCCTTGTTCCGCCCGCGCATAACGAACCGTGGCTTTCCAGCGCGCTGGCGGTGATGGATAAACTCGTGGCCGAGGCGCTCGCCGTCGGCATCCCGTCCGAACGCATCGCGCTCGCCGGATTTTCCCAAGGCGCGTGTCTCGTCCTCGAATACGCCGCGCGCCATCCGCGCCGCTACGCCTTCGTCGCCGCCCTGAGCGGCGCGCTCATTGGACCGACAGACACCGCCCGCGATTGCGTTGATCTCTTGCAGACGCCCGTACTCATCGGTTGCGCCGAGCGCGACGCACACATCCCGTTCGAGCACGTCGAGCACAGCGCCGCCGTGCTCGGCGCGTTCAACGCCTCCGTGACCAAGCAGATATTTCCGGGCTCCGCCCACGCCGTCTTCCCGTCCGAGGTGGATTGGCTGAGGCGGCAATCCAGCTGCTTGACCGTCGGCGTTTAATAAAATCCCTGCGCATGGCGGATCCCCGCCGGTCGGCCGTTTTTGTATTCCCGCGCCCACTCCCGGCCGGCGCGGGTGCATGAGGTCCGATGTTTGGCTCGCACAACCTCCGGTGGTTTCCCAGGTTTTTCCTATGCCGAGCAAGTCGCGACTGCTCCGAGGCTCCATGATCGACGCCTTGCAGCGGGAGTTGGCCGCGCTGCGGCGCGCGGAAGAAATTTCGCGCTTTATGCGGGCGGGCCGGCCCCGTAGCCTACGCCTTTCCCATGTCCCTATTCCTCAAGCCCGACGATACCCTTCTCTTCTATGGTGACAGCATCACCGACAGCGGCCGCGACCGCACCAAGCTCGAGGGTCTCGGCGGAGGTTATGTGAGTATGATCAATGCCCGGCTGGGCCATCGTCTGCCATCTCCCGCCCGTCGGGTGATCAACCAAGGCATTGGCGGCCATCGCATCTACGATCTCGAGGCGCGCCTCGAAACCGACTTGCTCGCGCACCAGCCGACCGTCGTCACCTTCCTGATCGGGATCAATGACGTGTGGCGTCGTTACGACAGCAACCTCATTTCACCCGCCGTGGATTTTGAGGCGTCCTACCGTCGCATGCTCGAACGCATCACAACGCGGCTCGCGCCCCGTCTTGTGTTGATGGAACCCTTCCTCCTACCGGTGCCAGCCGACCGCCGTGGCTGGCGTGAGGACCTCGATCCAAAAATCACGATCGTGCGTGACCTTGCGGTGGACTTTGGTGCCGACCTCATTCCTCTCGACGGTCTTTTTGCCGGCATCGTTAACCGCACCGCGCCGGCCGCCTACTGGTTGCATGACGGCGTGCATCCCACCGCCGCCGGCCATGCTATGATCGCCGATGCCTGGCTTAAAAACGCTGGTGTTGTGTAACGCCGCCACAGTCGAGGGATCAAAGAAGTAGGCGGTTTCCTGTTGGAGGATTCTGCCGATCAGGCTGCCGGTTCTTTTTTCTCGGGGAAAAGCAACGAGGACGAGACCGAGATGGCGAGGACGCTGCCGATCACTGTCAGGGACACGCCGATGCTGATCGGATAGATTTCCGCGATAAGCATTTTAACGCCGATAAAGACCAGGATGCAGGCGAGCCCGAGGCCGAGGTAGCGGAAGAGTCCCATCACGCCGTGCAGCGCGAAATACAGCGAGCGGAGTCCGAGGATCGCAAAGATGTTCGAGGTGAAAATAATGAAGGCGCTGCCCGTGATGGCGAAAACGGCAGGGATGGAATCGAGTGCGAAGGCTAAATCCGTCGTTTCAATGACGAGCAGCACGATGAGCAGAGGTGTCGCCGTTCTGCGGCCGTTGTGCGCCGCAAAAAATTTTCCGCCAACGTAGGCCGGCGTGACCGGGAAAAACTTTCGGAAAAGGCGAACGGCGATGTTTTTCCCCGGATCAATTTCCTCCTTTTTAGGCAGCGCCATCCTGATGCCAGCAAAAACAAGAAACACCCCGAAGCCGTAGATCAGCCAATGGAAGTGTTCCAGCAGGCTTACACCCGCGATGATAAACACGAAACGCATGATCGCCGCGCCCAAGATGCCCCAGAACAGAACGCGGTGCTGGTGCTGGGTCGGCACCCTGAAATAGCTGAAAATTATAATGAACACGAAGACGTTGTCCACGCTCAGGCAGATCTCCACGAGGTAACCGGTGAACCACTGGAGTGCGGCTTCGTTGCCCATATGTCGGAGCACCAGGCCGTTGAAGCCCATCGCCAAGGCAAGCCATACCGCGCACCAACCGAGGGCTTCTTTCATACCAACGGTATGGGATTTTTTGCGGAAGACACCCAGGTCGAGCGCGAGCATCGCAGCGATGAAAACGAGAAAGGCCACCCAGGCCCACAGCGGCATTGTCTGCATGATCGGTGAGCGCAGTGTGCTGGCGAGCGCGGACCGGGCAAGCCGGGTTTTGTTCGGTCGCGGGATTGACAGGGTTGGGCGGGCGGGAAACATCGCCCCTCTATGAGACGAGTCAGCGCCCTGCTTCTTTTAATTTTTATCGGACTTGCCTCGGTTTTCGCTCAGACCGCCGGCATGTCGGCCACGGCCAATAATGCGCAACAGGCGTTGAACGCCCAGGCCGTTGCGGCGCTTGTCACCCAAGACAAGAGCATCGCACCAGCGCCACAGTTCCTTGAGCACTTGGTCGACGTGGTGCTCGATCTCTTCGACGTGCCGAGCAGCGGCAACACCTGGCAGCGTTATGCCATCTCCGCGTGTCTGCTTCTTGGATTTTACCTGCTGCGTCGCATTGTCACGACGGTGATATTTGGTTTCCTTAAGAAGCTGGCATCGCGCACTGAGACGACGCTCGATGACAAGCTGTTCCCAGCGCTGGAGGCCCCGGTCGCCGCGTTTATCGCGCTGTTCGGTGCCTTCGCCGCACTCAAGGTGCTCAAGCTTTCCGCATCCACCGATGCGGTCATCAGCTACGCCTCGACCGTGGCGTTCTCGCTCACGTTTTTCTGGCTGCTGTTGCGCGCGTTCAACTCCGTGCTCGATCATGCGCACGAGATCGCTGCGGAAAAGCAACTGGGTGTGGCCGCCTTCATGCCGTGGATCAAGAAGGCGCTGGTCACCCTCTTTGTCGTCATTGGTGCGCTGCTGATCGCGAAAAGTCTAGGGGCCGATGTGAAGGCGTTCCTGGCCGGCCTCGGCATTGGCGGCCTAGCCTTCGCTCTTGCGGCGCAGGACACGATCGCCAACCTGTTCGGTTCCGTGGTGGTGGCCATCGACCAACCGTTCAAACTGGGCGAAACGGTGAGGATCGGCGCGCATCTGGGCGTGGTTGAGGACATCGGCCTGCGCTCCACCAAGCTGCGTGCCATGGACAAGTCCCTTATTATTATTCCCAATAAGACCGTGGCGTCTGAGGCGGTGACCAACCTTGCCCGTTTCACGCAGCGCCGCGTGGAGCAGGTCGTCGGGCTCACCTACGACACGTCCGTTGAGCAAATGGCCGCCATCGTGGAGGAATTCCACCAGATAATCATAGCCGAGGCCGAGGTTGATACTGAATCGGTGATGGTGTTTTTCCGTGATTACAGCGCTTCGTCGCTCGACATCTGGATCGTCTATGCCGTGAATGATCCCGACTTCCAGAAGCACATGCGGCTGCGCCAGCGGATAAACCTTGCGCTGATGCGCGCGGTGCAGGCCCGCAGTCTGTCGTTCGCCTTCCCGACGCAGACAGTCGAGTTCGGCGTGAATGCGGCGAAAGCGCTGATAGGAGGCCGAAAAGAGTAGCCACGGAAGGAGGGCACTCTGCCTTCATCCATGATTATAACTGGCATCGACCTCATGCCGCTTTATATCAAATCTTCCCATCAGTAGACTTCCCCTATCCGCGGACAACGTGTCGAGGCTCTACATCTAGCGATTGGTATGAGTTTTTGCCAATAAGACTATAGAGTGTAAATTCCGCCCAAACAGCCAATCCGCCCATACAGGATATAACTTCAGTGCTGTTCTTCTCTCCTTAATGATTAAGCCTGCTTTTCGATATCCATTTTCCCATTCTTCTTGGCTCCAATAATTGTAAGGCAAGGCGACTCCAAATCGCGCGTTTCCTACCCAATCCATAAACCTCAGTGTTTGTCTGGCAAATAGACCATTTTTATGATGGTCCTTTATTATAACATATTTTTTGGCTACCCTTGCCGCTTCGTTCACACGCCTGTCTGACTAAGGCGATTTTCTATTGTCGTTAATGTCTTTTTATCAGCAGGAAATGAGAAAAACTGTGTGTCCTCGATTTGATTTCTGGATTTTGCGATTTGCGTCCAAATGGCGCAATGAATCACGGATGCACT
>CAIVDS010000108.1 GCA_903904685.1 uncultured Verrucomicrobiota bacterium
ACTAACTTTTATTATCACCGCACTAGGTTTTTATTCTACCGCACTCGCTTTTTATCCGACCGCACTAGACTTTCTTGTCACCGCACGCGGTTTTTTGCCCACCGCACCTGCCGTTTAGACAGCCCCGCCTGGGTTTGCGGCCACCCGGCTTGCCACGTCAGCCCCCCTTCCATTCGCTTTTCAGCAGCGAATACCGGGCGCAATCGCGGAAACCGTCTGCGGACCGGTAGCACGCCCGCATCACGCTCTCTTTCGCAAAGCCGATCTTCTCGGGTATCCTGCAACTCGGGATATTCCCGACGTCGGCCACGATTTCGATGCGGTTCAAATCCAGTTCCTCATAGGCATAGGCGATCAGGGCTCTGCAGCATCGGGTCATGATGCCCCGTCCCCTCCATTTGCCGTCCAGCGCATAGTTGAGGCCGGCGGACTTGCCGTCGCGATCGATGTCTTGGAGGGAAACAATGCCGATGAGCAACCCGTTCCTGAAAATGCCCGCCTCCAAGCGGGTGCCGGCGGCGAAGTCGCCCAAGGCCTGGCTCATCCAGGCGTCAACCCGACCTTTGACGCCGATCCATTCTCCTTGGGAAAACGTCAGATCTCCCGGGTCGAGCGCCTCCAGCTCCCCGGCGTGCTTCCGCTCGAGCAGGTGCAATTCCGTTTCATCGTCCACCTTGCGGATCAGCATGCCATGCTCCTTTCGTTTCTGCGGTTGGTCGGGATGGGGGAAGACATCGAAATCGGGCTCGGGAATCGATCAGATCGCCACTGTCCGGCTCCTTCCCGTTTTATTCAACGCTTCAGATTGAATCCCGTATATCGACAAAGAGCGAGATGATGAAGGCGACGGAGCAGGCAACGGGGATGTTTACCCGGCGACTGTCGAGTCGCCGAGCAGGTCGAGGGCGGCGGCCATCACAGTGATGCGTCCGTCGGCGACCGCGTGCTCCATCGCCGCCAGACGCGAACTGACCGCCGTCGAGGCGTAAAACCTCGCGCGCAACCGCTCGGCGATGAGCGCGTGCATCCACTCGACGGCCTGCGCCCGGCGGCGTGCGTCCAACGCGCCGCTCGCGCGCACCGTCTTGAAAAAATCCCCCGTCATCCCCCAGACCTCGGGAACGCCTTCGCCGGTCAGCGCCGAGGCGAGCAGCGCGGGGGTTTCCCAGCCCTCGGCGGTGCGGTGCAGGTAGTGCAGCACGCGGCGCATCTCGGCCTGCGCGGCGATGGCGCGCGGACGGTTGTCGCCATCGGCCTTGTTGATGACGATGGCATCGGCGAGCTCGATCACGCCTTTCTTGATGCCCTGCATTTCGTCGCCGGCCCCGGCGATCATCAGCACGAGGAAAAAATCCACCATCGAGCGGACGGCGACCTCGTTCTGCCCCACCCCGACGGTCTCGACGATCACGACATCGAAGCCGGCCGCCTCGCACACGAGGATGGCCTCGCGGGTCTTGCGCGCCACGCCGCCGAGCGAGCCGCCCGAGGGCGACGGGCGGATGAAGGCGTCCGTCCGCCGGCAGAGTTTTTCCATACGGAGCTTGTCGGCGAGGATACTGCCGCCGTGCACCGAACTCGAAGGGTCGATGGCCAGCACCGCCACGCGCAGACCTTGATCGACCAGATGGCAGCCAAACGACTCGATAAACGTGCTTTTGCCCGCGCCGGGGATGCCGGTGATGCCGAGACGATGGGCGCGACCGGTATGCGGCAACAACCGGGCGAGGAGTTGCTGCGCCTGCTCCTGATGCGCGGGGGCGTTGCTCTCGATGAGACTGATGGCGCGGCCCAGCACGGTGGGATCGCGGGCCAAGACGCCTTCCGCATAATCGTCGGTCGTGAGGATGCGGCGGCGCGAGCGCGGCGACTGGGAACTCTGCGCGGTGACCCCGCCCGGAGGCACGCCTTGCACGAGTCGCGTGGCAAAGTCCGTGCCGGCGTCGTCCGGCACCCAATCGGGCCGCGTGTGCTGGGCACCATCGCTCGGCGGCACGGGAGTTTGTTCTGATTCTGACACAGGGCGAATGAACACGGAGAATCCGCTTATGAAAGCCTATAAGCGATCACAAGCGGGCCCTTTTGTTCAGCTGGCGACGGGTTCGAGTCGTTCAAGCAGGAGATCCAGCGTCTTGAGCGCCGATTTCGGAATCGCGGTGCCGGGTCCGAAGATCGCGTTCGCACCGTTGGCGAACAGGAAGTCGTAATCCTGCGCCGGAATCACCCCGCCGCAAATGAGCAGGATGTCCTCGCGGCCAAGCGCCTTTAATGCGTCGCGGAGCTGTGGCAGCAGGGTCTTGTGACCGGCGGCCAGCGAACTCATGGCGACGGCGTGAACGTCGTTCTCGACCGCCTGACGGGCGGCCTCGGCGGGCGTCTGGAAAAGCGGCCCGATGTCGATGTCGAAGCCGAAATCGGCCAGCGCGGTGGCCACGACCTTGGCGCCGCGATCATGGCCGTCCTGACCGAGCTTCGCGATGAGCATGCGCGGGCGGCGACCTTCGCGCGCCTCGAACTCGGCGATCTTCGTCCGCACTGCCTGCACGTCGCCGTCCTCGCCGAACTCCTGACGATACACGCCGGAGATCGAGCGGATCTGCGCCTGATAACGACCATAGACGACCTCCAGCGCATCGCTGATCTCGCCCAAGGTGGCGCGAGCCTGCGCGGCGATGACGGCAAGCCCGAGCAGATTGCCTTCGCCGGAGCGGGCGCAGGCGGTGAGCGCGGTGAGCGCGGCCTGGCAGGCGGCCTCGTTACGCGAGGCGCGAAGTTCCTTCAGCCGCTTGATCTGGCCCTCGCGGACGGCGGTGTTGTCCACTTCAAGGATGTCGATGGGAGCCTCCTTTTCGAGGCGGTATTTGTTGAGACCGACGATGGTCTCCTTGCCGGAATCGATCTTCGCCTGACGGCGCGCGGAGGCTTCCTCGATGCGGAGCTTGGGGATGCCGGCCTCGATGGCCTTGGTCATGCCGCCAAAGCTCTCGACCTCGGCCAGATGGGCGCGGGCTTTTTTGACGAGCTCGGCGGTCAGGTATTCGACATAGTAGCTGCCGCCCCAGGGATCGACGACGTTGCACACGCCGGTCTCCTGCTGGAGATGAAGCTGGGTGTTGCGGGCGATGCGCGCGGAGAAATCGGTGGGCAGCGCGATGGCCTCGTCGAGGGCGTTGGTGTGCAGCGACTGCGTGTGGCCGCAGACGGCGGCGAGGGCTTCGAGACAGGTGCGGCCGACGTTGTTGAACGGATCCTGCTCGGTGAGCGACCAACCGGAGGTCTGAGAATGCGTGCGAAGGGCGCTCGACTTGGGGTTCTTGGGATTGAATCCCGCTACGATCTCGGCCCAGAGCGTGCGGGCGGCGCGCATCTTGGCGATTTCCATGAAGAAGTTTTTCCCAATGCCCCAGAAGAACGAAAGGCGCGGGGCGAAGGCGTCGACATCGATGCCGGCGGCCGTGCCGGTGCGCAGGTATTCGAGGCCGTCGGCCAGCGTGTAGGCGAGCTCCAGGTCGGCGGTCGCGCCGGCCTCCTGCATATGATAGCCGGAGATCGAGATGCTGTTGAACTTCGGCATGTTCTTCGACGTGTAGGCGAAGATATCCGCGATGATCCGCATCGAGGGCGTGGGCGGATAGATGTAGGTGTTGCGCACCATGAACTCCTTGAGGATGTCGTTCTGAATCGTGCCCGCGAGGTCGGTGAGCTTGGCGCCCTGTTCAAGCGCGGCGCCGATGTAGAACGCCATGATGGGGAGAACAGCGCCGTTCATCGTCATGGAGACGGAGACCTTGTCGAGCGGGATGCCGCCAAAGAGCGTCTGCATGTCGAGGATGGAATCGATGGCCACGCCCGCCTTGCCCACGTCGCCGACCACGCGCGGATGATCGCTGTCGTAGCCGCGGTGAGTCGCGAGATCGAACGCCACCGAGAGGCCCGCCTGACCGGCGGCGAGGTTGCGTTTGTAAAAGGCGTTGGACTCCTCCGCCGTGGAAAAACCGGCGTATTGGCGGATGGTCCAGGGCTTCTGCACATACATCGTCGCGTAGGGTCCGCGCGTGAACGGCGTGAGCCCCGGCATGGTGTCGAGCACCGCCGCAGGCGGAAGATCGGCCGCGGTGAAAACCGGCTTCACGGGTATCTGCTCGTAGGTCTGCCAGTCCTCGGCCGTCGCGGGCGCCTCGGAAACGGCGGCGGTGGCGGGCGCGAACACGAATGCATCGTAGGCGAGCTTGGTGAAATCAGGCGTGGAGGTTTTCATGAGAGGGCTCCGATTTTTTTGAGAATGTTGGCCAGAACTTGAGGAACGTTGGCGCGGATGTGAATGAACTCGTCCACGCCGGCGGCGCGGAAGGCGGTGACGATCGCGGCGTCGGTCGGCAAACCGGCGAGCACCACAGTGACAGCGGGCTTGGCGGCTTTCACGGCCTGGGCAAACGCAGGGACAAGATCAGGATAGGTCTCGTCAGTGGAACAGAGCACCACGACGGACGCTCCCGAGGCGATAGCCGCGGTTGAGGCGGCCGTGGCGGTCTCGAACGACTGCTTTGCCAGCGCTTCAAAACCGCCGGTGGCGAAAAATCCCGCCGAGAAATCAGCGCGGGCCTTGTGCTGCAAGGGCGCCCCCATTTTGGCGAGAAACACTTTGGGACGGGCTCCGGTGCGTGCGGCGAAGGCGTCGGAGGCTTCGCGCAACGCCTCGAACGGCTCGGCCGCACGACAGGCCACCACGGGGATGATGGCGGTGCCGGGCGCGAAAACAACTTTGACGGCAGGCGCGACGGCGGAGTGAACGAGCGGGCGCTCGCGCATATTGGGAAACAGGTTGGTGCCGATGAGTCCGAGACGACGCTTGGCGATGGCGTCGGCTTTCTCGGCGGCTGCCTTGGCAACGAGTTGTTGCGGGTAACCGGCGCGCAGGGCGGCGGCAAAACCACCGCGCCCCTCGATGTCTTGGAAAAGCTCCCAAGCCTTGCGGGCGAATTCGTCGGTGAGTTTCTCCACATACCAAGATCCACCGGCGGCATCGGCCGTCTGCGTGAAGCTGAACTCCTCGGCGATCAACGTATGGACGTTGCGTGCGATACGACGCGAGAAGTCGTCGGTGCGCCCGGAGAGTTCGTCGAACGGCGCGATATGCAACGCATCCACTCCACCCAGCACCGCCGAGAGCGCCTCGGTGGTGACACGCAACATGTTCACATGCCGGTCAAGACGGGTTTTGTTCCAGCCGCCGGTAACGGCGTTCACAGAGGCGCTGGTGGCAAGCTGCGGGCTCACGCCGAATGCGCTGAGCACGCGGGTCCAGAGCGGGCGAAAGGCGCGAAACTTGGCGGTCTCGGGAAAAAATTGAGGCCCGATCGCGAAGCGGAACTGCATCCGGACTCCGGCCACTTCGGGCGAAACCTTCCGGAACGCCAGCGCCCTCAGATACTCGGCGGCGGCGGCGAGTGAAAATGCAAGCTCATGGACGGCCGTCGCACCGGCATCCCCCCAGATGGCGGAGTCAACACCGATGGTCTTCAGTCGGGGAGCATCTTCGGCCGAGCGGCGAGTCCACGACGCCAACGCATCGTAAAGCGAGTCGAGCGAGGTCGGCAACCCGCCTGCCCGCGCCCAGACTGCCAGCGGATCAGCCGTCACCGCGCCGGCCAGTCGGCCGGTGGTGACGCCGCGACTGCCGGCAAGTTCAAGAAACCTGATAGCCACCGACGTGGCATCGACACCCGCTCGCAGACAGACAGGGACCGCCGTCAATTCCACGCCGGCCAAGGCGGAGGAAAGTTTTTGCACGCTATCAACCGATATTTTTTCGGCATCCATCACCACGCAATCCTGCCCGTGCATCAGGTCGGCACTGAGCGCGGCATTGAACTCCATTGGAGTCGCAGCTGATATCTCCTGAGCAACTAACCATGAGTTATTCTTATAGCCAAACGGACGCACACCGCGAAGAAAAGGCGCCTCTCCGGGGCGGGGATTTAAGGCTGCCAAGCCACCCAGATCGACACGCGTATAAAGTGGCTGTATCGCCACGCCTTCAAAGGTTCGTGTGACGAGCTTTTTTTCAAAAGAAACGCCTTTTAATTCCGCCTCGACGGTGCGTTTCCATTGGGCGATTGACTCGGTAAGTGATGGCACTTTTATTGTGCTATCTTTCGCATTTGTCATAATATACGTTTGTATGATGGTTGACTGACAGGCCCATCTTAACCTGTCCGCATCGAACCTGCTCCGCAGTTCTTGCCAAGAAATGCCCGTTATTGGCCAACGCATGCGAAGCTGGTGCGTAAAAATCAGCCGATAATAGGCCGCAAAGGACAACTGTGGCAACAGTCCTAAAAATACATACCATGATCACTCGGATTGACCATATAGGAATCGCTGTTTGTTCGCTTGAAAAAAGTATTTCTTATTATGAACAGGCCCTCGGCTTGAAGTGCGAACACCGCGAGGTCGTCGAATCCCAAAAGGTCAGCACGGCCTTCTTTCACGCCGGCGAGGTGCATATAGAGCTCTTGGAGCCCACTTCCCCGGAGAGCCCCATTGCCAAATTTCTGGAGAAAAATCCGGCTGGCGGCGTCCATCACATCGCCTTCGCCACGACAGACCTCACCGGTCAGTTGAAGCAGGCATCTGACGCCGGCGTGAAACTCATCCATGAGATCCCGTTCGAAGGTGCGGCTGGCAAGATGGTCGCCTTCCTTCATCCCAAATTCACTCACGGTGTGCTCACCGAGCTCTGTGCGCCCAAAGCCTGATTCACTCCTCATCCGTCAACCATCTCCCTTTTCATTATGCCTATCGCACCGGAACTCCTCAGACAACTCGAAGAAAAACGCCAGGTCGCCTACGCCGCCGGCGGCCTCGATAAACTCGCCGAACGCAAAAAGAAAGGTCTGCTCAGCGCCCGCGAACGCCTCGCCGCCCTCTTCCAGCCTGGCACGTTCATGGAATTTGGCCTGCATGCCCAGCATGACGCCCACCACTTCGGCATGGAGGACAAATCCCTGCCGTGCGACGGCGTAATCACCGGTGTCGGCTATGTGGACGGGCGCCCCGTGGCCGCCTACGCGCAGGACTTCACCGTCGGCGGCGGCGCTGTCGGCCGCATCCACGCCAAAAAAATCTGCGACCTCATGGAATACGCCCAGCAATCCGGCATCCCGGTGGTCGGCATCAACGACTCCGGCGGCGCCCGCATCCAAGAAGGCGACGTCTCCCTCTCCGGTTACGGCCAGGTTTTTTTCCACAACGTCCTCCTCTCCGGCGTCGTCCCTCAAATCTCCGTCATCGCCGGTCCTTGCGCCGGCGGCGCGGCCTATTCGCCCGCCCTCACCGACTTCATCATCATGACGAAGAAGAACGCCCAGATGTTCATCTGCGGCCCCGACGTCATCAAAGCCGCCACCGGCGCCACCGTCACCATGGACGAGATCGGCAGCGCCACCGCGCATGCCACCGTCAGCGGCAACATCCACTTTATGGCCGAGGACGAGTTGGGCGCCATCGCCATCGTGCAAAAGCTCCACTCCTTTCTGCCGTCCAATAACGTCATGGACCCGCCCCATCGCCCCACGCCCACACTCACACTCGAGTCCGACCCCGGCATGAACGAACTGGTCCCCGCCGACCCCAAGGCTCCTCTCGATGTGCTCAAGGTCATCGCCCGCCTTGTGGACGACGCCGACTTCCTCGAGGTCCAGCGCGACTGGGCCAAGAACATCGTCGTCGGCTTCGCCCGCATCCAAGGCCTCGTGGTCGGCATCGTTGCCAATCAGCCCATGGTCAAGGCCGGCACCCTCGACATCGACTCCTCCGACAAGGGTGCCCGCTTCATCCGCTTCTGCAATATTTTTAACATCCCGATCGTCTCGCTGGTGGATATCCCCGGCTTCATGCCCGGCCTCGCCCAAGAGCGCGGCGGCATCATCCGCCACGGCGCAAAAATGCTCTTCGCCTACGCCTCGGCCACCGTGCCGAAGATCACCATCATCATGCGCAAGAGCTACGGCGGCGCCTACCTCGCCATGTGCTCGAAGGACATGGGGGCGGACCTCGTCTATGCCTGGCCCTGTGCCGAGATCGCCGTCATGGGCGCCGAAGGCGCGGTGAGCATCCTCTACAAGCGAGAGATCGCCGCCGCCGCCGATCCCGTCGCCAAAGCCAAGGAACTCGCCGCCGAATACCGCGAAAAATTCGCCTCCCCCTACGAGGCCGCCAGCAAGGGCGTGATCACCGACGTCATCGAGCCCGCCCAGACTCGCGGCATCGTCGCCATGGCCTTGCGCAACACCCTCACCAAACGCGAGACCCGCCCGCCCAAGAAGCACGGTAACATCCCGCTCTGATCACCGCCGAGCACCCCCCTCCACGACATGAATTTTGAGCCTCTTCTCGCTGCCATCGAAACAGCGCCCACGCCGCTTTCGTTTCAATCCGTCCTGCTCGGCCTCTTCGCCGTGGCGATCGCCTATTCGCTCGTGTCGATTGCCAGTCTCCGACGTCGTCTCGCAGAGATTTCCGCCACCGCGCAGGCCCCTCGCGCCATGGCGACGCCGGTCCAGTCTCCCCAATCTGCTCCCGAAAATGATCCGCTTGCTCCCGAACTGCTCGCCGTGATTGCAGCGGCGATTCGCGTCACGCTCGGCGACTCCCGCTACCGTATTGTGTCCCTCTCCGCCGCCGACCAGCAACAGGCCGACCAACGCTCGGCTTGGTCTGCCGAGGGTCGCCGCGACGTCTTTCTGTCCCACCGGCTACGCTGATGACACTCATCACACCCACAAACCAGTTAACTCGCCAGATCGACAAATTTACACCCTCGCACTCTCTATGAAAAAGCTACGCGTCACTGTTGAAGGCAAAGTCTACGATGTTCTCGTCGAAATCCTCGAGGATGGCTCCAAAACGGCGCCTCTGATCGCACCAAAACCAATCGAAACGGCCGCGATGTCACTGGCAGCACCCCCCGCCCGCATCCCCGCACCCGCCTCCGTCGCTGCGACTGCCACGGCCAAGAGCGCCTGCGATGTCCCCAGCCCTCTCGCCGGCAAGATCACCTCGATCGATGTCAAAATCGGCGATACCATCACCGAAGGCGGGCAAGTTGCCACCATCGAGGCCATGAAAATGAACACCTACATCTTCGCTCCCAAATCCGGACGCGTGGTTTCCATCCACGCCAACCCCGGCGACGGCGTCGAGGAGGGCGCGGTCCTCCTCAGGATCGACTGATCCGATCGTCGTTAGATCCGCGAGGCGGCGAGCCACGTGCTCCCGCTTCCACGAGTTTTCACTCACCGACACTTGGAGCACCACTCGCGCAAAATACCACCGAACCTGCAACCGATAAGAACCATGATAACTATTCCAGACTCCATCACCGGCGCGGTCATTCTCAGCATCATAGATTTTCTCCTGAGTTTCTTCATCATCACAGGCATCGGCGTCATTCTGGCCGTCCTCCCGGTCGTCAACCGCATCTGGAAAATCGACGAGGCCAAACTCCGGCGCGGCGGACACTGACGTCGCGCGACCGCCACCACCCGCCCTTTGTTTCCGTCAACTGAAAGTTCCCTCCATGCTCGAGCAAATCATCTCGCTGTTCAAAGTGCTGCTCGGGCAAACCGGCATCGGCCACCTCTGGTGGGGCAATGTGCTCATGATCGGCATCGGCACCGTGATGGTGTTTCTCGCCATCGTGAAACGCTACGAGCCTTTCCTGCTGCTCGGCATCGGCTTTGCCTGCATCGTCGTCAACATCCCTGGCTCCGACCTGATCCTGCCCGGTGGACTGTTTCACTATGCCCACCAAGGCGTCGCGCTGTTGATCGTGCCTCCGTTGATCTTCCTCGGCGTCGGCGCGATGACGGATTTCGGCCCGATGATCGCGAGTCCAAAACTCGTTCTCCTCGGCGCGGGCGCGCATCTCGGCATTTTCGTGGCCCTGATCCTCGCCAAGGTGATCGGCTTTTCCATCACCGAGGCCGGCGCGATCGGCATCATCGGCGGCGCGGACGGACCGATGGCCATTTTCGTGACGATGAAACTCGCGCCCCACCTGCTGCCGCAAATCTCCGTCGCGGCCTATTCCTACATGGCGCTCATGCCGCTGATCCAGCCGCCCGTCATGCGTTTGCTGACGACCAAGGCCGAACGCCAGATCAGCATGGGCAAAATCCGTGAAGTCAGTCGTCTGGAAAAAGTTCTCTTCCCCATCGTCATCGCCTCGCTCGTCAACCTGTTTTTCCCGCCCGTGGCCCCGCTGGTCACGATGCTCATGCTCGGCAACCTGCTGCGCGAATCGCTCGTCGTCGGCCATCTGGCCGAGACCGCCGGCGGCTCCGTTCTGGCCATCATGACGCTCATCCTTACCACGGCCATCGGATCGACGATGCGCGCCGAAACGTTTCTCACCGTGCAGACCCTCCAGATCGTCGGGCTCGGCTTGGTCGCGTTCGTTTTCGGCACCGGCTCCGGCGTCGTCACCGCGAAAATCATGAATCTTTTCCTGAAGGAAAAAATCAATCCGCTGATCGGCTCCGCCGGTATCGCCTCGGTGCCGATCGCCGCGCGCGTCTCCCACATCGTCGCGCATCAGGAAAACCCCAAGAACTACCTCATCTATCACGCGATGGGCCCCAATCTCGCTGGCGTCTTCGGCACCGCGATCTCGGGCGGCATTCTCCTCGCGCTTCTCGGCGTGAAATAAAACACCAACCACGGCTCGCCTTCTTTCCCATCATGAAAACCGATGACTCGCCTCCGGAAACCACCACCCGCCCGCCGGGTTGGATGCTGGAAGTGCTCGACAAGGTTCCCTCCACCAATTTCCTCGCCCGCGATCTCCCGGCTTGGCACGCCCTTCGCGCCCGCACCCAGACCGCCGGCTGCGGTCGCACCGGCCGCCATTGGGTCTCCGACGAGGGCGGCCTCTGGCTCTCCGCCGTCCTGCCCTGCCCCGGCCCCCGCGACCGCTGGGCGATTTTACCGCTCGCCGCCGGCCACGCGGTCATCACCGCGCTTGCCGATCTCGGCGCCTCCGGCCTCCGTCTGCGCTGGCCCAACGACGTCATGGCCGGCCACCGCAAGCTCGCCGGCCTCCTCGTCGAACGTTTCACCGACGATACCGCCGTCGTCGGCCTCGGCCTCAATATCTTCAACCACCCCGAGACCGCCGCCCCCGCCCTTGACACTCCGACGGCCCGCCTCGCCGATCTCGCCCACGGCGACTACACCATCGACACCGTCGCCGGCCATATTCTCAACGCGTTCGCCCGCACCCACGCCGGCCTCCTCGCCGATGGCTTCGGCCCCGTGGCCGCCGCGCTCAACCGCTCCTGGGCCGAACCCCGCCTCGTCTCCATCACCCTCAACAACGGCCGTCCGCCCTTCACCTGCCACTTCCAAGGCATCGACGATCACGGCCGCCTCCTCATCTCCACCGCCGGCAACGGCGTATGCCTCTACGAGGCCACTGAGGTTTCCCTTCTCCGCGAAATTGAATGAGCCGATCAGCCACTCAAAAACACCTCCGCCCATGAAAACCGTCGCCTTTAACAACACCGTCCTCCGTGACGGCCACCAATCCCTCGCCGCCACGCGCATGACCACCGCGCAGATGCTGCCCGCCGCGCCCATCCTCGACGAAATGGGCTTCGCCGGCCTTGAAACCTGGGGAGGCGCCACCATCGACTCCTGCCTACGCTACCTCAACGAAAACCCCTTCGACCGCCTCCGCGCACTCAAGAAAGCCGCCCCCAAGACCCCGCAGATCATGCTCCTGCGCGGACAAAATATCGTCCAATACACCAGCTTCCCCGACGACGTCGTCGAAGCCTTCATCCGCGCCGACGCCGCCGCCGGCCAGGATGTTTTCCGCATTTTCGACGCACTAAACGACACCCGCAACCTCGCCACCGCCATCAAGACCGTGCGCGCCTGCGACAAACACGCCCGTGGTGAGCTCTGCTACACCACCAGCCCCGTCCACACCGTCGCCGCCTTCGTCCGGATTGGCGTGGAACTCGAAAAAATGGGCTGCCACTCCATCGGCATCAAAGACATGTCCGGCGTGCTCTCGCCCAAGATCGCCTTTGACCTCGTCACGGAGCTCAAGCGCCGTGTCGGGCTGCCCATCACCCTCCACACCCACGACACCGCCGGCCTCGGTGCCGCCGCTTATCTCGCCGCCATCGACGCCGGAGTGGACACCGTCGAGACCTCCATCTCGCCCTTCGCCAACGGCACCGCCCAGCCCGACACCGTGCGCATGCTCGCCCTCCTCGAAGGCCACCCGCGCTGCCCCTCGTTCGACCCCGCCAAACTCCAGAAACTCCGCGAGTATTTCACCGGCGTTTACGCCGAACTCTCCAAGTTCACCTCCCCCGCCAACGAGCGCGTCGATGCCGACACCCTCTGCTACCAAGTCCCTGGCGGCATGCTCTCCAACTTCCGCACCCAACTCAAAGAACAGGGCATGTCCGACAAATTCGAGCAGGTCATGGCCGAAATCCCTCATGTGCGCAAATGCCTCGGCTGGATTCCGCTCGTCACGCCCACCTCGCAGATCGTCGGTACGCAGGCCATGCTCAACGTGAAGTTCGGCCGCTGGAAAAATGTCGCCCAATCCATCTCCGACATCGCCCTCGGAAAATTCGGCCGTCCCCCAGGTACCATCGACCCCGAGTTGCTCAAACTCGTCCTCGAAAAAACCGGCCAAAAACCCGTCGAAGGCCGTCCCGCCGACGCCCTCGAACCGCGCATGTCCAAGCTCCGCGCCGAGCTCGCCGCGAAAGGCCTGCCCACCGGCGACGAAGCCTGCGTGCTCTACTCCATGTTCCCCGTCGAGTTTGCCAAACTCCACCAGCCTGCCGTCGCCACTCCTCCGGCGGCGGCCCCCGCAGCCGCGGCCATTCCCGCCGTTCCTGCCGTTCCTGCCGTTCCTGCCGCAACAACGCCGACGCCCGCCACCTCCGCACCAAGCGGTTCGACCCATCGTTATGCTCTTACCATCAATGGCCGCCGCATTGAAGTAGGCGTTGCCGAATTAAGCTGATCAACTGATCCGCACACCGGCGACACCGGCTCGAAAATCGACAAGCCACGACCCAATCCCTTGGGATTTGCGCTCTGCCACTGCGGCTTTACTCCGGGGTCTCGCCTTGCGGGCATGTTTGGCGGATGCCGCTCTCACTTCGCCTAGTCATAATCATCCGTGGTCAGGTTTTGCATTCTTCGCCCTCCTGACCACCACATGTTATCTGCGGCTCCGTTTTCATCCCGGCGCCCGTGAATGGCTTGAATTAACCCTCCGATCCCTTTCCCCTAGCACATGCGCCCCTTCTTTACCCTGTTGATGTTCTCCCTCGTCGCGTCGATCGCCACCGCCCAGGCGACCAGTCCCGCGCCCGTTCCTTATCCCGTCCTCAAACTCAATGGCACCGTGCTCTTCCACGGCGATTCCATCACCGATGGCGGCTGGCTGCGCAATTCCGGCGACCTTAATCACATCATGGGGCAGAGCTATCCATACCTCGTCGCATCCCGGTTGGGGTTGGAACTCGCCGACCGCAACCTCACCTTTGTCAATCGCGGCGTCGGCGGCAGCGGGATCACCGCCATCGGAACGGGCGACGCCCTCAAGTTGAAGCCGTGCCTCGTCAGCATTGCCACGGGGATCAACGACTGTCTCCCCTACCTCGGCAATCCCGCGAAGGGAGGCTTGTCGGCGGAGGGCTACGAGGCCGCCTATGACAAACTCATCAACGCCTTCAGGACGGCGCTTCCCGCGACGCGGCTCGTTCTTGTCGCCCCCTACGTTCTGGACAAGGAAGGTTCCGAGCGCGATGTCACCCGCCGGGCCGGGTTGAAACCGTATCAGGATGCCGTGGCGCGGCTCGGCGCGAAATACGGAATACCCGTCGTGCGCCTGCAGCCGGCTTTCGACGAGGCGCTCAAGATCGCCCCGGCGCGCCATTGGTGTTGGGACGGCGTCCACCCGACCTACGCCGGACATGCCATCCTTGCCCGCGAATGGCTGAAGGCCGTGGCCGCGATGCCTGCCGACGACGCCAAATGAGGTTTTGATCGAGACGGAGGGACCATTCGTTTTATTTTTATCGAACGGCAGGTTTTCAGTCATTGATAAAAACTCGCCCCGCCCCCTCCCGACCGACCTGCTCAGACTAACATTCCACCAGACTACTTTCGGCGCCCCCCCTCACCTTACGTCTCATTTAGAAGGAATACCCATGATCCACATTTCTCTCACGTCTTGGAAACGTTGTTTCTTGGCGCAATCATTGTTATTGGCCGGATGGTTGAGTCTGTCGTCTGACGCGGTGGCCCAAACGCCCACGGTCCCAACCTCGCTCAAGCCGGTCGGTTCACCAACGGTCGCAGAAGTCTGGCCTGGCAAGCCCCCTGGCGAGATCGGCAACATCGGCGAGGAGAAACTCTGGGACAAGTCGCCCATCCCCAATGTTGGCGGCAAGCCGGTCAAGTGGCTGACCAATGTCAGCAAGCCGTCGCTGACCATCTATCGCCCGTCTAAAGATAAAGACACGGGCGCGTCGATGGTGATCTGCCCCGGCGGCGGGCTTACCTACCTGGCTTGGGACAGCGAAGGGGAAGAAGTGGCGGCGTGGCTGAACAGCATCGGCGTTACCGGAATTATCCTCAAATACCGTGTCCCCCGCCGCCCCGACCAACTCGACTTCGCCAAGTTCAACTTGTCCACCTGGCTCATCCGCCCCTTGCAGGACGGCCAGCGGGCGATCAGTCTGGTGCGCAGCAAGGCTGCGGAATGGGGTCTGGACCCAAAGCGCATCGGGATGATCGGTTTCTCGGCGGGTGCCGGTTTGACCGCGTGGACATGCACCAACTTTAATCATCGTGCCTACGACGCCAGTGACGCGATAGACCAGATCAGTTGCCGCCCCGATTTCGGGGTATTGCTCTATCCCGGAGGCGGGGCTGGACCGGGCAAGGACAAGAACCGGTATCAACTGGATTCGAACGTGCCAATCACCCGGGAATGCCCGCCGATGTTCTTTGCCTGCGCCCGGGACGACGGCGATAAACCGCAGATCATCGCCTGCATGCACGAGGCATTGCAGAAAGCGGGTGTGGCCGGTGCGCTGCATGTGTATGCCTCCGGAGGCCATGATTTCGCTTTGCGTCTGCGGGATAAGCCCTGCGGCATCTGGCCGCAGGACTGTGAGGCGTGGTTGCGCCAGGAACATTTTCTCAAGTAGCGCCCGCGCGCCACCATCAGCCACGGATTAACGCCGTTGAGCGACGTAGGGTGCCGCCGGTTGTTCGGCTCATTGTTCCGTTCACCGGCTGTAAGCAGCCAGAATCTTTTCAACCCTTGGGCATTTCGGCAGTCATGGAACCGCTGCGGCGACCGCCGACTTCCTTGTAATTGCACTGGGCGATGCCGTTGGGGCCGAACTTGCCGGAGAACTCAAAGGTGCCATTGGCACGTCCACCATTCGCCTTGCCGTCGCCACTGATCTCCGTTTTCAGATCGGTCTTGATCGTTCCAATATAGCTCAGGGGCGCGCCGCCCCAACTGGAAACATAGACGGCGTCATAGGCGCCATCCCCCTTCGCCGTGAGTTTCGCCGACCAGGTGCTCTCCTTGCCATTGAAAATGAACGTGCCCTTGATCGCAGTGATTCCGGCAGGCATGACTGCATCCGTGGCTGGTGCGGCAAAGGTTGTCGAAACAGCCACCCTCGCCAACAGGCATGCCCCGCCCAGGAGTAACGCCGAGAAACAACGCACGACAATTTTCCGGTTCATCAGAGTCTTCCACATTTTCATTGGTCAGTCCTTTCTGTTTTGTGCCTAACGTTATAGATGTGCCGATGGTATGCTCAACGCCTTGTTAAGCTCCGTTTTTCTTTTCTGCATTTTGTTCTTTTGGCTTACCCCAACGCCATGCCGGTTTTTCGCCTTTCAGCCGGCATACGAAAACCAAAATCAATGATAACCCTATTGCATAGAGAATAAAAATCGGGGCGTCTTTCTTTTCTGAAAACATTAAAAACGCTCCGCCTGCCAGCAGCGTGAAGTAAATGAGCAATACGACCCAGCCCTGCCAGCAGGTCGGCGGTCCCCACCCGTAACCGTAAGTCTTGGAGGGAAACCAGATTTTATTTGGGGGCGTAGTCATGGCGATATTTTTGCCGAACGTCACATGAGCCGCACCCTTGGCTGGCGCGGGCCTTACGTAAGCACGGAACGCGACAGCCGTGCGAGGGGATTCTCGTGCATGATCGGTCGACTGCTTCGGGGAATTTCATCGGTTCATGGAAAATCAATCAACAACGGCCCCGCCCCCTTAGAATCGTCTCCTTTTCATTTCATTTAACGCTTCAGATTGAATCCATCGTATATCGACAAGGAGCGAGATACTGAAGGCTGCAAAGCAAGAACCGATTGCCCCGACTACCCCGTAAAAAATGGGCAGTAATGAATGGAATGATATACTCACTATTCCGCCGATGAAAAATTGAAGGACGGCAATGGCATAAAACAACGTGGTCCAAAACGTGGTCTGCGGAAAATCACAAAATCCACCTTGAGGAACCGGCTCGGTGCCCGGCACGGCGCCTTGCTCGGGCGGGACATATCCAGATGATATGATTTCGGGCATCAGTTCCCCCACCGTAGTCCACTGATTGGAACCCACTTCCGCGCAAGGCGTTTCCCGCCTGATTTGCGAAGCGTATTTCTGGGCGATTTCGGCCGAGGTGAAGGGGCCCAAAGCCGATTGATCTAATCTTATCCAATATTTCATTGTTTTATGCGGTTGTCAGGGGTGAATCGATGCGCAGGGCGCGGATGCGAAGTCGTCGTTTTATTTTTATCGAACGTTTAGGGATTCATGCATTGAGGAAACTCGCCTCGCATCCTTTGGCTCGCTCCAATCAGTTAATGGGCTGCTGGCCGATTCCCCATATTGACAGCCGGGTAGCCGTTCCAAGTAGGCGATGTAAAACCCGTTGCTCCATTGTAGTATTGCACTTTGAAACCGGGGACTGAGGAATCGAAAACCTTCGAGCCCTTCCGGGCAATCCCGCTGCCCATCGTGGGAGCATTGCCCGTGAAAATCGCAGTTTTCAGGCTTTCACAGTGAGCGAACGCCGCCATCCCAATGCTGGTGACGCTGGCGGGGATCATAATACTCGTCAGCCCGCTGCAGCCGGCGAACGCACGGGTTCCGATGCTGGTGGCGCTGGATGGAATCGTGTAGGCACCGCTCTTGCATGTCGGGAATTGGATGAGCGTAGTTTTGCTTTTATCGAACAGAATCCCGTCCGCGCTGCTATAGGCGGGATTGGCTGGATGCACCGTGATCGAAGTAAGGCCATCGCAGCCGGCTAACGCCCCCTCCCCAATGCTGGTGACGCTGGCGGGGATCGTCACGCTCGTTAGCCCGGTCGTCGCACCGGTTATCCCTTCGTTACCGCTGAACGCACGGGTTCCGATACTGGTGACGCCTGCAGGAATCATGTAGGAACCGCTCTTGCATGCCGGGAATTGGATGAGCGTAGTCTTGCTTTTATCGAATAGAATCCCGTCCGCACTGCTGGCATAGGCGGGATTGGCGGGATGCACCGTGATCGAAGTAAGGTGATGGCAGCCGCTGAACGCCCCCTCCCCAATGCTGGTGACGCTGGCGGGGATCGTCACACTGGTCAGCTTGTAGTAATGGAACGCATGATTGCCGATGCTGGTGACAGGCAGTTTCTTGCCGGAGACGTTGATTGTGCCGGGAATGGTCACCGCGCCACCGATACCGCTGTATCCCGTGATGGTGATCTGGTCGTTGTCTGCCGTGTAGGTGAAGCCGTCGGCGGTGGTTTGGGCATGCGCGGCGCTGGTAAAGGCCGACAGCAACAGCGACAACGCTAGGCCTGCCACGCCTGAAAATCGGAACCGCTGGCTAGGTAAGGGCGATCTTTGGAGCAGCATTGTTAAACTAGAAGGCTTGGGAGAATTCATGATTATAACGGCGGTTAATCCGAAGGAGTCGGAGCAAGTTTGATCGAACAAATGATGGGCCGTTTTACTTGAACTTTGAGCGAATGCGACAGACTACTCGACGGGGAATCGGCGGGAACCATCCTGCGGGTCAGCGTTGTGAGGGAATCGGTCGGATTAAAGGCGCAACTTGTTCCACCGATATGGTATTACGCCGTTAAATATCGCCCATTGGTTTCGGATTTTGGGCGTGCGGATACGTGGGATCGCCGCCCGTGATCGGTGTATGAGCTTGTTTTAATCTCGGTCATAAGTCAGCACTCTACCCTCGGCGACGTTGGTTTTCCGCTTTATGACGGGGGCGTGGTTGGCATGTTCACGATATGGGAAAAGCACTTTGCTCGCTGGCCTTGTTCCTCGCGCTGTTGTCGGCCTGTTTGGCCGATGACACCAACACCTTGCGCAAGTCCGCCGAAAAGAGCGATGCCAGTGCGCAGCTTGCTCTCGGCTTGGCTTATTTCACCGGCGATGGTGTGACAAAGGATCGCGTTGAGGCCGTTAAATGGTATCGGAAGTCGGCCGAGCAGGGCAATGCCGTTGCACAGGTTAAACTCGGCATGGCGTATGGCTCCGGCATTGGCGTGACGAAAAATCCCGTCATGGCCGTGACGTGGTATCGAAAGGCGGCCGAGCAGGATAATCCCATCGGGCAGGCCAATCTCGGCCTGGCGTATTACAAAGGCACTGGAGCGACGAAGGATTTCGTCGAGGCCGTGAAATGGTTCCGGAAGTCGGCCGAGCAGGGCAATGCCAAGGGGCAGCTTAATCTCGGCATGGCGTATGCCGACGGCAATGGCGTGCCGAAGAATCTCATCGAGGCTCACGCTTGGCTTGATCTTGGGAACGCGGGCAATGATGAAGTAGCACAGAAGCATCTCGATGCGGTTGAAAAACAAATGACCAAAGGCCAGATCGCGGACGCGGCGAAACGGGCAAAGGCATTGGTCGCGACGATCAAGAAGTAATCCGAACGGATCGGGCCGCCGGATGCTCGTTCTCCTTCTCGTGCCGATCTCGGCAATCCGTTTCTCTCGCTTCAGGACGCGGTTTTTTTGGAACTTGAACTCGACACGACTCCTTGCGGTTTTGACGTTCCCCTTTGCAGGAGGCCGCAGAGGGAACGGAGGAGATGCGGTGTCACCGCTCTCCATTATCTCGGTTACCTCCCGTTAAGCGGATAGAACTCCGCCCCTCCGTCACTCCGGTCTCTCCCCTGCCATCTCGGTCGCCCGCCCTGTTGTTATCGAACGGTCAGGGATTCATTCATGGATGCAACTCGCCCTGCCCTCTTTGGCTCGTTTTCAACTCGGCCTCGGCTTTGATGATCTGTGCCCTCCATTTGCGAATCACCGCGACTGCGACACGCCGACGATAATCCGAAAACCCGTGTTCCCCAAGCCTTCGGTCGGCCTGCGCGTGGCCGAGCGGGCGTTGAGCGCACCCGCCGCATTGGCGGTGTAGGCGGCACCCCGCACCCCGTGATTTTTCGGATCGCCCTCCTTCGGGCCAGTCGGATCGGTTCCGTCTTCCAGCGGGGCGGCGGCATACAAATCGCGGACAAACTCGCGGATGTTCCCAAGCATATCGTAAAGCCCCCATGCATTCGGCAACTTCTGGCCGCCTGAGTGCACCTTGCCTCCTGAATTCCCGTTGTACCACGCGATTTTGTCCAGATCCGTGATCTGGCTGCCATTATAATAGGGCGTCGTCGTTCCGGCGCGGCAGGCGAACTCCCATTGCGCCTCGGTCGGCAATTGCACGTCGCGTCCGGTTTGCTTGCTCATTTTCTCGCAAAAATCCTGCGCATTCTGCCACGTCACATTATGCACCGGCAGGTCGTCGCCCTTGGTCGTACTCGGATTGTCGCCGGCCACCTTTTGATACTGCGCCTGCGTGAGTTCCAATTTCCCCATGTAAAACGGCTGCGTGAACGTAACTTTGTGCTGCTTCTCCATGGCCGATTCCACCGGCGTCTTCGCCTCGCCGGCGGGGCTCCCCATGACAAACGTCCCGGCTGGAATGAGAACGCCCTCCCACTTCACATTGCCGCCCAAGTCCAGCGTGAGCACCGGTTCGAGTCCCGCGCGCTTCGCATAGGTGGCGATCGCCTCGCTCCCGTCCCACTGCGGGAATTTCGCCCCGGTCGCCGGCAGATCAGCGGCAAGAGCGAGCGACGTGCTTATAATCGATAAGATAAATAACGGTCTGATTTTCATAATCGTTTCCAGTCGGGGATATCGGATTCGGGGTTGGGATACCGTTGAATTAACCACGGATGGGAAAGCATTTAACAGGTATTCCCATTTGGCTTCATGGCCATAGTGAGGAGTGGTGATTGTCTGCGATTTTCCTTCCGACCGGCGGCTTTGCAAGCTCATCCCAGCCCACGACGCCGGTTTTTCTCAGACGGCGCAGGGTTCGTAAGCCGTTTTCTGCTCTCGGAGTTCCCGCCCTGCGGACGGCTATTCGATTCAGAAAAGGCCGTCGCTTTTTATCCTATCCGCTGCTTTCACACTTTGCATCGGCCTTTATGGTTTCTACGGTCGTCGACTCGATTCCCCTCCTCATGAAAAAGATACTCCTCCTTCTCTCTCTTCTTGCCGCCATTTTTGGGCAGGCATTTGCGGCCCAACCGGCCTTCGCCCTCAAGGACAACGACACTTGGGTGATGGCGGGCGACAGCATCACCGCCCAGCGTCTCCACACCAACTACATCGAGGCCTTCTTCCGCACCCGCTACCCGCAGCTTCACCTCCACTTCCGCAATTCCGGCGTTGGCGGGAACCGGACGGGCGAGATCCTTAATCGCTTTGACTACGATGTGGCTGCCTGGAAACCGACGATCGTGAGCATCGAACTGGGGATGAACGATGTGGGAGGCGCGAATCCGGAGAGCCCGGACTGCGCCGCCGGTTACATTGCCGGGATGAAGAAACTCACCGACAACATCCGCGCCCTCAACGCCCGTCCGCTCTTCATCTCCTCCAGCCCCATCGACGACGGCAGCGTCATGGGGTCGTGGTTCTCGCAACGTTGCAGGACCATCCATCCCTTCACGGAAGCCCTCAAGGAACTCGGCCAGAGGGAAAGCGTGCAAGTCGTGGATCAATACCACCCGTTGCTCGCCCTGTGGGGCCCCAATAAAACCCTCTTCGATGCCAATGCCCTTGCCACCCGCGTTCGCCTCCTGAAGCCGGAAAACAACATCGTTGGCCTGAAGGAACTCCAATCCTTCGCAAAATCATGGGAAGGCAAGCCCGCCGCAATTTCGCTCGGCAGCGACGGTGTCGGCGTGCATCCCGGCCCGGTCGGTCAATACACGATGGCCGCCTCCATTCTCGCGGCGTTGGACGTGGACCGCGAAGTCAGTTCCGCCACCCTCAAGCCCGATGGCACCATCGTAGCCGCCAAGAATTGCAAGATCACCGACATCGTCTCCAAGGACGGCAAGCTCGCCTTTACCCGCCTGGATGAACGCTCCCCGTGGCCGCTGTCGCCCGATGGCCTTTCGGCTGCCACCGTGCTGATGCCTGAAATCGCCGATCTTTCCCGCTACATGCTGACGGTTTCCGGCCTGCCTGCCGGGCAATACAACATCTCCATGGACGGCAAACCCGTCGCCACCCTGAGCAACATGGAACTGTCGAAAGGCTGGAACATGGGCACCCTTGCCAAGGGATCGGTGGCGGAACGGGGCGGCAAGATCATCTCCATCATCAACGAACTTCAAGGCGGGTTTCTCAACCAACCCGGGTTGAACATCAACTGGCGCGCAGCCGGCAAAGAGAAGGATCAGGCGAAACTCGCGGCGGCCCAGAAAGCCATCGACGAGTGCGAGGCAAAACTGCAAGCCGCCATTCAGCCCGTGCCCATTCGCTTCGAGATCGCACCCGCGGCGAAGTGATCTCCCAATGACGGGGCTTTGAGCGGATGCGAAGTCATCGTTTTTTTATCGAACAGTCGGGGATTCATTCATGGATCAAACTCGTCGCGACCTCTTTGGCTCGCGGTGACTTCTTCAAATTATTTCCTCAAGTGCTTCCACGACTGTCTGCACACAACCCTTGCAGGTCTTGTTCAAAAGATCGTTCTCCTTGAAGTGTTGCCGGCCCTCAGGGGTATTCAGGTCGCAACCCTTCAGCAGGGTGCGGCAGTTACAGGTGCCATGCTTGGATTCAAATCGGGCCATCAGTTCACGGACTTTCAGGTATGTTTCCTCTGTTGACGCCTTGTCCTGCCCCTCACCGCGCCCATGCTTGAGCCCGATGGCGATTATTCCCCCGGCAATCGCTCCACAAACATCTTGCGCCCTGCCCATCCCCGCTCCGAACCCGCAGGCCGACCTAAGGGCCGTATCCTTGTCGAAATGGAGTTCATCGCAGAACGCGTAGAGAACCGCTTGCGCACAGTTATAACCGGAAAGAAACTTTTCCACGGCAACATCGCTTCTTGTCTTCATAGATTCCCTTTCACCGGCGAGCCAAGGGATCGCGGCGGGGTTTTGCGATTCTTGTTTTCCATGACAAGGGGATGGGCCGCTGCGCTTGAAGTTTTGAGCGGATGCGAAGGCAGCGTTTTGTTTTTCTCGGACAACCGGGGATTCAGTCATTGATCAAACTCGCTCCGGCCCCTTTGGATTGTCTGCCAGTTTCGGTAGAACTCTATTACTATGATGAAAGACGCTCAAACCAAAATCCAATTGCTCTTAAACCACCTCGTCGACGAGGGCCGGGAACAGGGGCTGCAAGTGGCAGCTTATCTGGAGGGCGAACTGGTGGTAGATGCCTGGGCCGGAGTGGCCGATCGCTCAACGGGACGCCCCGTGGATGGCGAGACGCTCTTCCCCGTATTTTCCTGCACCAAAGGAGTCCTCGCCACCTTGATTCACCGACTCGTGGAGACGGGAAAACTCTCCTACGAGACCCGCATCGCCGAGGTCTGGCCGGAGTTCGGGGTCAATGGCAAGGAGGGGATCACCTTGGACCAGGTCCTGTGGCATACCTCGGCCATTCCTTACATGCCGGCAGGCGTTGGACTCGCTGAAATTCACGATTGGAAAACCATCTGTGCCGAGATCGTCCAGCTCACGCCAGCCTGGCAACCGGGGACGCGTGCCGAATACCACGCCATAACTTTTGGCTGGATCCTCGGGGAAACGGCCCGCCGCGTGGATGGACGCCCTTTTCAGCAACGGTTGCAGGAAGAAATCCGCCAGCCGTTGGGAATTGAGGGCTTATACGTCGGCATCCCGGATGAAGTCGAATCGCGCGTCGCAACGTTGGAAAACACGGAGATATCGCCCGAGCCCGACCCTTCCAAACCACAGGGTACCGCGCCCTGCATGCGACCGCTTTCCTCCTACATGAACAGTCCCGAGGCCCGGCGAGCCTGCCTTCCCGCGAGCAATGGCATCATGAACGCCCGAGCTCTGGCTCGGTTGTATGCATCGTTGCTTCCAGGCGGCATAGATGGAGTCGAGCTCTTGACGCCTGAACGGGTGAGGCTGGCCACGGCGTGGGAAAGGCCCGGAGACCAGTTGGCACCTGCTGCCACCTATCCCATGCGCGTAGGCGGCTACATGCTGTTTGGTGACGTGCGCAAGCAACTCCCAACATTCGGGCACGACGGTTACGGAGGCGCTTGCGGCTTCGCCGATCCCAAACACAAGCTCTCCGTCGGGTTGACGAAAAACCTCTTCTCCTCTCAAGGTGCGCAACTTTTAATTGTCGCGGAACTGCGAAAAGCACTTCGGCTCGCTTAGCCGATAGCCGAAGGAGTCGAGGCGGGTTTTATCGATTCAAATTTTATCGAACAATAGGATGGGCCGCTGCGCTTGAAGTTTTGCGCGGATGCGAAGCCGTCGTTTTGTTTTTCTCGGACAGTCGGGGATTCATTCATTGATCTAACGCGCCGCGCCCCCTTTGGCTGAACTTCATGAGATATGGATGGCTATTTCAAAACCCCCGTCTTGCGCAGCCACACGGCGGCGTCCTTGGGCCAGGCCTTTAAATCTCCATTGGAGCGGAGCCCGCTTCCGTGACCGCCGGTGGGATAGGAAAGAAACTCCGAGGGGACATTCGCGGCCTTGAGGGCGGCGGCATAGGTCCTGCCATCGACCGCGTGGTGCAGGTCGTCCTCCACGATCACGGTCAGCGTTGCCGGGGTGGCCGGAGCGATGGTTATGTCCTTAGCCAGTTTTCCATGGTCGTCGAGGTAGCCGGCATAAACCACCATGGCGAAGTCGGGGCGGCATCCCTGTTGATCCGCCTCGTCGATGGGCGGGTAGGCGGGCTTCTGGAATGTGCTGCTCAGGCGCGCCACAAGATGGCCTCCCGCGGAAAACCCGACAACTCCGAGCTTGTCCGGCTGGATGCCCCACTCGTCCGCGTGCCGGCGGACGAGCCGCATGGCGCGTTCGATATCCTGCAACGCCCCGACCCGGTTGTTCGGCACGCGGTATTTCAGGACGATGCCCGTGATCCCCAGCGTATTCAGCCACGCGGCGGCCTCCGTTCCCTCGATGTTGTAGGCCAGCAACCCGTAGCCGCCGCCGGGACAGATGATCACCGCCGGAACCGGGCCGGCGGCTCCCGGCGCCTTGAATATCTCCATGGTCGGCTGGCTCACGTAGGTGATTCTCAGGACGCCTTCGGCGCTGCCTTGGGTGTGGGTTTCGGGTTCTTTGCACCCATGCCCGGGCATTTTCCCCTCGGGCCACAACGGAACGATAATCCCCGGCGCGGATGACGTTTTGACGGCCGAAGGTTGGGTTGGCGAAGGAGATTGGGCCATGGCTTGGAAGAAGGGTGCCAGAATCAGGCTGAGGGTTAAGGATCTTATGAGCATGGGATTTCCAGGTAAGGCCTTTTCAGGTCAATGCCGTTTTGGCGTGTCGGTTTCACTTTGGTTTTTTCCATGTCGGCGCAGATAACCGAAAAGGGTGCCGAATCCGTATAAAAAAAGCACGAAGATGATTCCCGACCCCACGGTCGCCACCGTCCAGAAAACGATTGCGCGCCAAACACCCTCGCAATGACCGCTCAACGTATTCGCCGACCAGACGCCCAAGGCGATCGCGGCGATCGCCTCAAGCAACTCGATGAGCGTGTATCCGGCCTGAGGACCGCTCGCAGGTGTCGGGCTGGTGTTCATTGCTACGGGTGTGAATTGGGAAACGGTTAAGATCAAATCAACGATCATCGGCCCGACCCTTTTGATCGTTTATCCTTTGGGATCGTTTTTCATCCCAAACAACGCGTTCAGACCAACCTTGGCGCGAGAAGAAATCGTAACCGAAGCGCAACCACCCGGTCCGCGTCTGACCATTCGGGCCTTCGACCTCGATCTTGTAAACAACACCCGACCGCTCCCAAAAAAATGGACCCGCAAAAATATACCGTCTTTCCGATTTTGTGACGATCACGCCATTCATCTGAGCCCATTGCGTGAATCTTTCATGGAGCGAAGGGGGCGGCGTGGCCATCCGCCAGATTAAGGCTCCGGCGAGAACGAGGACCGCGAGAGTGACGAGGAGACTTTCCATCTTTGCCTACCGTAGAAAGCCGAGCAACCGCCGACTCGCGGCGCGAGCCGCGACGACGGAACTGACCGCGCCAACGGCGGTTGGCTCCGGCGACTTGTCAGGCGGCACGGTCGTCATCTCAATCCTCGCCTCCTAATGGCTGCCCTTTGCCTTTCTCCAAATAACCACGCAAACTGTCGTTCAGGAAAAAACTCCAGCCACCGCTGCAAATCTCGCGACACTCCAAATCCATCAGGCCAAAGTGAGTGAAATCAAGCTCTGACCGATTCCCATCAACCGGTCGAATTTCAAACCGTATCCGAGTGCCGGTCCAATCTCGTAAGTCACTCAATCCAGTGCTTGCAGGATGCTGGGAGTCTATGCACTCCCACTCCAAAAGGCGTGGCGACTCTCTGTGAACAATGCGCATCACCGCGAAGAATCCGACCTTCGGATAACGAAACGAAGCCTCGCCGCCGGCGCTCTCGCCAACTTCACACTGGCGCGTCCACCAATTGCTTGCTCCTTCTGCGGTGGCAACAGCCGCAAAAAGATGTGCCGCTGGAACAGAAAAGCGAATATGCACCTTGAAGTCTTTGGGTACTTTTGAATGTTTCGTATTCATGGTTTGTTTTTGGCGATTAAAGTAATGCGGCTAGTGCCGCCTACCCGAATCCGTCGCGTGCGTGTAGCTCGACCAATCGGTCTCGACATCGGTGAAGCCGCACACCTCGGCCAACGAGCGCACGTAACACTCCTCGTCAACCTTCATGGTCTCCGTCAGGGTGCCATCGATGTCGAACATGACGAGGTGCATCGCTCGCGGCCTAGACATTAAAAGTCAGACACGACCGCAGCTGGCGCGACAGGTGTGAAACAGTTGGGCTCCGTTTTCATTTGATTTGTCTGGCGACTAAATTGGCTTCCCGCGGATTCCTCGGGTTGATTCTTAAGGTGCATCCGCCGCCGGGATCGATTCTGGTTCCAAGAAAAGCCCGGGCCGCGGATTCCGTGGTAAAAGTGCTCCAGTGAACCGTGGGGGTGCACCGTGTGGTCAGACCGTCACGAGTGAATTCGCAGAGCAGGCGAACAGCCCAGGTGGTCCCGCCTTTGGCCGCCACCTCGCGAATCTCCCGATCGATGCATTTTGCCTCCACGACTATCCAGCCCGTCTTTATGAGCTTATTTTTGATCACCAACGCGAGCAGGCAAACCGCCCAGCTGGCGACGGCAATATAAACCCCGGGGAATGGGCTTTTGCCGTGCTCCTTCAGATAGATCGCCATGCCGCAGCCGATCGGGAAGCCCATGATGGAAACAGCGGCGACATAACCGGCCCAGTTTTCAAATCCGACGAAGACGGGCTTCCCCTCGGGGGCGTGTGAAATTTGCCTTAGACGACAACCGGCATTGGCCAGGTCGTCTTGAAGTTTGCGCAGCGTGTTTTTCATTTCATTTTGCCCGACGTTCAAGGTCAGACATGGAGGGGAGCAGAGCTCCCCGGAGTTGTCTGTGCCGACTTCCATGAGAAGGCGTGTCGATTGGATTTTATAAAAAGGTTCACCTTTTTGGTGGTGTGGTTCGGTGCGGTGAAGAGGAGGAGGATTCCCTTGGTCAGGCTTCCATACGCACTCGGCAAAAGAGTCGGTGCAAGTGGGAGTCCGGTCTCCTGGCACTGCTTACTTGTTATCGCATTGATGTTATCATGCTGGCGCTAGATCGCAGTTGCCGGGACAAGACCAAGGGAAAGGGGGTTGGCAGAGCAAGGGCGGTAGTCCGCCCCGCTTTTCCATAGGGCAAACAGCGTGATGGCAAGCTTGCGCGCGATGGCGATCACCGCGCGTTTCTTGGCCGACTTGCCGCCGCGTTCGCTGAGCTTGAGTCCGGCGGCTCGCAAGTCCGACGGCGGCCCGAAGGGGCCCATG
>CAIVDS010000109.1 GCA_903904685.1 uncultured Verrucomicrobiota bacterium
GATTCCTAGCACCCAATAAGAGCGGATATTTTTCCTAATTTTCACGAAGGGATAAGGGTAAATCGAACGATTACTTCTCCCGTAAGTGCATGGCAAGTCATTAGGCGGAGTGATGCTGCAGTTTGCTGTTTTTTGGGCGTGTCATGCCGCAAGTTCCATGTCGGGCATAGTTCATGGATGTCTTGCATTGATCATTCGGCGATTCAAGTTGCCGAGCCTGTCATGACGCCCGCCCGGTTTACCGTTTTATTGTATTACAAGTATGTCCGTCTGGAAGATCCGGAGTCCTTCGTGCGGGAGCATCGAAAGCATTGTGTGTCGCTGGGCGTGCGGGGTCGCATTCTGGTCGCATCCGAAGGTATCAACGGCACGGTGGCGGGCGATGCGGTCGCGATGGAACGCTACCAAACGGCGCTGCGGGACCAACCGGAGTTCAGCGATATGATCTTCAAGGCGAGTTATGCCGACGCGCAGCCGTTTCCTCGGTTGGAGATCAAGGTGCGACGGGAAATCGTCACGCTGGGCGCGGGCGGACAACTCGATCCGGTGGCGCAGACCGCCCCGCATCTTTCACCCGACGAATGGAAACGCATGATCGAGGAGGAGGACGTGGTGCTCTTCGACGTGCGCAACCGCTACGAGTCCGAGGTCGGGCGTTTCAAGGGTGCGATCACGCCGGCCATCGAAAACTTTCGCGAGCTGCCGGCGATCCTGCCGCAGTATGAGTCTCTGAAGGACAAGACCGTGCTGATGTATTGCACGGGTGGCATCCGCTGCGAGAAGGCCTCGGCGCTTTTCCGCCAGGCCGGCTTCAAAAACGTATTCCAGCTTGACGGCGGGATCGTGACCTACGGCGAACGCCACGGCTCCGCGCATTGGGAGGGCGACTGTTTCGTGTTCGACGAACGCATGATGATCCCCGTGGGGGACTCGGCGGAGCGTGCGCCGATAGGTCGGTGCGAACACACCGGCGTGCCGACGCGCAACGTCGTCAACTGCCTGCACGATCCCTGTCACAAGATCATGCTGCTCGCGCTGTAAGCGGGCACCGCCGATGCGAACAACCGTCTCTGTCGCGAGTGCCGTCGGGCGGGATTGACGGTGGAGACGGCCGATTATCAGGGCAGCCCCGCTAGGACGGCGAAGGGTTGACGTAGAAAGCCGAGCCACCGCCGACTCGCGGCGTGAACCGCGAGCGCTGAACTGACCGCGCCAACGGCGGTTGGCTCCGGCGACTTATCAGGCAATTTCAATCATTCCTTGTCGCAGCATTTGCACAGGTTGCCGCACATCACTTTCAGCCCCGCCAAAATCACGAGGATTGAAATGACGATCCAGAACGGTTTGTGGGTGAGCACATTCAGCACCCGCAACAACCCAGCCAACCCGATGAGGATGAGGAACACGCCCGGCATTTTATGACAAAAGCAGGCGCACTTTTTGGTTTCGCAGCATTTTTTTTCGTCGTTCGTTTCCATAATGATTTCCTTTCTATTTTGCGGTTAATGAAACTCTACATCTAGACATCGCCTAACATGGGGGTA
>CAIVDS010000110.1 GCA_903904685.1 uncultured Verrucomicrobiota bacterium
TATACGGGCAAAACCTTTTCCGCAAAGTGATGCTCGACCATTACACCATGCGAGTGCAGGGGCAAATCGCGATGCCGCCTGTTTCGGGAATGACCATCGCAACATGGGGAAATGAAGTCACCGAAGAGAACCAATTGGCAATGATGCCGGGCATGGTCAAGGCTGGCATCGACGCTTTCTGGATGGATGCGGGCTGGTTCGAAGGCGGTTGGCCCGCCGGTGCTGGAAGCTGGCAGCCGAATAAAGAGTCCTTCCCCCGGGGGTTAAAACCGATCGGGGATGGGGCTCATCAATTGGGAATGCAATATGTCCTCTGGTTTGAGCCCGAGCGGGTCACGCGCACCAGCAGGATTGCCAAAGAGCACCCGGAATGGGTGATGCATTACCCGGGTGAATCGGCGTGGGGCGCCCTGTTCAACCTGGGCGATCCTGCGGCCCGCAAATCAATGACCGATCTGCTCTCTCAGTGCATTACGGCTTGGGGCGTCGATGTATTCCGCACCGATTTCAACATCGACCCCCTCCCGTTCTGGAAAGCCGCCGACGCCCCCGATCGCCAAGGCATGGCCGAGATAAGGTATATCGAAGGCCTCTACACGATGTGGGATGAGTTGCGGGCGCGTCATCCAACTTTGACCATCGACAACTGCGCCAGCGGCGGACGGCGAATCGACTTGGAAACAACCCTCCGCAGCTATCCGCTTTGGCAAAGCGACACCCAATGCGCCCGCCGTCCGCTGCCGGTATTCGATCAGGCCCAAAATGCCGGGTTAAGCCTGTATGTCCCCATTCACTGTGGCGGGGTCTGGGCGTTCGATCCGTACAACTTTCGCAGCATTGCCAGCACTGGATGTTCTGTGGGACGCCCCGATGTAATCACCGACACTGTGCGGCAGGAAACCATCGGCAAGAGGGTCAAGGAAATGAAAGCCTTAAGGCCTTTTTACCTTGGCGATTATTATCCCCTCATGGGCATCAACGCGGACGAAAAGTTCTGGTGCGCGTGGCAGTATGATCGCCCCGACCTGAGCCAGGGCTTCGTGATGTGTTTCCGCCGCGAGCAGTCGCCATTCTCCAGCGCCGATCTCAGCTTGCATGGGCTTGAACCTGAATCCAAGTATCGCCTCACCAATGCGGATGATCACACCACCCAAACTCTCACCGGGGCCGAGCTGGCTAGACACTTCGCAGTCCAAATTTCGACAAGCCCGGGAAGCGTCCTTTTCACCTACGAAAAGGTGAAGTGACCCAACAGCCGGTACGCCTGTCGCAACATACAACTGGCGAGGGATTTGTGCGCTCAAGTGGAAGTCACCGCCGTCATCATGGTGGAAGACAGGGTATACCCCACCCGTCTCTTAAAACAGCCCCGATTTGTGGTATAACTCTATGAGGGAAGGTTAGCCACGAAGGCCAACCCGTCCCCTCATAACCAGCGCAGCCCGTCCCGCCCCTAACCGAGCGGGATTTTTGGCACCCAGACACAAAGAAACACCGCCATGGCCGTCATCATCGAAGCCAATTATTCCAAGAAACTCGGTTTGTCCGATTATTCTTCGCATCAATAAGCGTTACGCTCCGCACTGAAATCGCCGACATCTCGTAGCTGTTTGTCTACGACAACCTCAGTTTCCACGGGGAGGTGGAGTTGTCCCGCAAGCACACGCGTTTCATCAACCGTGGTCTGCCCCTGCTCACGGAACGCGCCATCGGTCAGCTCTAGGAGAAGTGGCATTTGCAGGAAGAGCGCATCGACCGCTATCAAAACTACGCCATCGACGACCGCGATACCCACGACCTCATGGTCCGGGCGGTGGATGTCGGCGTATGTCCCGACGGTGCTGCCCAAGGTCGTCCATGAATGGCGCGAGCCCACACATGACGTGTTCTGTCAGCGCACGGTGTGGTCCTCTTAAACGGCTTCACCCAGGCGCTTAAAGGCAATCTGCCGCTGCTCCCAAATCGCACCCAGGCGTTGCACGGTTTAATGGACGGCTTCGTGGGTATCGCCGGGGAAAATTAACAGGACATGCTGCCCCCACGGGTTGCGTCCTGTCAGACAAAGAGGCTCCATCAGGATGCCTCTTTTTTAGGTGGGAGAGGGAGTGTTAGGGGATGAGCAGCCAAAACCGCTTTTTTCTCTACAACGGAATCAAACTCAGCGACTACTCCTCACATGCGTTGGTGGTGGGTAATCCGAGGCGCAGATGATCGAGGTAAACACGCAAAAAAACGCCCGATTTAATCGGGCGTTGTATGTCTTTGCGGGGTGTATGTCTTTCCGGCAATCGCCGCTTGACATACAAAACCACCTTTTACGGGATGCTTACGGCATCGGAATTGATTTGATGTAAGATTGATAAGGGATGCCCTTGCGGTGCGCGGCGGTCTTTAACGATCCAACACAGAGCCCGGAATCCTCAACGATATGGGGCTCGCGGTCGGCTTTAGATTGGCGAAAACAACCGCTTTCGCGGCTGCGAAGTTTGCAACCTCTTTCGATTTGTCGGGTTTAACGTATTTTTTCATAATCTTTCCTTTCTTTTTTGCTCGCGGGTCGGGCCGAGATCACACGGATTTTATTTGATCTACCATATTCTCCAACGAGGGGAATGCTCTCTAGCCGATCCGAGCCGCACCGTGCCTCGTCCGCAGTCTCGGTTCACTCGATCCAAAGTGGCCATGAGCTTCTGACGCCGGGCGACAACCTTTGGGCTTGGTGCGTCGAAGCTGCGCAGGGATACGGCGAGCTGGGCATGATCAAACGAGGTGTGCGGCGAAGAATACAGTCCACTTGTGCTTACTTGGGGCTCTGGGTATCCGTGCGGAAGGGGCGCAACGGCAGGGCGGCGCTGTTCTCGATTGAGATGAGCGGGTTGCTCGCCCAGGCATAGCGTACCGCAATGGGCTTCGGCACCGCTTCGTTCCAGACGAGGATGGAGTCGCCATCGATGCGGCCCTGCGCCCACACCCAATCGCCCGTGTCCCCCTTGATGGCGAAACCAGCGAATTCATGGCCCGGGATGAGCCGCAAGCCATCGGCGTCCGCGAAACGAAGCCGTATTTTACCCCCCTCGATATGAAAATCCTTATACGCTGGGCTATTGGCCAGGGTTTTCTGGTTATAAAGATCATTCAAGGCCAGGAGGGCTAGCCTGTCGCCGACCGGTTTCTTATTCGGAAAATGCGGTTCCGGGACGGGCAAGCCTACATCGATCGAACACACCACGCCTGTCGCCGGGAGCTCCAGCGCCGCCTGCTGCTGTTCGCGGATGAGGCTAAGATTATTTAGGATGACCGGCGTTTTCTGCGGGAAGTCCCGCATATTGTTCATTTCGACATAGTAAAATGGCAACTCCGTCTTCCATTGGGCGCGCCAATCGTTGATGAGCGCCTTGATGAGCTGCCCATACTCGAATGGCTGTCCCATGTTGCCGTCGGCCTGGAACCAAATGACGCCGCGAATCCCGTACGGGACGAGAGGCGCGATCATTCCATTGTACAGGAGCGATGGTATTCCGGCACCGCCGCCGAGCGGGGCAACAGGAGCTGCCAATGGAAGCTTGGGCATGGGCGGATTCGCCTTGCCTGCAAGTTTGGCTACGGCGGAATCCTTTTTCCACGCCTCGAGAGCGGCTTGATATTCCGTGTTATCGGCAAGCGCCTTTTTCCACTCGCCATACTTGAGCGCGAAATCGGCGCGATCCTTTTTCCACTGGTCGTCGCCTCCGGGATAGGCTTTCGCGACGGCGTCATATTGGACGGCATATTGCGGCAGGGAGGAGAGTTGCTTCACTCCTGCGATGCTGGTCCAGACTTCCGCCCTGGTGCCGCCCACGTAGCTGCCGATCAAACCGACCGGCTGGCCGAGGGAGGAGCGCAGGTGTTTGCCGAAGTAATATCCCACTGCGGAAAAGGATGGCAGTGAACCCGGAGTGCAAAGGGTCCATTTTGCGCCCGGCGCGTCGTCCTGCGGTTTGATCGCAGCTAGAGTCGGGACCGAGAAGAGGCGCATCTGCGGATCATTGGCTTTGGCGATCTCGCGATTCGCATCCAGCACGCCGCTCATCGTAAACGACATGTTCGATTGCCCCCCGCAGAGCCAAGTCTGTCCCGTTAGGACATCGGCGATCTCCTTGCTTTGCGAACCGGCGGTAATATGGAGCTTTCCTGAGATGCTGGTCTTCAAGACCGGCAGTTGCGCCAACCAACGGCCATCGGAGCCTGCTTTTGCCTTCGCCTCTGCGACGACCTTGCCCTGACCGTCGATGAATTGGATGGCGATATCGGAGTGCGGAGCGGCCCATCCCCAAATCGGGTCCGCGCTATCAGCCTGGAGGACCATGTGATCGCTGATAATCGCCGGGAGCCTTAGCGCTGGAGCCGTGGCCCCGGTTGGAGGCTGATCAGCAAAGCCGGTGAGTGGGAGGAGCAGGAGAGTGGCGAATACGAACTTCATGGAGAGGTATCTCAATCAGGAATGAGTGAACACGGCCTAGTGTGGAGCGCCGCCCGCCAGTGTCCCATCCTAAAGAGACGAAAGATCGATCTTCTTGAGCAACTGCTTGAGAATCCTGCCCGACTTGAACTTCACCACGGTACGCTCGGGAATGACGACCACGTCTTTGGGCTTGTTGGGGTTGCGTCCGATGCGGGCCTTGCGCTTCTGCACTTCGAGCACGCCGAAGTTGCGCAGCTCGACATTGCGGCCGTCAGCGAGTGCTTTCTGGATGACGTCGAGTGTCATCTGCACGGTGGTGACGATTTCCTTCTGGGGGAAACCGGTCTTCCCGTAGATATTGAGGACGATTTCGCGTTTGGACAGGTTGGTGGACATAGAATTTTTGACTTACAGGTTTATCGTGCGACCAGGGTAAACATGCCGGAATGAAGACAGGGGGTTATTTGCGAAGGCGCAGAAGTTTTCTCAGTCGAACCGTCGTCTGCTCGCGGTCAAGTTGGCTCGCCGCCACGTCTATCGTCAACTGCTCCCAGTCATCGGCATCGAGGTCTTCATCTGGCAGCAGACCGTTCTCGCTCAGAAAAACCAGACACGTGGCCAACGCCGTGCGTTTGTTGCCATCCACGAAAGGATGGTTGCGGCACAAATAAAAGAGGTAAGCGGAGGCCAGTTCCACGGGGTTGGTGAACAATGGTTTCCCCGTCATTGTGGCTTGGGGCGCGGCGACGGCGGATTCGAGCAACGCCTCGTCGCGGATGCCTTTCGAACCACCATGTGCGGCCAGAACCTCTGCGTGAATCGCCTTCACCGCCTCCACCGTGGGATGCGCAAACGCTCGTTTCATGACAGTCGACGGAACAGTTCTGCGTTCTTCTTGATCAGGCGTTTCGTCGTGGCTGTCGCCTTCTCTGGGTCGATGGCGGGACGCAGGGGCGTCAACACGATGGAGCCTCCTTCATGGATTGTGATGGTCATCTGGTCGCCAACCTTGATGCGCGCGAGATCCATCAGCGCCGCGTCAAACATCAGTCCCTGCGAATTGCCAATTTTCGTGATCGTCTTGGTCATTGGGTAAAACTATGTTTAACTGTTAGGCCGTCAAGCCGGTTCAAATCCATTATCCGGTTCATCCAGCGCCAGCATCTTGAACTGCCTGTCGGTCTTGAGGCCTTCGGAGTCGTAGGGGAAGCACTCGTAGTAACGGTCTCTCTGCCGGAGAACGACAAACTGACGTGCGCACGCTTTTTAGAGCCAGGGTTGTGTAAGTTTTCGCTGGTGGGTAACGTCAGAAAAACCCAACTAAAAATGCCTAGGAAAAAACGCAGTGAGGAACAGATAGTCTATGCGCTTCGACAGGTTGATAATGGA
>CAIVDS010000111.1 GCA_903904685.1 uncultured Verrucomicrobiota bacterium
CAGGCTGTTGAAGAAGTCGGCGGTTTTCTGGGCTTTTGGATGGGTTGAAGCTCGACGGACGCCTGTTTCGTGATGATTTGGCATCTGCGAGCAGTGAGTAGGTTCATGCTGTAGCCATAAGCTTTGGTAGCCGGATGAGATTGTAGGCGGCGGCTGCGAGGGTGAAGGCCCATCGGACTTTTTCGAGCCCTCGATATTTTGTTTTCCTGAGGCCCGCGATGGTCTTGATCCAGCCAAAGCCCTCTTCGATGCGTTTTCGAATGCGCTGGCTCGCAACATAACCAGGATGACGGGTCGTACGCCCGTCGATGGCCGAACGACGGGTCGTGTTCCGCGCGATGTGCGGCGTCACATTGATCTCTCGTAGCTCCATGACGAAGTCGGCGGCATCGAAGCCTTTGTCGCCGCCCAGCGTGATAGCCTGTGGTCTGTCGGCACGCGGTTCGATCATATCAAGCGCAGCCAATCGCTCGGCGTGGCCCGAGACACGCGTCAGACGCGTATCGACGAAGAGACCGTTGCGGTTCTCCATCAGGGCATGGCCGATAAAGCAGAGCTTGGCCTCCATGCCAGAACCCTTGCGGTAGAGCATGGCGTCAGGATCGCTGGTGGAGGCGTGTGTCTGGTTGCTCCGCTTCTCGCCTCGGAAGTTGACCTCTTTATTGCGTCCACCGCTTGCGGGAGGTTCGCGGTCCTCGTTCTTCGGCTTGAGGCTCTTCATGCTGGCCCATGCTTCCACCAGTGTGCCATCGACCGAGAAGTGATCGTTTGACAGAAGCTGCTTGACGTTCGGCTGCGTCAGAACCGCCACCATGAACTTGGCCGCGATCTCGCCTTCGAGCAGACGCTCCCGATTTTTTGAGAACACCGAGTGATCCCACACCGCATCGTCGATGCCCAGACCAACGAACCACCGGAATAGCAGGTCGAACTCCAGTCGTTCCATCAGCTGGCGTTCCGAGCGGATCGTGTAAAACGCCTGCAGCAGCGATGCACGCAGCAACTTCTCCGGCGGGATCGAGGGGCGACCCAGCGATGCGTACATCGCCTCAAAATCCTTGTTCAGGTCCGACAGGGCGCCATTCGCAATCTCCCGGATCGCCCGCAGAGGATGGTCTTTCGGTACCCGCACCTCCAAATCTACAAACGAAAACAGCGATCCTGAGCGTTCATCCGTGCCGCGCATTCCAAAGTCCTCGATGAAATACCCCACCAAGAGAATCAGAAAATGCCAAAATCTGCGAGGGCTTTTTCAACAGCCTGCTAACGGGGAAAATTTTTCACGCAGGCCGTTGTCACTCCACGGGCAGAGAAACCGGGCGCGCCGAATGGGGCCACCGATACCGGCAGCCGCGCGGTCGGCATGGCGAATCGCACCTCGCGCACCGCCCAGAACAACGCCAACGCGGTCGAGCAGCAGACCACCCAGGCGCTGAACCGGGAGCAGGCCGGCGCTTCAATCGCCGGCTCGGCCAGCGGCGCCGCCAGCGCGGGCATGCCGTAGGAATCCGGCCGGAAGCGCCCGCAAGGGCGCGGAAGGCGGAAAGGGCGGCCGGGTGCCTCGCGCATCCGGCTTCTTTTTGGTCGCACGGCCTACG
>CAIVDS010000112.1 GCA_903904685.1 uncultured Verrucomicrobiota bacterium
CGTAGGTGGAGAACTTGTAGCCGCGGCGGTACTCGAACTTCTCGACGGCCTTCATCAGGCCCATGTTGCCCTCCTGGATGAGGTCGAGGAAGGAGAGGCCGCGGTTCGTGTATTTCTTGGCGATGGAGATGACGAGGCGGAGGTTGGCCTCGACCATCTCGGTCTTGGCCTGGTGCGCCTCGCGGATGTGGACGTTGGTCTGGGCGACCACGCGGAGGAGGTCGGCGGGAGAGATGCGTTGCTCGGCCTCGACTTGCTTGAGGCGGGTGTTGATTGCCTTCGAATCGATGGCAGCATCTTTCTTGGTCTTGGGATGCTTGGCGCGGTCCAACTGATGGTTGAGTTGTTCGATCTCGCTGAGCACGGGCTGGAGGGCTTCCAACCACTCCTCATAAACCTTCAGTTTGAAGAAGAACTTGGAGAAATTGATGCGCAGGTTGGCCTCGCGCTTCTTATGTTTGGCGAGGATTTTCTTGCGGTCGGCCTCGGAGCGGGCCTTGAGGAATTCTTCCCAAGATTCTGCGACGGATTTCTCGTTTTTCTGGGTGGTCTCGACGAGCTTGGGCAGGCTCTTGAAGTAGGAGTCGCGGCTTTCGATCTTCTTGTCGATGACGATGCGATCAAAGCGTTCTTCGCGATTGATGAGTTTGGCGCCGAGGGTGGCGATGTAGCTGCCGACGACGGCAGCCTCGAAAAGCGCGGTCTGAGCCTTGAGTTCGGCGTTTTCGATGCGCTTGGAGATTTCCACTTCCTGTTCGCGGGTGAGCAGGGGGACCTGTCCCATCTGCTTGAGATACATGCGCACCGGGTCGTCGAGGATGTCGTGCTGCGAGGAGCGCGACTCTTCTTCCTCGGCCTCTTCCTGGCGCTGCTTGTAGTTCTCGACCTCGTCGGGTTCGAGAATCTCGATCTCCAGATTCTGGAGAATGGAGAGAACATTATCGATTTCCTCCTGATTTTCGACGGAGTCGGGCAGAGCCTCGTTGATGTCGTCGAACGTGAGATAGCCCTGTTCCTTCGAGAGGCGGATCAGGTTGCGGATCTTGTCGTTGATGCCGCCGGCGGGCAGGTCCGAGCCGGGGCCGCCTTCGGCGGTGGCGGTCTTGGTGCGTTCGAGAGCTGTCTCTACGGCTTCGGAGTGGGAGGAGGAATCGGAGGACTTGGCTTTGCGCGGCATGGTTGGGACAGGATACGGGAAAATTATTCGACAACCGGCAGCCGGAGTGGCGCGCGCAGTTGTCGCTTAATATCTAGGAGTTCTTTAAATAGAGAATTTGCGTCAACGTTACTGTCCGCATGGGCATTGGCTAGAGCAAGTTCTATTTGACGGACGCGGGGCTCCAGCGTTCGAGACTGAATCTGGCGGAGGGCTTCGTTGACAACCTTAACGGGATCATCGACTTTTGGCGATTCGAAGAGCATCGAAGCGACGAGGGCGCGCTCTTCCTGGGACTCCAATAAAGTTTCCATATGGTCGCGGCCCGGCCAGGAATCCTGCTCAAATTCGGCGAGGAAGCGGTTGAGGAGCACGCCGGCGGGGTGGGTGAGATCGATCCAATCGTGCGGCAAAGCGAGACTCAATGGCGGCCCCAAGGTCTCGAAATGAAGGATTAATAAGAGCAGATGATGTTCGGAGGTGTCCTTGGTCTCAACCTGAGGAACATCGGAAACCGGAGCGCCTTCAGATGTAGTAGACGTGGCGGGACGGGCGGCTTGCTGTCGGCTCAGGCGGAGGCGTTGCGCATCGAAGTCGCGTTGCAACGCGGAGAGCGGCAGGCGCAAAAGTCGGGCGACCTCGGCGAGGAACTGCGAACGGGCGACCTCCGACTCGGCGTTGAGGATTAGCGCGTGGAGTTCTTGGGCGATGCGTGCTTTCTGCTCCGGAGTGGCCGTCTCGGGAGACGGCAGCAGAGCGCGGCAGGCGAAGGCCATTGCGGAGAGCGCGCCTTTGCGCACCTCGTCGTAACCGGCGAGTCCTTTTTCAAGGAAGAGCAGGTCGGGGTCGATCTTGGTGTCGGTCGCGCCGCCGAGAAAGCGCACTTCGAGTCCGGCCTTCAGCGCCATGGGGAGAAAACGCAGCGCGGCTTTCTGGCCGGCGCTGTCACCGTCGAAAAAACACTCCACCTGCGTGTGGTAGCGGCGCAGGAGCACGAGCTGGCCCTCGGTGATTGAGGTGCCCTGCGGGGCGATGGCTGTCTTGAGGCCGACGCTCCAACTGCGCAGCGCGTCGAGCTGGCCTTCGACGAGGACGAAGGGTTTCCCTTCGCCGGCCTGGGTGCGCGCCCGGTCGAGGTTGAAGAGCAGATTTCCTTTCGTGAAAATCGGCGTCTCGGGAGAGTTAACGTATTTGGCCTCGCGCGCGGGATCGTCCTCCGGCGTCAGATCGGTCTGGCGGGCGGTGAACGCCACCACGCGGCCCTGATGGTCGCGGATGGGAATCATCAGGCGTCCGCGAAAACGCGGCTTGAACGAGCCTAGTCCCATGATCGCGCCGTCGCGGATGAAGAAGAGTCCGCATTGGCGCAGCGCTTCCTCGGAGAATTTCTTTTTCAACAACGCGGCGGCGAGCGTGGAGTCGGCGGGCTCGGCGGCGCCAATCTTGAATTCGTCGGCGAGTTCCAAAGTGAAACGGCGCTTGTCGGTCCAGTAGGTACGCATCCATGCGCCGGTGGCGGACGCGCCTTTGAACACCTGGTGGAAATGCTCGGCTGCCAGTTCGTGGATGTCGAAAATCTCCTGGCGCAGCGAGCGTTCCTCACGGCTCGGGCCGCCGGAACCTTCCTCGTATTCGATAGGCACGCCGAAGCGTTTGCCGAGGGTCTCGATCGCCTCGGTGAAGGACAACTGCTCGGTCTCGCGGATGAACGTGATGACATCGCCGGCCTTGCCGCAGCCGAAGCACTTGTAGAAACCCTTGTCGGGATCGACGTGGAAAGACGGCGATTTCTCGTTGTGAAAGGGGCAGAGGCCTTTGAAGCGCGATCCGGCCTTGCGCAGGGTGGCCACCCGCGAAACCACGTCCACGATGTTCACGCGCACCTTCAGGTCGCGAAGGCAGGTGGGTTTGATGACAGGCATGGGACGATGGAGGCGCGGGAAAAACTTGGAACGAAGTTTGCACTTTTACCCCGGCGCGTGGTCTGTCAAGAACTGCGGGCTGTTCGGTTCGCTTCCGCCGGTATTTTTTACGGGCATTCCTTTATGTTTATTGTTCAATCTCTCCTTAAATCCCTCTTCCTGCTGATGCTGGGTGTCATGTTGCTGGCTGTCCGCAGTGCGGGTGCGGTGGTTGCGCCCGCCGTCAAGGAGGTGGTTTCCCCGGTCATTTGGGAGGCGAAGCTGCCGGATTTTTCCGAGGCCATCTACGCCGAGCGCGTCGAGGAGCTGATCGCCCAGTTTGAGATTTCCATCGGGCATAAGCTTGTGCCGGGCATGAAACACCGGGTGGGCATCAAAGTTTACACCGACTCGGGCCCCGGTCTGGCCACCCCGCTTGCGCTGACCGAGGCGGTGATCAAGGCATTGGAGCGGCGCGGCTACGCCAAACAGGATATTTTTTTGGTGGGGCTCAACCAGCAGCGCCTGCGCTTCACGGGTTATCTGCCTTCGTTGGTGACGGGGCAGTCGATCTTCGAGGGGCACAAGGTTTACGTGCTCGAGTCCGGCCGCTATTTCGATCCGGTGTGGTTCTACGACAGCCCGCTGCCTTCGCGTTTTGATCCGATTTTGGTTCAAAAGAGCGTGGAGACTTTCGACCCGGAGACGACGCTGGAGCAGGACCGCAAAAGTTTCCTGGCGACACCGTTGTTTGTGGATGCGGATTTCTGGATAAATCTTCCTGTTTACACCGATCATCCCGTCCTTGGCATCAACGGTGCGCTGGTAAACGCCACGCTCTGGAACGCCTCGAACACCGCGCGTTTCTTTCGCAGTCCGGCCAGCGCTCCCGCAGCCGTGGCCGAGATGAGCGCGATTCCCGAGCTGCGGCATACGTGGATGTTCACCTTGGCCAGTTTGGAACGCTACCAGTTCATCGGCGGACCGTGGTTCAACTCGCTTTACACCGTGTCGGAGCCGCGTCTCTGGCTGGGCACCGACCCTGTGCTGATGGATTCGCTGATGCAGGTTAAGATCAATCGCTGGCGTCAGTTGACCGGCTTCAAGCCCATCTCGGACGATATTCGCACATTGGAGTTCGCGTCGATTTTGGGCGTCGGTTCGCGCAAGATCACGGATGCCAAGTTCGTGCCGGTGGGCAATTGATGCAAATTCCCCTTGTCTCACCCCCGATCCTGCGCCCATTTCTAGTGTCGTCATGATGTCTGTCGCTTATCTTCCGGTTCTCGTTCAACTCATTCTGGCCGCAGGGCTGGCCGCCTTCATCGTCGGTTTCAGTCATTTGATGGGAGAGCGTTCGAAAAAGAATACCGCGATCACAGACAGCGCCTACGAGTGCGGTGTGAAGACCGAAGGGCCTTTCCACACGCGTTTCGCGGTGAAGTTTTACGTCACCGTCATGCTCTTCATCCTGTTCGACATCGAGGTGGTCTTTCTCATCCCATGGGTGTTTATCTACCGCGATTTTTTGGCGAACCATATCACCATTCTCACCCCGATTCTTTTTTTCTTGGGGGTGCTCGTCCTTGGCCTTGTTTACGAGGTGAAAAAGGGCGCCCTCGTGTGGGAAAAGTAAACAAGCCCGCGGCGGGCTAGGCAACGCGAACCACGGTGAAACTCGAAAAAATCGTATCGCGAAGCCGGATCATCGACCTGCGCAGCACCGATATGCGGGGCGCCTTGGGCGAACTCCTCGCCGCTTCCGCCAGCAAATTCCCCGATCTTAAGCAGGAGGCGCTCCTGCGCAGTTTGCTGCAGCGGGAAAAGTCGATGACGACCTACCTTGGCTCGGGCGTTTCGTTGCCGCATGTGCGGGTGAAGATGGGCCGCCGCTATATTCTGGCGATCGGGCGCAGCCGGTTGGGTATTCAGAATGAAAGCACGGTCGACAAGGAAAAGATCCACCTTATTTTCATGCTGCTCGCCGACGAAAGGGCGCGCGATTACCTGCAGTTGCTGGCCTCCATCGCCAGACTGCTGAAGGATTCGGAGCTTGTTCGCACACTGATCGATGCCGCCACGCCGGGTGATGTGTTTGATCGGTTGGTGGCCGGTTTTGGCGGTATTCTTGCCAAGCCGGTCCAAGCCCAGCAGAATAGGATCAACCGCCTGATGATTCGAGAGGCCGACCGCGTGGCCAAAGGCGCCGGATGCGGGGCCATCATGGTTTTCGGAGACACGTTTGTCGGCGGCATCGAGCCGGGCGCGTGGTTTCCCAAGAGCAAAACCATCCTCGTGACCCGCAACATGGTTGAACTCGACGAGGCCGACAAAGACGCCCCCGAGGTTATTCAAGTGCGTTCCTATTCCTCGCGGCGGCTGGCCCAGTTGCGCAGTGCGATGTTTGTGGCGCTGACCCGCGGGATGATTTCTTTCAGTGACCGGGTGTGCTGTGTGGGCGGCATCGCTGGCAGCAACCAGTTTGACACCGTGGTCATCGTGGATGTGGAGCGCGAGTTCCAGACGCTTCTCACCGGACATGCCGACCTGCTGCCCGATGATGTGAAACCCGAGGTGCTCGAGCGCGTCATCGCGATCGCCACCGAGCTCGCGGTCGAGGGGCGCGAGGGCAAGCCGGTCGGGTGCCTTTTCGTGGTCGGCGACACCGGCAAGGTGGAGAAGTTCATCAAGCCGCTCGTCCTCAATCCGTTTTACGGATACAAAGAGGAGGATCGCAACATCCTCAGCCCGTTCATGGACGAGACGGTGAAGGAGTTTTCCTCGATCGACGGGGCCTTTATCATCCGCGGAGACGGCGTGGTTTCGTCCGCCGGCAGTCTGATCCAGGCAGCCGACAGCGATCACATCCTGCCGAGCGGCCTGGGCAGTCGGCATGCGGCGGCGGCGGCCATCACGGTGGCGTCGGAGTGCATTTCCATTGTGGTCTCGTCGAGCACGGGGCAGGTGACGCTTTTCCGTCACGGGGTGATGCTGCCGCTGACGGAAAAGAAACTGGGTGCGGCGGGTTGAGCGAGCCAACTAATACCCGCTCGCCCACTGTGTATCGCCACGTTGAATCCAAACGTCTAAAAACCAAAAGCGATTGGTGTCGGTTCTGAATGGCGCTGCAAAGGCACGATGGGCGGGCGCCGCTCCCGCATCGACCTGACCGTGGCGAACTTCGCGCAGTGAAATGCTCGTGTCTGCTTTTCGGAGACAGAAACGATAATACACTTAACCAAGCGCCATTCACGGCCTGACTTTTTTGTGAAAACTTTTTATGAAATCATCATGAAAACATATTTTGCACCCCTCGCCCTTATATTGTTTTTTTCCTTCTTTGCCGTGCCGGTTGCCTTCCCTCAAAGCGGCGATCCCAAGTTCGACGCCATCAAGGCCAGGCATGATCGCGGCGATCCCGTCACGCCCGAGGAGCGCAGTTACGCGCAGGCCTTCATGGCGCATCACAACCAGCAAGGTGCCGCCCCCAACCCGCCGCGCGATTCGACGGGGTGCGTCCCGCTTTCGGAGCTCGGCGCCGGAGATTACCACGGTGAAAAGGGCGGACTTTATCCGGACGGCGGCGCCACGCCTCCGCCGGTCCATGAGGCCGCCGGATTGAAGCTTGCGCGCACCATCGTGCCGCTTGACACGGACGGGCATCCCTCGGCGAGCGGGAAAATAGTTCTCATCACGTGCGGCATGTCCAACACCACGATGGAATCGCAGGCCTTCAAAAGGCTCGCCTCCGCCGATCATGGTTTGAATCCTCAACTCGTGATCGTCGACGGGGCGCAAGGCGGGCAGACCGCGGCCATCACCGCGAAGCCCGACGCGAAATACTGGAGCGTCGACCGGGAGCGGCTCGCCGCCGCCGGTCTCACCGCGCAGCAGGTGCAAGTGGTCTGGTTGAAGGAGGCCAACGCCCGACCCGTGCAACCTTTCCCGATCGAGGCGAAGAAGCTCCAGTCCGATCTCGCCGCCACGGTGCGCAACCTGCACGACCAGTTCCCCAACTTGAAAATCGCCTACCTCTCCAGCCGCATCTACGGCGGCTACGCCACCACGCCGCTCAACCCCGAGCCGCACGCGTATGAAACCGGCTTTGCGGTGAAGTGGCTCATCGCCGATCAGATCGGCGGCGCTCCGGAGTTGAATTTCGATCCCGCGAAGGGAGCCGTGCGCGCTCCGTGGCTGGTCTGGGGCGCCTATTTGTGGACCGATGGTTTGAAGGGGCGCAAAGACGGTCTCGTCTGGAAAGCCGAAGACTGCGCCTCCGATGGCACGCACCCGTCGGAGACCGGCCGGATGAAAGTCGGCGAGCTCCTCATGAAGTTTTTCAAAAGCGATCTGACCGCGCAGGCCTGGTTTCTGAAGCCGGCGCCGTAGCCGGGTCAGCGGCGCGGCTTGCGGGGAAGCAACTCCACCTCGTGCAGGCAAAGGCCATAGCGCCCGCCGGGAGGGTTGATCTCCAGCTTCTGGCCGTTCCAGCCGTCGCTGAAATTGGCGGAGTAGCAAAGCCACAGCTTGCGCCCGTCGGAGCTGATGAACTTGGCCGGAAAATTCAGGAAGTAGCCCTGCTCGCCGAAATCCTTCATGTAATCAACCATGCGCCAGGGGCCGGTGAGCGTGTCGGCCTCGAGGATGTAGGAGGTCATCTTGGCTACGGTGGGCCAGCCGTCGGTCACGCACATGAGATATTTTTCAAGTCCGGGCACGTAGGTGGCGGTGACGCAGCCCATGTGGTTGTTCCACTCGATGAGCGGCTTGATTTTCGCGAAGTCGTTTGTCCAAACCGGTTGTCCGGCGGAGTCATGTCCGGCGAAAAACTCATACGCCTTCAGGTCGTTGATCGTCTGCGGAGAGGGAGTGACGCGCGCGAGGTAAACTTGATCGGCCGTGATCCAGCTCAGGTTGGCGTGATCGAAGCCGCGGTCGCAGCAGTGCCCGACCACCTGGTAGGCTTCGCCCGGCTTGCCGAGTTTGATGCAGGGGCGGGGATTGGGATCGTTCTCCTCCGCTCCCATGCCGAGCAGGTAGGCCTTGCCGTCCGGCGAGTGTTCCATGTTTTGGCCGAAGTCCACGAAATGAGGCGCACCCATCTTGACCGGACCGAGGTATTTTTTCGGCTCCGGAAAGAGCGGGGCTTCCGGCGTATGAGGAGATGGCTCCCACGTCTTGCCGTAGTCGCGCGAGATCTGAAAACCCGGCATCGGCCCGAGGTTGGGCCAGTTCCAATCGAAGTCGTTGTGACGGGTCTTCCCGTCCGGCCCGAGGCAATAGGTGCCGTAATACCAGTTGCCATCATGCACGAGCGAACCGGCGGGGTAGCGCCCTTGGTAGGGCAAGGCTTGGGCGGGCTTGGGAGAAGCCGTGTTGCGGATCGTCAGTTGCAGCGGATCGTCGCCGATCATCACGGCGTGGCCGGTGGCGGCCTCGGCGCCGTTGTAGGAACGGCACTCGATGCCGTCGGTTTTTCCGTCGGTCCAAGGCGAATAGAGGTTCCCGTCGCTCGCCCAGCTCGGATACCACGTGTCTCCGCAATGGTAGTCACTGTGACGGCCGGTGAAATGCAGGCCGGTGAGGCTGGTTGATTTTTCAAACGGGCAGTCCGCCGGGATCGGCGATTGCCAAATGAAGCCCTTGGGCGAGTCGGGCGGCACGGGAGCGGCGGATGCGATGGGGTCCATACTTATTTTTTGGGCGGGCAGTAATTGACTTAATCCATATCCGATACACTACGGGTGACTTCGATCGCAACAGGCTTCATGCGCCTGTTCCAATCTTATCCGCTCCTGTTCACCGACCCCTGATACCCGCCCTCAGACTTTTCCTCCAGCCTATGAACACCGACACTCCTGACATCATTATTTGCCAAGCCGGCTTCGGAACGGCCGACCGCAAGATCGGCCTCTTCCCCGACGCGGGCGTCGATTGCTTCGAACTTCAGGACATGGGGCAGAACGCCACGGAAGCCTTGGGCGCCTATGAAAACTGGAAACCGGTTTTCCGGGGGCCGCTGTCCCGGGCTCCTGGCGCGCTGGGCAGCCGTCTCGTCGGGGACTTTTCCGCGTGGACGAAACCGGGCATCTACCGGCTCGTCCTGCCGGGGGATGCCGGACGTTCATGGCTGTTTCCGATCCACGACGGGGTGTATTCCGGGTTGCCCCGCATGTTTCTCGATTACGTGCATGGCAACCGGTGCGGGGATTTTTCCAACGACCAGCGCGGCCCCTGTCACCTCGATGACGGCATTCTCAGCAAATCGGGACGGCAGATCGACGCCTCCGGGGGATGGCATGACGCCGGGGACACGCGCAAATGGATGGTCCACTCCACTCTGCCGGCCCTGGCGCTGGCCGTGTTCAAGGGGCAACACAACAAGAGCTGGAATCATTTTCAGGATCCCCTCTGGCAGGACGACCAACTGGCGGAGATTGCCTGGGGCGTCCGGTTTATCCTGAAAATGCAGGATCCCCGAACCGGGATGATCTACGAGGATGTCGGGGGCGGAGGAAACTCCCGCAAACAGCCTGGAATGTCCTGGTGGTATGCCAACCATTCGGGCTGCTGCGCCGACAACGTCCCCAACCGTTTCACCGACAATATTCCAGGCAGCGGCGACGAGCGCCTCGTCCGCGAGGACTACAACCCCATCGTCCAATACACCAACATCACGATCCTGCTCCGCTGCGCGCCGCTCTTGGAATCCGGCGATCCGGTGCTGGCGGCGCAAGCGCGCAAGGCTGCGGAGTTCTGCCGCGGTTTTATGGCCGCTCAAACCGCGGACGACTTTCACGGATGGACCTCCGTGCGTTCATGGAGGCTTCTGGCCGCCCTCGCTGCCCATGCGGGAGAAAAGGAAATAATGGAATGTTTGGACGGCCTTATCGAGCTGCACGATGTCCGGACCGGCTTTTGGTTCAACGACGCCCGTCGCGACGATTATTTCCGGGGCATCCTGCACTCGGCCCAGCCTTTGATCGCCCTGACAACCTGGGCGGAGGCGTTTCCCTCTCATTCGAGGAGAAAAGAAATCGAGGCGATCCTCCGCCATTGCCTGACGGCTTACGTCGAGCCGCTCCGCGCCACCAATCCTTTTGGCATAATGCCCTTCGGCCTCTATTCCAAACCGGCCACGGAAGGGGACCGCTATCGGGAATGGAACCACGGTCTGTTCTATCGGTTTTTCATGCCCGCTTTATCCCCTCAAAAGGTTAATCACGGACTGGGCGGCCACTGGACCAGTTGGGCCCATGCGCTTGCCTATGCCGGCCAAGTGTTCGGAATCGCCGGAGCCCGCGAGGCCGCGCTCGACCAGATCCGCTGGCTCCTCGGCAACAACCCCCTCCACGTTTCCTTCGTCAATGGCGTTGGTTACAACCAGCCGATGCCGCACAGCCGTTTCCTGGGCCAGCTTCCGGGGGCGACCATGATCGGCCCGCGCGGCGACGCGAAGGACGAGTTTTACGCCGACACCATGGGCCGTGCGGACTGGTCCACCTGCGAATACTGGGTGACCACCGGCGCCAACATGGTGATGGCTCTCTCCATCCTGATTCCCCAACACATTCCCGAAGCCAACAAACTCGGCCATTCCTGAGAATGTCGGCCAACTCGTCCCGCCCCTTCGAAGGGGTGGCGGTTCTGGCAAACTCCTCCTCTCATCACATAATGAAACAACATCCCTTGAAAACATTGCTCCGCTGCGGAGCCCTTGCGCTGGCATTCCTCTCCATCGAAGCTGCGGCGATGAACTCCAACGTCATGTCGCCCTGGGCCAGCAAGTGTTCGTCGCCCCAGAAACCGGAACTCGCCTTCTACTCCCACCAATCCGAGACGCTCCTTTTCGAGAACACGAAGATCGTGGAGATCTACTGCCAGGCCGGACTCCGGTCGGTGGGGATGACGTGGAGTCTTCATCGCAACATGGTGCAGACTCCCTTTTTGACGGGCAAAGCCGAGGCCCTCCCTCCCGACCGCTTCAAAATCTCCCTGGAAACCGCCAAGCTCCCTCCCGGTTTTTACGACCTCCGCGTTAAGCTCGATGCCGGGCAGCCCAAGACGATCGACGGCGTGTGCGTCTTTGGCTGGCAGGCCGACCAGATGCCGATCCGCGAAACTCGTCCGGCCGACTTCCGGAAGTTTTGGGACAACGCCCTCGCCGATTACGCCAAAGTTCCCCTCGATGCGAAGGTCGAGGGCGAGGTGAAGACCTACAAGGGAAAAGAAATCGACGACTACAACGCCCTTTCCGCCGCCCTCCCTCCGACTCCGTATGATCCGGAGGGGATCAAGACCGACGAGGTGGAATCCTTTAAAATCAGCTTCGCGGGGCCTGACGGCGGGCGCGTTTATGCCTGGCTTGCCAAACCCAAGGGCGACGGTCCCTTCCCAGCCATGCTCGTGCTCCCCGGCGCGGGATTCAATGCGCGCACGCGTCCGTTGGAACATGCGCGGCACGGCTATCTCGCCCTCGATATCCAAGTCCACGGGCAGGATGTCGATCAGCCCAAATACGAACATCTCCCGCACTATGACGACGACGCGGTGGTTTACGACCCCATCGACAAAAACTGCATGATGAACGTCTATTTGCGCGCCGTGCGCGCCGTGGACTATCTCTGTTCCCGGACGGACGTTGACCGGAAGCGCATCGCGACCGTCGGCGGCAGCCAGGGCGGACGGCTTTCCATCGTCGTTCCCGCCCTCGACAAGCGCATTGCCGCGACGGTCCCCAGCATCGCTTGGGGGGCCAACTATCCCCATCTCGCCTGGTCGGCGAAATGCAACGGCATCCAGAATCCGGAAGACAAATCATGGAGGCCGGGTTACGTCTTCGGGCCGAAAAGCGACGGCATGGAGCTGGTCGGCGCGCCGACTCTGCCGGACACCTTGGCCGCGAAGTGCGGCGTCTACTACGATCCCATGAACTTTGCGCCCGACGTGCTGTGCCCGGTCTTCATGAACGCCGGCCTCATCGATTATGTCTCGCCGCCTTCCCACGTCTGGGCCGAATACCTCCGGCTTGGCTCGAAGGACAAGACTTTGACGCCTCTGCCCGGACTCGGCCACGACTGGTCCGCCGAATTCGACCGCCGCGCCTGGCGCTGGCTGGATTCGCGCTTGGGCGAAAGCCGGAACAAGCCCTAAAGTCCGTCCTCCCTCATCCTCGCGTCCGCCGTTGGCAGGGCGGGGGATGGACGGCGGGCGGAAATCGGTTGGACTTGCCGCCCGGTGTCGGCTGCGCCCAAGAACCCGTGCGAGCCGTCCCTGCGGGACGTCACGGCCCTTCACGCCCACACATGCCGCGCCCAGTATTCATCCAATCGGAGGTGAAGCCGCCGGATCTTCTCGGCATCCCGCTTTCGCCAATGCATGCCGGTGTGGCCGTAGAGCAGCCGGGGATTCGCACGGGCCAAATCCAGATCACGGCGGAAAAACTCCTCTTCGTTGCCCTCGGGCAACTCCTGGCCGATGCCCAGAATGATGGGCCGCTCCCCGATCTCGGCCACGGCCTCCTCCACGCGGATTGATCCTGCATACGCCTTGGCGATATAACCCGCCTCGGTGTAGACGACGGGGAGATTTTCCAGTGTCGCGCGGAACACATGGGGACCGCTGCAGGGATGGATCGCCACTTGTCCGAACGCTTCGGCGATCCGCCGGTCGTGCGGCAGCACATGCTCCCGATACAGCTCTGCGGAGACCATGTTCAACGAACACTCCGCGATGCGGCACGTGCAGGCCGGGAACGTCGGATAACGCGGGCCGATCCAACGCCGCAGGTTCGCCGCCAGCGCCAGATAGAAATCCGTCGCGAGGGTCATGAAATCCCTGAACTTGTCGGGCTCCAGCAGCGGCAGGACAAAGACCTCGGTTCCCAACACCATGTGGGCGATATTGAACGGCCCCTGCATGTCGGGCGGGGCGATCTCGAACCAGTCCGGCGTGAGGGCGAGGGCCGCCTCGATGTCCTCCCTCATCTCCGGGATGACGCCGCTGGTTTCCGGATCGGGCATTCCCTCCGCCAGCACGTCGTCGATCAGGCGTTCTCCGGTCGGCGTATGGCCCAGTTCGGCGGCGAGTCTGATCCCGAACGAAGCGGGGAGCGTGCCCGTTCCCCGGCCCAGCCCGAGGCGCGGGCTGATCGGGTTCAACATCTCCAGCGGACCCGTGATGCCGCGCACGCTGTTCAGCAATCGCTCTTCGGGCGACTGCTTGGGCGGCGTTGGCGGTGTTGCGCATGGCGCCTCGTCGTCGGGCCCGTGGCCAAGGTAGAAAGCCGGATATTGGCGCAATGCGCCGCGCATGACGGCCTGCTCCGCCAGATCCCGGCGTCGTTCCGGGTGCCTGTCCAAAGCTGCGGCCGCCTCCTCGACGGCGTCTGCGATCAACTGCGGGGGTGTTTTGTTCACAAAGGTGGCTGCAAAAGGACGGATGATGAGCGTTGGCGGATGCGGGGCGGGCTGCGAGGGATGGGGTTTGGGTTTAACGGAGGGGCGGGGGTTCATTCATTGATGAAACTCGACCCCTTTGACTCGCTGATAGTGTCTGGTTGGGCTCTTCATTTCTTCAACAACATGACGGCAATCTTCGCGACTACGCCGACCGCGCCAAGCCCAACGTTGAACCACAGCGCAATGATCGTGGTCCGTGCCGGGTATCGTAGGGCCGCCTTGACGACGAGCACATAGAGCCAAGCGAATACAAGGATAAGGCTGATGCCAAGATTCCGCCATGCCTGATCCAATGCCTCGGCGTCGTGGTTCTCCCATGGACGCCAGAAGACTGGAAGAAAGATGGAGTGAAACAGCAGAATCAAGGGTGGGGCAGCAAATGCGAATACGAGCCGGGGGATGCGAATCTCTTCTCTGATCTTTTTCTGATTGCGGGTAAATACCCAGAAACCCAGACCACCGACAATCAGGCTACTCACAAAGAGGATGGCATAGCCCAACGCGAGAAGCCCTCTAGGCTCAAAATAGTCTAGAATGCGATCAAGCTGCGGAATGACGATGCCGAGACCGCAGATCATCCCTCCGCCACGAGCAATGCGTCCGCTATACTTGGGATTCCATTTTTGATGCGCCAGAGAGTCATTTTCTTCAGAACAGAGTTATTGAGCGGAACCCGTGTGTTCCAGTTGAGAAGGATAAGACACAGGGAGAAGGGAAGGAGGCGTTGGCGGGTGCGGGGCGGGCTGCGAGGGCTTGGGTTCGGGTTTAACGAAGGGACGGGGGTTCACTCTTTGCTGCAACTCGCACTGATTCCGCGGCTCGATTCTGGTGCTTTGTTCGGCCTAATTCTCACTTTGAGCAACAAATGGATTTTGCTTTCGCGCTTTTTGCTTGGCCCATTTCGATAGCCAAGTCCCGACTACTGGCAGAAATTGAAAATAGATGAGCCAGCTATAGAATACATGCGCACAGGCATCGAGGATCGAAAGTGTTTTATCATCCTTTAATTTCACCAAGACCATTTTTGAGTAAAATGTGCCTATCAGCGTAACAAGAATCAGTATGCCTCCGATATTCTCGGCTTCTTTGACTTTGTTGTCTTTCAAGATTGAAATTACAAAACAACCAGACGCAGAACCGAGCACAAATATCACGAATGGAAATGTTTTTTGGGCCAAAGCAAACCATACGGTTTCGGCCAACTTGGAATGTGATTGTTTCATGTTGAAGTGAGAATATTCAATGCTGCCTTGGCTCTTGTTTGTAAATGCACTAAGAGGGAAAAAGGCGTTGGCGGGTGCGGGGCGGGCTGCGATGACTGGGGTTCGGGTTTAAAGCCGCTGCGCAGAGCTATTGGTTCGTCTCCGTTTTGATTTTTCCGTATTCTGCTTCTGCCAAGGCCGCGCATTCTTTGAAAATATCTCTGCCGTATTTTCGATTAATCTTTTCTTTCGATACCTGATTGTAGGCTCTGACATAGCCTACCAACCACGGTGTGACCTCACATCCAGCGACTACCCTATGCTGAACTCCGTATTTATTTTTTAATATTCGGGCGTAAATCGGACGCCATTCTGCAGGAAGACCAAATGACTGCACTTCATAATGGCCTGTCATGGTGTCATACTGTGCAACGATATAACCGCGAGCAGGCGAGGCAGCCAGCCACAAGGCTATCGCAGCAGGAATTGCGATCACGGCGAAGAATACCTTCCATGCTCGACTGAAGTGGATTCTCATTCTGTCTAATAATGTTATGCGATTGCGCTCAGTGCAGCGTTTGGAATTGGAAATACGATCACGCTATCTGGCACACCGTTGTAAGGGAATGGGTCGGGGTAAAGCCGCAACGGTTCCGGTGGGCGTGATGTTATCTCCCTTAATAGCCGCACGTCGTTTTCTGAATGAAAAAGCGGCGGGCGTTTTTAGCCCGCCGCTTTGGAGCCGTTCAAGTCGAGGGTTCAAGGTGAACGGCGGTGTCCGGAATCGTGTCCGGTGGGTTACTTCATGGGATGGTCGGGGCGGAGTTTGAACTCGATGCGGATGCCGGCGTTGGGATTTCTTGTCCAAACGGGTCAAATCAGGGGTATTTCATGTGTTTTCGGACGTTTTTCGCTGATTTTCAAGGTTCGGAGGCTGAAAATGAGTGTTTTGGGGTGTCCGGACAGGGTGTTGGTGCGTCCAGTTAGGCCATTGGCGTGTCCAATTAGCATGCTGCCGTGTCCGGTTAGCGCGTTGGTGTATCCGGTTAGCGTAGTGGCGCATCCGGTTAGGGCGCTGGCGTGACAGATTACGACTCTGGTGAGAGAAGTTACGCTTGTGGCGAGAGGGATTACGCTTGTGGCGTGAGGATTTCCGCTTCTGACGAGAGAAATTACGCTTCTGACGTGAGGGATTGTTCCACTGATGTGAACAATTACGCCATTGATGAGAGGAATTGTTCCACTGATGAGAGCGATTGCTCCATTGACGTGAAGGATTCCTCCACTGACGTGAGCGATTACGCCATTGATGAGAGGAATTACGCCACTGATGTGAGCGATTACGCCACCGATGTGAGGATTTCCTCCACTGATGAGAGGGATTTCTCCGCTGGGGTGTCCGGTTTTGGCATTGGGGTGTCCGGTTGGCGTGTTGGGGAATCCATTTGGCCGTCCGGTGATGCCGGTTGGCGTTCAATCGAAGCCGATCGGCGTTTTGGTGGAAACTTGCGGGCGGGCGGGGCGTCAGAACCCGGCTATCGCCTGACCGGACGTGCCGATGAGAACCATGCCCATGGCGCGGGGATTTTCGATGCTCCGGTCGGAATGAAGTTCTTGCACTTTCCCGTTCCGCCTTTTGCTCTCAACAACTACCCTTCTCATGATTGCAGCCCTGTCGTTTCGTTTTACCCTTAAATCCACGACCTTCGCGCATCGCGCCGCGGTCTTTTGCCTGGCGGCTTTCGCCCTGATGGGCGGCGCGGGTTTGCCGCCGGTCGCGGCGGCGGGCGCGGACTACGCGGCGGAATTGCGGGCGTTCACCGGAGCGCCGACGCGGGTCGTATGGATTCAGGACGCGGGCGACAGCGCGTGCGTTTACTCGGAGCGGCCCACGCTGCGGCTGATGGGATACGACACGGAGGACGGCAAGGGCGAGCGCGCCATTCTCCCCGCCATCGGCTGGTATGGGAAACCCGTGCTCACGGCGGACGGGAACCGCGTGGTGTTTGCCGATCTGGCGGACCACACGGTCAAGGTGGTGAATTTCGACGGCACCGGCCTGCGCCTGATCGTGAAGAACGAGGAGTCCTACAAATTCACCGAGAAGGCCTTTACCGACAACTCGGTGTGGACCGATCCGCAGACGGGAACGGTGTGGGTTTATGCTTTGATCATGGAACAGCGGGGAGGACAGCCGGTGCCGACGATCCGGCGGTATCAGCTCGATCATCCGGAGGTGAGCGAACTCGTCTGGGACAAGACCGAGGTCTATATGTTCATGATGAACGGAGACGGCCGGATGGCCAGCGGGGGAGTGAAGGACGGGGGCAACACGCCGCAGGGAGTTTTCCTGCTGCCCGACGTGGACTTCGCGCAGCGGGGCGGCGGGTGCTGGCCTTCGATGTCTCCCGACAACAGCATGCGTTCGTGGGTTTTCACGGGCAACCATCGCAGCATCCATTTCTGCGTGACGTCGGACGCGCGGACGGGCAAGGGCTACAGCTACGGTGTGGAGTTTAACAAGTCGCCGGGCATCACGCTCACCGGACAGCAGGAGATGTATCATCCGCGCTGGTCGAACAACGTGCGCTTCCTTGCGCTGACCGCGCCGCTGGAGCAGTGGAACTACAAGGCCGAGGCGAAGATTCCGATGGCCGTGGCGGCCAAGGTGGAAATCTACATCGGCAAGTTCACGGAGGACATGAAGGGCGTCGAGCGGTTCGTCCAGGTGACGCACAACAACCGCGGCGACTACTGGCCGTGCGCGTGGATCAAGCCGCCGGCGGGCCCGCCCGCGTGGTTGAACGCCGCGACGGGTCCGGCGGTCTCAACCGGAGCGGAGACGGTGAAAAAAGAACCTGATCGCACCGCCCAGGTGTTTGTGTGGACGACGGGAGCCGATGGAAACCAGATCAACGATCCCAAGACGGGCGCCATCCGCCAGTGCATCGGCCAAATGAGGGACGAGGCGAGGTTCGGGCTCAATTATGTGATGGATCTTACGAACGGGGCGTTCGTGCCGGACGCGATGAGCAAGCCCTGGCTCGAGGCGGTGCAGGCGCGAGGGGCCTTCGCCATCGAGGCGGTGCTCACGCCGCTGGCGGCGACGCCTCCCTCCGGCGAGGGCGTGGTGCTGGCGTTTGCCGACGATCCGGAAACGGGCAACGTCACGCTCTCGCAGAAGGGCGACACGCTCTCGCTGCGTCTGCGAGGGCGGACGGGCGATCCCCTGCCGCTCGCCAAGCTGCCGGCCGACCATGCGAGCCATGTCGTCGTGAGCTATGCGCCGGGAAAACTGGCGGTGTTTATCGACGGGCAGCGCGTGCTGCTGGCCAACTCGCCGGATGTCCCTGTTGCCGGATGGACGGCGCAGGCGGTGATCTTTGGCGACGCTCTGCGAGGCGGCCGCAACTGGCCGGGGTTGATGGAAGGCATGGGACTTTTCGGACGGGAGATCGGCGCGGCGGAGGCGAGGCAGCGGTTCGAGGCGTTCAAGGAGCGCGGCGCGGCGCGGAAGAAGTCCGTCGAGCGCGTGGTGATCGACGCGAAGCTCACGGGAGTCTGCGCGGCGGCCGATCCGCAGGGCATCGCGCCCTACAAGCGTTGTTTGTCCACGCAGCAATACGAGGTCGTGAAGACCATCGAGGGGAATTTGACCGACAAGGTGATCAGCGTGGCGCAATGGTCGGTGCTGGATGGCCGGGTGGTGCCGGGCTACCTGAAATACAAGGCCGGCCAGACCTACCGTCTCGCCCTTGAACGCTGGTCGGATCATCCCGAGCAGGAATCGGAGCGGATGATCTCGGGGAATTTCGAGGAGAAGGAACTGTTCTACCAAGTACGCGAAAGCGCGGTTCCTGCCGCGACGAACGCGGTCGCGGCGACGCCCGCAGCCTCAGGCGACGCGGCGTGGCATCCGGTCGAAGGCAAGGCGAACCAGCGCCGGTTGACCGCGCCGGTCTTCATCGGCGGGCAGGACAAGCCGACGCTCTTCGTCGCGCAGCCCGGAACGCAACTGGACGCGGCGGGACAGGAGATTGTTTTTGAAAACGGCTCGCTGACCGAAGTCGCGAACACCGGGGAGCTGCGTTTGGGAGGTTCCGGCGTGGTGACCGCAGGCGCCGTCGTGACCGGAGGAGCCCGCTACACGAGCGCCCCGGCGTTGAAGTTGAGCGGAGGAGGAGGTCAGGGAGCCGTCGCGGAGGCGATCATGGGAGTCACCGAATTGGAACTGACCCGCCTCGGTTCGGGATTCACCGGCATCCCCATCGTGAAGATCGGCGCCCCGGATGTTTACGGCGGACGACAGGCAACCGCCGTGGCCTATGTCAACAAGGACAGCCATGCGCTCAGCCAATTTCGCATCACCGATTCGGGCAGCGGCTACCTGCGCTCGCCTCGCGTCACGTTTGAAGGAGGCGAGGGTTCTGGCGCGGAGGCGCAGGCGTTCCTCTCGGTGACGGATGTCTTCGTGCCGAACGGCGGTTCCGGCTACGCCACGCCGCCCGCGGCGACGCTCGCGGGCAATGGCGACGGCGCGGCGGTGCAGCCCGTGCTGCAACGCACCGTGCTGCGTTTCAACAATCCGCAAGGCGTCGTGGCCCTGCGCAACACCGGCACGATCGACCAGGACGGGGCGGCGGTCTTCTTCGACTGGTCGGCGACGCTGACCAACTACGCCGCGCGCACTCTGGAAAACGGCGGCACGTGGGTATTGCGCAACGGCGCGCTGATCCAGTTTGGCTCGACCTCGGGCCGCGCGGCCTGGACGGCGAAGGTTACCAACACCGGCACGATGCGCCTGCTGGGGGGGGCGCGCATCGCCCTGCAGAGCCTGCAAAACAGCGGGACGCTTCAACTCGGCGGCGGCGCGGTGCTGGGGGCTGTCGTGTTGGGCCAGGGAGAGGGAACGCTGACGAACACCGGTCAAGTTTTGGTCGGCGGCGGCGATGCGCAGAATCCGGTGGCTTTCGGATTCGCCCATCCCGAGTCCACGGGAAGCCGCGCCATCGTGAACGGCTCGCCGGACGGGGTCGCGAAGGCGCGGTTCATGATCGGCGACGGCAAAACCCCGACCGTTTTCCGGATGGTGGGCGGGCAGGCGGAGTTTACCAACCATCCCGGCTCGTCGATGGGTATCCTTCCTTCGGCGACACTGTCGTTGATCACGAACGACAACGGCTCCCGGCATATGTTTAACAGCCGGAAGGCCCTTGTGACCAACGCGGGCGACCTGTTGCTCGCGGGCACGCTGCAGGTGGAGGGCAATCACGCCGGCATGACGGGCATCGGCAACAAGGGGAAGCTTACGATCCAAGGAACGCAGGCCGGCCTCGAGCGGTTGCCAAACAGCGCGGGACCGGGGGCCGGTTACAAACCGGACTTCAATTGCTCGAAGCTGCTCAATCTCGACGGAGGCGCCTTGCAGGGAACCGGCACGTTCACCTACATCAATCACACCGGAAGCCTCGACAGCAGCTACCTGCGGCTGATCAACATCGGCGGCATTTCTCCGGGAGGAGACCAGCCGGGGCAGCTGATCTTCGTCAATGTGAACGTGCAGTTTGGCGGAGGGAGTCTCTCGGTGACGGATAACAGGAACGATCCTCCGCCGAAGGGCGGCGGATTGCTGCGCATCATGATCGCCGGACCCGCGAACTACAGTTCACTTCAGGTGACGGGTGACGATGACGCAGGACGCTTCGATCTCGTCGCGGGCGAGGCCAACACGCTGAACGTGGTGACGCCCATGGGCATCGTTCCGCACGGCAAATTCCGGATCGTGAGCGCCAAGGCGGTGAAGGGGACTTTCGCCGCGCTGCAGTTCAACGGGAAATCCCCCGCGCCCTACACCGTCAATTATCTGCCCGACGGCATCGAAGCGGTATTCCCATAATAATTCCCATTTGTCGTGATGCACACCCAACAAGCAGCCGGAGCTTTTCACTTCCGGCATGGTTTCATCGTGCTGGCCGGTCTGGTCGCCTGGATGGCGCACGGCACATTGTCCGCCGGAATCGCCGAGGATCTGCGGGCGTTCACCGGAGCGCCGACACGGGTCGTCTGGATACAGGACGCGGGCGAGAGCGCCTGCGTTTACTCGGAAAGACCGACCATCCGGTTGATGGGCTTCGACACGGAGGACGGCAAGGGGGAGCGGGCGATCCTGCCCGCCATCGGCTGGTATGCGAAACCCCTGCTCACCGCCGACGGCAAGAGAGTCGTGTTTGCCGATCTCGCGGACCACACGGTCAAGGTGGTGAACTTCGACGGCACCGGCCTGCGCGAGGTGCTGAAGAATGACGAAGCCTACGCCTACGACCCGAAACCTTATATCGACGACGCGGTGTGGACCGATCCGAGCAGCGGGGTGACTTGGGTCTATGCCATGGTGATGGGGCCGCGCGCAGGGCAACCGGTCCCGACGATCCGCCGGTATCAAATCGACAACCCGAAGATCAGCGAACTGATCTGGGACAAATCGCCGCTCTTCATGTTCATGCCCTCCGGAGACGGACGCATGGCCAGCGGCGGCATCGTTGACGGCGGCAATTCTCCCGAGGGGGTTTTCACCCTGCCCAACGGAGCCTTTTACGGCCGCCACAACGGCTGCTGGCCCTCCATGTCCCCCGATGCCAGCCATCGCATGTGGGTTTTCTCGGGCGATCATCGGGCCATCCTTCTTTCCACACCGACGAATCGTAGCGGCAGCGCGGTCGAAACCCGTTTTTCCCTCAACGCCCCGGGCATGAAAATCGAAAGCGGCGACGAGATGTATCACCCGAGATGGACCAACAACGTTCACTTCCTGACGATCGACGCCCCGTTCCCGCACAAGGCCTGGAGTTTCAAATCGGACGCGAAGATTCCTCCGGATGTGGCCGCCAACGTGGAAATCTACATCGGCAAGTTCAAGGACGACTTCACGGGCGTCGAGCGATGGGTGCCGGTCACCAACAACAAGCGCGGCGACTATTGGCCCAATGTCTGGATCAAGCCTTCCAAGGAGGATTTGGCGGCGTTGTCGGCCGCGGTCGCCGTTCCCGCTTCGCCGGAGGAAACGACACCCGCGATCCTTGATACGAAGGGACAGGTTTACCTGTGGCAGAACGGGGCGGCGGGCAACCAGATCAACGATCCGGTCACGGGCGCCATTCATGTGTGTTCGGGGCAGTTCCGCGACAACGCGCGTTTCGCCCGCTTCAACGTGATGGACCTGACGGACGGAGCCTTCGTGCCCGACAACGCTTCGGCGGGCCCGTTGCTGGCGGCCTGCAAGGCCGGCGGAAAGTTCGCGTTGGAAACCGACATCACCCCCATGGGCGCGACGCCGTCCGACGGAAGAGTGATCATGGCCTTTGCCGATGACATGGAGAACGGGAACTTCGTCCTCGCCCAGCAGGGAGACGCGCTGATCCTGCGCTTGAAAACGGACGGCGCTGGAACTCCCGCGCAGACCATGCGGATTTGCAGCCTCGTCCAGAATCAACCCAACCACATCGTCGTCAGTTATGCGGAGGGAAAACTGGCCTGCTATGTGAACGGCAGGCGCACGATCATCCCCCATTCTCTGCGCGGCGGACTCTCCAACTGGACGCCGCAACCGCTGATCTTCGGCGACGCGTGGAAAGGCGGACGGAACTGGACGGGGTTGATGGAGGACATCGGCCTGTTCGGTCGCGAGATCAACACGGCGGAAGCCCGCCAGCGTTTTCTCAAGCAGCGCGAACGCACCGCCGGTCGCAAGCCCGCCCAAACGGTGGTCGTGGATGCGAAATTGATAGGGCGTTGTTCGGCGGCCGACCCGAAGGGGATCGCCCCCTATCGCCGCTGTCTCTCGGAGCAGCTTTATCAGATCGTCAGGGTTATCTCCGGCACCTGCGCCGATCCGAAGATCATCGTGGCGCAATGGTCCGTGCTCGATGCGCAGGTCGTTCCCTCCTACGAGAAAATGGCCGCGGGACAAATCTATCGGTTGGCCCTGGAGAAAATGGACGACCATCCCGAGCAGGAATCGGAACGGACGATGAGCGGCGATTTCAATGCGAACGATCTTCAGCTCTATTACGAAGTCAGATCCCCCGGCGTCATTCCGATCGCGCCGAAAACGCCGCAGGCGAACGATGCAGGCAATGCGAGCGCGCCCGGAACCGTCACGGTAACGAACCCGTCTCCGGACGATCTCACGTTGAGGGGAACCAACCGGATGGCCGGTCACGGCATGGTCGCGGCGGCGACGGTGTCGGACGGCGGCTTCGATTATACGCAAAACCCCCGCGTGCAGTTCTCCGGCGGAGGAGGGCAGGGAGCGGCCGGCGAAGCGGTCATGGGAGTGGCCTCGCTGGACGTTACCGGCTTGGGAGGAGGCTATACCAGTGAGCCGACTGTCATCGTCGCCGATCCCGATGTCATCGGAGGCCGGCCGGCGACGGCCACGGCGAAAATCGACAAGATTGGCGGAACCGTATCGGGCCTCGAGATCATCGATCCGGGCACCGGCTATCTTCGCGTGCCGCACATCACCATCACCGGCGGAGGAGGCGCCGGAGCGGAGGCGCAAGCGACCTTATGCCTCTCGGGAATCGTCTTCACCAACGGAGGCGGCGGTTACACGAGTCCACCGAAAATCACGTTGGGAGGGGGAGGCGGCAGGCAGGCGGAGGCTCAGGCGGCGCTGCAGTCGAAAACATTCCGCTACACCGATCCCAATGGGAATGCCCTATTCACGAACGCCGGCACGCTGGAGCAGGATGGCTCCGCGCTGGTCTTCGAATGGGCGGCGGCGAGTCGTCCCGCGGGCAAGTGCGGTTTCAACAATACGGGAACTTGGATACTGAGAAATTCCTCCTGCGTGCAATTCACCTCGTCCACCGGCTTCCCCCCCGTGATCAGGGATGCCAACACCAACGGCGGCACCCTGAGCGTCCTCGATCATTCCCGTCTCGGCTTCTCAAGGTTGCAGAACAGCGGCGTGCTCGAGTTGGGAGCGGGAGCAACGCTGGGCCAGTCCGAGTACGCCGGAGTGGAAAACAGCCTCGCGAATACGGACAACGGGGTGATCAAGGTCATGGGCGGCACCCGCGACCAACCCGTGACCTTCGGATATGTCGGGCCCGGTGGCACCGGCAAACGAACTGTCGAGAACGGCTCGGCGCGCGGCGACAGCCAGGCCCAAATCATTATCGGCAACGGCAAGGATACCTCGACCTTTGCGATCGTCGGCGGCCAGGTGAGCGTGACCAATTTTGCGGGAAGCGGCATCACCATCAATCCCGGCGCCATGCTCGCCTTGCTTACCAATGACAGCGGATCCACTTTGCCCACGGGGAATTCCCTCACTCGCATCGCCAAATTGGCCAACAGCGGGGATCTTCTGTTGGCGGGGCAATTGCGCGTGCAAAGCAACCATGCCGGGTTCACTGGAATCGAGAACGGCGGCAAGCTTACGATTCGCGGCGATCAGGCGGTGGTGGAACGCCTGCCCAACAGCGCGGGGCCGGGAAGTCTCTACGAAACCAAATATACCGCGCAGATTCTCAATCGCCCCGGCGGCTTGATCCAAGGGATCGGCACCCTCACCTATACGAATAACACGGGAGACAAGGAAGGACGCTTTCTGCGCATCTTCAATCTTGGCACTATTGCGCCGGGTGTGCGCGACGGCAAGGGAGTGGAAACGTTCGGTCCGCTGGTCCTGCGCAACGTGAATGTGCGCTTCGGCTCCGCAACGATTCCCCCTCGGCCGCAGGGAACGCCCGCTGGGGCGCCGTTACCGAAACCAGTTCCTGTCCCATCGACGCAACCCAACGTCCTGCAAATCGGCATCGGAGGTCCGCCGAATGCTCCCGGCCGCTATGATACGCTCACCCTCGCGGGGGCGGATGATTGCGGCCAGTTGGAATTAATAAAGACCGGGGGCAACACGCTCAACATCGTCACCGGAGCAGGCTTCACTCCGCACGGAACCTATAGGATCGTCACGGCCACGTCGGTGGCCGGCACATTCGACGCGCTTCAATATAATGGTGCGCCCCAGGTGCCCTATACCGTCAACTACCGGCCCGATGGCATCGAGGTTGTTTTCCGATAATCAGGTCAACCCAAAGGCCGGAAGCCGGAGTTCGGGCCTTGTGAACTCCCTCGCGTTTCTTCCGGCCTAAGTTTTCTTCATACTCTCTTTTCCCCGTGGTCTTCAGCTCCCATATCTTCCTCTTCTATTTCCTGCCGCTGGCGCTTTTCGCCTACTACGCGCTTTATCGTGCGCCGCAGCGGTGGAGGAATGTCGTCTTGATTCTTTTCGGCTACGCCTTCTACGGCTGGGCCGGGCCGCAGTTCATGCCGCTGATGTTCGGGACGACGTTCATCGACTGGCTCGTCAGTCTGGTGATCGCACACGACCGCTGGGATGTCTGGAAGGTCTGGCATGAGCCGGTCACGCCGCTGGTCGAAGGCGGGCCGCGCAGCCGGACGCAGCGTCGCGCGATCGTGATCTCGATGACCGCGAACCTCGTGGTGCTCGGCTTCTTCAAATACTTCAACTTCGGCGTCGACAGTTACAACGCCCTCGCGGCGTCGGTGGGTCTGGAAAGCTGGCAGTGGGACACCTTCTTCCGCGTGATCCTCCCTCTGGGCATCAGCTTCTACACCTTCCAGGCTATGAGCTACACGCTCGACGTCTATCGCGGAGAGGCGAAGGCCATGCGCAACTTCGTCGATTTCTCGTGCTTCGTCTCGATGTTCCCGCACTTGGTGGCCGGGCCGATCCTGAAGTTCTCCTATCTCGCCGACCAGTTGGAAACCCGCACGCTTACGCAGGAGAAATTCGCGCGCGGCGCCGCCTTCTTCGCGCTTGGCATGAGCAAGAAAATACTCCTCGCCAATCCGGCGGGGAAGATCGCCGACCTGACGTTCAACGCGGGCGCGATCGGCTGCGTCGACTCGTGGTATGGCGCGATCGCGTATGCGTTTCAGATTTATTTCGATTTCAGCGCCTACTCCGACATGGCGATCGGCCTCGGTCTGATGCTCGGTTTCATCTTCGCGAAGAACTTCGACTCGCCCTACAAGTCCGCCTCGATCACCGAATTCTGGCGGCGCTGGCATATCTCGCTCTCCTCGTGGCTGCGCGATTACCTCTACATTCCGCTTGGCGGTAATCGCAAAGGCGAGATTCGCACCTATGTGAACCTGCTGCTCGTCATGCTGCTGGGCGGACTCTGGCACGGGGCTTCGTGGAACTTCGTCATCTGGGGCGGCATCCACGGCGGCATGCTCGGCTTCGAGCGCAGCCAGGGGAAACACGGATTCTTCACCAGGCTGCCGCGCGCGGCGCAGATCGGTTTTACGTTCATCATCGTGGTGTTTGCCTGGGTGTTTTTCCGCGCCCGCGATCTTCCTGTCGCCCTAGCCTACTGCAAAAGCATGCTGGGGTTCGGCGGCGCGCAACCCGGCGAGGGTCTGCTCGCGGGTGTGATCTACCAGCCCTATTATTTCGGCAGCATGATCCTCGCCACGATCATCACCTGGCGCGGCGTGCAAACATGGGATTGGACGCGCGTGCTCACCGTTCCTAAGGCGGCGCTCATCTTCATCCTGTTCTGGCTCTCTATTCTGGTGATGACCACGCAGGCTTACAATCCGTTCATCTATTTCATTTTCTAAGGCCATGACCGAACCCATCTACATCAGCAGTGTGACGCCGGAAGAGGCGGCCAAACTCAAGGGGGGCACCCGGCAATTGACGCGTGAGGAAGTGGCCGAACGCGAGGTGGGAACGACCACGGTGACGCCTTGTTTGAGCCGGTGGCTGATCGCGCTTTTTCTACTCACGATTATCGCCGTGCCGGTGATCCAGCATGTGATTGAGGTGCGAGCGGGCAAGAGCCGCGCGTTCCATCCCAAGGCAGCCGATGCCGCGCTTATTCCCGGACAGGCGTTGCAAGCGTCGAAGAATCCGCCGGTCCCGACCGCATGGGGAAAGATCCAGGCGGTCAACAGTCTGTTCCTGCGCGATGTGAAGGCTTACGAAAAGGCGCAGGAGGACGAGTCCTTCCTCGCGGTTGCCGCGATTCCGCCTACGCAGGCGATCACCGCGGCGCTGCTCGGGCTGGGCAACGAGCAGGTTTACATCGGGCGCGACGGCTGGCTCTTTTATCAGCCGGAAGTAGGTTACCTCACGAACGAGGGCTTCCTCTCGAAGAACTTTCTGCGCGCCCGTGCCCGTGCCGGAAACGCCGGTGACGAGGTGCAGCCCGATCCGCTTAAGGGCATCTTGGATTTCCGTGATCAATTGGCCGCGCGCGGCATCCGTCTGCTGCTCCTGCCTGCTCCCGTGAAGCCGATAATCGAGCCGGAACACCTTTCTTTCCGCTACACGCCGCAGACCGGCGTCGTGCTGCAAAACCCTTCCTATGCCGCTTTTCTGAAGGCGCTGGACGCGTCCGGCGTGGATTATCTGGATGTCTCCGGCGCGCTCGCCGCGGCGAAAAAAGAATCCGGTCTTCCGCAGTTTTTGAAAACGGACACCCATTGGACGCCCGAGGCGATGGAACTGGCCGCCACGTTGCTTGTTGAAAAATTATGGGTGCTCGGCATTTCGTCTGCTGACTCCGCAGGCCTGAAGCACACGACCGAAACCATCGCGGGTCGCGGCGATATTGCCGCCATGCTCAAGCTTACGGCGACGTCCACGCTGTATCCGCCTCAGACCGTTACGATCCATCCGGTCAGCAAGGCCGACGGCTCTCCGTGGTCGCCCGATCCCTCCGCCGACGTGCTCGTGCTCGGCGACAGTTTTACCAACATCTATTCGCTCGAAGCGATGGGATGGGGAAAGTCGGCGGGCTTCGTCGAGCAGGTCGCGTTTCAACTCCAATCGCCGGTCGATGCGATCCTGCGCAACGATGCCGCGGCCCATGCCACCCGCGACCTGCTTGCCCGCGAGCTCACCCAGGGCCGCGACCGTCTGGCAGGAAAGAAGGTCGTCGTGTGGGAATTTGCCATGCGAGAGCTCTCGGTTGGCAATTGGAAGCTCGTCAACCTGCCCGCCGTCACGCCGCGCACACCGATGGCCACCAGTGTGTCCACCGGCTCATTTTACGCACCGCCTGATGGTGGCGGGCCGGTGCGCGTGACCGCGACGGTCACCGCCCTCGCAAAGTTCCCCCGGCCGGGGAGCGTTCCCTACAAGGATCATATTTTTTGCGTTTCCCTCTCCAATGTCTCCGGTCCCGGCGTTCCGGCGGGCAGCCGGGCGGTAGTTTATCTGTGGAGCATGCGGGACAACGTGCTTACCTTCGCCTCTGGCTGGAAAACCGGCGACCTCGTCACTTTGAATCTCAAATCATGGGGCGATGTCGCCCCCGACCACGAACGCTTCAACCGCAGTGAACTCGACGACGACAAACTCCAACTTGAAACGCCCTGCTGGGGCGAACCGCTAAAATGAACATCAAAAGCATCTCGTTGTTTCTTCTTCTGGCCGCCCCGCTCGTTGCCGCCGATCCCGGAGCGTCTCTTCGTGAGACCTGCGCCGCAAAGGCGGCGACTGTGCCCGTCGTTCAAGGCTCCACCGGCTGGCTGTTTCTGCCTGCCGAATTGCGGCATGTGAGCGTCGGCAAGTTCTGGGGGGACGACGCGGTCAAGGTCAGCAAGGCAACCAAGCCGGAAAGCGCCGATCCGCTGCCCGCCATCCTCGACTTCAAGGCCCAGTTGGATACGGTCGGCATTGAGCTGATTCTCGTGCCCGTGCCCGCGAAGGCGTTTGTCTATCCGGAGGCGCTGCTTGGGGGCGACCCGACCGGTCCGGCACCCATGCGCATGGACACCTTCCACCAGCAGTTTTATGCTGAGCTGCGCAAAAACGGGGTCACCGTGATCGACCTGTTGCCCGACCTGCTGGCGCAGCGGAATGCGGCCGACGGCCCGGTCTTTTGCAAGACCGACACGCATTGGTCGGGCGCGGGCATTGCCATCGCCGCGAAAAAAATCGAGGCGTTGCTCAAGGACCGTCCTTGGCTGGCCAAGATGACGAAGATGCCGACGGTCGCCGTTGAGCGACGGATCGACGTCACTGGTGATTTGCAAGGCATGCTGGGGGCGCCGGGACAGGAGACCCTGTCGTTGAGCTTTGTCGGCACCGCCGACTCAAACGGTGCGACGGCGGTCCCTGACGACCGGCAAAGCCCGATCGTACTGCTAGGCGACAGCCACACGCTCGTGTTTCACGTTGGCGGCGACATGCACGCTTCGAGCGCAGGGCTGGCCGACCAACTCATGCATGACCTCGGCATTCCGGTGGACCTCATCGGTGTGCGCGGCTCGGGCGCCACGCCGGCGCGGATCAATCTCATGCGTCGCGTGCGTGGCGACGCCGGATACCTCGCCGGGAAAAAGGCCGTCATCTGGTGCTTTACGGTGCGCGAGTTCACCGAGGGGTCCGGCTGGAGCAAAGTCACGCTCGCGAAACCCTGATTTTTTATGTCCTCATTCCAATCCTTCGCCGCGGTCACCTCTGCGGGTATCGCTCTTCATGATGCCGCCCAACGCAAGTTGGCTGATCTCTCGCTCGCCTTTGCGGTCGGCGCCAAGACTTGGACGGTCAAGTCCCTGCGCGAGACGTCGGCAGGCTGGATCGGCCTCACGGAAGATCCCGCCGTTACGGTGGAGATCACCCGTGCGGCATCGCATCTCTGCATTGAGCTGCGCGGGCCGTTCGGTCCGGCGGCCGACGTGAGCTATTTCCGTGGTTCGACAATCAAGGCGAGCCATGCGCATGCCTTCATCCCCGACGTGAATCTCGGGAGTTTTTCAACGGTGCAGGATCGCACCTTCACGCTGACCAACCAGGCGGCGATGAGGCAGCGACTCGGAGTGAAGGAAGAACTATGGATGCTCGCGCCCCCGCCGCATGTGATCGGGTTCGGTACGGCCTGCGGCGAGGGCTTCGCCTTTTCGATTCCCGAGTGTCTGCCATCCGATGCCGTCCAGTTCGTGATCAAGCAGAAGACATTGCAGATAGATTTTCTTCATCACGTGGCGGCGTGCGATGGCGGACGGCTTCCCCGGGTTTACATCGATCTTGGAGTCGCAACCAAGGCGGAGTCGCTGGACCGTCATCTCGGTCACGCACGCGCACTCGGCCTGGTAGTGGCCGACAAACCGCAGCCCGCTTGGTGGCATAATCCGCTTTACTGCACCTGGGGCGACCAATGCCGACTCAGTCTGCACGGAATGGCCCGAGGCGAATGTCTCACGCGCGAGCGCATGCTGGGATGGGCGGATAAGATCCGCACGTTCTACTCCGGTGAGGTGAACTTCATCATCGACGATGGCTATTTTCTCGGGATGGGGGACTTTCGTCTGCGTCCGGAACTGTTTGCGTCGGTGGAGGCTTTCCGCGATTTGATCGCCGAGCTGAAGCGGAGAAATTTCCGCGTGATCCTGTGGTATACGCCGTTTTGGGTGGAAAAGAACGCTGCGGTTTTGACGGATCATCCCGAGCGGATACTTCACCGGCATGATGGCACGCTGCTCGACGAGACGGGGGACTGGAAGGAGCGGTATCACTTGGACTGGACGCATCCCGGAGTGCGCGAGGACCAGCGCATGTTGATCAGGCACTTTCTCACCGATCTCGATGCAGACGGCTTCAAGATCGACATGACCTACGCCCACCCGCCGACACGCGACGTGGTATTGCACGATCCGACGTGGGCGGCGGGCAATCTCTTCTGCAAACGCGTGGTCGAGTTCATTCACACCGAGGCGACATCGATCAAGCCCGACGTTTTTCTCACGGTGAACGGAGTGGAGAGCTACCTGCAGCCCTACACGAGCGCGGTGCGGCTCAACGATCTCTTCAACTTCACCGATGCGACCAAGTGGTATGAGCGGGCCGAGTTGGTCACGCGGATCATGCCCGGCGTGGCGATCGATGTGGACGGCTGGCCGGCGGCGATATGCAAGCTCCGCGAATATCCCTTCGTCGCCTCCGTCTACGGCGCGCCGGTCAACTACTATCTCGATGGCACGGAGGTCGGCGACGTGGCGTTTGGCTATGCCGAGATCAACCGCATGGCCTCGGTTTGGGCGACCTACTCCCACGCACCGGTGCACGCCGACGAAAAGATCATCATCGAGGCGGAAGCCGAGCGCTTCGAGCGTCGCGATGCGACCGGCGGCCTGCGGGCGCTGTCGCTGGCCCGACGAGTGTTCATAGCCTATGGAAAGACGATCCGTGTGACGGCCAACACCGCGATGGCGGTCTCGGTGCCGTTGGAAGGCGTCACGGTATCGAAGGCCGTGCGCGTCAACCGCGACGGCACGAGAGAACCGGTGATCCTGCACATCGAGACGGGGCGCGCCTTGTTTTTCGCCGAGGATGCCGGTGACGGAATTCTTTACTACGAACTGGCGTGAAGACCGCACCAGTGTATGCGGGTCGCATCTCGTGACGCGCATCCGCTTATCAGGGAATTGAAATCTCGATCAGCTCGATCGCAAAGGCGGTCAGCGTCGAGTTGATGCGGAGGATGCCTTGGTCCGTCGTTACCTCGGTTGTTTCAATTCGGGGACGGGAGGCGAGATGGAGACTTTCAAGTTGCGATGGTGTCGGCCATGCGGGGCTCCCCATGTCATTCCAGGCGGGTTTCGCCCAGCCATGATTCTTGTCGACCAGGGAGCGTGTGAGACGAACACGCCGAGGTAGACCGTCCAGTTCGATCATGAACTCCCGAGGTTTGCCCGCCCCGATCATTTCCTCGGATTCGGCGGCTGTATCCCACTTGGCCTCTGAATTGACGTAGTGCCGATGGTTATAGAGGAGAATCTGCCAGCCGTGCCCGGAGCGGAAGATAGCGCATCCATCGGTATTGTGAAGGAGGGTATGACCGACGCGGTTTAGGAAGGCGTAGGCGTGGAAGCCCGGTTTGCGAATGCCATGAACCGTGAGCAGTCCCCAGCCACCATGAAACTCGGCCTCTCCGGGCGGCGCTTCTTCCGAGACATCTGAAAAAACCCACCGGGCGAGCGAGTCGACGAGACCGATGCAGCGCAGCACATTGAAAAGTGTGAAGCTGGCGTTGAAGAGATGATCGTGACAATGGTCCCGGGCCGACGGCGAGCTGCCCCATTCGTTGCAGTGGATCGGGGCTTGGGGGAAAGGGCCGGCATCCATGATGCCCCGGAGCCGGGTGAGATCTGTGAGGGTCGCGTTCGCATCGCGAACCACCCGGTTGAAAACTCCCGAGGCTGCATCAAAGGGAAAATTTGTCGGGTATGGGTGGGTCGACAGGAAGTCGGCGGGCAGTCGATTTATTACGCAAAACTCCATGAACGTCTTGAGCCACACCGGCTGGTAGACGCCTTCTGCGTCGGGCACGAAATTGCTGGTAGCCGGGCCGCCGATCTTCAGGGAAGCATCGACGGATTTCACGGCGTCAGCGCTTTGCCGGTAGAGTTCAAAATACTCCGCCTGGGTGCCTTTCCAGAAGGCGATGTCAGGCTCGTTCCAGACTTCGAAGTTCCATGTTCGCACTTCGTCCAAGCCGTAGCGATCCACCAGCGCCTGGACGGTTGCACGGACCATTTTGTGCCAGTCGGCGTAAGACACAGGCGGACACCCCGCGCACTTGACTGAAAAAATGCGATTGTCATTCGAGGCCATCCACACGGGGATGAAACTCAGTTCGACAAACGGCTTCAGGCCTATGGAGAGATAGTAGTCGTAATTTGAAAAGAGGTATTGGAAATTGAAGTCACCGTCCCGCTTGTGCCAGACGAACATGTCGTCGTGGAAGATGCCGTGCTGACGGAGTTGCTGGAATCCACATTCCTTTACGGCGGTGGCCAGCGCCGCGCGGTAATCGGCGCGCAGGGCCAGGCCGGCGCGATCACCGCAGACGACTTTTTTCCAGTAAGGTTCAAAGGATGTTCCTTTGGAAGTTGCCGAGATTTGAACGGGGTTCATGTGACAATAAGACATGCACCGTAATGCGGCTTTGAACTGGGATCGAACGCAAAATCAATTGACGCGCAGCAATGAGCGAGGGCCCACCTCGATGGGACGCGAGACGGCGGCAACGCCGGGGCGGACGCGCAGGTGCAGGGTGGTGCGAATGGTTTCCTGCAAAGGATTCCAGCAGAGCGCGGGGAACGGGCCGTCGTGGTTCACGTTCCATGCCGCCGCATGCGGCGAGAAAACCAAGAGACGGTCGTCGTCGGCATGTCCGATTTCGCCGCCGAAGGTAAGGCGGTTGGGCAAGGGCTCGGCTCCCTGGTAGGTGGCCTGGAGCGTCTGATCCCATGGGTTTTCATAGGAGACGAACGGGAAGCGGCCGTAGATGGCGCGCTCGTTGGCAAAATCCTTCGACGGACGGTAAAGAACGCGGCCTTGCGTGTCGTGGATGCGTTTGTGAGTTCGCGCGGCCGGCATCATGGCGAGCGTGGTGCGCGACGTGAGCCAGATAAGGTCATACATGGCGTCGGGCAGTTCCATGTAGGCGGCAAGCGCGGCGATGGAGCGGACACCGTCGCAGGACTCGAAGGGAGGGAACTCCGCGATCTGGTCTCGTCCGCTCTGCGCGCCGTGCGCCCAGCCACGCGTATCAAAATCGGGAACTGGACTGCGATTGATGGTCGAGTAGAAGAGGGCCGACAGGAAGTTGGCAAAACGACGGGCGGCGGCGAGGTAGGAGGCTTTGCCGGTAAACCGATACGCCTCGAGGTTGGAATAAATCGCGTGGGCGTAGCCGAGGGTGCGGGCCTGGTGGCCGGCGGGGCATTTCTCGCCGAAGCCGCCGCCGAAAAACCAGAAACGCTCGTCGAGCTGGGCGTTGATGAAGTCGAGCATGCTGAGGGCGTGGTCGGAGTAGCGTTGGGCACCCAACGCCCGCCCGCCGAGGAAGAGCACGTGGGCGGCAATGGAGCGCACGCCGTAGTCGCCGAGGCCTTCGGGTTTGGCACCGTCGCGATGGGCGACGAGCATGCCGTCGAGGTAGCGGGTGGCGGCCTTGCTTAACGAGGGCATGACGTCAGGCCGCAACGCCAGCAGGCGCATGGCGGGCACGGCCACGAAAAAGCAGATGCCGAGCGTGAACGCCTGCGCTGGGTCGGCCTTGGCGACATACGCGGCGAATTTTTCTCCGAGCAGGCGGGTGCGGTCGGTCAGCGTCGTGTCGCCGCGCCAGTGCGCGAGGTAGGCGGCCGGGGCGAGCCAGAGCATGGAGAACCCTTGGTCGAGACCGCCGGCTTTCGGGCGTGTCCCGTCGATGTAAACGGCGATGCCGCGCTCGGAGCTCCACAGTCCGGGGATTTCATCCTGACGAAGCACCTTGATCAGTTCTTCGGATGCGGTCTGCCAGGTCACACCTTGGTCGCGGGCGATTTTTTGCGCATGGATGATGCCGTCGGCTGGCATGGAGCGCAGGAGGAGGCGTCCCCAGGCATCCTGCAGCCATGCATCGGGCGTGCGTTTGTCGTCATCGCCGGTGAAATCGATGATGACGCACTGGCGGATAGTTTCGCCGCGTTCGACGAGAAGGTTGGGGTCCTTCTTGAGGGTTGATGACCAGTTGAAGGCGCCGACGATGAATTTATAGCCGTTCCGTCCAGTGCCCTCGGCGAATTCCGCGGTGGGGTCGTAGGTTTCGTCGCCGTCGCCGATCACGCGACGGGTAGGGGTGGCGTAGAGGTCGGAGAAGGTGCTTTGCGCAACGTCGAGGAGGAGGGTTACGCGGCTACGGCCGGCGTCGGTCGTGATCTGGTGGGCGAGGTAAGGGGCGAAGGTTTCGGCGGTCATGCGGGCGACGCCCGGGCGGTTGTAGAACCAGAGCGGGTTTTCCCATTCGATGCCGGTGAGTTTTTTGCCTTTGGCCGTGACGAGGATCGGCTCCATGCCGATGGCGCAAAGCACACTCTCTTCTCCCTCGTGCACATAGGGCGTCTCAAAACTCGCCAGGGCTTCCTGCAACTCCACGTCGGCGGGCGGGGTGAGCGAGGTTCGCACTACGAAGCCCGGGCCGGACTCCGGCAGCGACACGCTTATTTCACAGGGAATGGGCGTGCCGTAATAGGACACCGAACCGCGGAAAATTTTGCGGCTCTGCGTGTCCTCGGCGAGGGAGAGGAGGAGGGCGCGCTCGTTGCCGACCGACATCCACTCGTGGTCCTTGAAACGCAGGTGGCGCTTCTCTCCGAGGTAGAACCAGTCGGGTTTCCAACCGGTGGCGGCGGTGCGGATAAAGACGCAACGCTGACTGCCGTTGATAAGTTCCATGCGGTCGTTTTTTGGAGGCTGCATAAAGGGAGAAAGCTCACCGGACACATGGGTGAATACGATCCATACAGAATGGAACGCATTCCATCGTTACAAGCCGGAGGGTTTCATGACTTGTCGGTGGCGCCGGTGAAGCCCGGACCGCCGGCGGCGACATAACCATTGCTGGTGCCCGCGGCGTCTGGCGAAACCCAGAAGGCGTATAGTTTGGCGTGCACTAGATGGAAGCGGAAACGCACATGCCGGCCTTGGAGGGCGGCGAGATCGGTCACGCCATCCCAGGAGATTCTGGTGCGGGTTGAATTGGCGCGCACCGGGGTGCAGATAGTGGCTTTGAACGGCGCGAGCACCGAGCCGGTTTCGTCGAGAATCTCCGCTCGCAGTTCGCCCGCCGGGCAATCGACGTTCACAAAAAGGTGGCGACCGTTGAAGGTGAGTAGTCGGGTCGTGAGCGTGCCTGGTGCATCGCCGGTCGTGTTCATCGAGGCGAAGCCGTCGCGGCGCAGGCGAGCTAGGCCGGTTGAGCCGTTGGCATACATGCCGTTTTTCTTCCAGTCGAGATCGAGCTTCGTTGGGTCTCCGCAGAAGCCGATATAGTAGAACCACAGTTCATCGCCGACGATCGTGCAGACGCCGCCGACGGACTGGATGTAACCGCGTTCCCATGAGCCGGGTCGCCCGGTGCCGGCGATGCAGGGACGGCGGTCGGGGCGGTGCCAATGAAAACCATCGCGACTGTAGGCGAAGGTGAGGTCGGTGATTTTGGGTGTGCCGGTGGTCATGCACACCTCGTTGGTCGGCCCGCGGTGGATCTGGAAAACTCCGAGGATGAGGCTTTCGTAGGCGACTGCGTCGAGGTTGTAGAGCTGCGGTGTCTGGCCGGTGGCGGGATTGACCGGGTCGAGTTCGTCGGCGCAGGCCCAGAAAACGGGTTCGCCTTTTTCCCACAGGGCGCCTTGCAAAAAGTCGGTGTGCTCGTGGTAACGGCGGATGCGTCCTTCTTCGAGGAAGCGCAGACTGAAGACCCATTTCTCCCGGAACGGATTGTAGAAGATCGTGCTGCGGTCGCCGGAGATTCCCGAAGGTGCCGGGTCGGACCAATGGATTCCGTCAGGCGAGGTCATCACGAAGCCGGTCACGATCGTGCCTTCGGGGCCGTCGGGCGGACGCAGGAACATCTTGAAACGTTGCGTGTGATCGGCCGCCTCGTGGTCGAGCACGACAGTGGACGAGTCGGGCTGAAGGTCGGGCAGCAGACGATTGGTGCCGGGCGCGATGTCGAGCAGGGGACGTTGCCAGTGGATACCGTCGGTGCTGGTGGCGTAGGCGTTGGCGCCGAGCCAGCCGGCCTCATACCACATTTTGAATATCTGGTCCTGCGGATCCCACCAGACGCCTCCGCTCTTGGGACAGGCGATGGGGAGTCCGCCATTTTTTTCCAGGTCGGTTTCGGGCGAGAACACCGGATTGCCGTTGTGTTTTACCGGTTGGTGGCATTCGCGGACAAGGGTAGTCGACTCGATCAGATAATCGTCAACGAAGAGCTGTCGGCCGACGTCGATTGGAATCACGGCGGGCGGTTGAGCGAGCCACGGCGCCGGTGCGGAGATCGCGGACTGGAGATCGCGGTCGTGGGGCGGCCATACGGCGGGAAGCCGAATACCATTGGGGAGGAGTTCACCGGATGAATCGGCGGGCATGGGTATAGGCGAGTTTGTGGAGCTGCGAACACGACCTGAGGAAGGAGGCGTTAAGCCTTCTGTGCTCGGCGACGGAAGTTCGCCGTGCTGGCGAGAGTGAGAGCAGGGATACTCGTGGAGTTGAAAAGAAAACGGACGGGTTTATCCAGAAAATCAACAGGCATGGATAAACCACAATTGTTAGGTGAAGAAAGCATTACAGGAGCTTGATATGCAAGATAGACTATTAACGAGCATCCCGGAAAAATCCTCGGGTAGTAATCTCCGGCACAGTGTTTTCATGCGTTTATATTAGAAATTTATTCAAATTGATTCTTGAGTGAGCCATCGGAAGAGGAGTTTAACATGAACATGAAAACACAGCGAACGGATTCGGCCCTGCGCGAGCCCATGACACGGACGGACGAGCACTATGACTTGGTAGTCTGCGGTGGCGGCGTGGGCGGCGTGATTACAGCGGTCATGGCCGCACGCAAAGGGCTGTCGGTGGCGCTGCTCGACAACAAAGCCGGGCTTGGTGGCAACGCCTGCTCTGAGATTGGCCTGAACGTCGATGGCGCGCACTTCTTCGGGTTTTTTGTGAACATGCGAGAAGGCGGTCCCGTCGAAGAATTAAAGGAATACATTACGACCCTGGACCCATACCTTACGGGAGGGCAGAACAGCACGGTGATGCTGTTCTGGTGCCAGGAGGCCGGCGTGCGCGTCTTCAGTGAACTGCTGATTGACGAAGTTGCCACCGATGGACGGCGTATTATGCGGGTAGCCGGTTCGCAAGGCGGCACTGAGCGTCGTCTGATATTTCATGCCCGACAGTTCGTAGACGCCACAGGGGATGGCAGCATTGCCGCCATGGCGGGCGCCGCGTTCATGACCGGTCGTGAAGGACGCACGACGTTTGGAGAAACACTTGCCCCGGAAAAGGCGGACACGGGCATCATGGGAGCCTCGCTCCTCTTCCGCGCCAGCGAAAAAAAGGAACCAACGACATTCACGCGCCCGACCTGGGCCTATGAATACCGGACGGAGGCGGACCTACCCCACCGTCTCTCCATGCAGAAGGGGCCCGTGCCGTGCGGCTTCTGGTGGATCGAATTCGCCGGCGATCATAACGATCCGATCGGCGAGTACGAGCAGATCCGCGTCGAGCTGTCAAAATGCCTCTATGGAGCCTGGGCTTTTTTTAAGAATGATCCGTCACGGGGCATGGAGAAATGGTCCTTGGACCGGGTGAGTATCTCGCCGGCCAAACGCGAGAGCCGCCGCGTCATCGGCGATGTCGTGATCGTGGAGAAGGACATCGTCGAGCGCACCGCCTTTCCCGACGCGATCGCTTATGCGGGCTGGAACATCGACATCCATGTGCCCGGTGGATTCAAGTCGCCGGACAAGCCCAACATCCACGCCTACTTTCCATGGGTTGCACCGCTGCCGCTGCGCGCACTCTACGCCCGTGATCTCGACAATCTCTGGCTGGTCGGACGCGACATCAGCGTCTCGCACGTCGCCTCGGGGGCTACGCGCCTGCAGGCCACTATCGGCACGCTGGGCCATGCCGTCGCCTGCGCTGCGGCCGCCGCCAAGCGCCACGGGCTGTTCACCCGCGAGACCGCGCAGCAACACATCGCCGCCATCCAGCAGGAGATACTCCGGGACGGCGCTTACATTCCCGGCATCCGCAACGAGGATCCGCTGGACCAGGCGCGAACCGCAGTCTGCACAGCCACCAGCGACCAACCGCTGAGTTTCGTCCTTGGCGAAACTGCTCTTCCGGTGGGAAAGGGGCGAACCTTGTCCTTCCCTTTGACGGGAGGCAGAGTCGATAAAGTGACGCTGCCACTCCGCAATCCCGGTTCGACGCCCGTCGAGGTGCGGTTGTTCTTTTCCACCTGCTTGCATCCCAATCATGCCTCTGACTTGGCGCCGCTGGCGTCCAAGACGTTGCGTCTCGAGCCCGGCGAACAAGCCATTTCATGGTCACTGAATCTGACCGATCTTCCCGACGGCCTCTATGCCGTTGGCGTGACCACCGATACCACTCTGGCGTGGCATTGGCAATGGCCTGGGCGTGCCAGAGTCGCCGCGGATGTCACGCACGAGGCCGCCTTGGAGTGGCGCGCCAGCCGCGAGGTGCCCTGCGGCTGCCATACCTTGGTGCTCGATCCGGAATACTTCCTTCTTCCGCAGCCCGACACCCGCGATAATCTTTACGCAGTCAACAAAACCATCATGATGGCGCCATCTGATGAAGATACGCGCTGGGTGCGTGAGAAGACCAATCGCGTCTGGCGGCCTCAGCACCAGAACGGGACGCCCACCCCTGTCCCCTGCATCGAAATGAGCCCTGCTCCCCACCCCTACGCCGCAGGCCAAGTAGTCAGCGGTGTCTCTCACGCCGACCGCATGCCTGAGTTATGGATTTCCGATCCAGCCCAACCGCTTCCTCAAGCTATCGAGCTGTCTTGGAATACGCAACGAACTCTCGCGGAAGTCCGCCTCGTCTTCGACACTGACCTCGACATGTCGCATCCGGCGTTCGAACCCGTTGACACGCTGGTCAAGTCCTACCGTCTGGAAGTTTACACCGATGGACATTGGCGCGAAGTCGCCCGCGAAATAGACAACCGTATCCGCTTCCGGATTCACACCTTTCCCGCCTTGCAGGCCTCGGCTGTCCGTCTGGTTGTGGAGGCGGTGCATGCCGGCGGCAAGAGCGCCCGTGTCTTCGAGATGCGCTGCTATGCATAAAGAGGGCAGCTTTATGACTGGCCTACTGGAGGCAGAGCATATGGAACGGGACTGACCCCCGTGCATCGTAGAAGCGCAGCATCTCATTTGGCAGGCCAAAGATTTGAGCCTTGGTCATTCCGATTACCCGTAACCAAGGCCGCCTTTGAATGAACGGTCCTTTCCTCTGATCCCCGCTGTCTCAATTTTAATCTATGAAATCTGTCGTTTGCATGTTGTGGCTGTTTGCCGCGCTGGCCGTGGGCCGGGCGGAGACACTGCGGTTTTCCCGGTCACTCACCGATCACGCGGTGCTTCAGCACGGTGTTCCGTTGCCCATCACTGGTGTGGCCGAACCGGGTGAACCCATCACCGTGACGTTGGGCAAAGATCATGCGCGCACCTCGGCGGGTGCGGAGGGGACGTGGACGGTGACCTTGCCCGCGCAACCGCCGGGCGGTCCGCTGGTGCTGGCGGCGGAGGGAAGGACCACGGTCGAGCTCCATGATATTTTGGTGGGGGACGTGTGGTTTTGCTCGGGACAATCGAACATGGCGGGCGTGCTCAAGACTTATGCTAATCCCGAAGAACTGGCGAAAATCGATGCTGCGGGGCTCCGCGTGTTCACGCAGTGGTATGGTACCCGTGCGGTGCCGGCGGCGGAGCCGGACGGTCGCTGGCAGCGAGCGACACCGGGGAATGCGGCGACGTTCTCGGCGGTGGCGTGGTATTTTGGCCACCGTCTGCAGGCGGAGTTGAACATCCCGGTCGGGCTCGTCGTTGCCGCAGCGGGCGGAACGAATATCATCTCATGGTCGGGCCCCGATGCGTTCCGGGCTAATCCGCAAATGGCGGACAAGGTCGCACGTATCGCGGTTTTGAAGGAGCAGTTTGGCGAGAAAGTGGATGACCGCGGCTTCGAGACCCCAGGATACGACGACGCGGCGTGGGGCGAGATGCCGACGCCGGGCGAGTGGGAGAAAGCCGGGCTCGGCCTTGACACGCTCGACGGGCTGGTCTGGGCGCGTAAAAAGGTGCGCGTTCCCGCCGAGTGGGCCGGTCGGGATCTGGTGGTGCGCTTCGGCCCGATCGATGATCGTGATGTGACGTATTTCAACGGCGTGCAAATCGGCGCGATGGGGCCGGAGACACCGTTGCAGTGGCAGACCCCGCGTGCCTACACGGTGCCGGCACGTCTTGTGCAGGGAGGCGAAGCGGTGATCGCGGTGCGGATCACCGACAAGCTGGGCCCAGGCGGTTTTCTGGGGAAAGCGGAGGACATGTCGCTCGCGCCTGCCACGGTGATCGGGCACGAAGCGGCGGCGCTGCCGGTGTCGTTGGCCGGCGCGTGGCGTTACCGGGTGGTCGAACGCTGGCCGGATGGGAGCGAGCCGGAGGCGCTCTATCAGAACATGGTGGCGCCGTGGACGCACACACCGGTGCGCGGATTTTTGTGGTATCAAGGGGAGAGCAATGCGAGCCAGGCGAAGCAGTATCGCGGGTTGTTGCGCGCGATGATCGTGGACTGGCGGAAGCAGTGGGGCCAGGGCGAGCTCCCGTTTCTGGTCGTGCAACTGCCGGAATATGGACCGGTGAAGGAACAGCCGGCGGACAGCGACTGGGCGGCGTTGCGCGAGGCGCAGGCACAGGTCGCGGCTGAAGTGCCGCGCACGGGCCTCGTCGTGGCGATGGGTTTGGGCGACCCGAAAAACATCCATCCCAAGCTCAAGCGCGAGATGGGCGAGCGCGCGACGGCGCTGGCGCTCGTGGAATGTTACGGCAAAACTGGCGTGGGGTCGGGTCCGGCGCTGGCTCGGCAGGAGATCGAAGGCGACCACATCCGCCTACATTTTATCGGCATCGGGAGTGGGCTGGAGGCAAAGGGAGGGACGCTCAAGGGCTTTGCCATTGCTGGCAAGAATGGCGTGTTTGCGTGGGCGGATGCTAAGATCGACGGTGACGCCGTAATCGTATCGGCGGTGGCCGTCGCGCAGCCGACGTCTGTGCGCTATGGATGGGCCGACAGCCCGACATGCACGCTTTACAACAAGGAGGGCTTTCCCGCCGCGCCCTTCCGCACGGATGCGCAGAAATGAGAACCCTTATGCGCGATCATAAAACCGTGATTTTTAGCGATTTTGTCGCTTTTACGGTCAGGTCAGCAGATTTTCGATTTTGCGGGCGAGTGCGGTCGAGGCTTCGTCGAGCCAGAGGAGGCCTTTGTCGTGGGTGGCGAGCGTGGCGTCTCCCATGACGCCGCTTTGAGAGAGATCGCTGGCTTTCCACGCGAATACCGCTGGCGCAGCCTCCGGACGCAGCAGTCCGGGGGCATTGAGATGCGCCGGATATTCGCAGACGGCTCGGTCCATGTGAACGAGGTCGGGCGCGCCAGCGAGCATGAGCGAGGTTTCCCATTCGCCGGCGTGAAAACCAAAGGCGGCTTCCTGCGGGCTTTGATGGGAAGGCTTGTAATAACGGCTCAAAAGACCGGCGCGCATGCCGAGGGAAGTCTGGATTTCGCGCACGGTGGTGACCGCGACCGCGCTGTTGCCACCGTGGGTGTTTAGAATGGCGAGCTGGCGAAAACCTAGCGCCTTCAACTGGCCCGCGATCGCGAGTAACTGGCGGCGGAGCGTCTGCGCGGAGATCGTCACCGTGCCGGCGAAACCGATGTGTTCGATACTTTTCCCGTAGGTGATCGGTGGCGCGAGATAAACGGGGGCGTTGGCGGGAAGTTTCGGGAGAGCGTGATCGAGCCAGAGTTGTCCGAGGATGGCATCCGTTCCGAGCGGTAGATGATGGCCGTGCTGTTCGATTGCGCCGGTGGTCAAGATGACCAGCGAGCGGTGTTTGTCGGGAAGGTTGTTGAGCGCGGTCTGGGTGAGTGCGCCAAGGTAACGCGTACGGTTGGCGGGCCATACGGCGGGCGTGGCGGGCTTCACCGGTTTCGCAAAAGGAGGTTGGGTTTTTGGAGGCACGCGATGGGCGGCGATTTCACAGAGCAGACTGGCCAGATGTTCGGCGGCTCTGACAACCACACGGGTGCCATCCAGCGTGGAATCAAACTCTACGGCCTGTGGTTGCGCGTAGTGACCGGGGCGGAAATCGCTGTCGCGCACGTCGGACGGGACACGGTCGGTCGCGGGAGTTTTCCCGATGAGGAAGGCGGCGGCGGCCTGAGTATGGCTGAGTTTTTCAAAGGAGGGATGGAAGCCGATCCCTATGCCTCCTGAGGCGATCAGGTAGGTTTTCAGATCATGGGTGACGCGGATTTCAAGCGCGGCGGTTGAGAGTAGTTCGGCGCTCCACGAACTCGTGTTGAAAAAAACCAGTTTGCCAAAGCCGGCCGCCTTCACGCCGGCGGCGATTTCGAGCAGGCTGGAGTGGCAGGTCTCGACATCCACTCCGAAGGAGGAGTGTGGATAAGGTGCCGGGACCAAGCGCAACGGAGGCAACACCAGCACGGGTGCGGTTGCTTCGAGTGCTTCCACAGCGGAGCGCAATACGGCGGAGCCGACGACTTCCTCTACATCCAGCGACAGACCCATCCCATGATCGGCGAAGCCATGCACCGGCAGGATTGCCAATGTGTTTTCCCGGTCGGGACGGGAGGTCAGTTCACTCCATGCCTGATGAGCCCAAGCGCTGGCGGGGTCGGCGTTCGCGAGCCAGAAAAGCGACATGAAACGCACCCTATGGCGACTGTAGCTGCGTGCGAGCTGATTTTTTAACAACCAGACACGTTCTGGTCGGTTGCAATCGCCCCGCCTCTGCGCTTCTTGGCTCCTGCGTGAGCATCGCCCCGATCATTCTCTGGTTCCGCCAGGACCTGCGTTTGCAGGACAACGCCGCCTTGCATGCGGCGCTGGCGAAGCGCGGGCCGATCTTGCCGGTCTATATTTTCGACGAGGCGGGCGAAGGCGCGTGGCCTGCCGGAGGCGCGGCGCGCTGGTGGCAGCATCATTCGCTGGCGGCGCTCGACGCTTCGCTGCGGGCGCGAGGCTTACGGTTGATTTTGGCACGGGGCGACAGCAGCGAGGCGTTGAGTGAACTGATCACCGCAACCGGAGCGGATTCGGTTTACTGGAACCGCCGCTACGAGCCGGCCGCCATCGCCCGAGAAAAGGCGATCAAGGCCGATCTGCTCGCCGTCGGCGTTGAGGCGAAAAGTTTCAACAGCGCGCTGCTGTTCGAGCCGCACAGCATCTCCAACAAGCAGGGAAAACCGTTTCAGGTGTTCACGCCTTACTGGAGGCATTGCCTGACTCAGGCCATCGCCTTGCCCGTGTCAATCAAGTCTGGCCCGTTGCCCGCGCCGGAAACGTGGCCTGCGTCGGCTACGCTCGATGATCTGTCGCTGTTGCCCGCGATCAAGTGGGACGCAGGTTTTCACGAGGCGTGGAAACCTGGCGAAGCGGGAGCACAGGCACAGTTGAAGCGATTCGTCGCCCACGCGATGGCGGCCTACGAGGACAAGCGCAACTTGCCCGCGGAAAGTGGCACGTCGCTGCTCTCGCCGCATCTGCATTTCGGCGAAATCGGCCCGCGCCAAGTGTGGGCGGCGGTCCGGGTGTTGTCGAAGGACAGCGGGGTGTTTCCGCCCAGCCGGGGCGCGCAGGTGTTTCTGAGTGAAATCGGCTGGCGTGAGTTTGCGCATCACCTGCTGTTTCATTTTCCGCGCACGCCGGAGCAGCCGTTGCGCGAGGATTTCAAACACTTCCCGTGGACGGAGGATGCGACCGGTGAAAAACTGCGGGCCTGGCAGCGCGGTCGGACAGGTTATCCTATCGTTGATGCGGGGATGCGCGAGCTGTGGCATACGGGCTGGATGCACAATCGCGTGCGCATGATCGTGGCGTCGTTTTTGGTGAAACACCTGCGCTTGCCGTGGACGCACGGCGCGGCGTGGTTTTGGGACACGCTCGTCGATGCCGACCTCGCGAACAACACCTTCGGCTGGCAATGGAGCGCGGGCTGCGGGGCGGATGCCGCACCGTATTTTCGCATCTTTGCGCCGGTGTTGCAGGGCGGAAAATTCGATGGCGAGGGCGACTATGTGCGCCGTTGGGTGCCTGAGATTGCGAAGCTGCCAGATAAGTTTCTTCACGCACCGTGGACGGCACCGGCCAATCTGCTCGCGCAGGCCGGAGTCGGTTTGGGCGCAAATTATCCCGCGCCCATCGTGGATCATGCGACCGCCCGCGCCGAGGCGTTGGCGGCGTTTAAAGTGAAGGATTGCGCTGGCGGCGGTCGGGTGAGAAATGGGCGGGCTGCCCAATGAGTTTTTCTTCGTTCACGCGTCAGGTTCATATCAACCAAACCGCCGCCAAGGTGTTCGCGTGGCATGAACAGCCGGGCGCGTTTGAGCGGCTCGCTCCACCCTGGCAAAAGCTGGAACTCGTGGCACGCAGCGGAGGCATTCGCGATGGTGCGACCGTCAGCCTGCGCACCAAGATCGGTCCGGTGTGGGTGCGATGGGACATCGAGCATCGAGACTATGTCGAGGGCGTGCAATTTCGCGACGTGCAGCGGAGCGGGCTGTTTGCGCACTGGGAACATTTACACTCGGTAAAAGCAGCGGAAGACGGCGGGTGCGTGCTCTCGGACGAGATCACTTATCAACTGCCCTGCGGGATCGCCGGGAGCGCGTTTGGCGGGCGGTTTGCACGAGCGGAACTGGGGCGGTTGTTTGCCTATCGGCATGCTGTGACCAAGGCCGATAACGAAAGCACGGCGCGTTACATTTCGGTGCGACCAATGCGGTTTTTGGTGGCGGGGGCATCGGGGTTGGTGGCGCGTTCGCTGATTCCTTTTTTGCAGACGCAGGGGCACACGGTGCTGCGGTTGGTGCGTCGCGCCACGCGAACGGCGGATGAGATTTTTTGGGGCCCGGCGGCAGGGCAACTTGATCCGTCGGCGCTGCGTGGTGTGGATGTGGTGATCAACCTGGCTGGTGAAGGCGTCGCGGAGGTCCGCTGGTCGGCGACGCGCAAGGATGCGATCATGAGCAGTCGCGTGGACGGCACGCGGACGCTGGTGAACGCGATGGGGGCCATGCGACGCGGACGGCCTTTTGTTTTTATCTCGGGTTCGGCGACGGGAGTTTATGGTTCTCGCGGAGACGAAGTATTGGACGAAGGCTCGACGCACGGAACGGGATTTTTGGCCGGAGTGTGCGGCGCGTGGGAACGCGAGGCGCTGAAGGCGGAGGCGTTTGGCGTGCGGGTGGTGAGGTTGCGCGCGGGACTGGTGCTCACTCCGGCAGGCGGAGCGCTTGCGAAAATGCTGCCGGCTTTCTGCGCCGGTGTGGGGGGACGGCTGGCATCAGGCAAGATGTGGATGAGTTGGATTTCCATGGATGATCTGGTGGGTGCGATTTACCACACGGTGCTGAACCAGAGTTGCGACGGGGCGGTCAACGCGGTGGCGCCGGGTGCGGTGACGAATGCGGAGTTCACCCATGTGCTGGCGCGGGTGCTGTGCCGTCCGGCGTTGCTGCCAGTGCCGGGCGCGGCCTTGCGAGCGGTATTTGGCGAGATGGCGGATGAGACGTTGCTCGGCAGCGTGAGGGTTGTTCCCGCGAGGTTGCAGATGGCCGGCTACGGTTTTCGTCACGAAAACCTTGAGGACGCGTTGCGCCATTCGCTGGGGCGAACAAAGTTTGTTCAGTCATGAATAACACCATCGTCGTCGTAGGAGCGGGCATCTCGGGCTTGTTGCTGGCTCGTTCATTGCAGGATGCCGGGGCAAGTGTCGTCGTGTTGGAGAAAAGTCGCGGCTACGGTGGACGCATGGCGACGAAGCGGGTGGGGGAGGCTGTTTTTGATCCTGGGGCGCAGTTTTTTACCGCTCGCGATCAGGAGTTCGCGGCGCTGGCGGCGACGTGGAGCGATGCCGGATTGGTCGCCAACTGGCCGGAGTCGTCGCATCGCCGCACGGTCGGACGCTCGGGGATGACGGCGGTACCGAAGGCGTTGGCCGAGGGCTTGGAGATTTTGCGCGAGCACAAGGTTGCGGCGGTCAAGCGCCATGCCTGCGGTTGCTGGGAGCTGGAGATCGAAGATCATGGGATCGTACGGGCCGAGCGGTTGCTGTTGACGTGTCCGGTACCGCAGGCACTCGCGTTGCTAAAGGCCGGCGGAGTGAATCTGCCGCCGGAGACCAAGGCGCTGTTGGAGCAGATCACGTATCATCCCTGTCTCGCGTTGCTCGTGGTGTTGTCGGCGGCCAGCTCTGTGCCGGCGGATGGCGTGACGCCGACCGCGGGACCGGTTCGTTGGATCGCGGACAACGTTAAAAAAGGTCTCGTTCAAAACGTGCCGGCGGCGGTAACAATTCACGCGACAGTTGATTTTTCAGCGAAGCACTATGGGAAGAGCGAGGCGGAGATCACCGCGTTGTTGCTTCCGGCGGTCGAGCACTGGCTAGGTGCTTCGGTTGTTTCGGCGACTCTGCATCGCTGGAAATTCAGCGAGCCTACGACTACTTATACCGAGCGTTGCGTGTGGCTGCCCGAGATAGGCTTGGGATTTGCCGGTGATGCGTTTGGCGGCCAGAAGATTGAGGGGGCAGCCCTTTCCGGTCTGGCGTTGGCGGATCGAGTAAGTGTTCATCTACAGAGGGCTTGAGCGGTTCGGTGCTGGCGACGGTTTCGTGCCGCTCTTATAGGGAGCTCGTTGCCGTGGTTGGGCAGAGTTGCCCGTGTTGAGAGAAGGGGTTTCCTCAGACCTTTGGGGGGCGTCCCTCAGTCACCCTAGGAGGAGGTTTTGTTTTAATGGGGTAACGGCCTTGGGGTTCCTAAGGGGAGCACTCAATACCCGACATCACGTGCTTCGATAGAGTGGTGCCATGAAAACGGCCCGCCTCACAATCCGCCTGATGCTCGCAATCGCGAGTCTCTGTTTCGCGGCGGGGGCTGTGGCGGCGGAAAACCCCCGCACGGGAGTTTCTCTTTCGGTCGCCCTGCATGATGCGAATCAACTCGCCGCGCAGAACCCGGCGTTGCGTGTGTTGCGCGTCGAGGGCAACTCGATGCTGCCTTTCTTTGGCTCCGGTGCGGTGCTCGTGGTGAAGCCGATGCCGGCCGCCAGTCTCCATGCGGGCATGGTGGTGGTTTACACCAACCGCTTCAACGAGACGGTGGCCCACCGGGTGGTCGCTCGGACCGCGGCTGGTTTGGAAGTGCGGGGCTACAACAACGACCGGGCCGACAGCACGGTGGTCACGGATGCGAATCTCATCGGGGTGGTTTACGTGACGTTTCACTCGAACTCGCGGGTTGATTCTCCGATGCTGGCTGCGGTGAACGGCGGCGCACAAGTGGCTCTGGCCGCCTCCGCACGGTGAACGAACGGAGCGCCGGTTGGCCCGCCGCTGGCAAAATCAGCTTTCCATCAAAGGGGTGGGCGGTAACGTCGTGAGTTTATGTCAACCACCCTCATCATTCTGAAACCCGACTGTCTGGACCAAAAACACGTGGGCAACGTGTTTGATCGTTTTGAAAAAGCCGGCTTTGAGATCATCGGCACCAAGATGATCCGCCTCACGCCCGAGTTGCTGCGCGCCCACTATGCGCACGTCGCCAGCAAGCCGTTTTACCCCGAGATCGAGGCTTTCATGAGCTCGCGTCCGGTGATCGTCGTTGCGCTCAAGGGCGCAGATGTCGTGACCAAGATCCGCGATCTGCTCGGGCCGACCGACTCGACCAAGGCCCCCAAGGGAACCATCCGAGGCGATTTTGGCTCGACGATGATGAAGAATGTCGTGCATGCGTCCGACAGCGACGAAAACGCCCGCATCGAGCTCGCCCGTTTCTTCAAGCCCGAGGAATTGTTCGCCTGATCCCGCTGGCTCTTCGGGGGCGCCGAACGTCTTGCCCGGATCGGGTCAAAGGCCGTCCGGTTTTCCGGATGGCTTTTACTTTTTGAGCAGTTTGCTCCTTTTCCCCTTCTTGCTGTAAATTTTCACCCACCCGATCACGAGGCCGTCTTTGAGGGTGATGTGAAAATCGGGCAGATCGGCCTCTTTCCCCGTGTATTCCCATACTTCGCTTTTGCTGGAATGAAACGGATTCCTCGTGATCCCCACGGGGGCATCGAATGAATCGCGGAGCTGTTCTGCGGTTTCGCCGATCCAGAGGGTTTTGCGGATGAGTTTTTTGGCGATAGACGTGCGGCCGTATTTCCCCCAAATGCGCTGGGTGCGTTCATCAGGTTTTACGACGCTCACTTTCCAGCTCATCATCACCCAGACTACGATGATGAAGGCGGCCATGCCTCCGCCCAAAAGAATATGCCAATAGAAATCGTGATGCATGTCTAGCGACTCACGGTGCTACAGAAGGCTTGTTTATTGCGAGTCTGTTTCTCATCGGAAGGGCGCAGGGACAGAAAGAACGGATACCTTGAGGCCAATGCCACTGGGCTCCGTGCGTCCCTGGAAAGGGTTTAGGCCTTCTTCTACAAAAGCGAGGCGAGGAGGGCCTTGATGGAAAGGGTTGCGCCGCAGATGACCTCGTCGGAGGCGCCATAATACATCGTGATCTTATCGCCGTCGCGGACGTGTCCGTTGGTGAAGACGACGTTGCCGAAGAAGCCGGTGAGCTCGTAGGGCATGGTGGGCTTCATGATGGGAAGCTCGGAGCGGGCGAGGAGCTTGCGGGGGTCGTTGAGATCGAAGAGGAGGAGCCCGAGGCAGTATTGGCTGTCCTTGGCGACACCGTGGTAGATCTCGAGCCAGCCCTTTGTGGTTTTGATGGGTTCGGCGCCGGCGCCGAGTTTCTGGGAGTCCCACATGCCGGGACGGGGGCGAGCGACGCAGTGGTGGTCGCCCCAGTGAAGCAGATCGGGGGAACGGGAGATCCAGATATAGGGTCCACCGAGATTCTGATGGGTGGGCCGGTGGAGGGCGTAGTAGTAGCCGCCGATTTTTTCGGGGAAGAGGGCGAAATCCTTGTTGGGGGGAGGAATGATGACGCCGTGGCGCTGGAAGGTTTTCCAGTCGCGGGTGGAGGAGTAGCCGACGCCGAAGCCGGCGCCGGAGACGGCGGTGTAGGTGAGGTGATAGGTGCCGTCGATCTCGGTGACACGGCTGTCCTCGATGCCGAAGGCTTCCCACGGACCTTCGCCGAGAAGAGTGGGTTTTTCGTCGGCCTTGAACTTTACGCCGTCGCTCGACCATGCGAGACGCAGGTGCGAGAGGGTCGTCAGGTAGCCGCGGCCTTCGTAAGAGAAGACGCGGGCGTCTTCGATCCAAGTGCACTCGGCGGCGGGGAAACGGACGATGTCGATACCGCCCTCTTTGGCTGAATCAAGCACGGGGGTCGATATCCAGCCTGGTTCTTGGACAGGGCGTTCGGCGATACGAAGAAGGAGACCCGTGCGACCCTGATAGCGAAAAGCACCGGGATTGAGCACGCAGGCGACTTCCATGCCAGCACGACTGGGACGGATGTCGGAGGGGCGCAGGATAGGGTTGGTGGGGAAGCGCAGGGCGAGGGAACTCATCATAAAGAGGAGATATCAAACAACAAGCGGTCGAGGATTAGCTCAAGATTGTTTTTGTCCTAGGCGTTGTTTGGGGATGGCAGGATCGGTGCTGCGCTCAATCAGATGGCGGACATGGAAGGTATCGTTTCCGGCCCGCCGGCCGGCAGTCACGACTCTGCGGTGGTATCCACCTTTGGGTCACGGCGGTTGACCTCCCGCGTTGATCCGTAAAGACTCCCCGCATGTTTTCGGTTCGATTTTTCAGTCTCGGTCTCCTCATGGCAGGGGTGGTGATGTTCGGTGGCTGCGCGCTGCCCAACGCCGATTTGCCGTCGGAGAGACCGTCCCGGCATGCTTCCCGTCCGCCTCGCGGTTATCTGCAACTTCGAGTGCGCAACTCGTGTTTTGTGGAGTCGGTCAATTTCTGCGATTTTTACCGGCAGAAAAAACTGGGCGGTCCCGATGGATGGGCGCAGGTGTTGCAGTGGGGTATCCGCAAGGAAGACTTCACGGTGAAGGGCGGCCATGCGGTGACGGTTTTCGTGCGGTATGGCCAACTCTATGTTTATGACATCAATTTCGGGGTGATCGCCCTGAAAACCCCTGTCGCCCAGAAGCTCGATGTGAACGCGGTCACGCCGGAAATCTTCGAGGGGTATCCGAAGATTAAATCCGTGCTGGCGCATTACGAGGCGGATTTCGATCCGCATCCCGAGGCGAATCCGCCCGATTACTCGTCGCGTCCGACCACCGACGAGCTGCATGATGCGCTCAAGGTCGCGACACGTTTGGGCAGAGTGCGTCCGGTGCGCGTGGTGGAGTTCACCCGGCTTGAGGGCGCGATCATTCGCCCCTACGCGGTCACGGTTTTTATGCTTGGGAACAAGCTGTGCCTCTACTCGCCATCGGCCGGAACGCGCGTGGTGGACCGTCCGCTGCTGGGCGTGCAGGATTTCAACCTTGTGAAGGCGGTGGTCGTCGAATCCTTCCCCGGCGCGGACAACGTGCAGTGGTTCCAGCCGGCTGGACCCACCACCGGCAAGCCGTAAGCCACCGTCATGCCGACGGCGCTTCCGACGATCGTCCACCTCGACGCCGATGCGTTTTTCGTGTCGGTCGAGCTGGCGTTGCGGCCCGAGCTGCGCGGCAAGAAAGTCGCGGTGGGCGGACGCGAGCGTGGCATCATCGCCTCGGCCAGCTACGAGGCGCGGGCCTGCGGCGTCTACACGCCCATGCCGACGACGCGGGCGCTGGCGGTGTGCCCCGACCTGATTCTGCTGCCGCATGAGGGCAACTACGGCGAGGTGTCGCGCCGGATGTTTGATCTTTGCGAAACGCTTACGCCGTTCGTGCAGCGCAACTCCATCGACGAAGGTTATCTCGAACTGAAGCCCTGCGGCTTGAAATCCATCGCGGCGATCGAGGCGGCGGTGCGGGGCTTGCAGGCGCGCATCTGGGACGAGCTGAAGATTCCTGCGTCGATGGGCATCGCGACCAACAAGCTCGTTGCGCAGATCGCCTCGAAGCTGCGCAAGCCGAGGGGATTCGTCATGGTGCCGCCTGGAGAGGAGGCGGCGTTTCTCGCTCCGCTGGATGTGGGCAAACTTCCCGGCGTGGGCGCGAAGACGGAGGAGGCGCTCAAGGCGCGCGGTCTGCGCAAGGTGGCCGATGTGTGCGCATTGACCGATCGCGAGGCCGCGGCTGTTTTTGGCCGGGACTGGCGCGGCATGCTGGCGATGGCGCGCGGCGAGGACGACCGTCCGGTGGAGACGGAGCACGAGGATGCCAAAAGCTATTCGCAGCAGGAGACCTTTGCCGCGGATGTCGCGGCGGCGGCGGACATCGAGCGCGTGACCAAGCGCATGATCGATGAACTGCTGCCCAAGATCCGCGAGGACGGGAAGCGCGCGCGGACGCTGACGGTGAAGGTGCGCTACGGGGATTTCACGCAGGAGACCGCCGGTCGCAGCCTGCCGGAGGCGAGCGATCTGGAGGCGCCGTTTTACCCGCTGGTCGACGCGCTGTTGAAACAGGCGTGGACGAAACGCCGTCCGCTGCGACTGGTGAGCGTGCGGTTCTCCGGCATCGAGGACGGGCCGAGGCAGCTCGGGTTGTTTTCGGACGACGAGAAGCGCCGCAAACTGGCGGCGGTGCTGGACAAGCTCAACAAAAGCGGCGGGCGCGGCGGCGCGGTGGTGAAACACGGACACCAACTGGGCGGGAAGGACTGACGGCTATCACGGATGCTTTTGCTCAAACACGCCCAGCTTGCCCAGCGCCGCGGCAAAGCCGTCCGTTTCGAGCCAGCGCAGGGCGGAGGCGTCGTTTTTCAGATAGGCGTCCCAGAAGGCGTTTGATCCCGAGCAGACCAGCGCCTGAAACTCGGCGTCCTTGGCGCGTTTCCCTGTCATTCGTCCGGAAAACACCATGTGATCGCCGCCGGTAAACGTGAGCAGGTAGGCGGGCGCGTTGCGGGTGTGATCGAAGGGCCGGCGACGCGCTTCCGGCGGCGTGTTGCCCACCACGGCATCGACGGTGGCGGACAAAAATTTTCCCGGCGATCCGTCCTCGGTGCCCGTCATGTGGAAGATCGGAATGCGCACGGCGTCGAAGGCCGCGTCGGCCTCGTTCCCCGGCGTGGCTGGCGTGCTCATGGCGATGGCGGCCTTGATCCGCGGATCGAGGCAGCGGGGATGATCGCCCAGAATAGGAATGCGCGCCCCCGTCACGGCCATCGTGGTGAACGCCCCGTAGGAATGCCCGGCCACGCCGAGACGCGCGAGGTCCATCCGGCCGTGCAACGGGAAGGCGTCGTCGGCATTGAGCGCGGAGAGGCGGTCGATGGCGAAGCGGATGTCGAGCGGACGGTTGACGGCGTTGGCGGGATCGGCGGCGGCCTTGCGGAAATTCTCGATCATGCGCAGCCCTCGGATCGCGTCGGCGTCGCTGCCGGCGTGCTGCACGTGCACGCTGATGTAGCCGTGCGCCGCCCACGCCTCGCCCAGGTAGCGGTAGCCTTCGCGCGATCCGCCCAGCCCGTGGGAGAAAACGATGACCGGGCACGGCGCCGTGGCGTCGGAGGGATAATAGATTTTCACCGGCACGACGCGGTCGCGCGCAGGATCGCGCCATTCGGTTTCGCAGGTGGCGACCTTGAATGCGGCATCGGCCGCCCGGCTCGCGGCGAGCGGCGAGAGAAGCGCGAGAAACAGCAGGCCCAGACGGAGAAAGCGCACCGTGGTCATTCCCCTTGTAGACGCATGGCCGCCAAAATGGTTTCCACGAGGATGAACGCGGAAGGGGCGAATGCCGCCGGCGGTGCGAAAGCGGTTGGTTTTCCCTCCGTTTCGTGTCCTTTTGGGTGATTCATGATTTCTTCGGAACACCTTTCACGCATCGAGGCGGGCAAACACGCGGTGCTCGCGCAGACGGAGCGCATGCATCGCGATTTCGGCCATGTGAAGAGCGAGTGGAAATACGACGGCACTCGCGTGACGGCGTCCGACGTGGCGATTTCGGAGGGCATCTTCCGCGAGCTGGGCGCGCGGTTTGACGACGACTTCTTCAGCGAGGAGCTGGCGGTGACGGACAAGCCCATCCCGCTGGCGAAGCGTTTCGCCTGGGTGCTCGACCCGATCGACGGCACCAACAACTACGCGACGGGCATTCCCTACTGCGCGATCTCGCTCGCCTTGCTCGAGAACGGGCGGCCCGTCTATGGCATTGTCTATGACATGGCGCGCCGCGTGTTGATGCATGGCGGCCCCGGCATCGGCGTATGGGACGGCGACCAGCCGGCGCACGTGACGGCGACTCCGCCCGACGCCAACAGCATGCTGGGGTTTCACAGTCCCTACGACAAAACCTTCTCCCATCACGCGACCGCGCTGGTGCAAAACTTCAAGATTCGCGGGCTGGGCAGCAGCACGCTGCACCTCGCCTATGTGGCGGCGGGGCTGCTTGAGGGCACGGTCGACCACAACGTGCGCATCTGGGACATCGCGGCGGCCGTGCCGCTGGTGCTGGCGGCGGGCGGGGAGGTTCACTTCCTCAACGGCGAGCAGTTCCCGATGACGGTGTTCGACCTCAAGATGGACCGCATCCGGTTCATTGCGGGCAACGCGTCAATCTGCGCGAAGCTGCGCACGGTGCTGGAGCTTTGAGCGGGCCGCGAGGCCATCGCTTTGTTTTTATCGGCCGGTCGGGGCTCTCTGGCGAGCGGACACGAAAAAGCGGCATCCGGTGAAGGATGCCGCCGAAGGGTTTAAGGGAGGACGGCGTCGCGGCCGTTTACTTGCCGGCCTTCCTGGCCTTGGAGCGCTCGTTGGTGTTGAGGATGCGCTTGCGGAGGCGCAGGCTCTTGGGCGTGACTTCGAGGAGCTCGTCGGTGGCGATGTATTCGATCGCGCGCTCGAGGGACATCTTGGTCGCGGGGACGAGGCCGGTGGCGACGCCCGAACCCTGCGAACGGAAGTTGGTGAGGGCCTTTTCGCGGACGGCGTTGCAGGCGACGTCTTCGTTGCGGGGATTCTCGCCGACGATCATGCCTTCGTAAACCTGTTCGCCGGGGCCGATGAAGAGTTTGCCGCGTTCCTGCACCATGACGAGGGCGTAGGTGGTGGTCTCGCCGGCCTCGGTCGCCGTGATGACGCCGGTCACGCGGGTGAGGACTTCGCCGGCGTAGGGGCCGTATTCCTTGAACAAATGGCTGGTGATGCCGCGTCCGCTGGTGGCGTTGATGACGTCGATCTCCATGCCGATGAGACCGCGGGTGGTGATGGTGGCCTCGATCATCGTGGAGTGCGAAAGCTTCTCCATGTTGGTGAGCAGGCCCTTGCGGTTGGCAAGGTTCTGCATGACGGTGCCGACGCACTCGTCGGGCACCTCGACCCAGACGGTCTCGTAGGGCTCGAGGCGCTCGCCGTTGGGGCCGGTCTTCTCGATCACGGTGGGGCGGGAGACGAGCATCTCGAAGCCTTCGCGGCGCATCGTCTCGACGAGCACGGCGACCTGCATGGCGCCGCGGGCCTTGACGTTGAACACGCCGGCGCGGTCGGCGTCGTCGATGTAGATGGAGACGTTGGTCTTCAGCTCGCGCATGAGGCGCTCGCGGAGCTTGCGGCTGGTGACGTGTTCGCCTTCGCGGCCGACGAGCGGGCCGTCGTTGACGGAAAACTGCATCTCCAGCGTGGGCGGGTCGATCTGGGTGAAGGGGAGGGGATGGGCGGCTTCGTCGACGGCGAGGGTGTCGCCGATGTCAACGTCCTCGAAGCCGGAGAGACCGACGATGTTGCCGGCGGTGGCGCTTTCGACCTCGCGCTGGCCGAGGCCGGTGAACTCGAAGACCTTGGTGATCTTGCCGCGGACGCGCTTGCCGTCGGAGTGGCGGAGGATGAAGAGCGGGTCGCCGACCTTGATGACGCCGCCAAGGATCTTGCCGACGGCGATACGGCCGACGTAGTCGGACCAGTCGATGTTCGACACGAGCATGTGGAAGGGCTCGTCGGGCTTGGCGAAGGGAGGCGGGACGTGGTCGATGATCGTCTGGAAGAGGGGGGTCATGTCCTTTTTCTCGTCGCCGAGGTGATACATCATGTAGCCGTCGCGGCCGGAGCCGTAGACGACGGGGGCGTCGAACTGCTCCTCGGTGGCGTTGAGCTCCATGAGGAGTTCGAGGACCTTGTCATACATCTTGGCGGGTTCGGCGTTCTCGCGGTCGATCTTGTTGATGACGAGGACAACCTTGAGGCCGTGGGCGAGGGCCTTGCGGAGCACGAAACGGGTCTGGGCCTGGGGGCCGTCATAGGCGTCCACCACGAGCAGCACGCCGTCAACCATGCGGAGGGCGCGCTCGACCTCGCCGCCGAAGTCGGCGTGGCCGGGGGTGTCGACGATGTTGATGATCTTGTCGTGCCAGTGGACGGAGGTGTTCTTCGCCTTGATGGTGA
>CAIVDS010000113.1 GCA_903904685.1 uncultured Verrucomicrobiota bacterium
CGACTTGGGGCGCGACTTTGTGTCTGGCGGCGAAGTCGAGCATTTTGGCGAGCATGGCCGGGCTTCCGGTGGGTGAGCCCGACACGCTTTTCTGGGCGACGATCAAGGCGAGCGCTGGGATCGCCATCGGTTCGAGAACCGCTCCGACGACGTGGAGACGTCCCTTCGGCTTGAGCGTGTTGAGCAAGGCCGCCCAGTCGAGGGTGACGTTGGCCGTTACCATCACCAAGTCAAACGTATTGGCGGCGTTGGCGATCGCTTTTGGGTCGCGGCTGGAGAGAACGTGGTGCGCTCCGAAGCTTCTGGCTTCGTCGGCCTTGGATTCGCTTGAGGTGAACGCGGTGACGTCGCAGCCCCAGGCGTTGGCGAACTTGATCCCCAGGTGTCCCAGGCCGCCGATTCCGACGATCCCGACCTTCTTGCCCGGGCCGGCCTTCCAATGGCGCATGGGCGAGTAGGTGGTGATGCCCGCGCAGAGGAGCGGTGCGACCGCGGCGAGATTGAGGTTGGCGGGGATGCGCAGGACGAAGTGTTCATCCACGACGATGCCCTCGGAGTAGCCGCCGTAGGTCGGCAGGTTGAGATGCTTGTCCATCGAGCCGTAGGTCATGACCATGGTGGGCGAGAACTGTTCGAGACCCTTCCGGCAATGCGGGCAGCTCAGGTCGGCGTCCACCATGCAGCCGACGCCGGCGATGTCGCCGGGTTTGAACTTCGTGACCTTGGGGCCGACCTTGGTCACGCGGCCGACGATCTCGTGGCCGGGCACGGCGGGATATTGGGTGAAGTGCCACTCGTTGCGGGCGAAGTGGAGGTCGGAGTGGCAGACGCCGCAGAAGAGAATCTCGATCTGCACGTCGCGGTCGGTCGGCTCGCGGCGCGGGATGGTGGCGGCGGCGAGCGGCGAAGCCGCGGCGGCGGCGGAGTAGGCTTTGACGGAATAGGCGCGTGGTTTGGACATGGGCGATGTGGTGATGAGTGAAAGGATTTTAGTCTTCCGGCGGAGTTATGCGAGCGGCAATGTCCTTAATAGCGGTTTCCCTGCACGCCAATTTTTCTTGGCAGCACGCTAAGAACTGAAGACGTAAGCCTAAGAACCAGTGACGGGACACTAGGGACTTATGGCGGGACGCTATGAACGAGTGACGGCGCGCTATGGACCAGTGTCGGAGGCTTATGAACGAGTGTCGGCATGCTAAAAGTTGGCCAAGTGGCGCTAAGTTTTCGTCAAGTCCCGCTAAGTCGACGCCAAGTGTTGCTATGTCATCGCCAAGTCACACTAAGTTTTCGCCAAGTGGTAGTAAGTTAACGCCAAGTCACGCTAAATTGACGCCAAGTTATGATAAGTTAACGCCAAGTAGCACTAAGTTAACGCCAAGTTGTGCTATGTCATCGCCAAGTGAGGCTAAGTTAACGCCAGGGAATGCTAAGTTTTCATCCCAAAACCCTGTGTTTTCGCCAAAATGGGGTAGGAAATCGTCATTTTTGACCGATTTTACTCAAAAAGGCCAAAAAAACCACCGAAAGGGCTAGATTTGCAGGAGCCGGGGCGATGTTTCACCAAGATTGCTCCGTGGGGCCTCAAGCCGCCCGACTGGCAAACAATCCCGTTTGGCGAGCCGACCGCTGGGCCGACCTATGCGCCACCCACCGTCCGCCGTTTCACCCATCCGCATTCCAGCGGGGGCATGAAACCAGGCAATCCCACGCGAACCGGAGAGCATTCCGCCTTTACGTGCGTGCGCTTTCGCCTCAAACCAAACCGCAAAATGATGTTGGCCCCCTCGACTCCCGGCAAGCGACAGGACCGGTGTGCGCGTGATGCGCAATGGAGCGCCCCCAAGTCCAGTTCCGCTCTAGCAGTTCCGTTATTTGCGGGATTCACGACCCTTGCAAAGCGGAACTCGACCCCACGAGCCAATGCCGAGAATCATCGGACAACTCTCCAACCAATCGCTTGCGCAAGAAGGCAACCTTCCCGACTCCCCGTGTCTTCTCCTCCTAAACCGGAACCCACGAGTTCCGCTCAATAACACTGTTCGCCGGAAGATGAAGTATTCCCCACAACACGCTGCGACAGCACTTGAGATTATGCGGCGCTTATCGCCGCAGGTCGCAAAGCGTCAGGAGTATCTTGACCTGATCTCGATTCTTGAGACGCCTGCGCGGTGGAAAGAAGCACATCAGCAGTTCACGAAGATCAGAACGCGTGTCACGCTACCGAACGAACAGAAGAAGAAGAAAGACCTAGAATCCTATTTTGCCTACGTCGCCGAGAATGCGGCGAAGACGGCCTACAATTGCAGCGGAGAGTCAGCGCCGTTCGATGAGGGCAGTTTCGACTGGTTACTTCGATGCGAGCGGGAGTTTCTTGGTGAGTTGAAGAAAGAGGCGAACCAGTCGTCACAGCCAACGGCCCCGAGCGGCCGTGGCTGAGCTCAAACGTTGGGCAAAAATGAATCTGCCGTCGAAATACAAATGGCCATTTTGGCACTTTCCTCTCGTCTTGATATTATCACTCATGACGATCCCTGCTATTAATGCGGATCGCACTTGGTTTTTTGTTTTCGGCCGAATTAATTCTGCCGGCTATCTGATTTTTTCTCTTCTGTATTTGAGAGGCTGGCTCAAAGGCGGAAATAGAATGGAATGGTCCATTTGCTTATTAGGGACTTTATTTATTCCGACTACATCCATGTATTTGACCGGAAAAATTGAGCATATTTTATTTTACTGATTCAGACTACAAGCCACGCATATGAATAGCTCTGGAGCCAGCACCCAAACTACGGAGCCGAACCAGTAGGAATGAGCAGCGGTGTTAACGGACAAGGACAAAATGAGAGTCTGCGAGTAGCAGATTGAGGACGTGGAGCATTTTTCGCATGACGGCGACCAATGAGACTCGCTTTGGCTTACCGGCGGCGATGAGGCGCTGGTAGTAAGCGCGCAGGGTGCGGTCAAAGGGGTCGGGCGAGTTGGGTTGATTTCGAGTCAGGCGGTGTGGCCGAGGCTGTGGGCCTCCGGCCCGTTGAAGTTCTGAGTTTAAGTTGAAGAGCCAATCCTCAGAGCGCCGATCCCAAGCGGGCGAGGCGGGAAGCGGGAGAAACGGGGCGGGGAGTTTTTCGCGGTTGCGGCGGGGCGGGAATCGCGTCCATTGGCGGTCTATGACGATCCATGTGCTGCCTTCCGGGCCGATCCAGACCAACGGCTACCTGCTCACCGACGCGGCGCGGGGCGAGGCGGTATTGATCGACGCACCGGGCGACATCCTCGACGAGATCCGGCCCGTCCTCGCGAAAGAAGGGTGCAAGTTGACGGAGCTGTGGATCACGCACGGGCATTGGGACCATACGCAGGACGCCGCCAAGGTCGTGCGGGCGACGGGCGCCAAGGTGCTCGCCCATGCGGCGGACAAGACGCTGATCGAAACCCCGCAGGTCATGTCGGCATTCCTCGGCGGCTCGATCAAACTGGAGCCGGTGAAGGTCGACCGCTGGGTGAAACAGGGCGAGCGGTTCAACGCGCTCGGGCTGGAGGTCGAGGTGCGTCATGTGCCGGGGCATTGCGCGGGCAACGTGCTGTTTTATTTTGCCAAGGTCGGCGCGGCGTTCGTGGGCGACGCGTTGTTTTCCGGCAGCGTGGGGCGCACCGATCTGCCGGGCGGGAGCAGTGCGGTGCTCAAGGAGTCGATCCGCACGCAGATCTACACGCTGCCTGACGAGACGACGGTGTATGCCGGGCACGGCGACGAAACCACGGTGGGCGCGGAGAAGCGGACCAACCCGTTCGTGCGCGGATGAGTTTTCGCGTTTGTCATTTTGCGCGTCCGGAGGGATGAACAAGAGCACCCCATGACGGATACCAACCACGACGACCCTTTCATGCGCACCGCGCTCAACCTGGCGCGGCAAGCCTGGGGCAATACGCACCCGAACCCCATGGTGGGGGCGGTCGTCGTCGAGGACGGGAAGATCGTGGCGGAGGGATTTCACGCGCAGGACGGCGGACCTCACGCGGAACGTCTCGCGCTGGCGAAACTCGGACGCGCACCCAAACCGGGAGCGACGCTTTACGTGACGTTGGAACCCTGCTCCACGCACGGGCGCACGGGCGCGTGCTGCGATGCGATTCGAGAGTCCGGTATCCGGCGCGTGGTGGTCGGCGCGACCGATCCCAATCCCGATCATGCGGGCAAGGGCTTCGAGGTGTTGCGGGCGGCGGGCGTGGAGGTGGTCGCCGGCGTGCTGGAGCGCGAATGCGCCGACCTGAACCTGATTTTCAACCACTGGATAGCACGGCGCACGCCGTTGATGGCGGCCAAGGTCGCGGTGACGCTCGACGGCAAGATCGCCTGCCGCACGGGCGAGTCGAGGTGGATCACGGGAGAGGCGTCGCGCGCCGACGTGCATCACTGGCGGCGTTATTTCCCGGGCATCGCGGTGGGCGCGATGACGATTTTGAAAGACAATCCCCGGCTGACGGCCCGGCCCGAAGGCGGGGAGGAATGGTGTCCGCGGCGGTTTGTTTTCGACGGGTTGCTGCGGACGGTGTCGGACAAAATCCTGCCGCATGTTTACACCGATGCGCATCGCGAACGCACCGTCGTGGTGACGACGCCGCACGGCGGCATGGGCTACGTGCGCAAGCTGCGCGATCTCGGCATCGCGGTGTGGGTGATGGACTCGTCGACGCAGCGCGTAAACTTCGCCGATTTCCGCAGGCGTTGCGCGGAGGAGAAAATCACCGGCGTCTATGTCGAGGGCGGGGCGCAGCTCGTCAGCGAGATTATCCGGGCGAAGCAGCTCGACTATCTGTTCAGCTACCGTGCGCCGGTGCTGTTCGCCGACGACAAGGCGCGCTCGGCGTTCGGCGGCCTGCGGCCCGAACGGCTGGACCAGGCGGTGCGGCTGGCCGACGTGAGGAACGAGACGTTCGGCGACGACTCGCTGATGCGCGGACGGGTGGTTTACCCGGAAAAACTCCTGCTTGATGAAACTGTATTTAGCCTCCGGTAACGCGCACAAGGCCGTCGAGATGAACGCGCTCTCCGCCGCCAGTCGTCTGACGGTCGAGATCGTCTCGGCCAAGGCGGTGGGCGGAATGCCGCCGGTCGAGGAAGACACGGGGACGTTCATCGGCAACGCGCGCAAGAAGGCGCTCGCGCTCAGGGCGAAACTGCCGGGCGACGCCTGGGTGCTGGCGGACGACAGCGGCGTATGCGTGGACGAACTCGGCGGCGGACCGGGAGTGGAGTCGGCCTACTTCGCGGGACCGCAGGGCGACAGCGCGGCCAATCTGCGCAAGCTCGTTGATGTGATGCGCGGCGTGCCGGCGGAGAGGCGCGGCGCGTGTTTTCTGTGCGTGCTGCTGCTGGCGGGGCCGGGCGGCGCGGAGCAGGTTTTCGAAGGACGCTGCACCGGGCGACTACTCGACGAGCCGAGGGGCGGGGCGGGGTTCGGCTACGATCCACTCTTCGTGCCCGATGGCCTTACGCAGAGTTATGCCGAACTGGATGACGAGGTGAAGAACAGCTTCAGCCATCGTGGCCGGGCGTGGAAACAGCTGGCCGATTGGCTGCGCACATTTTCGCAACAGGTCGGGACGGACGGAAAGCAAGGACTGGCCAACGGCGGCGTGTGAAAATATGGTTACAGGCGGCCGTTTTGACGGTCGTGAGATCCTTGGGCGAAAAAGGCGGCGGCTTGGGTTCGCCGGGTCACGTGCAGTTTTTCGAACACCGTGCTCAGGTAGTTCTTCACGGTTTTTTCGCTTAGATTGAGGTCGTTGCCGACTTCCTTGTTGGTTTTCCCCTCGGCGATGAGGGCGAGCACGCGGCGTTCCTGCGGGGAAAGAAGCGCGAGCGCATCGCGAGTGGCCGGGGCGGGGGAGCGCATGAGCGACATCACGCGTGCGGTGATGGCGGGGTCGAGGATGGATTTGCCCGCCGCCACGTCATGGATCGCCTGAACGAGGGCGCCGCCGTGGACTTCCTTGAGCAAATAGCCGTGGGCACCGGCGCGGATGGCGTTGTCCACAACGTCCTCGTCGGCGACGGAGGTGAGCACGAGCACGCGGGTTTTGGGTGAACAGTCCATTATCTGCCGGCAGGCGTCGAAACCGGTGCCGTCGGGGAGGCGGATGTCCAGCAAGACGACGTCGGGGTGGTGCTTGCCGGCGCTTTTGACACCGGAGGCGACATCGTGCGCCTCGGCGATCACCGTGAGAGTGCGGTCGGCGCCGAGCAGGGCGCGCAGGCCCATGCGCACGACTTCGCTGTCATCGACGATCAGCACGCGGATGGGGGCGGGCGTAGCAGGCGTTGGTTTCATAAGACAGGCCGGAGAGGCAAGGTGAGAACGAGTCGTGTGCCGGTGCCGGGCGTGCTGGTGACCAGCAAGGTGCCGCCGATGGTCTCGGCCCGGGCATGCATGTTGGCCAGTCCGTGACCACTGCCGGCGCGGGTGTCGTTGACGAAGCCGCAACCGTCGTCCTGCACGAGCAGGCACACGGCGTTGTCGCCTTCATGCAGGCGCAGGAGGATGTGGCGGGCCTTGCCGTGACGGAGCGCGTTGCTGACGGCTTCGCGCACGAAAGGCAGCAGGTCGTTGAGATGTTCGGCGGCGATCCGGTGTTCCGCCGCATCGTCGATCCTATAATCAAAAACCACGTCGCGTCCCGCGCGCAGTTCCTCCGCGACGGTTTTCAGCGTGGCAAGCAGGCTGCCCCTGCGCACATTGTCGGGGGAAAGACCGGTGATATGGGTGCGCACATCGCGGATGGTGTCGTTGATCGTCTTGAGCGCGGTGTCCAGCCGGCGCGCGGCTTCCGCCGGGTCGCGTTGGAGGAGTTCCCTGGTCGATTCCAGCACAAGTCCGGTGGCGTAAAGGGACTGGATCGTGCCGTCGTGGAGATCGCGACCAAGGCGGATTTTTTCATCCAAGGTCTGGCTGACGAGTTTTTGCTGAAGCTGGAGATTTTCCTCGGTGCGGATGCGAACGTCGCGCTCACGGCTGAGCGCCTTGCCTTGGTTTACGCTCGCGAAGGCGAGCTGCTCGGCGGTTTTGATTTCTTTGCGCACATCCTTCAACGCCGGATCGTCGGTCCCGAGGCGGCGCGTCGGGATAAGCGCGGTCACGAGCAAGGCGGCGAAGGACACTCCGACCAGAGCGACGAAGGCCTTTTGCTGGTCGGCGCGATACAGGCGCAAGACTTCCCGCTCGCCATCGGTCGGCGCGACGCCGGCGGCGCGCTGCCGATCCAAGGTGCGGCGAAGCACCCAGGTTTGGAGGAGCGCGGCGGTGGACCCGACGACGCACAGGGCGAGGACGAGCACGAGGAGCCTGAGCGCGTTACGCATGGGGGATATCCTGCTCCCAACTTGCGCCGCCGCTTCTTTCTGGCAACGGCAAAGCCCGGGGAAATCCCTTTTAGCAAATTCTTCGACATTTACCGCCGCGTGGCTTTGTTCTTCCTGCTCCGCCCATGAAGACTTTCTACATCACGACCGCGATCGACTACGTGAACGGTTCGCCGCACCTCGGCCACGCCTACGAAAAGGTGCTGACGGACGTCATTGCCCGATTCCGCCGGTTGATGGGCGATCAGGTCTATTTTCTCACCGGCGTGGACGAGCACGGCCAGAAGGTCCAGCAGACCGCCAAGAAGCGCGGCATTCCTCCGCAGCAGTTTTGCGACGAAATTTCCGAGGAGTTCCGCGCCGTCTGCAAGAAGCTCAACATCTCCAACGACGACTTCATCCGCACCACCGAGGAACGCCACAAGAAGGTTGTTCGCCAGCTCCTCCAGCGGCTCTTCGATAAGGGCGAGATCTACAAGGCCGAATACAAGGGCTTCTACTCGACGCGTCAGGAGCAGTTTCTTCAGGACAAAGACCGCAATCCCGACGGGCGCTGGCCCGAGATTTTCGGCGAGGTGACCGAGATCACCGAGTCCAACTATTTCTTCAAACTGCGCTCCTATCAGGACTGGCTCGTCGATTTTCTGAAGAAGAACGAGAACTTCGTGTTCCCGCGCTACCGCCAGAAGCAGGTGCTCGAATTTCTCGCCGAACCGCTCAACGACCTGTGCATCTCGCGTCCGAAGGACCGCCTCGAATGGGGCATCACGCTGCCGTTCGACGAGAACTTCGTCACCTATGTGTGGTTCGACGCGCTGGTGAACTACTACTCGGCGGTGATCGACAAGCCGGGTCTTTGGCCGGCCGATTTCCACGTCATCGGCAAGGACATCCTCGTGCCGCCGCACGCCGTCTATTGGCCGATCATGCTCAAGGCCTGCGGTATCGAGCCGCCGAAGTCGCTGCTCGCCCACGGTTGGTGGTCGATCAACGGCTCCAAGATGTCCAAAAGCACAGGCAATTTCGTGGACCCCATTGTTTTTGCCGACCAATACGGCGTCGATGCGCTCCGCTACTTCCTTATCCGCGAGATGAGCGTGGGCCAGGACAGCGATTTTTCGCTCCAGCAGTTTCTCATCCGCTACAACAGCGAACTCGCCAACAACCTCGGCAACCTCGTCAACCGCACGCTGAACATGACGAATCGGTTCGCCGCCGGCGTTGTGCCCGCCGCCGCAGTGTCCGAAGAACCCGAGCAGGCTCTCAAGGCGCTTTGGGAAAAGACCCGCGACGAAGTCGTCCCGCTTTGCGAAGGCTTCCAGTTCCACATCGCGCTGGAGCGCACCTTTGCGTTCATCACCGCGACGAACGCCTACATCGAGCAACGCGCGCCGTGGAAGCTCGGCAAGTCCGCCGAGCCGAAGGATCAGGCGCTTCTCAAAACCTCGCTCGCCACGATGGCCGAGGCGCTTCGCCTCGGCGTGGCGCTCCTGCCTGCCGTCATGCCCGAGACGACTCGAAAAATCAATGGCGTGCTCGGCTACTCGGCCGGCGCGGTCTGGAAGGATGAACTCGTCTGGGGCGCGCGTCTCGCCGGCAGCAAGGTCGCGGAGACCGCAATCCTCTTCCCCCGTCCGCAGACGGAGACGAAATAAGGCGGGGCGTGACCGCCGGGTGCACCGTTTCCGATGACCATACTGCCCGTCAATCCCGCCGAAAACGCCTCGCCGGACGCGCTGTGCGCCTTCCTTGCTAAGTGCCGGGACGCCGCCTGCCGCGACGGACGGCCAAAGCTGGTGAGCATTTCGCTTGCGGTGGACGCGCTTGATCCGCTGGCCGTACTGGAGTCGATCTTCGAGCCGGGTGAGCCGCATTTTTATACGGAACGTCCGGGGGCCGACAGCGCCGTTGCCGGAGCGGAAGTGGCGGTGGCGCACACGGCGCACGGGCCGGATCGTTTTGCTTCCGTTCAGCGTTTCATCGACCGGACGCTCGACGACACCATCGCGGTCGGCGATGTGAACGCTTCGTTTGGCGGGCCTCATTTTTTTACTAGTTTCGCTTTTCTGGACGAGGTGGAAAACGGAGAGCCGTTTCCCGCCGCGCACACTTTTGTGCCCCGCTGGCAAGTGGCGCGCGCAGGCGCCACGACCACGGCGGTCGCCAACCTGCTCGTCCCGCCCGACGCGGATCTCGCCGTGCTGGCCGAGCGCGTCTGGCGTGCGCATGGGAAGTTCAGAGGGTTTAGTTATCGCGACTCCGACGACACGGTTTCGGAGGAGAAAAAGACTTCCACCACCCTGAGGGAAGTCGGCGATTACCGCGTCTCTGTCGCACGCGCCCTGGCTCGCATCGATGCCGGTGAGTTTCAAAAAATCGTGTTGGCGCGCGCGCTCGATCTCGCCGCGACCGGGCCGTTGCATCCGTTGCGCGTGCTCAACGGCCTGCGCCAGCGCTTCCCCGACTGTTATGCGTTTTCCGCCGCCAACGGTCTGGGCCAAAGTTTTATCGGCGCCTCGCCGGAACGTCTGGTTCGCGTGAGCCAGGGCGTGCTGGAGACCGAGGCGCTTGCCGGTTCCGCCCGCCGGGGCGCCGGCGCGAGCGAGGATGCGGCGATCGCCGCCGGGCTTTTGCACAACGAGAAGGATCTGCGCGAACACCGCCATGTGCTCGAATCCATCGTGCGCCGCCTGACTCCGCTGGGCCTGAAACTCGATTGCGCAGCGGCCCCGACATTGCGCCGTCTGGCCAACGTCCAGCATCTCCACACCCCCGTCCGCGCCGTGTTGCCGGAGGACGTGCGCTTGCTGGATGCGCTCGCCCGCCTGCATCCGACGCCGGCCGTCGGCGGCACGCCCCGTGAAGCCGCCGTGCCGGTCATTCGCGAGCTGGAGGGATTCCCGCGCGGCCTTTATGCGGGCGCGCTGGGCTGGATAAACGCCCGCGGCGGCGGCGAGTTTTTCGTGGGCATCCGCTCCGCGCTGATCGACGGCGATCATGCGCGGATCTATGCCGGAGCGGGCATCGTGGCCGGTTCGGAACCGGGAAGGGAGTTTGCCGAAACCGAGCTCAAATTTCACGCCATGCAGGATGCGCTGCTGGGGTAGGAGGCCGTGCAGGATGACGGGGAATCGCCGGGGTGGACAAGGATGGTGGTGGAACGGCGGGGCCCAGAAAGCAGCAAGTGACGGTCCTTTGGTTTGATCGTCCTCCGTTAAAGTTGACTATCACGATCATTCTCAGCCCTGGTTGAAACCAACACCCCGAACAACATGAGCGCCCCGATCATCAAACTTCGCCCCGAGGAATGCACCGACGCGGCAGCCATTCAGGCTGCCATTGATCGTCTGGCCTTATCCGGCGGGATTTTACAACTTCCAGAACTCGATCTGACGTTGGACCGCGGGTTGGAACTCCGCTCGGGGGTCGAATTGCGGGGCTGCGGCGCCCGCACGATTTTACGCAAGGGTGCAAGTCGCATCCATCCGTTGAACGGCTATCACAACTACGGGATGCGGGATGTCCCGCTGGAATCGTCCGCAGGTCTGGAGGTCGGCATGACCGTGACAATCTTCGACGACAAGAGACGGTGGTTTCTTGCGACCTTTGCGCGGATAACATGGATCGATGGTCTGTGGGTCGGGCTGGATCAAGGCCTCGAGTCGGATTACGACGCCACGGAGCATGCACGCCTGGTAACGACCTTTCCTCTGATTTTCGGTCAGAGCATTCATCGGGCCGCGCTCCGCGACCTGACGCTGGACGGGAATCGCGACGCCAATCCCCATGGCATCGACGGCTGCCGCAACGGGGCGGTTTATTTCACCCGCGGCGACGGCATTGAAATCACCGGAGTCCGGGAGTCGGGGTATAACGGCGACGGCCTGAGTTTTCAAATGTGCTCCCGCATGACGATTCGCGACTGCTCCTTCAGTCATAATGTCGGCAACGGATTGCATCCCGGCGCCGGCAGCACGGACATTCGATTTGAGAATTGCCGGAGCGAGGGGAACGATGCGTATGGCTTGTTCTTCTGCGTCCGCGCCAACCATATCACGACCAGCGGATGCACCTTGGCCAACAACAAGGAAGCCGGCATCTCGATCGGCGCGCGGGACTGTTTCAATCTGATCGAGGACTGCGACATTGCGAACAACGGAGGTCCGGGAATCTCGGTGAGACCCGATCCGAAGCCCGTCGAAGTTCATTCATGCACGGTGCGGCGATGCCGGTTTTCCGGGAACGCCCTGACTTGGGGACGGGGCCAGATCGAAATCGCCGGCGACGCCCGCGATATCGTGATTGAGCAATCCACGCTCGACGGCGGCGGTCGGACGATCGGCGTGCTGACCACGGACCGGGTTGCGGCGGTCTTTCTCGATCGGAATAACATGCCGAACTGCCGTGCCGAAACCCAAGGGAATGGCTTCGGCTCCAAGCGGACGATCTTTGTCTGCGGCGCCGATCATTGTCAGCCCGACCACTATCGGCACCTGTCCATCCATCATCCATGAGGAGTGGGCAGGAGATTGCCGCGAGAGACGGACCGGCGTGACAGGTTCCTAGCCTGCGAGAGTCTTGGCGCGGGCTTGGATGGCGGGCCAGTGGGCGTTGGGGATGGCGGGACCCAGGGTGCGCACGCACTCGGAGCCGAGCAGGGAGCCGAGCACACCGGCGGCGGGCAGCGTCCAGCGTTTGCAGTAGCCGTAGAGGAAGCCGGCGGCCCAGGCATCGCCGGCGCCGGTGGTGTCGATCACGGATCGCACGGGAACGGGGTTGATGCGATGGAGGCCGGTGCCTTGGGCGATCCATGCGCCGTCCTTGCCCATCTTCACGGCGGCGATGCCGCCGAATGCGGCGAGGCGGAGGGCGAGGTCGGCGTAATCGTGGCCGGCGGCGTCGGGGAAGAGCGCGCGGATTTCGTCCTCGTTGGCGAAGACGACATCGATGCCGCTGCGCAACTGCGCGAAAATCCAGTCGCGGGCGGCGTTGACGACCTCGAAGGACGCGAGATCCACGCTGAGGGTGCAACCGGCGGCGCGGGCGGAGTTGACCACGGCGTTGGCGAGGTCGCGGTTGAAGAGGAGGTAGCCTTCAATGTGGGCGTGGCGGCATCCGCGGAAATCGGCGGGGCTGATCTCGTCGGGGCGCAGCGTCATGGCGGCGGCGAGGCAGGTGCGCATGGTGCGTTCGCCATCCGGTGTGACGAGGGAAACGCAGCGGGCGTTGGCGAGGTCGGCGTATTTGAAGCGAGAGGTGTCGCCACCGGAGGCGACGAAGTGTTTGCGATAGGCGCGGGCGGTGGCGTCGTCGCCCAGTTTGCCAAGGAAGGTGGTGCGCAGGCCAAGGCGGGCGGCGCTTACGGCGGTGTTGCCCGCAGAGCCTCCGGCGGCGGCGGCGGGTTGGTCTTCAAGACGCGAGACGATGGCCTCCATTTCGTCGTCGTCGACGAGCACCATGCCGCCCTTGGCGCCGGTGAGGGTGGTGAGGAAGGTTTCCGGCACACGGGCCAGAAGATCCATGATGGGAGAACCGACGCCAATGAGATCAAAGGATGAGAAAGGGTCCAAGGACATGGAAATGAGTTAAGGGAATAATCAGTTCGTCACCGTGATGCTTGTGGCGAGGAGCGGTTCGTCATCCACCTCGATGATGATCGAGTAGTCGCCAGGTTGGGGAAAGGACAGATTGCGAATCTCGTTGATGAGATTGATGCGCTGGAGGGGGCTTTGCGACTCGAAGGGGCGCTCGATGAGAGATTGCGGCTGGGTCGCGTCGAGGCCGAGGGAGATTTTTATCTTATGCTCGCCGGCGGGGACGTCGCTCAGTGTGAGGAACCAAATCATGAACGGATGCACGACGGGAAACTGGCGTCCGCGGATGGTGGAGAAGATGCCGAGAATGGTGTGTTTGCCAGAGCCGGGGTCGAGATGGACGCCGTCGCAGGTGAGCCAAGCAAGAACTTGCGGTTTGGAATGCATTGAAGAGGTGATTTTGCGCGGCGGACGCGAGGTGGTGCAAGCGGGGAATTGCCTGGCGCGGGCGCCGACGGGCGTTTTGCGTGTGCTGTTTCATTGATGTCGCCGATTGATGATGCTCTGCGCCAGTCGCTCCTAGCTTATCCGAGGGAACTGTAAAGCCGATCGCGATTTGATCCTCATTGGCGGAGGTTTGCTCCTCATGGGGTGTTTTGGAGCGTTTATTCAAGGTGGCTTAAGAGGTTCTTAAGAACACCGCTTCACGGCGTGAAGTAGGACGGGGTGAGAGTCACCGAGCCGCCCGTCACGGTCGGGTAGAACAATGCCGGGGCACCAAGCGAAACCGTCGCCCCAAAGATCGAGGTCGAAATGATGCACGCTCCGGACATATAGTTTGTTGACCAGTTCACCGCCCCCGCATGAGAACCGGACGGGGCAAGAACCCTGGCGTAAATTTCCAAGAACAAAGCGAACGACCCGTCATCGGTGTTTTTGACTATCGGTCCCCACTTTGGGTCATACGGGGTGGAGTATTGGCCATATGGAACGAAACCAAACGAGCCATCCGCCGTTGCCGCCGAGGGTGTGGGATAGGGACTTTGCAAACGATAGAATCCGCCGTAAGGTGGGTATCCTTCAGACGGTATTTTACAGGCGGGGTGCGGGGTCGAGTTGGTTGCCGCTAGTTTGTCGAAATCGCAGGAGCCTGAAATGGCATAAGCCGCGACAGGATAGAGCGGTGGCCCCGCCAACCCAGACGCAGACACCTCAGCATGAATCTTCTCCAGCATCCACCAATTCTGCCACGCCTGTTGAAGTGTGAGGCCCGTGACCTTGGCGAAGTATTGGCTTCCCGATCCAGCACCACCGTTGTAAGCGGCGATCTGGACGGTGGTGAGCTCGGCGACGGCGAAGGGGAAAAGCCCCTTGTAGAGAAACGGCGAGGCGGTGCTCATGGGCCGAGGCCCGGCCACGCCTCGGCATAGAGCGCAGGACCGGTGCTGGTGCTGCGGTGATAGCAGCGGATGTGATCGGCGAGCAGCTGGTAGAGGTGGTAGGTGTCGGCACCGATCGGAAAATCAAAGCCCGGAGCCGCGTTGGCGCTGACCGGGGCCGCGCTGATCTTGGCGATCGGGATATTGAAGGCGGTCTGACTGCCGGACGCCCAGATGGTTGACGCGGGCCAATAGGTCGCTCCGGTGACGATGGCGGCGGCGCCCGTTGGTTGCAGGGTGGAGCCGTCAACCGGCACATTGAGCCAGATGCATAGGTCGGCGATAAGCGCGATGGGCGTCGTCAGATTGGTGATCGTGCGCACGGAAGTCTCGCCAAGATCGTAGAGGTTGGGGGACTTTATCAAGCAGACGCTGGGCGCGATGCTGAAGCCCGGCCCGACGATCCCGGAGCTGGTTGCCCAGCGTCGGTCCGAGATCAACCAGGAGCGCGATGAGAAGCTCCGCGCGAGGCTTTCTAAAGCCCGGCTTAAGGAATCCTCCAGTGACGGTCAGGGGAGCCTGTTTTAAGGCTTAAGGACAGTTTAAGAAACCGCTTTAGACGAAACTACCGAGGAGCAAACCTCCGCCAATATCGGCTCTTTGGGCGGCTTTCGGCCTCGACGAGGAGCAAACCGGAATCCAGCCCACCAGAGGGACCGCTCGGCGGCTTTTCCCCTCTATGGTTCAGGGTTATTCAGGGCGGCTCAGGCTTTTTCAGGGAGGATCATATCTCTTCCCCTCTCTCACCCTCTCTCATCACTTCCCCTCTCTCACCTCTCTCTCACAAAATCACGATTTTCGACGGAGTTTCCTTGACTCGGATGGGTAAAAGTGGGTTGAAATGGGGCGTTGTGGGGCATATGGCTCCGCAGCGTTTATGGCTCAACTCGGCGCAGCTTCCTACACCGGCCTTTTTAGGCATACCCTTGACGACAAGAATCGTATCACGATTCCGTCGGCATGGCGCTCTGCACATGATGAAGGGGAGCAGTTTCTCGCGACGCCGCATCCGGATGGTTATATTGCCATCTTGCCTCCCTCAGAGGTCGCCAAGCTGCGGGTGAAGATTGAGGGCATCGCGCTGTCCGATGGTTCGGGCCAGGATTTTGCCGCACGCTTTTTTGCGCAGACGCAGACCCTCGGCTTCGACAAGCAGGGACGCATCATGCTCAACGGCGACCTTCTCGCGCACGCCGGCATTTCCAAGGACACCGTGCTTGTGGGCTCGCTGACGAAATTCAGCCTCTACAGTCCCGACCGCTGGATTCGGGTGGAGCAACGAACTGCGGGAGAGAACTTCGGTGATCTTATGCGTCGGATGGGGATATAACCATGAGCAACAGTCCCTGCATCCTTCCGATTCGCGCGCTGGCGTCCAACTCTGTTCGCCTTGGGCGCTGCCGGTGTTTTAAGGATGGCCCGGTTTCGTGCGGCGATAATGTCGTCGCGCGTCACTTCGCGCTCGCTGATGCCAGTCGTCCTGCGTGGCTCGATGCGCCGCTTTTTTCACGTCATCAACCGCAACCCGCCGTTGTGCGCCATGCTGCTTGATGCCGCCATCGCTTCCATGACGCCCGGTCACCAACCCGTTATGCTGCGTGAAGTGATCGACCTGCTCTCGCCGCGTGCGGGTGGTCGTTATCTTGACGCCACGTTCGGCGGCGGCGGGCATACTCGCGCGATTCTTGAGGCCGCCCCTGACATCAACGTGGTCGCCCTTGACCGCGATCCGGCGGCCCAGCCGCGTGCCGAGATCCTTCGCATGGAATTTGAGGGCCGATTCGCGCTTATCGACCGCGATTTCGGCCGGCTTGGTGAACTGCCTGTGGATAAATTCGACGGCATCCTTTTCGATTTCGGCGTATCGTCTTTCCAACTCGATGACGCCGAGCGGGGTTTCTCTTTCCGCAACGATGCCCCGGCCGACATGCGCATGGATCCCCGCGCAGGAGTTCCCGCCTCTCTTTGGCTCGAAACCGCCACCGAGGAAATGCTGGTTCGGGCCGTGCGCGACTACGGCGAAGAAAAAAACTGGCGTCATGTCGTGTGCGCGATCATCGCCGCACGTGGCACAGGGAAACTCGCCCGAACGGCATCGCTCGCCGCGTTCATTTCCGGGGCGATTCCTCCGCGCGACCGATTTACGTCGAAAATCCATCCCGCCACCCGCGCATTTCAAGGAATCCGCATCGCGGTGAACGACGAGCTGGGAGCCATCGAGCGTGCGCTGCCCGCCGCCTTCGCCCGGCTCAATGTCGGCGGCGTGCTCGCCGTCATCAGCTTCCATTCGCTGGAGGATCGAATTGCCAAGCAGTTCTTCCGCCGGCTCTGCGGACAGTCCGAAGGGCTCGACGATCATCGGCCTCAGGATCTCCGCGAAAAATTTGCCGAACCGCTCACCCGCCGGCCGGTCACCCCGGACGATGATGAGATCGCCGTCAATCCCCGCAGCCGTTCTTCGAAGCTGCGCGCCATCCGAAAACTTTAAAACGCCAATAACGTATTTCCCTGCCACGCCCGCCATGAACAAGACCTCGACCAACGCCTTTGTGAACCAGCTCCTCGTGTATACGTTGGTGATGATCTGCTTCAGCGGATCCATCGGATTGGGCACGGTTTGGCTGCGTCACCAGATTTCGGTTACGGCCAATAACACCAAGCAGCTTGAGCAGCGCATCGCCGAGACTGAGCGGCACATGGCCGAGGTGAACACGCAGATCACCGAAGAACAGTCGATCGACGTGCTGGCCCGTCGCAATACCGAGTGGCGGCTGGGCCTCGTGTTGCCGAAGGAACCGCAGGTGGTGCGCGTCAGTGACTCGGTGGAACAGCGACTCACCGCACGCAACAACGCAGAGATCTTTGCTGCCGCGTCCAACGTCGTCATCCCGGTGCGCTTTCGTCTCGTTAACAATTATCACTGATCCTGATGTCCAAGGGTTTTGCATCCAATTATCGCATCGTGCTGCTGAGCGTCGTCGTGCTCGCCAGCTTCGGGTGTGTCGGATTGCGCTTGCTCGATCTCCATGTAATAGACCGAGAGAAACTGGTTGGCTTTGTGGATAGGGCGCGCCGCCAAATTATCGTAGAGACTGCCAGGCGTGGTGATATTCTTGATGCGCGGGGAGACACGCTCGCTACCTCTCGCTCGCTCATCGTGCTCGGCGTCGATCCACAGGCATTGCGCAAGGAGGACGCGTCCAAATGGCCGCAACTCGCCAAGCTTTTGAACATGCCGGCATCGGACTTGGAACGTGTGTTCAATGAAAAGGCGCGTCCTGCGGAACCTGATGACAACAGCGAAGAAGACCGGCAGATTCGCTGGGCCAAGCTGAGTGAATCTGTCGAGGAATCCACCTACGATCAGATCACCAAGCTCGACATCAAGGGCGTCTACGGCAACCGCACGTTCCGTCGCGCTTACCCGCACAACACGATGGCGGCCCATCTCATCGGCTACGTGAACAAGGAAGGGCAGGCGGCCGCTGGGGTTGAGAATTTTGCTGATTTTTATCTGCGCGGACAAGATGGGTGGTGCGAGTCGGAAAAGGACGGATTGCGTCGTGAGCTCGCCCAGTTTCGCAGCCGCGAGGTCGATGCGACTTCTGGTTACAGCGTGGTGCTTTCCATTGATTCGGCAGTCCAGCATATCGTGGAGCAGGAGATCGACGAAATTGTTAAAAAATTCAATCCGGCGAAGGTTTCGATCATCGTTAGTGAACCCAATAGCGGCTTCATCTTGGCGCTGGCCAACTATCCGACCTACAATCTCAACGAATATAATACGCTTTCAAAAGATGAGATGGGCAGCATGCGGAATCTGGCTATCACCGACATTCTTGATCCCGGATCGACCTTCAAAATTGTTTCCGCATCGGGTGCGTTGAACGAGGGGCTTGTCACTCCGGCCACGCGATTCGACTGCACACTCGAGTCGATGGAATACAAAGGAAAGCCGCGCCGATTCATGCGCGACGACCATAAGTTTGACCATCTGCTGCCTGTTTCCGAGATCATCAGTCATTCGAGCAATGTCGGCGCCGCCCAACTCGGCATGCTGCTAGGAGAGGATCGGATTTACAGCTATGCGCGGGCGTTTGGCTTCGGCGAGAAAAGCGGCTTTCCTTTTGGCGGTGAAGTCTCCGGCTTCTTAAACACGCCCGACAAGTGGAGCGGGGTGGATATCACGCGCATCCCGGCCGGCTATAGTATTTCGGCAACGCCCATGCAGATTCATTATGCCATGGCGACCATTGCCAGTGGTGGCTTGTTGATGCGTCCTCAGATCATTCGTCAGGTGCGTGATGAGTCGGGCGAAGTTGTTTATAATTTCACCGGTTCCGTGCGGCGTCATGTGATTACGACACGTACCGCCGAGCAGATGGCCCGCATGTTGCAAGGAGTCGCCTCGCCGGAGGGCACCGCGCCTATGGCGGCGATTGCCAACTTCGAGGTCGCTGGCAAAACTGGCACAGCCCAGAAGCTCATAAACGGGCGTTATTCGGAGCATAATCACGTGGGCTCTTTTGTAGGTTTTTTCCCCGCGAGCCGTCCGCGTGTGGTTATCTCGGTGATCGTGGACGATGCCAAGGTTCCTAACGGTCGTGTCGCCTACGGCGCGACTGTGGCCGCTCCCAGTTTCAAACGGATTGGTGAGCAGCTGATCCAGTATCTCGACATCAAGCCCGCGATTGAACCGGGTCGCAATTTGTTGGTCATGGATGGAGGCCGGAAATGATCGGCTATATTACTCAAAACCATGCGCTCATCCACGCCTTCCAACCCCATGCCACGGAGCGCACCCGTCGTCTTGATCCCGTCAGCCAGCGCATTTTTTTAATGGCCCTAAAACTTTCCGACTTCTTAAGCGAAAACGAGGCGATTGCCGTGAAGGGTTCGCTCGACCGCCCCATCTCGGGTATCGTGATGGACAGTCGCCGCGTCGTGCCGGGCGCCCTGTTCTTCGCCTTGCCGGGCCTGAGGACCGATGGAACTTCCTTTATTGATGAAGCGGTGAATCGCGGCGCCGTCGCTGTGGTTACTCAGAAGATGCCGACACACGCCTCGGCTAAGGTGACGTTCATCCAGGTGGCTGATGCTCGCGCCACACTTGCTCGGCTGGCCCAGCGGTATTACAAATTCCCCGACCGCGACATGCAGGTCGTCGGTGTCACCGGCACCAACGGCAAGACCACGGTTGCTCATCTGGTAAAACATTTTCTCAACGGCGACCAACGCGTCGGTCTGCTGGGCACCATCAATTACGATCTCGGAGTGCGCACCGTGCCGTCATTCAAGACTACGCCCGAATCACTCGATATTTACGGCATGCTCGCACAGATGCGAGATGCCGGCTGTCGGCAGGCGGTCATGGAGGTCAGTTCGCACGGGATCGACCAACAGCGAGTGCTCGGGCTGCAGTTTGGCGCGGCCATCTTCACCAATCTCACTCGCGATCATCTCGATTATCACAAGTCGATGGAGGCCTACTTCAGCGTGAAGACGCGGCTTTTCACCGGTCATACCGGCGCGGAACCGAAGGTCGCGGTCATCAACGCCGATGATCCGCATGGCGTTCAATTGGTCGCCAAGGTGAGCGCCGAAGTCTCATCTGTCCGTGTCGTCACGTATGGAGAATCTTCTGTCGCACAGATTCGCGCCGAGCAGGTTTCACTCAACTTTAAGAACACGACCTTCAAACTTGTCTGGCCCCGGGGGGAAATGACAGTCGATTCGCCGCTGATCGGCCGTTACAACGTGAGCAATTTGCTGGCGGCTATCGCCACCGCCTGGGGGCTGGGTCGTGATCCACAGGTTTTCCTCGCAAAGCTTCGTACGTTCAAAGGCGTGCCGGGCCGCATGGAACGGATCGAAGAGGGACAATCGTTCAATGTGTTGGTTGATTATGCTCACACCGACGACGCCCTCAGCAACGCCCTCGGCATGCTCCGAGCCATCACGCCGAACCGACTGCTCGTCGTTTTCGGCTGCGGTGGCAATCGCGATCGCACCAAGCGTCCGCTGATGGTCAAAGCGGTGCAGGAGTATGCCGATTTCGCTTTTGCGACGGCCGATAATCCGCGCAACGAGGCGCTCGCTCAGATTTTTGGAGACATGCAGGCCGGCGTCACGGATCCCATGAAAATCACTTGGATCGAGGATCGTCGTCGCGCCATCAGTCTGGCGCTCGACATGGCCAAGCCCGGCGACTGTCTGCTCATCGCCGGCAAGGGGCATGAGACATACCAGGAGTTTGCGGATACTGTGAGTCCGTTCGACGACCGTCAGGTCGTTCGTGAACTGATCGGCATAAAACAAATCCAGAAGGCGTGATTCAACGTGCCCAACTTTGCCCCAGAAAATCTCGCTGCCTGGACGTCCGGTAAATGGACGGCCATTCCGTCGTCCCCACTCACCGGGTTTACGATAGACACGCGTCAGTTGAGCGCAGGGCAAATTTTTGTGGCGATAAAGACGCCCAAACGCGACGGGCATGATTTTTTGACAGCGGCACGGCAGGCGGGAGCAAGCGCCGCGATCGTGGGCCATGCGAATCCTGCGCTGTCGCTGCCGCAGCTCGTGGTGGCTGATCCCCTAGTGGCATTTCAATCCATCGCCCGCGAATACCGTCGCACCTTTCGTGGACCGGTTGTGGGTATTTCCGGCAGCGCCGGCAAGACATCGACCAAGAACCTGCTCGCGCTTCTTCTCGGAGGCTCGTCGTTCGAAACTTCAGCCAAGGACAGTAGGGTGCCGGGGGTGCTGGCGACCGAGGGTAACCTCAATAATCATCTTGGCGTGCCACTCACGCTCACGCGACTGGACTCGACGCGCCATGCGTTTGCCGTGATCGAGGCGGGCATCAGCGAACCGGGGGAGATGGTTTCGCTGGCTGCGATGATCGAACCGGATATCGCGATCAACACGTTGGTGGCCCCGGCTCATGTCGAAGCCCTCGGTTCCGTGGAAGGAGTCGCACGCGAGAAGGCGGTATTGACCGCCTCGGTCCGCGCGAGTGGCATCGCGATTTTTCCCGGGCAAAATTTGGATTTCTCCGCTTTTCGTGAATTGAACGTGCGCACCTTGGTGGTTGAGCCGGCCGAAGTATTGCGGCCGAGCGCGCCGCCCAAGGACCGGGTTTATTTCACGGTCACCCATCGGGGGGATCAGACGGCGGTTGCCTTGGCTTACGGGCTGCCGCCTCCGTTGGCGTTTACGTTTCGCCGGGTGTCGGCCGGCATGGCGCAAAACGCGGTGCTCGCGATCTGCGCGGCGCTCTGGCTCGGCATAAAGCCCGAGGTTGTGCAGGCGCGTCTGGCCGGCTGGCAGCCCGCCGCGCTGCGCGGTGAACTGCGCCGTGAGGATGGACGACTGCTCTATCTGGATTGTTACAACGCCAACCCTGCCGCGATGGGCGATGCTCTCGATGCTTTTTATGCCGTGGCACCCGAATCGGAGCCGCGTTTGCTGGTCATTGGGTGCATGGGGGAACTTGGACCGGAGTCCCCGATGTATCATCGGGCGCTGGGTCGTTCGATTCATCTGCGTAAGGGCGATTATCTGGTCATTATCGGAGACGATGCCGAGTCGGTGCGGCAGGGGGCGGTTGAAAACGGGATCGCTCATTCCCAAGTCGATGTGGTCACTGCGCTGGAGCCGATCGCGGCGCGACTCACCGCCTTTCGAGGTTCGGTTTTTATCAAGGGAAGTCGACGCTACCAGTTGGAGAAAATTTTAACGGGGGAGGCGGCGCTCGCGGCGCATTGAGTTCCCATGCTGAGCTACCTCTCAAACTACGAGGATGTCTGGGGCCCGCTGCGTTTATTGCGTTTCATCACGCTGCGCACTCTGATGGCGGCGGGCACAGCTGCGGTCATCGGCTTCATCATCGGACCCTGGCTCATTCACAAATTACGCCAGCTAAAGTTCGGCCAGCACTACGACGATGACCGCACCGGTGATCTCGCCCAGAAGTTCGACAAGAAAAACACGCCGACGATGGGAGGGCTGCTGATATTCTTTTCCGTGTTTATCAGCACCGTCCTCTGGGCTGCACCTAATATATGGGTGGTGGTCGCGCTCTTCGTTTACACGGCACTCACCGCTGTCGGCTTCCGTGACGACTATCTCAAGGTCGTGAAGAAGAACCGTGATGGCATTTCGTCGCGTGAGAAAATGATGTGGCAGACGATCATCACGGTGGCGGCTTTGACCGCGCTTGTCCTGCATCCGCTCAGCGCGCATAAAATACGCGAACTGTGGGTGCCGTTTCTAAAATACCCAATATTCCAGTTTTCGGGCGTCGTCGGCCTACTCGCGCTCTTCGTGTTGGTTTTCTTCTGGGTCGTGGGCTTCAGCAACGCGATCAACCTCGCCGATGGCCTCGATGGTCTCGCCATCGGTTGCACCATCACGGTCGCTTTGGTTTACGGCATCATGGCATATGCCTCCGGCAACTCGAAGATAGCCGACTATCTTCTGATCAGTTTCGTTCCTGGAACGGGTGAATTGACAGTGATCTGCGGAGCGCTGGTGGGCGCGGGTCTGGCGTTCTTGTGGTATAATTCCTATCCCGCCGAGTTGTTCATGGGTGACACCGGTTCGCTCGCGATCGGTGGACTGATCGGGATTATCGCCTTCATGGTGCAGCAACCGTTAACCCTCGTGATCGTGGGTGGCGTTTTCGTTGTGGAGGCGGTTTCGGTGATCATTCAAGTGGGGTATTTCAAAGCCACGAGAATACGCTACGGTGAAGGCCAGCGCTTTTTCCGCATGGCACCGATTCACCATCATTTCCAGAAACTTGGTTGGCCTGAGACGAAGGTCGTTCTGCGTTTCTGGATCATTTCCCTGATGTGCGCCCTTGTCGGTCTGGGCACGCTCAAACTCCGCTGATGCCACTCATCATTCCAGAGTTTATCCAACCGCTCCTCGAGCATCCCGTCGCCATTTTAGGCGGCGGCGTGAGCGGGCAGGCGGTGAGTGCGCTGGTGACGCGAATCGGCGGGACGGGTGTGCTCTTTGATGAAAAAGGACGGGGTGATGCGGCCACAGAGTTTCGTGGCGCGACCGTTCAGACTCACCGTCTTGTGATTTATTCACCGGGCTTCATGCCCACGCATCCATGGATTGCGGCGGCGCGCGCCTCCGGGGCTGTTTGTCTGGCGGAACTCGATTTTGCCTCGCTCTTTTGGCGCGGTTCATTGGTCGCGATTACCGGCACAAACGGGAAGACGACGCTCACGGAGTTTCTTGCGCATGCGTTGCGTTCCGTCGGCCGCGACGCCTATGCGACGGGAAACATCGGCTACTCGTTTGCACGGTTGATGGTTGAGCGAGAAGGCGGCTCGCCGGACTCCATCGCGGTTTGTGAAGTGAGTTCGTTCCAGGCGGAAACGCTGCGCCATTTTCGGGCGGACGCGGCATTGTGGACTAATTTTTCGGAAGATCATCTGGAACGGCATGGCACGATGGAGAATTACTTTACCGCGAAGTGGCGGTTGTTCGAGCGCACGGTGGGCGGCCAGGTGTTTGCCGGGACGAGCGTGCAACATTTTGCCCAGATTTTCGGGCAGACTTTGCCATCGGAGTCGTTGGTCGCGAGCGAGAATCAAGCAGCCGATGTGTTATTGCGGGGCACTGTATTTGCGCATTATCCGCAGCGGGAAAACTATCTGCTGGCTGCAGCATGGTGGCGGAGTTTTGGATTGGGCGAGGATGCGCTCTATGCCGCCGCCCGGTCGTTTTGTCTTGGTTCGCACAGGCTGGCACGTGTGACGGAAGTTGCCGGAGTGACATATTGGAATGATTCAAAGGCCACCAATTTTCATGCCGTCGAGGCGGCGATTTCAGGTTTTCCATCACCAGTCATTTTGATTGCCGGTGGAAAATCAAAAGGCGGCGACATCGCCGCTTTTGTGCGGCGCATCACTCCGTATGTGAAACATGTGCTGGTGATCGGCGAAACACGCAGCGTGCTGGCCATGTTTTTAGGCGCCGGCCGCGTGCCGCATACGGTCTGCGGAGGACTGGCTGAGGCGGTGGGCCGTGCCGCCGAAATCGCCTCGAGCGGCGATAACATTCTGCTCAGTCCCGGGTTCGCGAGTTTTGACCAGTTCCAGAGCTACGAAGATCGAGGCGCGCAGTTCATAACGCTCGTGAATAACTTAGGCGTAACCACATTTTAAGATAGCTGACCTTCCTTTAAAAAAACAAAATCCTCCCATGAAACTCATCAGAACATTCGGTATCGTCGTGGCCGCGCATATCGCGGCCATCCTGTTTATCTTCGCAATTCCCGGCTGCAGTTCGACGGGTAAGCAGAAACCTGCCGCTGCCGATGCCGCCGATTCGCCTGTTGCCGCTCCGAGCGGAGACGCCGTTTCCCCTGGTTCCCCATTGGCCACCTCCGGCACGGATACTGGCCTTGCAGGAACGGTGCGTTTCAGCCCGACCCGGCCTGGCACTGCTGCCGCTGCGGCCATCGAAGTCAAACCGGTTGCCGATGTGCAGCCGGTTAGTACTTACACCGTGGCGAAAAACGATAGTCTTTGGTCGATCGCCAAAAAGCAGGGTGTGACCGTCAAAGCGCTGACTGCGGCCAACAACCTAAAGCCCGACGTCGTGCTGCGCCTCGGTCAAAAGCTCATTATTCCTGGAAAAGCCCCCGCTGCCGCTGTTGCGACGTCGGATGCAGCTGCCACTCTCACATACACGGTAAAAGCGGGCGATAATCTCGATGCGATCGCGAGGCGTGCTGGCACGACAAAGGCCGCGATCAAGTCGCTCAACAAACTGAAGTCGGATGTCGTGCGTGTCGGTCAAACGCTCACGCTCCCAGCCGGGGCCGCCCTCTCTGCAACGGCGGTTGCTCCCGAAGCGTCCCTTTCGTCTGCTACACACTCCGGCGCTTCTATGACTCATGTGATCCAGGCCGGCGACACACTCGGGAGCATCGCCCGCAAGTATCAAGTGAAAGTAGGCGATCTTGCCACGGCCAACAACATTGCCGATCCCACCAAGATACGTGTCGGTCAGACGCTCAAAATTCCCGGCTGGCAGGCACCAGCCGGTGCCAAGTCGACTGCGACGGCGCCCGTCTTTAACTCCATGGCACCGGTCGCATCGCCGGTGGCGCCGGCAGCGGAATCGCCACTTTTCACCACACCGTCTACCGATGCCTCGTCGCCGCTCGCCGCGCCTGTCGTTGCCCCGGTCATCAAAGTTCAGGAGGCAGCTCCTATGGGCAATTAATCGCACGCAAGTTCTCACTTGTTGTCATAATAAACCGCTCAAAATCCTGCCTGATTCGAAGTCTTCCTGATGGCCAAAGATGTTTTCGCGCCTGATCCTGTTCGTGGTCGTTTTATCGTAAACCCGGCGGCGATTATCGCCGTTTGCGCGATCGGCCTGGCAGCTCTTGGCATCACGATTCTTTTCAGTGCCACGGTTTCGTTCAAGCAGGGGCCTTACTCCTATCTTAACAAACAGATCATCGGATTGGTGATGACGATGGCGGTCGCGTTTGTGGTCAGCCGTATCAACCTCGAAAAATCCCGTCGTTATGTGTGGATATTGGGAGGAGTATCGGTGCTTTCACTGATGCTGGTGTTGGTGCCTCATATGGGCATCTCGGTAAAAGGCAGCCGGCGGTGGCTGGGATTTGGGATGCTGCGGTTTCAGGTGTCGGAGTTTGCCAAGATAGCGATGGTCTTCTGTCTGGCGCATTATCTGGCCATCAATCAGACGCGGATCGGCGAGTGGAAGCGGGGGTATGTTTACCCGCTGATATTGATCGGTCTTTTTGCAGGCCTGATTATTTTGGAGCCCGATTTTGGGACATCAGCGCTCACGTTGGTGGTCGGATTGGTGCTGCTGTTTTTGGCTGGGGCCAAGTGGCGCTATATCCTTCCGACTGTCGCGCTGGCGGTTGCCGGCTTCACGGTGATGGTTATCCACAATCCTAACCGCCTGCGACGATTCACGGCATTTTTGGATGTCGAGGGGCACAGGGACGCGGGCACCTATCAGCTTTGGCAATCGCTCTCGGCTTTCGCCGTCGGCGGAACGGATGGAGCCGGCTTGGGACAGGGGCGTCAGCAGATGAATTTTTTGCCGGAAGCCCACACGGATTTTATTTTTGCAGTGATCGGCGAAGAGCTCGGTTTGTGGTGCACGCTTGGGGTGGTCACGGTGTTTGTAATTATGTTCATCGCGGGAGTGATTCATCTGCGACGTGCTCCCAATCTCTTCCAATTTCTGCTCGTGACGGGGTGTATCTTGATGATTTGCCTGCAGGCGATCATCAACCTTGGGGTTGTCACCGGACTGCTGCCGACCAAGGGCATGTCGCTTCCGTTTATCAGCGCTGGGCTTTCCAATCTGTTGCTCATGGGCGTGCTGATCGGCATTATTGTCAATACCCAGCGCGCTTGGTCGCTGCCTGGGTTGGATGCGGGTCGTCGTTCGATGGAGGAACTTGCGGGATGAGCAACTACATCATCTCCTGCGGTGGCACGGGTGGACATCTTTCCCCTGGCATCGCGCTTGCCGAGGGGCTTGCGGATCGCGGGCATTTGGCGACGTTGTTGATCAGCCACAAACGCGTGGACGCTCGGCTGATCGAAAAATACCCGCACTTGCGGTTTGTGCGCATTCCGGGTTCGCCGTTCACACTCGGCCCGGCGGGTTTCGTGCGATTTATTTTTTCTCAGACCAAAGGTTTCTTTTTCAGTCTGAAATTGGTTCGGGCCTTGCGGCCTGCGGCGATCATCGGTTTTGGCGGATTCACGACGGCGGCAATTATCGTTGCCGGTAAATGCTGCGGAGTGCCGGTCGCTCTGCACGAGGCGAACTGCGTGCCGGGCCGAGCCATCCGGTTGCTCGGCCGGCTTGCCTGGCGTGTTTATCTTCCGCCGGGAGTGGACATCCCTGGCGTCAGGGCAAAGCGAGTGCGCCATGTTGGTCTTCCTGTGCGCAAAGAGATTGCCCGTCTGCCTCGAGAGGTGGCGTGCGGAAAACTCGGTTTGAACTCTCGCAAAAAGGTATTGGCCATTTTTGGCGGGAGTCAGGGAGCCACCGTACTCAACGATTGGGCAAGGCGTGAACTGCCCTTGCTCGCGGCCGGAGGCATTCAGCTTTATTGCGTTACCGGCCTCGGTAAAGGAACCGCCGAAGTGCTGGACCTGAAATCCAGGGACGGCACACCGGTGAAGGCCGTCTTTGTATCTTTTTGCGACCAGGTGGCCGAATTGCTGTCGGCCGCCGATCTGGTGGTGGCTCGCGCGGGTGCCGGTTCGATCGCGGAGTTCATTCGTTGCGGCGCCCCCGCCATCTTGATTCCGTATCCACATGCTGCCGACAATCACCAGTGGGCCAACGCCGCTTGCTTTGGCCAGCAGGGCGGCGGGTTGGTGGTCGATCAGGCCGAGCTCGGCGGACTGGGCCGCGAGGTTATTGATTTGCTTTCGAATGAAGCACGGTTGCAGGAACTGACGGCCAATTTACAGCGCATGGATCGTATTAATCCGCTCGATCTGATTTTAGAGGATCTCGCGTCGTTAATAACTCCAGTGGCGGACTTGACCGGAAAGCCCAAGGTCGCATGAGCGCCGCATCGTTACCTAGACTGTTCGGCCGTATAGTGACGACGCTTCATTGCGTCGGGCTTGGTGGCATGGGATTGGGACCGCTGGCGATTTATCTTGCGCAACGCGGCTTCATCGTGAGCGGTGAAGATGATGCGATGACCGACGGCATGAGGGCGCAACTGCTGGCCGCAGGAGTAACGATCACGGCGACGGGGGCCGTGCCGGCAAATTGCCAGCTGTTGGTTTACTCGTCCGCTGTCGCCCCGCGACATCCGGCGGTGCTTGCGGCTGGGGCGCGCGGGATTCCGCTCGTTCGGCGAGGCGAATTACTCGCGGAGGCCACGCGCGATCGAAAGTTGGTCGCCGTCTGCGGATCGCATGGCAAGACGACCACGACGGCGATGCTGATCACGGCGTTGCGAGCGGCTAATTTCAAAGCGGGCTATGTGCTGGGTGGTTTGTTTAACGACGATAGCGTGTCTCCGGCCTGTGCGGGTTCCAACGACTGGGTGGTGGCCGAAATCGATGAAAGTGATGGCACGATCCGCCATTTCTCTCCCGAAATCACGGTGGTGGTTAATCTCGATTGGGATCACCCTGATCACTATCGGCGGCAAGCCGATCTGGAGGCCGCCTTCAGCGAGCTTTTTGCCCGCACGAAGCACACGGTGCTTGTGAGTGACGCCTGTGCGCTTTCGTTGAAGGCGCTTGCCGGAACCACCGACGACAAGGTGGAACTATCGCGTCTCACCTTCGGAAGCGCGGGCGATTATCGTGGAGAGTTGCTGAGTGATAATGACGGATGTATCAGACTCGCCCTGGGTGGACGCTTTCCCGAGATCACGACGATGGTTCGGGCGACGGGAACATTCAATGCCGTCAACGCCACGGCTGTCCTGGCGGCGGCTCATTTGATGGGCGTGGCTGAATTAACCGAAAATCCGTTGGCCGACTATCCGGGGGTGCGCCGTCGGCAGGCGGTGCTGCATGCTTCGAGCGACTTAACCGTGATCGAAGACTATGCGCATCATCCGGCCGAAATCCGTGCGCTATTAGTCAGTTTGCGGACGCGAGCGAGTGGGCGACTTGTCGTCGTGTTTCAACCCCATCGCTTTAGCCGAACGGCGCAGTTCAAGATCGAATTCGCTGAGGCGCTTGCCTTGAGTGATGCGGTCTCGCTGGTCGATGTTTACGGGGCGGGTGAAGCGCCGATCGACGGAGGCACCACGGCTGATTTGCATGCGGAACTACGCCGGATAGCCCCGGCGTTGCCGGTGAATTACTTGCCTGAAAATGGCGACGGATTGCTCGACGCGTTGGCGCGCGAGCGGCGTCCCGGCGATCTGGTCGCATTCGTCGGTGCGGGCGATATTGATGCTATGGCGCGCCGGTGGATTGAGCGTATCAAGGCAATGGAGGCCGGCAAACGCTGGGATGAGTCAGCGGAAAAATTGCGCGTTGTCGTGTCGGCGGCGACGAAGGTGAAGCGAGAGGAATTGCTCGCGAACAAAACCACCATTGGCATTGGCGGGGCTGCCCGCATTTATTCCGAGCCGGTCTCGATGGAGGATTTGCAGCATCTGGTGCAGAGAGCCAAAACTCTTGTGTTGCCGGTGATCGTGCTGGGCCGTGGTTCCAACTTGATCGTCCCCGACGAAGGCGTGGACGCGTTGGTGGTCAGTCTGCGTCAGCCGGCGTGGGAGATTTTTGAACCGCGCGACGGAGGGCGCGTATGGGCGGGCGCCGGATTGCGGTTGAAGAATCTTTGCGGACTTGCAGCTAAAAGCGGCATGGCGGGGTTCGAATTTTTGGAAGGCATCCCTGGCAATGTCGGCGGGGCGTTGCGCATGAACGCCGGTGCGATGGGCGGATGGATGTTCGACGCGGTCGAGGAGGTGCAGGTGATGACGTTCGATGGTGAAATCCGCATCCTCAAAAAGGCCGAGATGCATGTGGACTACCGGCATTGTGCGGAGTTGAACGACGCCATCGCGTTGGGCGCTTTGCTGCGTCCTGTGTCGCAGGCCGAGGCGGGCGAGATCGCGCGCCGGATCGACGCCTACAAGGAAAAGAGACAAAAGTCCCAGCCGCGCGAACCGAGCGCGGGCTGCATTTTCAAAAATCCGCCGGGAGATTCCGCCGGGCGGCTTATCGACGCGAGCGGGCTAAAGGGCGAGCGGGTGGGGGACGCCGAAGTGTCCGTCGTGCATGCGAATTTTATTGTGAACCGTGGCCACGCCTCGGCGGGCGAGGTGATCGCTCTCGTGAGGCGCATCCGCGCCCGAGTGGAGCAGGCGCAGGGTGTCAAACTGGAGCCTGAGGTTCTGCTCTACGGCAAATCATGGAAGGACGTTTTATGAATACTCCGATCATCGCAGTGCTGTGCGGAGGGACTTCCTCCGAACGCGACGTTTCCCTGGGATCGGGGCGTGCTTCGGCCATCGCTTTGGCGCGCAGTTTTCCGACGCGGTTGTTTGAGATCGATGCCGACGCGCTGCCTGCCGGGCTAGACCCGGCCCGGCACGTTGTTTTTTCGACCTTGCACGGCACGTTTGGCGAGGACGGCGGGATGCAGCGACTGCTGGATGCGGCCGGCGTGGCCTATGCGGGATGTGACGCGGCGAGCAGCGCGTTCACGATGGACAAGGCGCGCACGAAGGCCGCCTCCGTCGCCCGGGGCGTGGGCGTTGCCAAGGGCATTGATTTTTCAGCCGCCCGAAAACCGTCGGCGGACGAAGTGATCGCGCTGCTCGGCGAACAGGTCGTGGTCAAGCCCAACGATCAGGGCAGCAGCGTAGGTTTGAGCATCGCGCTTGACCGACAGACGCTGACGGACGCGCTCGCGGCGATCACCGCGGGCCATTGGCTGATCGAGCCGCGCATTGTGGGAAAGGAACTTTCGGTGGGCGTGTTGCGCGGTCGGGCGATGGGTATTGTCGAGATTCGCCCGAAGTCCGGCGTCTACGACTACGCGAGCAAATATACCAAGGGTGCGACCGAATATTTCGCGCCGGCACCGCTGGACGAGGCGATGACCAAGACGGTCCAAAAAGCCGCTGAAACGGCTTTTTCTGCCTGCGGTTGCCGGGATTACGCAAGGGTGGATTTTATCCTCGGTGAACAAAATGTGAATAACCCTCTTTATTTGCTCGAAATCAATACGCTGCCGGGCATGAAAGAGACCAGTCTTTTGCCGATGAGCGGGCGCTGCGCAGGATTGGATTTTACAGGTTTGGTCAGGGAATTGGTTGGCCCTGCGGTTCAGCGTTTTAGCCAAGGCACCACCGTCCAGTCATGAGCCAGTTGATTGTTAATCCTCCACCCGCCCGCACTTGGCGTGACATCCCCCAGAGCGTCAAGCCGAGGGTGATGACGTCTGAAGGCAAGAAGCGCCTGGCGCTGGCGATCGGCAACATCGTGGGCGCGGTCCTCGTGCTCTTTGCAGCTGTTTGGGGTATTTATGAGGTGATCGGTGTTTGGGAAACTAATCCGACGCGCATCACCGCCGCCGCCAGCGGGGTACCGTTAAAAGATATTTCAGTCAGGACAGATGGGGTTTTAGACAAGGCTTGGGTAACGCGAACCTTCGATATTCCCAAGGGGGCAACCCTCATGGGACTAAACCTGCGGCAACTGCAGCAAAGCCTGCTCGCGACCGGCCAAGTTCAATCCGCCGTGGTGACGCGCAAGTTCCCTGATCTGCTCGTCGTGACTCTTCAGGAGCGTTCGCCCGTTGCGCGGGTCATGGCTCTGTTGGGTGGAGTCGCCACGCCGCAGGCGCTCATGGTTGCCAAGGACGGATCGGTTTATTCCGGGTTTGGATATGATCCAACCATGACCGATACGCTGCCGTTTCTGGACGGAGTGAAGCTGGTGCACGAAGGTTCAGGGTATTCCAAGATCGATGGAATGGAACAAGTGTCGGATATGCTCGGCGCCGCCCGCAGCAATACGCCCGGGCTTTATCGCACATTTCGCATCGTTTCTTTGGCGCGGTTTGCCGTGGACGGCACGATTGCGGTGAAGTCCACCGAGGTGGATGAGATTACGTTTGGATTGCGCGAGGATTTTATGCGCCAACTGGCCCGTCTTGATTACATCCTTGAGGAAACGCGCCGGCAGTCTCCGTTCGCCCCGCTCAAGGCGGTCAACCTTGCCGTAGGTGGCAATCAAGTCCCTGTCGCTTTCGACATACCTGTCGTAACCGCCGATGGCCGTGCTCCGCATGTTTCCGTCAAGCCATCCGCCCCGCTCCCTTTTGGGACGGCGCTTTTTTCTCTTCCCAACCGCAACTCTTCCTCCTCGAAACGTGATTTCTAGAACCAAGTGCATCGGCGCCGTCGAAATCGGCACCTCCAAGGTCAGTGTTCTTATCGGTGAGCTCTCCCAGAGCCGCACCCTCCACATCATCGGCGTCGGCGAATGTCAGTCGCGCGGCGTCATCAAGGGCGCGGTGGTCGATTTCAAGGCTGCCAGCGAAGCGACGACCGCCGCGCTTATGGCGGCCGAACAGAATGCGGGCACGCACATCGACGAGGTTTATCTGGCCCAGACCGGAGGACACCTCGAAGGGTTTTACAATGAGGCCGCCGTTAATGTTTCCGCCGCCGACAACATGGTCAGCGAACTCGACATCGACACCGTCTGCCGTCTGGCCAAGTCCAAGAATCTCCCCGAAGGACGCATGGTTGTTCACCACTTGCGCCGTCCCTATCGCCTCGATGGTCGCATCGTGCCCGATCCGATGCATCTCGTGGGCCAGCGGCTGGAAGCCGGTTACTGGACCGTGCATGGACCCGAGGGGAAAATCGCCGACAACATCCATGTTATTCGCAGCTTCAGCCTCAATGTGACCGAGCTGATTCTTTCCAGCATGGCCGCCGGTGCCATCCTGGCCACGCCGGAAGACCGGCAGAACGGCGTGCTCGTGATCGACGTCGGCGCGGGCACCACGGATTTCGTGCTCTACCGCGACGGCAGCGCCCAGATGACCGGAGTCGTGCCGGTGGGCGGCGGGCATTTGACCAACGACATCAGCCTCGGTCTCCGCCTGACCGAAGGTCAGGCGGAAAAGCTGAAGCTCCGTTACGGTCGCGGGACCATCGTCACCAAGGATCGTTCGGAGAAAGTTTGGCTCAACGGCGATTTCGCCATCGGCGACCGCCAGTTCTCGCGCCACGGCATCGAACAAATCACCTCGGCTCGCGTTTGGGAAATTTTTGAAGTCGTGAAAAAGAAGCTTGGCCCGGCTTTCTCGCCTGAGAAGACCGCTGCCGGCGTCATTCTCACCGGGGGCACCGCCAAGCTGCCCGGCATCGACGAAGCCGCCGCCAAGGTGCTCGGCGTGCAGGCGCGTCTCGGAGAGGCTCCCGGCTGGGTTGCGGAAAACCTCCGCGATCCCGGTTTCAGCGGTGTCCTCGGCCTTCTCCAATACGGTCTCAGTTCCCGCGCCGAGACGGCCTCCGCGCCTCGCCGCAAAGCCGCCGGCTGGGTCGGTAAACTTTTCGCCATCGCCTAATCCAAGCGTCGCCATGAATCCCAACGAACTTCCGCTTTCCCACGAGATTCTCACCGACCGCACGATTGCGATCAAGGTCGTGGGCATCGGCGGCGCCGGCTCGAACGCGGTGGACCGTCTCAAGATGGAGAATCTCGACCGCCTCCAGATGGCTGTCATCAACACCGACCATCAGGCGCTCTCCAACTCTCCGGTTCAGGACAAGGTGCTGATCGGTTCCTCGGTCACGCGCGGACTCGGTGCCGGTGGCGACCCCGATCTCGGTCGCGACGCCGCCGAGGCCGACCGTGAAAAGATCTCCGCCGTCGTGAAGAACTGCGACTTGGTGTTTCTCGTCGCCGGCATGGGCGGTGGCACGGGCAGCGGCGCGGCCCCCACCGTGGCGGAAATCGCCGCCGAGTCCGGCGCGCTGGTCATCGCTTTCGTCACGTTGCCCTTCAGTTTCGAGGGCGGCCGGCGTGTGAAGCAGGCGGAGGAAGGTTTGATCGCCCTTCGCAAAGTGTGCGACGCCGTCATCCCGCTGCCCAACGACATCCTTCTTCAAGAGGGAGCCGAGGGCGAGACCGCGCTCGATTCCTTCGCCCGGGCCGACGAGTGGATTGGCCGCGGCGTGAAATCCATCTGGTCGATGCTGTTCCGCACCGGACTCATCAACATCGATTTCGCCACGCTGCGTCAGGCGTTCCACACCCGCAGCGGCAAAACCCTTTTCGGCCTCGGTTCCGGCTCCGGGGAAAACGCCGTGGCGGAAGCCATCGAGAGCATCAAGCTTTGCCCCCTGCTCGCCACTCCGGAGTTCGCCCGCAAGGCCGACCGCCTGCTCGTCAACATCGTGGGCGGCACCGATCTCACGCTCCCCAAGGTCAACGAAATGATGACCGCCGTCACCGAGCAGTTTGGCCGCGATTCCCATGTCATCATGGGCGCGGTGATCGACGAAGACATGCAGGGCAAGGTCGAACTGGTCGTGCTTGGCACGAGCGATATGGGTGGTCGGAGCGGCGGTGTGCGCCGTCCGTCCGCGCTGGCCCGCGCCACCAAGCCGTTCGCCTCGGCGGCTGCCGGGCGTGAAAACGACCATCAGGCGGCGGCGCCTTCCTCCGTATTTCCGGCGTCGGTGCCGGGAGCGGCTGCTGCGACCGCGTCCGAGTTCTCCACGAAGTCCGCGCCCGACACGCTGACGAGCACGGCAGCGGACCAAAATGAATTCACCTTCGGCGAGATCGAACGCCGCGGGCATTTCGACAAGACCGACCGCAATCTTTTCGAGGGTCAGGACCTCGATGTGCCAACCTACCTCCGCAAAGGCATCAAGTTGGCGCTGTGAGCCGTGTCTTTGGTTCGGGGAGAAGCGCGAAAAGGCCCGGTGCCTCATGGGAGTGACGTGATGCCGCTAAGGCGAGCCGATTGACCAAGTTAGTTTGGGCCTTGTAAAAAGAACCCAGACCATGAAAAGGAAACGGCATACGACTGAGGACAAGATCCGTATATTGTGGGAGGCCGCCGACGGAGGCAGAAACATCTGAGATGACCTGCCGCCGTTGGAAGAGATGGTTCTGGCGCAAGCTACGGAACCTCGCAAAAAAGGCTCTGTTGTCGTTAAAAAATCTACCGTACGCCTGTGAGCGCATGAACGTTTGTTCGATCGAGCGGTTGTTAGATTAAATTTCCGATTCCGGGAGCCGATTTCCGTTTTCTGAGGTCGTCTGATCCTAGATCGGCGCCTGGTGAAACTGTCATAGAAGTGGTTGGTGTCGCTGGCGTTTGAATTTTAATGGGTATCCTTTTTATTGAATCAGAGGATTCCCCCATAAGAAGTAAATCGGGATAGAAATGATTTATAAACGCATAAAAAACAGTATAGCAATGTTTAGACCAAGAGTTTTATTTTAAAAATCGTTTCTTTATAAAGATAAAAATAAAACTTGCTTTTAATCCATACTAATTGAATATGCATTGAAAGAGTAGGCAAACATGAAACTGTCCAAAAAAGGCGAATACGCCCTCCGTGCTTTGATTGACCTCGGCATCGCCGTCGAGGTTGGGCGACCATTGGTCCAAGTCTCCGAGTTGGCCGCCAAAGAGGTGATTCCGAGCAAGTTTTTGGAGCAGATCATGCAGCTCTTGAAAGATGAGGGATTCATCGCCAGCCAGCGCGGCAAATTTGGCGGCTATCGGCTGGCTCGCCCCGCCAACAAAATCACAATCGGCAGCATCGTGCGCCTGATCGACGGACCGCTCGCTCCCATTGGCTGTGTCAGCCAGACAGCTTACGAAAAGTGCAGTTGTCCCGACGAGACGCACTGCGGTCTGCGCATGTTGATGCTCGATGTGCGCAACGCCATCGCCGGCATTCTGGACCGCTACACCTTGGCCGACGTGGTCGAGGTGACGCTCCGCAAGATGCGCCGCGATAAAGTGCCTCTGCCTTTTTCCGAAGCCCGAGCGTCCCGCCGTTCCCCTGTCAATAGCTACAGCTCTGCAAGAGCCGATCTCACGCCCGTCGAGGGCATCCTCTCCCATCTTTTTCCCGATTACACCATTTAGCCCGTCCTCATCATGAGCACTACCGCTGAAACAAATTCTTCCGCCGGCGAGGCTCCGTCGCCCGCCTGGCTCGAAATCGTCCGCCAAAAGGTGGCCGGACTGCGCTACGGCGTGGTTCAAATCGTCATTCATGACGCCCGGGTGACGCAGATCGAGCGCACCGAAAAGACCCGCATCGCGGGCCAGAACGACGCGGCGGAGTAAAACACTCCACCCGTCCTTATCCCTTTCCGCCTACCGGCTACCCCCCGGCGGCGGTTTCATCAACAACACGTATCACGACCCAAGCTGAAATTCGACCAGGCCGCTGGAGGACGCCAGACAATACAAACAGCACTACAATGAGAATCCTTCCTTCCGCCGTTCGCACGGCGCTGACCACCGCCATTACGCTCGTCGGTCTTACGGCGAGTTCCCTGCCCGCCCAAACGGCGAGCCAGGACGACCTTAACGCTCTGCGCGAACAGATTCGCCAGCTCGATCAGAAGCTCCGCATTCTTGAGCGCAGCCAGGAAATCAAAGACGAAACCGCCGCGGCGGACGCCAAAAAACAAGCCAAGGTCACCTTTACGGACAAAGGTCTCACTTTCGCCTCCGGTGATGGCGCCAACTATCTCAAGCTGCACGGCCTGGTGCAGGCTGATTCGCGCTCGTTTTTCGGCGGGAAAAACGGTCCGAACAACAACGACGCCTTCCTGATCCGTCGCGCCCGCCTCATTTTTGAAGGCGGTTTCGCCAAGAACTACGAGTACCTGATCGTGCCCGAATTTGGCGGTGCCAGCGGCAACGGCACGCTTACGCTGCTCGACGCATACATCAATGTGAACCTGAAGCCCGAGTTTCAGGTTCGCGCCGGTCGTTTCCGTGAACCCGTCGGTCTGGAACAGCTCCAGTCGGATGCGGTCGCCTTCTTTGCCGAGCGCTCGCTTGTCTCTCAATTCGTGCCCAACCGGGACATTGGCGTCCAGCTCTGGGGGGATCTTTTGGACGGGACCCTGGGTTATGCGATCGGCGCCTTTGACGGCGTGCCCGATGGCACCAGCAACGCGAGCAACACGGACATCAATAACGAGAAAAACTATGCGGCCCGCCTGTTCGCCCAACCTTTCAAAAACAACAAGGACTCCGCCTTGGCCGGTCTTGGCTTCGGCGTTGCCGGGAGTATCGGAAAGGAAAACAACAATGCCGGCGCCCTGACCAGCGGCTATAAAACCGACGGTCAGCAGACCTGGTTTGCCTACAACGCGGCCACCGTGGCCAACGGCAGCGTTTCCCGCGTGTCACCCCAAGCCTTCTATTACAACGGGCCGTTCGGCCTGTTGACCGAGTATGTCCTCTCTTCGGTCGAAGTGCGCAACGGAGCGACAAAACGTCAGCTGCAGAATGACGCCTGGCAGATCGCCGCCGGTTACGTCCTGACGGGTGAAGACGCGGGCTACAAGGGAGTGACACCGGCCACGAACTTCAGCCTGGTGGATGGCACGTGGGGCGCCTTCGAGGTGGTTGCCCGCGTGGCCAGTGCCAGCATCGACAAGGGGGCGTTTACCGGCGCGGCTGCCGTGGCGGACCTCACCAAGAGCGCCGAAGAGGCCACCGCCTACGGCGTGGGCCTGAATTGGTATCTCAGCAAGACGGTGCGTGCGTCCTTCGATTACTTCAACACCGATTTCAAGTTGCCCGCCAGTGCGGCCCTTGCGGGCACCCCGGTGGTCGCCCATCAGGAGAACGCCTTTGTCGCCCGTTTGCAGCTGAGCTTCTAACCTCTCCTTGATCCCAAGCGGGGCGGGGGCCTGCGCATCGCCCCGCTTGGGTCGCTTCAATTTTATTCAATCCATGAAACTTAAATCTCTCCTCTCTCTTCTCGCCGCCGTCGCTCTCACCGGCACCGCTCTCGCCAAAGACATCGAACTCCTGAACGTCTCCTACGACCCGACTCGCGAGCTCTACGTCGATTACAACGCCGCCTTCGCCAAATACTGGCAGGCCAAGACGGGTGACACCGTCACCGTCAAACAGTCGCACGGGGGCTCGGGCAAACAGGCCCGCTCAGTGATCGATGGCCTCCAAGCCGATGTCGTCACGCTCGCGCTCGCGGCCGATGTCGATGCTCTCTATGAAAACGCCAAGCTCCTCCCCAAGGACTGGCAAAAACGCCTGCCCAACAACAGCGCGCCCTACACCAGCACGATCGTCTTCCTCGTTCGCAAAGGAAACCCCCAGAATATAAAGGACTGGGATGACCTTGTTAAAAGTGGCGTGACCATCGTTACACCCAACCCGAAGACCTCCGGCGGCGCCCGTTGGAACTACCTCGCGGCCTGGGGCTATGCGCTGAAAAAATATGGCGGCGACGACAAGGCGAAGGAGTTTGTCGGCAAGCTCTACAAGAACGTGCCGGTGCTCGATTCCGGCGCCCGTGGCGCTACGACGACCTTCGTGCAGCGCGGCATCGGCGACGTCGCCATTTCGTGGGAAAACGAGGCCTACCTCGCCGTGAAGGAATTCGGCGCCGACAAGTTCGAGATCGTGGTTCCCTCCGTCAGCATCCTTGCCGAGCCCACCGTCAGTGTCGTCGACAAGGTCGTGAAGAAGAAGGGCACCGAGGCGGTCGCCAAGGCCTACCTCGACTATCTCTATTCCGACGCAGGACAGGAGATTGCCGCCCGCAACTTCTACCGTCCGCGCAACGCGGGGATTCTCGCCAAATACTCCGCCAACTTTGCCAAGCTCGATCTTTTCACCATCGACGACGTCTTCGGCGGCTGGACCAAGGCCCAGAAGACGCACTTCGCCGACGGCGGCATCTTCGATGAAATCTACCTCAAGAAGTAATCTTTTAAAAACACTGCGGATGGGCGCCCGGCCACGTTCACGAGGGCAGCCGGGTGCCCTCCCGCTCTTTTCATATATCATGAGCCGCATTTCCTCCCGCTTTGAGACAGTGACTCGCGCCCTCGCTCCGTCCGGCCTGCCGTCGCCCTCGCTCGAATTCAACGAACGTCTCACCGCTCTCTACGCGCTGTCGCAGCGTTCCCAATACATTTTCGCCTCGCCGCTCGGGCCGTTTTATCGGGAGGCGCGGCATTATCACGTGCCTCGGTTTGTCTATTTCGGGCCGCATACTTCCGAGGAGTCGCTGAGCCTCGCGTTTTATGCCGGCTTCGACGCCCGCGATCTGCGCGGCATCCTCTCGCTGCTGCATTTTGTGGAGCGGCTCGCGCTCCAGCCTGAACTGGCGCGGGGATTGAACCTCTCGTTTTTCCCGCTGGTCGACGTGACCGGTCTTATCCATGGCGACTCTGCTGGCCTGTCGGGAGCTTCGTGGAATCATCCTCCCGCGCCCGAGCTGGATCTTCTGTCCAAGGATGCCCGTGGCCGGGGTTATTACGGGTTTGTGCGGATCGAAGCGTCGAATGCCGATGATGATGTCGTCACCATCCGCCTGCGCGGACACGCCCTGGAGGTGGTCGGCGTGGAAATCATTTCGTCGGAGGACGTCGAGCCGTGGGAGGTGCGCTGGGTGACCGAACCCGCCGAGGCGGTCGTCGAGGATGGGCCGCTTTCCCTCGCGGACGACCTGCCGTTCGCTCCGTTCGAACTCACCTTGCAGCTTCCTTCCTCGTGGCCGGCCGAGATGCATCGCGAGGCGACGTCCTCGATCCTCAGGCGCTTCATTCTCCGCTACCGCGGTTTTCACGCCTACGGGCAGCATCTCTGAGTTTTCCCCGCCATGGTTCAACTCACCCATTTCCCGGTTTCGCGCGATCTGCGCGCTTTATTCGGCCCGCTCTTCGAGTTGGCGGAGCATAGTCCGGAGCTGATGGGGAGCATGGCGGGGACTTTTCCCATGCAGGGACGCCGGCATGGCATCCCGCGTTTTGTTTTTGAAGGGCCAAAGGCGGAGCACGATCCTATACGCCTCGCCTTGTTTGCCGGCGTGCATGGCGATGAGCCGGCCGGCTGCGCGGCGCTCGTCCGGCTGCTGTGCGATCTCGTGCAAGACCCTTCAAGGGCGACCGGCTACGATCTCGTCGTCTATCCCATGTGCAACCCGACCGGATTCGAGGACAACACCCGCGCTAACCGGGCCGGGCTCGACTTGAACCGCGAGTTCTGGCGCGGCTCGACGCAACCCGAGGTCGTCATTCTTGAAAACGAGCTGCGTGCGCATCGTTTTGACGGCATCATCACGCTGCACGCCGACGACACGAGCGAGGGCCTTTATGGTTACGCCCATGGCCGGGTGTTAAATGAAGCGCTGCTCAAGCCTGCGTTACGCGCCTCCGAACAGGTGTTGCCTCGCAACCAGGCCTGCGTGATCGACGGCTTTGCGGCAAACAACGGCGTGATCCACCGTTGTTTTACGGGGGTGCTTTCGGCTCCGCCCGAGCAGCGTCCGCAGCCGTTTGACCTGATTTTCGAAACTCCCGCGCTTGCCCCCCACGAGCTGCAAGTGCTTGCGTGTGTGGCCGCACTTGAAACGATCCTCGATGAATACCGCGGTTTCATCGCCCACGCCCAATATCTCTGATGCCTTCAGCGCGCTCCTCACGTTCCGTTTTGCCCGGGTTCGGTCTTTCGATGGGCTTCACTCTTACTTACCTGAGCTTGATCGTGCTCGTGCCGCTGGCGGCCGCATTCATCAAGACATCGGGTATGACGTGGGATGCATTTGTCGAGGCGGTGGCTTCGCCTCGCGTGATGGCATCCTACCGCGTGAGTTTCGGCATCTCGCTGCTCGCCGGATTGGTCAACGCCTTCTTCGGCCTCATCGTGGCGTGGGTGCTGGTGCGTTATCCGTTTCCCGGCAAACGTATCGTTGATGCGATCGTTGATCTGCCGTTTGCCCTGCCGACTGCGGTGGCCGGCATCGCTCTCACCGCGATCTACGCCCGCAACGGCTGGGCCGGTTTCCTTGAGCCGCTTTGGGGCGGGGTGGTGGCGCCGGACGGCCATGTGGTTCACAACGGCTTTGTCCAATATCTGGGGAGTATTTTCCCCGGTGTGAACTGGGGCGAGTGGCTCGGTCTCAAGATCGCCTTCGACCGTCCGGGTATTTTCATCGCGCTCACCTTCATCGGCCTGCCGTTTGTGGTGCGCACGCTTCAACCGGTGTTGGAAGAGCTGGAGCCGGAGTTTGAGGAGGCCTCGGCGACGCTCGGCGCGACCCGCTGGCAGACGATGCACAAGGTCATTTTCCCGCAGCTGCTGCCGGCGCTCATCACCGGATTTACCCTTTCGTTCGCGCGTGCGCTGGGCGAATACGGCTCGGTCGTCTTCATCGCGGGCAACCAGCCGTTACACAGTGAAATCACGCCTTTGCTGATCATCACCAAACTGGAGCAATACGACTATCAGGGCGCCACCGCCATCGCCGTGGTCCTGCTGGTGACTTCGTTTACCCTGCTGCTGCTCATTAATCTTCTTCAAAACTGGACGCGTCGCCACCAGCGCGCCTGAGAAGCTTTTTTGTCATGGCCACCACTGTCACTCATCTTAAGGCCCAACTGGGCGACGACGCCCCGGTCTCGCGGGCCACCCGGGATGCTCCCTGGGTGCGTTGGTCGCTCACGGCGGTGGCGCTTTTGTTTCTGGCCGGCTTCCTCCTGTTGCCGCTTGCGGCCGTGTTTACCGAGGCCTTGCGCAAGGGCTTGGGCGTGTATTTCTGTGCCTTGATCGACGCCGACGCGCTTGCGGCCATCCGCCTGACGTTGCTGGCGGCGGCGATTTCCGTGCCGGCCAACGTCGTGTTCGGTGTCGCGGCGGCGTGGGCCATCACCAAGTTCCATTTCCGCGGCAAGAACGTGCTCATCACGCTCATCGACCTGCCGTTCGCGGTCTCGCCGGTCATCTCCGGCCTTATCTACGTGCTCGTTTTCGGTCTGCAGGGCTGGATGGGACAATACATGAATGCGGAGCATCCTTGGTTGCCGTGGTTCCAGCAGTGGCTCGTCGGGCAGGACTTCAAGATCATCTTCGCGGTGCCCGGCATCGTGCTGGCGACCACGTTTGTCACGTTCCCCTTTGTGGCGCGTGAATTGATTCCGCTTATGCAGGCGCAGGGTTCGGACGAGGAATATGCCGCCGTGACCCTCGGAGCCAGCGGCTGGCAGATTTTCCGGCGCGTCACCCTGCCCAACATCAAGTGGGGCCTGTTCTACGGCGTCATCCTCTGCAACGCCCGCGCGATGGGGGAATTCGGCGCCGTCTCCGTGGTCTCGGGACACATTCGCGGCGAGACCAACACGATCCCGCTGCACGTGGAGATCCTTTACAACGAATACAACTTCACCGCCGCCTTTGCGATGGCCTCGCTGCTCGCACTGCTGGCTATTTTCACTCTTGTCCTCAAATCCGTGATCGAGTGGCGCTACGCGCTCAGCCACAAGTCGTGAGCATCCCCTCTTTCCCGTCTTCATTTCCTGAATGAGCATCATTGCCCGGAACATCAAAAAAACCTTCGGCACCTACACCGCGCTGAGCGGCGTGGATCTCAATGTGCCCGATGGCAAGCTCGTGGCTCTTCTGGGTCCCTCGGGTTCGGGCAAGACCACGCTCCTGCGCATCATCGCCGGTCTGGAGTTTCCCGACGAGGGGAGCGGGCGCATCGAGTTTCACGGCGAGGACGTCACCAATGTGGCCGCCGGCAAGCGCGGCGTCGGCTTCGTGTTTCAACACTACGCGCTCTTCCGCCACATGACCGTGGCGGAGAATGTCGCCTTCGGCCTTACCGTTCGCAAGCGCAAGGACCGCCCCTCCAAGAGCGAGATCGCCGATCGCGTCAACAAGCTCCTCAAGCTCGTTCAACTCGAGGCCCTCGGCAAACGCTACCCGACCCAGCTCTCCGGCGGACAACGCCAGCGCATCGCCTTGGCCCGCGCCCTCGCCGTCGAACCCAAGGTGCTTTTGCTCGACGAGCCCTTTGGCGCCCTCGACGCGAAGGTGCGCAAGGAACTCCGCCGCTGGCTCCGTCAGTTTCAGGACGAGATCGGTATCACGACGGTCTTCGTCACGCACGACCAGGAGGAGGCCTTGGAAATCGCCGACGAGGTCATTGTGATGAACAACGCCAAGATCGAGCAGGTGGGCACGCCGCAGGCGGTTTATGACCATCCGGCGACTCCTTTTGTTTACAGCTTTCTCGGCAACGTGAACCGGCTTCAGCTCCCTTGGCGCGGTTTTTCATCCGGCGACGCGCCCGTTCCCTACACCGACGAGACGAACAAGATCGCCTTCGTCCGCCCTCATGAACTGGAGGTTTTGCGCCACCGGGCGGGTCTTGATGGGGAAGTCGCCAGCGTGCGCTCCATTCATTCCGCCGGTTCCATTGCGCGAATCACCGTCCTTCGCGGCGCCAGCGAGTATATCGATGTCGAGCTCAGCCGCCAGCAACTCGACGAACTCGACCTCGCCGAAGGCGACTCCATTCTTTTGCGCGTCCGCCGCAGCAGGCTCTTCTCTGAAGATTACGAAATCTAAACGCTTCCGTTTGCCTTCGACTTCCCGTTTGCCAACTTTCCCGACCGTTAACTAAAACCGTAAAGCCAACCCACCACCACCATGGCCCGCATCTATAACGACATCACCGAAACCATCGGCAACACCCCGCTCGTCCGCCTCAACCGCACCGCCGCCGCGCACAACGCCGTGGCCGACGTGCTGCTCAAACTGGAGTTCTTCAACCCTCTCTCGAGCGTGAAGGACCGCATCGGCAACGCCATGATCGAGGCCGCCCTCAAGTCCGGCCGCATCAACAAAAACACGACCCTCATCGAGCCCACCTCCGGCAACACCGGCATCGCGCTCGCCTTCGTCGCCGCCGCCAAGGGTCTCAAGCTCATCCTCACCATGCCCGAGACGATGTCCCTCGAACGCCGCAAGCTCCTCAAGATTCTCGGCGCCAAGCTCGTCCTCACCGAAGGGCCCAAGGGCATGAAGGGCGCCATCGCCCGGGCCGAGGAACTCAACAGGCAGATTCCCAACAGCGTCATCCTCCAGCAGTTTTCCAACCCCGACAATCCCGATATCCATCGCAAGACCACCGCCCTCGAAATCTGGAACGACACCGACGGCAAGGTGGACATCGTCGTCTCCGGCGTCGGCACCGGCGGCACCATCACCGGCGTCGGCGAGGTGCTCAAGGCGAAGAATCCCGCCGTCAAGATCGTCGCCGTCGAGCCCGCCGGCTCGCCCGTCCTCTCCGGCGGCGCCCCCGGCCCCCACAAACTTCAGGGCATCGGCGCCGGCTTCATCCCCGCCGTCCTCAACACCAAGATCATCGACGAGATCATCCAGGTGAAGGAAGACCAGTCCGGCCCCGTCTCAAAACAGGTGATCAAGCTCGACGGCATCCCCGTCGGCATCTCCTCCGGCGCCGCCATCTGGGCCGGCCTCGAACTCGCCAAGCGTCCCGAGAACAAGGGCAAGAAGATCGTCGTCATCGTCCCGTCCTCCACCGAACGCTACCTCTCCTCGTGGCTCTTCGCCGATGTGGATGTCGAGAGCGATTCCGTGGCCGACCTCATCGTCGCGTCCGCCGCCGGCTGATTATTGACCGCGGACGGGAGGCCGGCACCCCGGCTCCCGTCCCCCGGTGTCAACGCGCCCTTGCTTTGGAGTCTCCGCCTCTGGGCGGGGACTCCGTGCGCCTGCCGTTCCCCTCGGATCGGCTGCCCTTGTCTCCCGCCGCCATTGCCGGAAAGGGCAGGGGGATCGACCAACGTCCCTACGGGATTCTCCGACACGCGCACGGGCTTAATACCCTTTCGTGTTCAAAGGTCTCGAACGGTAGGGCGAGGCGTCCCCGCCGAGCCGCGGCTCACCGGGGCGGTTCGCCCTACCCGCACCACGCATTCTTTATGCCTTTGATCGCAATAGGGCAAAACCAACACCGCACGGGGATTCCCCGCCACGCGCGCGAGATATGACGGAGCCCTCTTTGGTTTCACCGGAGCCTAAAAAGACTGCGCCAGAACTGAACATGGCTTCATCGGAGGTGGGAAAGACTCCGCCAGAGGCGAATACGGCTTCATCGAAACAGAAAAGGGCTTCATCGGAGCCATCTCGGGCTGCATCGGAGGAAGAAAAACCTCCCCCAACGCTGGTCCGGGCTTCATCGACAGGGAAAAACCCTTCACCAGAGCTGATCCGGCCTCCACCACGGCTGATCTGGGCTTCCCTAACGCTGATCTGAGCTTCATCGGAGGTAATCTGGCAATCACCAACACTGATCTGGCAATCACCAGAGGTGATCTGGGATGTGTTTCGACGCTCTTTTTTAACGGATAACCGTTAAAAAGTAACGTATTCCACATAAAACTGATCGGATGTCTTCTGGAAACTTTCAGATCTTGGCTAAACCTGAACGGATTCATTCTAAAATTCACTGGATTACCGCTAACTTTGAACGGATTCATGCTAAAAAGTAAGCGATTCCCGCTAACCAGTAACCGACATACGCCAATAACGAAGCGACCTTTCTCAAAGTTGAACCAAGACCATTTGATAAGAAACCCACACAATCTGAAATCGAAGGCATCCATTCCGAAAAGTAACCTGCACAGTCCGAAATCGAAGAACCCCTTCTTAATTATAAAGGAATACCCGCTAATAAGTAACCGCTACAGGCCAAAAACGATGGAAAACATCTGACTTGGATAAGGTTGCGGCCTAAAAACACCCACTGCCGCAGAGTCGGAAGCCAATTTTATCAATCCGGAGACCCATTTTACCCTGTCAGGAAACAAATCAACAGAGTCCCCCACCATGTCTGACCAAATTCCCTCCACCGGCACGGAGATTTCCTCCGCCAACACAGAGTCGCCCTCCACCACTACGGCAATTCCTTCCACCGGCGCAGAGTCGCCGTCCGCCACTACGGAGATTCCTTCCACCGGCGCACAATCTCCCACCACCGGCACGGAGTCTCCCACCGCCGACACGCCGGCCGCGCCCGCCCGCGCCAAGACCCGGCGCACCCGCTCGCTCATCAATAAAACCTACGCCGGGCAGCTCGCCATCGCCGGGGATATCGCCGCCGCCGCCGTGAAACCCGAGTATGCCGAAGCCCTGGCGGCCAAAGGCATCGACGCCGCCTTCATCGCCACGCTCGAGGCGCAGATCGCCGAGGGCGGACAGTTCATCACCGACGCCGGCGACAAGATCGCCGAAAGGAAGTCCGCGACCAACGCCAAGAAGGCGGCCAAGGCCGTCCTCCTCGAACTCCTCGGCGTCATCAAGGCCCGCGCCAAGCTCAAATACCCGCGGCTCGGCGACCCGCAGCGCGCCCGCTATTGCATCGGCCAGAAACTCGCCCTCAGCCGCAACTTCCTCTCGGCCGGCGCGCAGGTGATCATCAACCACCTCGAAGCCGGAGACCTCCCCGATGTGACACCCGCCGAGGTGGCCGCGTTGAAGGCCGCCCTCGAGACCTACCGCACCTTGAATACCGCGCAGACGGACGACCAGTGCGGCGCCACCACCGCGCGCTTCCGCTGCGCGACCAAGGTGGCGGAGGTCACCGAACTGCGCCGCAAGCTGCAATACGCCGCCGACGCCGCCTGGCCCTCGACCCGCGCCACCAGCGCCGGCATCCGCGCCGAGTTCAAGCTCCCCAAAAACCGCGCCCTCAAGTGAGCCCCTTTCGTCGTCAAAGGTATCAAGGGGTAGGGCGAGGCGTCCCCGCCGAGCCGCGGCTCACCGGGACGGTTCGCCCTACCTCGATCCGCATATTCTTATGCCGGTGATCGCAAAATGGCATGAGTCCGACGTCGCGAAAGCGCATTGCGCCTTTACGCGGAGTGTTTCTCGCACAACGCTCACCCGCAGGATGGTTCCCCTCCGCAACAGCCCGCCTCCTTTTTATTTCGAAAATTCTTTTCCGGCTAAAGCCATACTCGCGGTTGAGCTTTGGCCGGTTGTTTCTGCAACGACTTCCCCCTCCGATTCCCCTTCAAACTCTCTGCAATGAACGTATTCCGTCTCAATCACCCCGTATCCTTCAACCCGTCTAAAGCTCAACTCAGTTGAGCCCAATACTACTGTTCGGCAAAAAAAGAAATCCAGCACCACAATGGCAAAACCACTCGTCATGGAATACGCGGCGGATGCCGCCACCGCCACCAAGGCCGTTACGGCTGCGGTCGCCCGCCTCGGCTACACACTGAAAGGCGTCGATAAAGAAAATGGTCTTGTGACGTTCGAGACCGGCATGTCCATGAAGTCATGGGCCGGCCAGAGCATGTCGGTTCACATCATGGAAGTCGGAGAAAAGACTTCGCAGATTACGATGGGCGGAAAGCGGAATGCGCACGGAGCACAGATGCAGGTTTACGATTGGGGTGAGGCCGCAGGCATCGCCTCAAAGATTGTCGAAGCATTGAAGCCCATCTTGGGCGAAGGTAAGGTCATTGCCGGAGAGGTGAGTTCCGGAGGCGGCTGCTTCGTTGCGACTGCGGTTTATGGAAGCTACGATCATCCTTCTGTCGTTGTTCTCCGACGGTTCCGTGATCAGCGACTCAGCGTTTCACTCGGAGGACGCACATTCATCCGAGCTTATTACCGATTTGGCCCAGCACTGGCGCGCTTCGTTGCACCACGACGGGCATTGTCCTCGGTTGCTCGTGCAGTTATTGAGCGACTTGTCGTCATTCTGTCGAAAGCTGAGAGGAAGAGCTTATGAGCCATACATTGGCCGGTTTTGTGGATGACGTCTTACTTCCGCAGCTTCGCGCGATGGTCCAGCATGGCGCTGGTTACCTTGCTTACGGCCAGATTGCGGTTGGCATTGAGTTTCTTGGTGCCTGTCGCGACTCGCATGACTTCGATCAGCAAGGCCATTCGAAGTGTCGGTTCGAGCGAGGCATTACCGACTACATGGCGAAAGTGGATACTCGGTATGCGACATACAATAATTCGGCTTCCCCATATTACCTCTACAAGCATTTGAGATGCGGCATGGCTCATTTGATTCGCCCTCAAGGAAAAGTTGGACTCATCGGAAAAGGGAATGCCGATGCATCGGGACTGAAGCATCTCGATAAGCATCCGACATATGATGCCGTCGTGTTGGTTCTTGAGCCATTTCTGGAAGATTTCGAGAAGGCGTGTCAGATGCTGAAGGCAGATATTCCGACCCTGACTCACGCGAAGATTTCGCAGGTTTTTCTACCCGTTAGCCCTGCATGAAAAAAGGGCCGAACAAGTAGGGATGAGAGGCGTGAGGTATACTCTTCACGCTTATGAACACCAAAAATTACACGTTGGGACTGGATCTGGGAGACCGCCGGAGCACGTATTGCCTGCTCGACGTCGCCGGGAAGATTGAAGCCGAGGACGCGGTGGCGACCTCGCGGGAATGCTTTGAAGCCTTGTC
>CAIVDS010000114.1 GCA_903904685.1 uncultured Verrucomicrobiota bacterium
CCCTCGGATCGCGCACCTCCCGCAACGCCGCTTCGCATTCTCTCCACATCGCCTCGTTCAACACCTTTCTTGATTCGTCCATCCCCATCCTGAATCACAAAGGCTCCTCATCGTACAACTTTTTCGTTAACACTCCCTAGTAGAATTTGTTGTGCCCACCAGTCCGGTCCATGCGCAATGCGTGGCCGACTACCTGAGTCCTTCGCCGGGAGCGAATGACGCGTAGACCACGCCGACGAGATTGGAGGCCGTGACCCGCGCACGATCTTCGACTTCATTGTTCAGCCCTCGGACCTTCCAGCCCCGTCCGGCGACATCATAGGAAACGAGTACGTGCACGACTTGACGGCCATCATCGTTCATATAGGCGACCTGCATACCAGGCTTGAGGTCGGCGAAGTCGGTTTTGATCAATATCAGCACGGTTCCTTCCCCGTAAACGGGCTCCATTGATTTGCCGGCGCCGATCACCGTCATTCGTCCTTCGCCCAGCGCAGTGACCCGTTCGGCATCCGTCCATGCCTGCATGCGTCCCACGTCTGTCGCCGGTACCGCCTTGGCCGTCGGAGACTCTGACGCTGTTTCGGCGCACCCCAAAAACAATGCTGTTTGCAGTGCACCCAGCACGATCACCGAGGTGATTGAGCGTAAGTTTAACATTATTTTCACGAATACGATAAATATGAAGAATGCCCGAATTTTTACAAAAATATGTCGCGTCCTCCTGATAGGATGCTTCTCTTGATTTAAAGAAATACGGGACCCTACCCCATTAAACTCACTTTCACCATTTTCGTCCAGCCTCCATGAAACGACTCGTCATTATTGAAGATCAAACCGCCATTCGTGAGATGCTTGTGGAGATTCTTCGCCTGGATCCCAACTATAAACTCGTCGGCGAAAGCGGCGACGGCCAGAGCGCGCTTGCCCTCTGCCTCGATGTAAAACCCGACCTCATTGTGCTCGATGCCAAACTTCCCGGGCTGAACGGCGTCGATCTGCTGCGTCGCCTTTCCAAACAACTCAAAAATGTCCGCGTGCTCGTTTTCTCGGGCCACGAAAACCCCGTGCTCGTCCGGGAAATGCTTGAAGCCGGCGCCCATGGATTCGTCGAAAAAACCGCCGGGCTTTTCGAATTCAAAAAAGGGCTGGAAACCGTCGCCAATGGCGGCACCTATTTTGGTCCTGCGGTCGCCTCCCTCCTGCGCAACGTCGTGGCCAACCCCGCCGCAAGCACCACGGCTGATTTTATCACTGATCGCGAACGAGAGATTCTTCAACTGGTGGCCGAAAGCCACAGCACCAAGGAAATCGCAACCAAGCTCAATATCAGTGCGAAGACAGTGGATAACCACCGCACCAATCTCATGCGCAAGCTCAACCTGCATGATGTCGCCAGCCTCACCCGTTACGCCTTGGAGGTCGGGTTGATTGATCAGAAAAAACCGCTATAACGCCGGGCGAGGGCAACAACACGGTGAACGTTTCGCGCTCACCCGATTTTCCTTCGACAACCTCCGTTCTGTTTTCAAAGCGGCTGTGCCTGTGTCAGACGCTCGGCCAGCAATTCCACCAACCGTGCATCCGTGGCCAGCAACTCGGTCATCGCGGTGGCCAGTCCTGAGCGTTCCGACTTCGCGGATTCGCAGATTTTAGCGACATCGCCACCCGGTCCGGCGTGACGGCCTGGTGACAAAAATTGCAGGGCGATGACAACTTCTCCGTGGTCAAACGGCGCGGTACGCAGCGCCACCGCCAGCAGCGGATCGCCAAACTCATAGGCCGGTCCTTCGCGTCGCTCCATCGAAGCCGCCGTGAGCATGGCGACCTCTTCGCCAAGCTCCATGCGCAGTTGATCGCTCAAATGATTACGCACGGCCGTCACTGCCGGTTGAGGCGAGCCATGGTCAACCAAGATGACTTTCGGACGGCTCCAGCCTTGTTCCCGGGCAGTCCCTCGCACTCGATCCGCCAACATCACAGACATGCGCCGATCCGTTTCACGGATGTCCACTAGCCAAGGCGCCAGCCGGATGCGCGCCTTGGGAAACCGTGTTTTCACGGCCTTTATCCGCTCAGGGACATAATCCGTGAGCGCGGCACTGGGGCCAAAAAAAAGTGGAGAGAGCAGCGCTTCGCCGTCCGGATATGACAAAAAGTGGTCCAGCAAAGCCGGCTCCAGTAACCGGGCCGGTTCTCCCCCCAGCGCTTCGGCGGGCACGTTTGAAGAGTGTAAAAGGGAGACCGCCCTGACGGTCTTTCCGGTGTGTTTTCCGAGGGCTAAAGCCACCTTGCGCAGGCTGTGGGTCGAGTCGGCGCGCAGAGATCCGTTATCAAAAAGAAAGCAGATGGATGAGTCCAAAGGGGGCACGGATTTGAAACAAGGGAATGAAATGACTTGCCGACCCAATTCTATTGGCCAATAAGGTCAAACTACTGTCGTCTTTTACTGTTCAACCTATGAATCTCTTAACCAAGAAACTCTGCTTCGTTGCCCTATCCGCCGCCGTTGTTCTCACCGGTTGCTCCAAGAAACCCAAGCGGCCTGATCCCAGCTCGACCGTCCTCGGACCTAGCGGCATCAATCCGACCGATATGAATGCCAACGGCGGCCTGACCGATGCCAGCACGAACATCGGAGGCACCAATGCCGCCCTCGGCGATGGCGATCGCACCGCGCTCCAGGCGCAGACCATTTATTTCGACTTCGACAAATCCGGCATCAAAGCCTCCGAGCGCCCGAAGCTCGAAGCCGCCAAGAAATACCTCGCCGACCATCCCGAGCTGCGCCTGCTCCTCGAAGGTCATTGCGACTGGAGGGGCACTTCCGAGTATAATCTCGGCCTCGGCGATCGCCGCGCGAACGCCGCCAAGCAATACCTCACCACCATCGGCGTCGCCGCCGACAAGCTCGAAACCCTTTCGAAGGGCAATCTCGATGCTGTCGAGAAGGCCGACGAAGCCACCATGTCCAAGGACCGTCGCGTCGAACTCGTGGTTCTCAAGAAATAATCCCAGTCCCTGCGACTGTCAAAAGCCCCGGAGCAATCCGGGGCTTTTTGGTGTCTGCGCCACGAGGTCGCCTGCAAGGCGTTTGAGGTGGCTCGAACTTGGCCTTTTGAACGTGCTCAGAACGCCTGAGCCTTAAGCTGTATTCTACGCGTGAAAACACGGGAGTTCTGCTGCGCAATCTGCCACCAATATTGGCTTTGGGTTAATCCCGTCGGGATCGTAGGAGTATAGCCGGATGGCGGATTTTCCAAAATCGCAATCAGCCGCGCCCCTTCCTCGGTCAATACGCGCACCATCACATCGGCCTGCTCGGGGAATGCTCTGATCACAGGCCCAGCGGTGGGCACGCCTTCCGGCGGAATCATAGTCGCAGCAGTCGTATCAGACGTTGCGGCTAAACATCCGTAAGTCGTCGGTGTGCCGCGGCGATCAATGGGGAAAATCTCGGTCATTGTCGCCGGAGTCCCCGGAAGTGATAGTGGGGGAACATAACTGGCGTAAAACTTCACCCCAAAATCGATGACATTGTTGGCGATGATACGACTGACGCTGGGCCTGCGAATACTCCCTACATTTCCATCGATCGCATCTCCTGCATTATAGCTGGGAGTCGGAGAAGCCGCCATGAAAAGATTGTAACCTGCCGTAAAGGTGGACTGGGTCGATCCCGCAGGCCTGACCTCCGATCTGAATAACGTATAATGTTTTTCGTTACCTGCCGCATTCCTACTACCGCGAACAATTTGATAACTCACGGCGCGAGGAGCGGATAAATTTTTTGGATCAACTGTTGGGTCTGTTGTTGATCTCGGAACGTTGTCGGCCGGCATGGTGAACAACCGCAACCAAACTCCCGCCTGACCGAAGCGATAATCGGCAATGTTCAATGTTGATGGATTAACCTCCAACGATCCCCCACCGGCAACCGGCCCAGCCAATGGCTTGCCATTTGTCCAATTCGATTTGTAGGTGCTGGTCATCTGGACATCATCAGTGGTAGATTGGTCACGCTGAATCGTAGCGGCCAGCCATACATTCCCATCACGTTTCATAATAGCCCCTTGCAAATCCACTGAAAGCTGGTTCAGGAGAATCGCGGCCTGACTGTTGGCGCTCAGCGTTCCGCTGGAACGATTCCAAGTATTCAAGACGCCGATCACAACGTTGAGCATCAGCGCGACCAACAGGGCGGTGATGCCCACGGCCACCAAAAGCTCGATTAACGTAAAGGCGGACCGACGCGAGGCAGGCCGATTCCAAGAGTGAGCGACGACATTCACGGCGTAAGCGCTATATTATAGATCATGGATGACTGCGCGGAAGGGCTCGCGAGTTGCGCAGTGGCGGCATTGGCCCCAATATAATAGGGCCATTTCACGACAATCGTAAGAGCCAAAAATCCGGAGGGACCTCCGATTTGTCCGCTAGGAATGTATGCCAGCGAATTTTGGGGTCCAGTCAGGGGAACCTTCTGAGTAACCACCTCTATAAGAAAATAGCGGTTGTTTTTGGCTATACCGCGCGGCTGGTTTGCAGGTGGATTGACTGGATCATTGTTGGCCGGGTTGCTCGAACCCGTGGTTTTATCATCCCTCACCACATAGCTGCCATCCGCCACGGCTGTAAGGGAATATTTAGAAGCATCTGAATTTCCTGTATTTATTATTGTGTATAAACCATCCAAGTGGGTCGGATTCGTGGACGAGGTCGGAATCGAGTCGCGCAACCGGGCCAGTTCGGAGGCAACTCCATCGGCGAGGCGTGTGGCCGCCGCCGTATCCGTCACGTCGCCGATCGACTTGGCGGTAGGGGCCAAAAGACCGATGACACCCACAATGGCGATGGCAAAAATGCCCACCGCCACCACCACTTCGATGAGGGAAAAGCCGTGAAATTTAGAAGCTGGCGCTTTCATTGATAAGGGTGGCGATGCCGTATGGACTGATACTGATGCCACGGACGTTGTTTGCGTTGTCAAAAGTAAGCGTCGTAGTGTTTCCTGCGCCCGGACTACTTCTAGCCGTTGAGAGCACAATATTACCAGAAGATGTCGTGCCAAGAGGGGTTATGGAAAAGTAAGCGTAGGGCTCTGCGGTCGATGAATTGACGGATAAAGTAGTGTTAGCCGATAAAGCCGATGAGTTAAGTGCAGCAAATGCCGCGGCGTTGGGATAATAAAATACCGTGGTGGGAGAAGTATCCTTAGGCACCACATACACGCCTGTGGGCAATGTGACACCATCATCAATCGGCGTCCAGCCACTGCCATCCTGAGCCGCCGAAGTATCCACGGCGACGACCAAATGCCTCAGGTAGCGGTCGGGATTCGGATTAGTCGGAGTCGGAGGATTCATGTTCACAAACACCCCTGCATTCTGCTGCTTGAGGATGGCTTGGCCGCGGGCGGAGTTTAACATGCTGGAGACTATGCCCTGACCGGTCTGCAGGGCATTGGAAGGGTTACTGCCCTTCAACGCGAGACCGATGGAACCCAGCAACAGCACAATAATGCCGATGACAACAAGCAGTTCGATCAAAGTGAAGCCGCGTTGAACGCGGGAACCCAGGGAGGTATGAGTGCAGTGCGTCATCATTGCCAGCTCATGACTGCATCGGATGATTTCACCGTGCCAGAACCGCCTACACCGGCAGAATAAAACAAGACATTGGCGCGAATGGCCGTGCTGGGAGAAGTCACGACGGGCAGTGGCAAAACGGTCGGCGACGGGGTAAAAGTGCCGCCACCTACCGCAGTCACCGCTGGTGCTCCTGATGGACAGTCGGTTGTCGTGATCAAACCATCCCCATCTTTGTCATAGATAACCCCGAAATCGCGATTACCAAAGGCATCCACAAGTTGATAGGGAGTGGTTGTCTTGTCTATTTCCGTGTCGGCAATGGTGAAATACACATTCAGCCGTACATTACCGCAGAGATTCGTGTCAGTTGTAGGAAGAACGGTCCCAGTGGTCGCACTACGGGTGGTCAACGCACCGATGAAAGCGGCGGGATTCACTTTATTGGCGGTGCCGCCGCTATCAACCTGGGGAAAATAACCGTATTCCTGCTTGAACTGCCCCATCGCGGTCGCCCACTGGGAGAACATGACCTTCACCTTCGCTTTATTTGCGGCTACCCTCACGGCTCCCACCATAGGAAAGATAATAGCCATCAAAATGCCAATGATCGCAATCACCGTGAGAAGTTCGATCAAGGTAAACGCTTTGGGGGAGGAAGAACGTGGGATCATAAAAAACAGTTAGCGATTGGCATAGATGTGCTTGGCATTGACGGCGTCCGTATAAGCGACGATACCGGCCGCAGAAGGCGGCGAGGTGTCTTGTATCTGACTGCTCGTTAAATCTGAGCCAGGACCGACGGAGTAGAGAACGTATTTGGAGGGAGTAGTGAGCACTCCAGACGTGATAACCGGTGGGATATAATAATAAAGATAACGCCGTCCCCAAGGGTCGAGGAAGGAGTTTACCGCAGGTTTCGCATTGGCCGGATCGGGATAGACTCCGGGCTGCTCCAAAGTGAATTTCCCGAGATCGACAAAAGACCGGCCATTGGTCAACACAGCCCTTGTCGAAGTGACATAATTCCATGGGCCATAAAGCCCTGCCATAGAGTTGAAAAAATCATACTGAGCCGTGCCTGAAGCGATGTTAACACCCGTGACGACAACCGCACTACCCGGAGCTGGCGCTTGAGTCGCATATGGATAATCGCCATATTGGCGTTTATAACTTTCCAGAGACACCGAAAGGCTGGCGAGTTCCGATCTCGCCTGCGCCACGGCGGCACGCTCTTTGACCCCGGAAAAAACACCGAGAGAAATGGCCATCAATATTCCGATGATGGTGATCACGGTCAGCAGCTCGATGAGCGTGAAAGCACGCCCATCGGATATCCGCGAACGGACACCCGATCGACGAGCCAAGGGATGTGCCGGGAAGAGCAACTGCATAGGGGAACGAGTCAGACAATCACGCATGAAGATCACTTCAACTGCAAACTGAGACCCGGCCCGTGGCAAATGGTTCGGGGCCGGGGCGTGAAAATCACTCCTCCGTCTGCAACGCGGCGACGACGGCAAAATCCTCCAGGGTGCTCGTGTCGCCTTTCACCTCGCGACCGGCGGCGATCTCCTTGAGGATGCGGCGCATGATTTTCCCCGAGCGGGTCTTGGGCAGGCCGGCGGCGAATCGTACGGTGTCGGGCTTGGCGTGGGAGCCGATCTCATGCCCAACGTGGGCGCGCAGCTCGTCCTTGAGTTTGTCGCTGGCCTCGATGCCGGTCTTGAGGGAGACGAACACCACGAGCGCATGGCCCTTGAGTTCGTCGGGGCGACCCACGGCGGCGGCTTCCGCCACGGCGGGATGCGTGGCCAGGGCGGCTTCGACCTCGGCGGTGCCGATGCGATGGCCGGAGACGTTGAGAACGTCATCCACGCGGCCGATGATCCAGAAATAGCCGTCCTTGTCCTGCTTCGCGCCGTCGCCGGTGAAATAGATGCCGGGATAGTCGCTGAAATAAGTTTTCGCGAAGCGGGCGTCGTCGCCCCAGAGCGTGCGGAGCATGGAGGGCCACGGCTTGGAGATGATGAGCTTGCCTTCGGTACCGCGCGGCACCTCCTTGCCTTTGTCGTCCACGACTTTGGGGACAACACCGAAGAATGGCATCGAAGCAGAACCGGGCTTCATCGGCACCGCGCCGGGCAACGGCACGATCATGATGGAGCCGGTCTCGGTTTGCCACCACGTGTCCACGATCGGGCAGCGTCCCTTGCCGATCATTCTGTGGAACCATTTCCACGCTTCGGGGCTGATGGGCTCGCCGACGGAGCCGAGCAGACGCAGCGAGTCGAGACGATGGCGCAGGACGTAGTTGTCACCCCAGCGCATAAATGCGCGGATGGCGGTGGGCGCGGTGTAGAAGATGGTGAGGCCGTGACGGTCGATCATCTGCCAGAATCGGTCGGGGCCGGGCTCGTTGGGCGCGCCTTCATAGATGAACACCGTCGAGCCGTTGGAAAGCAGGCCGTAGACGACATAACTATGACCGGTGATCCAGCCGATGTCCGCCGTGCAGAAGTAACGGTCGGTTTCCTTGAGATCGAAGGCGTAGTGGCTGCTCAACTTGGCGCCGAGCAGATAGCCCGCACTCGTGTGGAGAACACCCTTTGGTTTGCCGGTCGAACCGGACGTGTAGAGAATGAAGAGCGGGTGCTCGGAATCGAATGCCTTCGCCTCATGCTTGTTCGGAGCGCCATCCCAAGCCTCCCTCCACCAGACATCGCGACCCTCGACCATGGTGACGGGCGTGCCGGTGCGCTTGACGACGATGACGGCCTGGACGGTCGGAGAGTCGTCGAGCGCCTTGTCCACGTTGGCCTTGAGCTCGATGACCTTGCCGCGCCGCCAGCCGCCGTCGGCGGTGATGACGAGCTTGGCCTTGCAATCGTTGAGCCGGTCCTTGATGGCCTCGGAGCTGAAGCCGCCAAAGATGACGGTGTGAACCGCACCGACGCGGGCGCAGGCCAGCATCGCGATGACCGCCTCAGGAATCATCGGCAGGTAAAGCGCCACGCGGTCGCCAGCCCCGATGCCCATGTTCTCAAAAATATGCGCGAGACGGCAGACGTGGAAATGCAGCTGCTTGTAAGTGATCGTGCGGACATCGCCCGGCTCGCCTTCGAAAATTAACGCGGCCTTGTTTTCACGCGCGGTGCCGAGGTGGCGGTCGAGGCAGTTCTCGGAGACGTTCAGTTTGCCACCGGAGAACCACTTCGCGTGCGGGGCGTCCCACTGGAGGACTTTCTTGAAAGGCTTGCGCCAGACGAGCAACTCTTTGGCCTGCCGCTCCCAGAATTTTTCTGGGCTATTGACAGATTCATTATACAGCTTCTTATAAGCGGCATAACTCCCAAGATTTGCTTGGCGTTGAAACTCGGCCGAAGGCTTAAAGACCCGTTTATCGCGGGTAACTGAAGTGGTCGTTTGGTCCGTCACGTTAGTCAGAGGGTATAGGCTTCTTTTAAAGTCCACGTTCATCGCGGACCTCACACTCAAGCCTTTATCCAGTCGCGGGCTTTCCGCGTCAAGCATCCGTAGCAGCATCATTCATCATTTTTATATCCATGGCTAATAACCCTGACCCACATCCGGCCGAAATGGCTGCCTCCGAGTCCATTCCAGCCGCCCCCTCGGTCGCCGCACCCTTGCCGCCAGCCGTCCCATTTGAGCGCCCACCCGAAAATCTCGTTCAAGTTGAAGGCGTCCTCGACATCGACATCCAAAAAGGCGGCAACGGCCAACTCCTCGATCTCACTCGCTACGGCAAACGCCGGATGACGGATACGTTCGTGCCCAAGGAACTTATCCGCCGCTTCAAGCTTCGCCAAGGCAGCCATATCGCCGGCACCGCCTGGCCCGCCGAAGGCAAGTTTCCCAATGCCAAGATGAAGTTCATCGAGGCCGTCGACGGCATGAGCATCGAGGATCGCAAGTTCCGCCCCGAGTTCACCGCCCTCACCAGCATGTCGCCCGACAAGCAGCTCAAGATGGAGCTGAAGGACGGTCGCATGACCACCCGCGCCGTCGATCTGTTCTGCCCCATCGGCAAGGGCACCCGCGGCCTCATCGTCGCCCCGCCCCGCACCGGCAAGACCACCCTTCTGCGCGACATGGCGCTGGGCGTCCTTCAAAACCATCCCGAGTGCCACGTCATGATTCTCCTCGTGGACGAACGCCCCGAGGAGGTCACCGACTTCCGCCGCAGCGTCCCCGCCGAGATCTGGGCCTCATCCAACGACGAGAACGTGGACAGCCACGTGCGCATCGCCGATATGGCGATCGAGCGCGCCAAGCGCCTCACAGAGGTGGGCCGCGACGTCGTCATGTTCATCGACTCGATCACCCGCCTCGCCCGCGCCCACAACACCTTGAAAAACTCCGGCCGCACCGGATCCGGCGGCCTGGATGTACGTGCCCTCGAAAAGCCCCGCCAGCTCTTTGCCGCCGCCCGCAACATCGAGGAAGGCGGCTCGCTCACCATCGTGGCCTCCGTGCTCGTCGAGACCGGCAGCCGCATGGACGACGTCATCTTTCAGGAGTTCAAAGGCACCGGCAACAGCGACCTCGTGCTCGACCGCAAGTGCGCCGAGATGCGCCTCTGGCCGGCCATCAACATTCAGGCCTCCGGAACGCGCAAAGAAGAGCTGCTCATCGACGCCAAAAAACTCGAAGGCATTCACTTCTTCCGCCGCGCCCTCGTCGCCCAAAAAATTGAAGAGGCCACCGACACGATGATCGCCCGCCTCTCGAAGACGAAAAACAACGACGAGTTCCTGAAACTCATCGCACGGTAAGTCAGCCAAGCCGTTTTTCTTTAATCAGAAGGCGGCACTTTTCGGCTCCGCTTTTTCGTGAGCAAAAACTATCCACCCACGCCACTCACGGCGTGATCACCGGGTAGCTGCCCATCCACTTCACGAGCGGACAGAATTTCCGCAGCTCGGCGACGGCCTCCTTCATGGCGGCGTCCTCGTAGTGGCCGGTGACGTCGATGAAAAAATAATAGTCCCACGGGCGACGTTTGCTCGGGCGCGACTCGATCTTGGAGAGGTTGATGCCACGCTCGCTGAAGGGTGAAAGCATCTTCAGCAACGAACCGGAATGCGACGCCGCCTCGTCACCGAGGGAGATGAGCAGGCTCGTCATATCGCGACCGCCACCGACGGGGCCGGACGGTTTTTTGCCAAGCACGAAGAAGCGCGTCGTGTTGTCGGCCTTGTCCTGGATGCCTTTGGCGAGCACCGGAACGTTGTAAAATTGGGCGGCAAGTTCACCGGCGATGGCGGCAACACCGGGCGTCTCCTTGGCAATCTGCACCGCGCGGGTCGTGCTGGGCGCATCAATGAGCTGGGCGTGCGGCAGGTGGCGCTGAATCCAAAGGCGGCACTGCGCGAGCGCCGTGTCCTTGGAATAGACCTTCTCGATTTTTTCCAGCGGCGTGGCCGAGATGAGCGCGTGGCTGATGTCGAGGTAGATTTGGGCGACGATCTTCAGGTCGCTTTCGGCAAAGCTGTCGATGGCCTCGCGCACGGAGCCCTCGGTTGAATTCTCGATGGGGATGACCGCATGATCGACCTCGCCCTTTTCCAAGGCGACGAAGATGTCCCCGATGGTCGGCATCGCATGGTAATCAACGCTCGCGCCAAATTTCTTCATCGCGGCGGCGTGCGTGTAGCTCGCCTCCGGGCCAAGGTAGGCGATAAGCAGCGGTTTTTCCAAGGCGATGGCCGCCGACATGATCTCGCGGTAGATGGCCTGCAGCGCCTCATTTTTTATCGGCCCGTGGTTGAGCGCGGAAACCTTGCGCAACACGGCATCCTCGCGCTCCGGCACATAAATCTGGCTGCCGGAAGTGCGCTTGAGCTTGCCGATCTCGGCGGCGAGCGCGAGTCGGCTGTTGAGCAGCTCGACGAGCTGGTGGTCATGCGCGTCTATTTTTTCCCGGATGGGTTGGAGCGGGTCCATGGCTTAGGCGGAAGTTTTGTCTTCGGGCGTGGCGGGGTCGGAGGCGGGATGAGGCTCGGCGGCAATGTCGGCATGCGCGTGATGCTCGACCTCGACGGGTTCGAAATTCGGCGAAACGCCCTCCCCTTCCTCCAGCGGCAAACCCATCTCAGCGTCGGCCGGAGGCGTGGCGTTTGTGGCGTTCTTGATCCACTCGTCGATCTGGCGCGGCGAAAGCACGTCGGAGGCGGGCAGTTCGACCAAGGATTTCACCCCGACGAACTCCAAAAACTTGTCCGTCGTGCCGTATTGCAGCGGACGCCCCGGCAGATCGGCGCGGCCAACGATGTAAACGAGCTCGCGCTCGAGAAGTTTGCTAAGGCCGGCCTCGGCGGACACGCCGCGGATCGACTCGATCTCGCTTCGCGTGACCGGCTGGCGATAGGCGATGATGGCGAGGGTTTCGAGGGCCGACTGCGTGAGTTTCACCGGCGCAGGTTCGTCGCGCAGAATGCGAATCCAGCGGGCGAAACGCGGATGCGTGACGAGGCGGTAGCCGTTGGCGCCGTCGATGAGCAGGTAAATGTCGTTGGCCGCACGCAACTCGGCGGCGAGTTCGTCCATTGCCTCACGGATCTGCGCGGCGGTGATGAGCGAGGGCACATCTTGATAAAGTTCCTCGTCGGTTTCCGTGGGCGCGGCGACAACCGCCTCGGCGCCATCGTTGGCTGGCGAAGAAATCTCCTCGTTGGGAATCTCTATCTCGGCGGCTTCGAAGGGGGATTGTCCGCCCGCAATGGCCTGCGGTTCCGCACCGACAAGCGGCAGCGCGTTCTGGTCGTGGAAGCGCGTGAACAACGCCTGGATGTCTTTGACCGAAATCGGCTGGCTCGACGAGAAGAGCAGCGCCTTGAGCACTTTTTTGAGATTAAACGCCATGCGAATGAAAGACCGAAGTGATGCGGCCCGCGCGAGTTGACGCAACCCTGGAAATTACCGAACCACGGCCACCGACTCCGGCACCGCGACATGGGACTTGCCCGCGCCGCCTGCGACCCGTTTTAATCCACGGTTTCCAACCATGTGCTCCACGCCCCCGAACGCCACTCCCCGCCCCTATTCCGCCGTCGTCGTTGACGGCAACGACCGCGCTCCCGCCCGTTCCATGCTGCGCGCCGTCGGTTTCACGGACGACGACTTCAATAAGCCCCAGATCGCCGTCGCCGCCTCCGCGAGCGACATGACGCCCTGCAACGTCCATCTCGGCGACCTCAGCGACCACGCCCGCAAAGGCGTCAACGCCGCCGGCGGCAAGGCCGTTTATTTCAACACCATCACCGTTACCGACGGCATCAGCATGGGCACGCAAGGCATGCGTTACAGCCTCGTTTCCCGGGACGTCATCGCCGACTCCATCGAGACCGCCGTGGCGGCTGAGGGCTTCGACGGGCTCGTCGCCATCGGCGGCTGCGACAAGAACATGCCGGGCGCGATGATCGCCATCGCCCGCCTCAACCGCCCCGCGGTCTTCGTCTACGGCGGCACCATCCTCCCCGGCTTCACCCCCGGCGACTGCGACCAGAAAAAGCCCCTCGACATCGTCTCCGTCTTCGAGGCCGTCGGCAAACACGCCAAGGGCGAGCTCAGCGACGCCGGCCTGAAGGAAGTCGAGTCCTCCGCCATCCCCGGCCCCGGCTCCTGCGGCGGCATGTATACCGCCAACACCATGGCCACCGCCATCGAGGCCCTCGGCATGAGCCTCCCCAACAGCTCCGCCCAGCTCGCCATCGGCAAAGAGAAACGCGAAGACTGCGAACGCGCCGGCGCCGCCATCATGGCCATGCTAAAGACAGGTGTGAAACCACGCGACATCCTCACGCGCCACGCCTTCGAAAACGCCATCATGGTGTGCCTCGCCCTCGGCGGCTCGACCAATCTCATCCTCCATCTCCTCGCCATCGCCCACTCCGCCGAGGTTCCCCTCACCCTCGAAGACTTCAAGGTCATCGGCGAAAAGATCCCGCTCCTCGCCGACGTGAAGCCCTTCGGCAAATACGGCATGAGCCACCTCATCCGCATCGGCGGCATCCGCCCGATGATGAAGATGCTCCTCGACCGCGGCCTCCTCCACGGCGAATGCCTCACCGTCTCCGGCGAAACCGTCGCCGAGTCGCTCAGGAACGTGAAACCCTACGGCGCCTATCCCGCCGAGCAGGACATCATCCGCCCCTGGGGCCAGCCCATCAAAAAGGAAACCCACCTCCGCGTCCTCCACGGCAGCCTCGCCCCCGGCGGCGCCGTCGGCAAGATCACCGGCAAGGAAGGCCTCTACTTCAAGGGTCCCGCCAAGGTCTACGAAGGTGAGGAAGACGCGCTCCAAGGCGTCCTGCGCGGCGACGTCGTCAAGGGCGACGTCGTCGTCATCCGCAACGAAGGCCCCGTCGGTGGCCCCGGCATGCGCGAAATGCTTTCGCCCACCAGCGCCATCGCCGGCCGCGGTCTCATCAAGGACGTCGCGCTCATCACCGACGGACGTTTCTCCGGCGGCTCGCACGGTTTCGATGTCGGCCACATCACGCCCGAGGCAGCCATGGGCGGCCCCATCGCCATCGTGCGCAACGGCGACCTCATCGAGATCGACGCGGTCAAGAACACCATCAGCCTCCTCATTCCCGATGCCGAGTATGCCGCTCGCATGAAAGCCTGGAAGCCGCTTCCCCCGAAGGAAACCCGCGGCGTTCTCGCCAAATACGCCAAGCTCGTCAGCACCGCCTCCGAAGGCGCGGTCACGGATAAATACCTCTGAGCCGAGTATTCCCGGATTTATACCCAAGGCGCTGCGCATGACACAGCACCTTTTTCGCGCACTTCTCAGAACAAACGACCTCGCTGTATTCTTTCGGTTGATACCGGAGCAACGTGGTTTACGGCATGTGAGGACGGCCGGACATCCGGCGCCTTCCTCGTCATGCCCCACCTCGTCTCCTCATTTATCTCAACCGAAAATTGGTGAACACGGCCCGGGGAAAAGGTTCTTTCTCGCGTTTATCCGCTGAACGTGACGAAGAATCAAAAAATCGCCCACCGACATGCCGCGCAACTCCACTGATAAAATCATCGAGCTCATGGCTCCCGCCGGCTCGTGGGAATCTCTGTCCGCCGCGCTCAAGGCCGGAGCCGATTCCGTCTATTTCGGCGTTGGAAAAATCAACATGCGGGCGCGCTCCGCCAATAATTTCGAGGCGGGAGACCTCCGCGAGATCACCGCCAAGTGCCGCAAATTTGGCGCCAAGTCTTATCTCACCCTCAACACCATCCTCTTCGACGGGGAGTTGGAAGCGGCCACGATGCTCTGCCAAAAAGCCAAAAAGGCGGGCGTGGATGCCGTCATCGCGGCAGACCCGGCGGTGCTGCAAATCGCCCGCGCCGAGGGCCTGTCGGTCCATCTTTCCGTGCAGGCCAACGTCACGAACCTGGAAGCCGTACAGTTCTTCTCCGTCTTCGCCGACGTGATCGTGCTGGCCCGCGAACTCGGTCTCGACCAAATCCGCGGGATCATCGCCGGCATCCGCGAGCGAAAGATTTTGGGACCGTCCGGACGGCTCGTGCAGATCGAGATCTTCGCCCACGGCGCACTCTGCGTGGCCTTTGCCGGAAAATGCCAGATGAGCCTGTCGCTTTACGGGCCGAAGGCCTCCGCCAGCCGCGGCGCCTGTTTCCAGCCCTGTCGGCGCAACTACCTCGTCACCGACAAGGAGACTGGGAGCGAACTCGTGATCGAGGGGCACCAGGTTATGTCGCCGAAGGATCTCTGCACGCTGCCGTTTCTCGATCAGATCCTCGACGCCGGCGTGGCGGTCTTGAAAATCGAAGGACGCGGACGCGCGGCCGATTACGTTTCGACGGTCGTGCGCGTTTACCGCGAAGGCATTGCGGCCTGGCAAGACGGCACTTTCCGCGCCAAGAGCGAGTCGGGCGAATGGATGGCGGAACTGAAGATGGTCTTTAACAGGGGATTCTGGGAAGGAGGGTATTACCTTGGTAAAACCCTCGGCGAGTGGACCGTCTCGTCGCAGCCCCAAGCGACCGAAAAAAAGGTTTTTTTCGGCAAAATCGTGAAATATTATCCGCGCCTCGGCGTCGCCGAAGTCCTCGTGCGCGGGGAACCGATCTCGGTCGGTGATGACGTATGGATTCTGGGCGCCACAACCGGAGCCATTCGCACGAAAGTGACCGAGCTACGGATCGGTGAAGAAGGTGTTCCTGCCACACGGGCGGAAAAAGGCGTGATCGCCGCCTTCGCCGTGCCGGGGAAAGTCCGCGCGGGCGACCAGCTTTACCGCATCGTCACCACGGCGGGCGCGGTGCCGTAACCGATGCCTTACTGAAAATACCCCTCCGCATGCATCACGCCGGAATCGCCATCGTCCATTTCCGACGCTTCACGGCAGGACTCGGGAAACGCCGGCTGACGCTGGACCCAGCGCACGGCGCACAGGTTGTTGATGAGCGCCTCGTGCAATGCCGAGCCAAAATCATAGGCGTGTCCGTCAAAACCCGCTTCCGCCACGGCTTGATCAATCGCCAGCATGACGGCAAACATCCGGCCACGAACCCGGGGGATATAGACGTCGATATCCTCGCGTCCGCTCGCAAGATTGGTGCGGCAGGCTTCGGCGTTATTGCTGTGGTGCGAGCGGCAGGCCTCGGGCCGCGCCCCGTAAATCGAGCAGCTTCCGTTGCGCAGCAGCACGCAGGGTGTTTTCAGCGCCGTTCGCCCGGCGTTGGAACGCCCGGCAAAGGCCTCGCGATGGGCGGCGGCCCGCGCGATCAACGCGTCAAGCTCCTCGGGCGAAAAATGCGTCTGCACATGCTGGGCTGCGATGAGCACCTCATGAGCCTGCACACCCACGGGGACATGGCAGCAGGCGTCGCAACCCGCGCGACACGCGACCATTCCCCGGGCATCGGCGGGAGCCGATGCGAAGGCGCGGTCAAACTCCTTGTGCGCGCTGCTGATAGCCGAAAGGAGATCGGCCGGATTGCGTGTCTTGCGCAGCCGCTTCAGCACGGTGGCGCCGGTCTTTTCGAACAGGGTTTCTTCTTCCGGTGAAAATTGTGCACACATTAAACGACGCACTCAATCTCAGGACCTGAAACATAACAAGGCCGACCGATGTATGTTTCCCTATAAAACAGGCACGCATTGATCGTAGTTTGTTAGAAGCTATCATGAAGTCTGGTCGAATAAATTTCTGAGCTAAGGCAGATGAAGGCGAACCAAGGGAGGCCGCCAGATTGGGAAACATCGGGGCACCGGGCCGGATGGCATCGCATATGCTATCACATGGTGTCGGCTGACCACACAACCTGCCAAATCCTATGTCGTTTCTGAATACACACCGTCTGCACTGGGGCTCTCATGATGCACTGTCGGGTAATTTTCAGCTGCATCTGGACCTCATGATCCACGAGGAAATCAACTTGTTTGTTCCTCTCCACGAGTCCGCCTTGTCGGCCTCGGCCGAACCACCCACCCAAATGCCGGGACAGATTGTGACGTTGCCTGACGACACCATGGAGCAACTCAGCCCGTGATGACCGCCTTCGCTCAAGCCTCGATTCGCGGGCTGACCGCCAGACTTTCCTGGATGAAATTCAGGATTTCGGTCCGCCCGCTTTTTGTCCTCGCGGAGCTGATGAACATTGCCGGCAACTCCGACCTCAATTCGCTCAACGCCGTCTTGAACACCGCAAGCTGGGCGTTCATGCGGTTCGCCGACTGTTTGTCCGTCTTGGTGAAAAGCAGCACGAACGGCACGCCGCTGCCGTCCAGCCAGGCGATGAACTCCAAGTCGATGCGCTGAGGCGGCAAGGTCGAGTCGATCAGGACGAAGACGCAGGCGATGTTCCGGCGTTTCGCCAGGTAATCGTTCACCGACTTGTTGAAGGCGGCCCGCTCCGTCTTGGCGGCCTTGGCGTAGCCGTAGCCCGGCAAGTCCACCAACGTCCAGCATCCGTTCATGATGAAAAAATTGATCAACTTGGTCTTACCCGGCGTGACGGAAACCTTGGCGAGTTCACGGCGTTCCGCGAGGAGGTTGATCAGGGAGGACTTGCCCACGTTGGAACGCCCGATGAAGGCGAACTCCGGCAGCGCGGATTTGGGACACGACTTCAAGTCCGGGGCGCTCACCTGAAAAACCGCCGATTTTATTTTCATGGTCCAGCAAACCACGGGGACGCGTCCCCGCAACAAAGGACTTCGCTTGTGCCGGAAACTTCCCCCTACTGGCTGGCAATACTTCCCTTCGCCAACCCGCACAATGTCCCGTCTCCCCTTCACCCTCGACCAAGAATCCAGCGGATCAAAAGCGCGCGCGGCGACCTTCCGGACACTTCACGGCGAGGTTCAGACCCCGGTCTTCATGCCGGTTGGCACGCAAGCGACCGTGAAGTCCCAGACCGTCGAGACTCTCAAGGCCGCCGGCTCCAGCGTCCTCCTCGCCAACACCTATCACCTGCTTCTTCGGCCCGGTCCGGCGGTGTTTAAAAAATTCGGCGGCATCCACCGCTTCATGAACTGGGACCGGCCCGTGCTGACCGACTCCGGCGGCTTCCAGATTTTTTCCCTTCCGAGCGAACGCTCCATGAACGAGGATGGCGCCCGCTTCAAAAGCTACGTTGACGGGACCAACCACCTGCTCTCTCCCGAATCCAGCATCGAGATGCAGAAGACGATCGGCAGCGACATCATGATGGTGCTCGACCAGTGCATCCCCTCGACCGCGCCCTACGTGCAGGCCGAGGCGGCCATGAACCTCACCCACCGCTGGGCCGAACGCTCGCTCCGCGCCCGCGGCGATTCGCCCCAGGCTCTTTTCGGCATCGTCCAAGGCGCCTGCCACCACGACCTCCGCAAAAAAAGCGCCGCGTTCCTGCGGTCTCTCCCCTTTGACGGTCTAGCCATCGGCGGCCTCGCCGTGGGCGAAACCCACGAGCAACGCTACGAGTTCACCGGCCTCGTCACCGACCATCTTCCCAAAAACCTCCCGCGCTATCTCATGGGCGTCGGCACGCCCATCGACATCCTCGAAGCCGTGCACCGGGGCGTCGATATGTTCGACTGCATCATCCCGTCGCAACTGGCCCAGCGCGGCACCGCCTTCACCTCCCACGGGAAACTGCATTTCCGCCGCTCCGTCTATAAACTTCAGGAGGAGCCGCTCGACGCCGCGTGCGACTGCCACACCTGCAAAACCTATTCGCGCGCCTATCTCCATCACCTCGTCAAAGCCGACGAGGGCCTCGGCTGGCATCTCCTCGGCATTCACAACATCGCGTTTTACCACCGGCTGATGAGGGAAATCCGTGCGAGTATTTTGCAGGGCGACTTTCTCGCCTACTATGAAAAGAAGCGCTTCGAACTCGTCCGCGAGGACGAGGACAACCCCAGCGTTCACCCGAAAAAACTCCGCATCGCCCGCCCCAGGCATCTCGGCGATTACGAGATCGTCACGTCCACGAAGGGGTTTTCCAGCATCCGCCAGCTCAGTTCCGGCGAGATCATGCATTCCGTCTCCGCCCCGAGCGACGAGGCGCAACGGCTCTACGTCGATCAGTCCTGTCTCGCCTCCCGCCTCCTCAAAACGGAAACATCATCGGATGAGTTGGTGATCTGGGACGTGGGCCTCGGCGCGGCTTCCAACGCCATGGCTGCGATTCACTGCTTTGAGCAACAGTTCTCCGTCGTCGGCGCGGATGCCTTGCGTCTGCTGCGGCTGGTCAGTTTCGAGTGCGATCTGGACCCGTTGAAACTCGCGGCCAACGACGCCGGACGCTTTCCCCACCTGCGGCACGGCGCTCCTTATCAACTGCTCGAAACGGGACACTGGCGGCACGCATCGGGTCTGCTCGCCTGGGAACTGCTCAATGGCGATTTCCTCGACTTTCTGGAGTCGTCGCCCGTCCCCGATCTCATCTACTACGATCCCTTCTCCGCCAAGACCGACGCCGGCCTGTGGACGCCCGCCGTCTTCGCCCGCATTTTCAATCACTGCCGCCCAAAGGCCGCCGAGCTCTACACCTACTCCGCGTCCACCGCCGTGCGGGTGGCGTTGCTCAGCTCGGGATTCTTTGTAGGCGCAGGCGTGGGAACAGGACCGAAAGCCGACACCACCCTCGCCTTCTCAACAGCCCGCGGCGCCGCCGGTCATCCCTCCTCTCCATGTCTCCTCGGCGCAGATTGGCTCGCGCGCTGGCGGCGCAGCGGTTCCCAATTCCCAGCCGGACTACCCGACGCCGGGAAACCCGCCTTCGAAAAGCAGATTGAACGTCATCCGCAGTTTTTGACGCCCCCGATCGCGCGGAAGTGAATCATCGGGGTTTGGTGCCCGCGCCCGATTCGGCTAGCGCGGCACGGTCACGCCCAAAAATTCCAAGGGCGCCGTCTTATCGAGCAAAACAATTTGGCCGCCCTTATCCATCTTGACCGCGAGATTGTTGACGCGGGCGATCTCCTTGATGAACGAGGCGAAATTCATGATCGATAACTCGCCCTTAAGCTGGAGCCTGGATGCCATATCCACAGGTTCGGTGCGGATTTCAAGGACGGTGCCACCAGTCGTCTTGGTTCCTGCGGCGGCCAGCCGGCGGTTCAAAAGCTCAAGCACTTCTTTGAACGGCGTATTGATGTAGGTTGAACCTTGCATACTGCCGGCATGGCTCAGGTTCTCCCACGTCGGGGCATCAAGCTCGCTCCACGGGGAGGCGGCCGCGCCCTTGTCCCCCTTCGCGGACGCACCCATCTCGGCCCGCTGACGCGCGACATAAGCCTGATCCTCCTTGGAAAAACCAGTGACGGCCACGGTGAAAACCCGCCCGTCCTCCCGTTCGATCTTGATGCTGTTGGCGTCGGGCACGTCAAGCAGCCGGGCGGTGATCACCCGGCCGGAACTGTCGGCCCACTTGCGGAAGGCCTGAGGGGGAGCGGCCTCTAGGAGGGTAAGACCGCTCATAAACTGGAGGGTAACCAAGCAAGCGAGAAGCTTGAATGATTTCATGAGCGTTGATCAATTCAGGCGGGCACCCAGCACGGCAAGCCTGTTATTCGTCACCCGCAGGTCGCCCGCCCGTCCAACAAGGACGGATGCAAGGGGTCGCTCCATGTGACGGTGAAACGATCCCGCCCGAAAACCACGGGCAGCCAGACATAGCCGCTGGTCATCAGATTTGTCGGACGCCAAACGTCGAACATCGCGATGAAGGCGCCCGGCTTGCCGTCGATGGGCAGGAGGCAGGTGCTTTGGCCGCCGAAAGTATGGTCGGCCCCCAAGGTGTATTTTCGGGGGATCCCCCCGACGGAGGGATAGCCGAGTTCCTTCCATTGGGATGGCGTCAGCTTGAGGGTCTCGCCGGTCGGGGCGTCCTCGATGCACGGGTTGCCCAGCTCCTTCCACGGTCCCCAGATGGAGTCGGCCACGGCGGAGCGCGCCGGGTTGGGCGCCCAGCCGGTGCAACCCGAACTGATCATCCAGTAGCGACCCTTGTGTTTGCAGAGGGCCGGAGCCTCGTTCCACTTGTACTCGAACAGGCGCACCCATTCCCCGGAATGGGAGAGGTAATCGTCGCTCAACCGCGAAAGGTGCAGGGTGCTGTTCTCTTCCGAGGCGAATAGGTGGTAGGCCTTCCCGTCGTCATCGACGAAGAGATTCATGTCGCGGGCCATCTGGCCGCCGTGAAAGTCCCGCGCCAGCAGGTTATGCTTGGGCGTCTCCGGGCTCGGACCGCCGCTGAAGGACATGCCCTTGAGCGCCTCGACCTCCTTGGGGCCGGCCTTCTGCGCCTCGGTCGCATTGATGGGCCAGGTGCCCGCGTCGGGTCGCTCGGAGCGGAGATAGACGTAAGGTCCGGTCGGCCTGTCGGCCACCGCCACCCCGCTGCGCGCCGCCTTGTAGCCCTCGCCGTTGAGTTCCAGGTGAAACCACAGCGCGAACTTCCGGGTCGTCGCGTTGTAGATCACCTTGGGCCGCTCGATGACGCACCCCTCGGTGATCTCGCTCCGCGGATCTTTCACCCGCGCCAGGACGATCCCCTCGTCTTTCCAGTTACAAAGATCGGTCGAGGAATAGCAGCGCACCCCGGTCGCCTGCGGTTCCGTGCTGTTCGCGTCGCGGTAGCTCTCGCCGAACCAGTAATAGACGCCCCGGTGAAACATCACGCCGCCGCCGTGGGCGTTGATAGGAACACCGTTGTTGTCGGGCCAGGGCCGATCCTGAAAAATCGGGGATCGGGTATGCGTTGCCGGCGGTTCTTCGGTCATTTGCTCAACTCGGGACGGATGCGCGCGGCGAATACCTTATAGCCTTCGGCGTTCAGATGGAGCCCGTCCTTGGCAAAAAGCTCCGGGCGGGGTTGGCCATCGGGGCCGAGCACCATGTCATAGGTGTCGAGGTAGCGGAGATGGGGTTTGCCCTTGGTGTAGTCGGCCACGAGCGCATTCAGGGCCTTCTCCTTGTCCGCTTGCTTCCGGCGTGCGATGCTGGGAGTGAGCGACAAAAAGACGATGTCTGTGTCGGGCAGCTTCGCGTGCACGGCGGCTGCGAACTCCTTGAAATCGGCGAACACCTGCTCGGCCGAGGCTCCTCGCGCGAGATCGTTTCCCCCGGAGCGGAGGTAGATGGCGCGGGGCTCGTAGGGGAAAATCACCCGCGAGGCGAAATGGGTGACGTCCGCGATCTCGGAACCCCCGAAGCCGCGATTGATGACCGTGAACGGCGCGAAATCCTGCGCGAGCGTGGTCCATCGGGTGATATAGGAGGCCCCGGTGAAGAGGAGCGCTCCTTTGGGCGGTGGAGCGACCCGGTCGGCCTGCTCAAAGGCTGCGATATCTTTCTCCCACCGGGTGAAATTGTGCGACGTGTCGGCCCCGACAGCGGCGAGCCACGACAGGGGTAGAGCGACGGCGGCCCATAGAAATGCGGTGCTGGGTTTCATGGGTGTTTTTCTTTCAGGGATTCATTCATGGATCAAACTCGCCGCGACCCCTTTGGCTTATCTTCATTTCTTGCGATAGGTTCTTGTGCAGGAAAATCCGAATAATCCTATGGCTGAAATAAAACAGAATGCGCTGCCAACTGTGGAAATCCGATCACTCCAATATGCATTTCTGGCATCTTCTGTATAATTTTTCTCTTTATTTCGTCCCACGATAAAATACCCGACTTCGTCTTTTCCCGGCGGATATTTTAGAAACGGCATAAGAAATATAATAAGTCCGAATCCAAGAATAAGCAGGGCGAAAGAAAGTGATAGCATATGTTGGGGCTTCATGTTTTGCCGATCAGAGTTTTTAGGCCAAAGGGGTTTGGTGATTTGGCTAAGACATGAGGAGGAGATACCACGCCAAAGGGGCGCGGCGAGTTTTATCAATCAGCTGCGGACACGGTCAGGACGACGGGCGGTCGAGGCGCACCAGGCAGTGGCCGAAGTCGATCTCAAACGTGCCGGGCGCCGGACGGAAGGCGGGAGTCAGCGAATACATCCGGCCATACACCGACTTCACTACGCCGAGTTTGAGCATCAGCGCCATGTGATGGGAGGCCATGCCCCGCGACCGCCCCATCCGTCGCCCCAGCTCATTGACGGGCAGCACAGGCTCCTTGCACAGCTCGCGCAGCGCGATCCATCGTTCCGTGCGGCCCAAGAGACTCGTGACTTGCTTCAGATTTAGCGCCGGTGCGGGGATTGTCGGGTTGGTTTCGCTCATAAGATGAAAAATCGGCCTCCGATGGCCTGTTTTTGGGTAAAATCGACGTTTTTAGGGGTTCAGCACCTCATTTCGGGGTATTTTCGATGGTTTTTGGCCTTTTGACAATAGTTTTTACGCTTACACCGACAACTTTTACTATTACACCGATAGTTTATCCGCCCACGCGGATAACATTTCAGACTACACGGCTAGTTTATCCGGTTACATCGGTAGCTTTTTATATTACTTAGCTAACTTATCTTATTACATGGCTAGTTTGTCTTATTACATGACTAACTTTTCTTATTACCGCGCTAGCTTTTTATCTTACCGCACTCGGTTTTATTCCTACCGCGCTAGCTTTTCTTATTACATGACTAGGATTTTCTATCACACGGCTAGTTTTTGTTCTTACACGGCTAGATTTTACCCCTGCCGCGCTACGGTCGGAGCCGCCAGCAATGACCCGGCGGACGACATGGCACGCTCGCGGAATCCCCACATACGGGCTTGCCCGCAATCGGGCGGGCCAGCAACTTGGCCCCCTTCATGAAAAAAGCGCTCATCACCGGCATCACCGGACAGGATGGTTCTTATCTCGCCGAGTTGCTGCTCGCCAAGGGCTACGAGGTTCACGGCGTCATCCGCCGGGCGTCCACCTTCAATACCAGCCGGATCGACCACCTCTACCACGACCCGCACGTCAACGGAGTGCGCCTGTTCCTGCACTACGGCGATCTGGCCGACTCGGTGCAGATGGTGAAGCTGCTCTACAAGCTCCAGCCCGACGAAGTCTACAACCTCGGGGCCCAGTCGCACGTGCGCGTCTCCTTCGACGTCCCCGAATACACAGGCGATGTCGTGGGTCTCGGCGCCTTGCGCATCCTTGAGGCCATCCGCGAGGCGGGCCTCGTTGAAAAAGTCCGCTACTATCAGGCTTCGTCCTCCGAAATGTTCGGCAAGGTGCAGGAGGTGCCCCAAACCGAGAGGACTCCTTTCTGGCCGCGCTCGCCCTACGGTTGCGCCAAGATGTATGCCCACTGGCTCACGGTGAACTACCGCGAGAGCTACAATCTGCACGCGTCCAACGGCATTCTTTTCAACCACGAGTCGCCGCGTCGCGGCGAGACCTTCGTGACCCGCAAGATCACCCGCGCCGCCGGACGCATCAAACTCGGCCTGCAGGACAGCCTCTACCTCGGCAACCTCGACGCCCAGCGCGATTGGGGCTACGCCAAGGAATACGTCGAGATGATGTGGTTGATGCTCCAGCAGGACAAACCCGACGACTACGTGGCGGGCACCAACGAGACCCACAGCGTAAAGGAATTCTGCCAGGTCGCCTTCGCCCGCCTCGGTCTCGACTGGGAAAAATACATCCGATACGACCAGCGCTACGAACGCCCCGCCGAGGTCGAGTTGCTCATCGGCAATGCCGCCAAGGCCAAGAAGCAGCTCGGCTGGGAACCCAAGGTGCGCTTCAAGGAACTCGTTGAGCTCATGGTCGACCACGACCTCGAACTCGCCAAACGCGAGGCCCAGATCTCCAAGCTGCCGCCGCTCTGAGGTCAGGCCCATCCCCGCCAACGGAGCATGAAACTCTACATCGCAGGTCACAACGGCATGGTCGGCTCCGCGCTCGTGCGGCGCTTCCGGCACGAGGCCGGCGCGACACTCGTCCTTCGCACGCGCAAGGAGCTCGATCTTTCGTCGCAGGCCGCCGTCGACGCCTTCTTCGCCGCCGAAAAACCCGAGATGGCCATCATCGCCGCCGCCAAGGTCGGTGGCATCCACGCCAACAACACCTACCCGGCGGACTTCCTCCAGGAGAACCTCGCCATCGCCTCCAACACCATCCACGCCGCCTGGCGGCACGGCGTGAAGCGCCTGCTGTTCCTCGGCAGTTCGTGCATCTACCCCAAGCACGCGCCGCAGCCGATGTCCGAGAGTTGCCTGCTCACCGGCGAACTCGAACCCACCAACGAAGCCTACGCCATCGCCAAGATCGCCGGTCTCAAGCTTTGCCAGTATTACCGCAGGCAGCACGGCGTGTTGTTCCACTCGGCGATGCCCACCAATCTCTACGGGCCGGGCGACAACTACCACCCGCAGAACTCGCACGTTCTCCCCGCCCTCATCCGCCGCTTCCATGAGGCGCGCCTCGCCGGCAAGGCCGAGGTGGTCGCCTGGGGCACCGGCACGCCTAGGCGGGAGTTCCTCCACGTGGACGATCTCGCCGACGCCTGCGCCTTTCTTATCAAGCAGGATAATCCGCCCGACTGGATCAACGTCGGCACCGGCACCGACGTGACCATCAAGGAACTCACCGAAGCCGTCGCCGAGATCACCGGCTTCAAGGGGAAAATCCTTTGGGACTCCAGCAAGCCCGACGGCACGCCGCGCAAGCTCATGGACGTGTCGCGCCTCACGTCGCTCGGCTGGCGAGCCCGCATCGCCCTGCGCGCCGGCCTGGAAAAAACCTACGCCTCGTTTCTCGCCGAACAGTCCGCCGGCGCGCTTCGCGGATAATCCGTCGCGACAGGTCCGCCGACGGTCGAACAGGCGCCCGCCTGCGGCCTTTCCAAAACCAAGACCACGTTCACGACTCGCGCCATGCCCGTAGCACAGACCGCTCCTCCTCCGTCGTTGGAAACGATCAAACGCCTCCTGCCGTGGCTGGTGGCGATTTCGTTTTTCATGGAATCGCTGGACATGACGATCCTGAACACGGCGGTGCCCACGATCGCCGGCGCCCTCGGCGTCGCGCCGTTGAGCCTCAAATCGGCGCTCACCAGCTACACCCTCAGCCTCGCGCTCTTCATCCCGCTCAGCGGCTGGATCGCCGACCGGTTCGGCACGCGCAGGGTGTTTTCCTCGGCCATCGGCATCTTCGCCCTCGGGTCGTTGCTCTGCGGACTCTCGACCGGCGTGCCGTTTCTGGTGGCGGCGCGTATTCTCCAGGGAATCGGCGGAGCCATGATGATGCCGGTGGGCCGCATCGCGATCGTGCGCACCTTCGACAAATCGGAGCTCATCCGCGCAATGAGCTTCGTTGTCATCCCCGGCCTCATCGGGCCGCTGATCGGACCGCTGGCCGGCGGCGCGATCGTGGGATATTTCCATTGGCGCCTCATCTTCTTCATCAACGTGCCCATCGGCCTGCTCAGCCTGTTTTTCGTCTATCGCTACATGCCCGACTATCGGGCCGCGCGGAGCGAACGGCTGGATTTCACCGGATTCGTGCTCTTCGGGGTCGGCGTCGCGCTCCTGTCCCACGTGCTGGAGGTTTTCGGGGAGCATTCCACGAGCCTGCCCGACGTGCTCGCCATGCTGGGCGCGTCGCTCGCCCTGCTGCTGATCTACGCGCGGCACTCGCTCCGCACGCCGCATCCGCTGCTCCGCGTCTCGCTCTTTCGCAAGCGCACCTTCGGCACCGCCGTGACCGGCAGTTTCATCTCCCGGCTCGGCATCGGCGGAATGCCGTTCCTGCTGCCGCTTTATTATCAGGTCGGGCTTGGCTACACCGCCGTCCACTCGGCCCTGCTGATCATGCCGCAGCCGTTCGCCGCGATGACGTTGAAGATGATCGTGCCGCGCATCCTCAACCGGTTTGGCTACCGGCGGATTCTCATGTTCAACACCATGGCTCTCGGCGTGCTCATAGCGCTTTTCGCCACCGTCACCGCCGCGACCCCCGTCTGGATGATCCTCGCGCAGGCGTTCTGCTTCGGGTTTCTGATGTCGCTGCACTACACGAGCAGCAACTCGCTCATGTTTGCCGACCTCACCGCCGAGGAGACCAGCATGGGCAGCAGCATGGGCAGTGTCGCCCAGCAGCTCTCGATGAGTTTCGGCGTGGCGACGGCCTCGCTCCTCACCGCGATGTTTCTTGGGTTCGACCATGGCGCAGACTCGGTCGCTTCATCGACCCTGGCCACGGCCATTCGCAGCAGTTTTGTGACCCTGGGCGTTATCACCCTGACGACCGCCCTGTTCTTTCGCAGGCTGCACCCGACCGACGGCGACAACGTCAGCCGGCAAAAGGCGAACCCCGCGCCGTCGGAAACAGCACGCACCTGACGCCGCTTCAGCGGGTAGTTTACAACTGGGACGCCGCCGCCTCGTCCACCAGCCACACGACCCGGTCGGAACACGTTGCGAGGATCTGCGCCGGAGCCTGCGTGGGATCAAAGGGGCCGCGCATGACGCGCCGCAGCGCCTCCGCCTTCCCTGCCCCGAGAGTCATCACGACAATCAGTCCACAAGAGCGCAGCCCCGCCGGAGTAATGGTGAGACGCCAGCCCTTGCCCGGCACGTCGATCGCCGCAAACGGAAGGTTGCCGTCATCCTCCAGCAGCGGGCTGCCGGGGAAAAACGACGCGGTGTGCGCATCGTCGCCCATCCCGAGGAAACAGACGTCGTAGCCTTTGCCCGGCCCCGCGAGGATCATCATCGTGCGGCGGTAGGCCTCGGCGGCTTGAGGAGGCTCGTAAGCAACCACCCACGGATGCCGATGCTCCGCCGGCACATCGAGTGGCGAGAGCAGCAGGCGCTCGGCGTTGCCGAAATTACTTTGGTCGCTGTTGAGCGGCACATGGCGTTCGTCGCTCACCGTGAAATGCGTCGTCGCGATCACGCCGGACGGAAGCACCTTCGCCGACGCCACCCATTTATACCAATCCTGCGGCGTCGAGCCTCCGGTGAAGGCCCACGTGAAATGTTTCGATTTCGTGCCAGCGTGCGCCTCGACCGCCAGCGCGGCCGCTTTCGAAAAAATCTGCTCCTTGGAGCCGACGAAAAGCCGGCCGTAATCGGTGGTTTGCTCGGTCATGCGAAAAAGAAGTCCGGTCCTCCTTAAAAAAACATCGCCTCGCCCAGTGCAGCTTCGGGGCTGAGCAGGCTCACCGCTGTGGGCAACACCGTGCGGCCCGTCCCGAAGTCGGCCTCCAGGCGGGCGATCCCATGCTCCAAGTCGCCGCTCCAGTGAAAGTGATGCGCGTTGTCGTAGTTGAAATCCAACTCGAAGGACATGCCGTCGTCGCGCTGCTCGGAGCTTACCACGACCTGACCTGCCTTCGCCCCGCAGGCTTCAAGACGCGGCGTGAACCACGCCAGCATCACCCGCGCCTCGGCGGAGACAGAGCCGTGATGGCGCAACGTCACGCTTTGCAGACCGTCGACCAGCCGCGCCGGTTCATAGGCGCTCAGGAACTGGCCGAGCGACTGCCGCACCGGCAGCAGGCGGGCGTAGGCGAGATCGCGCACCGTCTCGGGACGCGGCCAGGGAAACGTGAGGGCGTCCGCCGGCACGAGCGCGCTGTCCAGCATCACGCGCTTCGCCCGACTAAGCAGATAGTGGAATTGGTTGATGCGCGCGCTGGAGACAAACCGGTGGGCCCAATAATACAGTGGCAGGTCCGATGATAGGCAGATGGAAACCTGATCCTCGATGTAAGGACGGGCGCCGAACGAGTAGGTCAGCATGACAAACTCGCAGCAGCGAGTGTCGCCCTTGGATTTGCCGAGATGGCACTCGCCATAAACTTTCGCCCGCACCTCCACCGTTGCGCTGTCGTCGGCCATCGGACAGAGCACGACCACCCGGCACGGGTAGCGCCGGGAAAACCGCACGGACGTCTGGAACTGCTCCACCGCGTCATCAACGGTCGTGTTGAAGCCGAGGTGCATGACAAAGTTCACCTGCGTGGCCTTGGCATCGTCCGAAGCCGGCGCAGGGCCGCCCTTGGAAGCGGTGTCATCCCACATCGCGGTCAGGCTGTGTTTGATGGAGCCGACAGGAACCTCGATCCCGGGCAATGCGTTAAAAATGGCGGACATGGAGGAGGCTTACGGTTGGCGCCAGACGTGGCTGCTCTTGGCCAGCAGCAAATCGGCCGTGCCCGGCCCCCATGAACCGGCGGGATAACTGTCCATGCCCTCGCGGCCGGCGGCGGCCCATGCTTGGAGGACGGGCGTGTAGAGTTTCCACGAGGTCTCCGCTTCGTCGCCGCGGATGAAAAGCGTGCCGTCGCCGATCATGGCGTCGAGCACGAGGCGTTCGTAGGCCTCGGGCGTGTTGGACCCGAAGGTCGTCGAGTAGCGGAAATTCATCTTCACCGGCTGCGTGCGCGTTTCGAGACCGGGTATCTTGCCATTGAGGACAAGGCCCAAACCTTCGTCGGGCTGGATCTGGAATGCGAGGGTGTTGGGCGCGAGGTTGAAGCGCTCGCCCTCGGCGAACAATGTGCCGGGCGGACGTTTGAACTGAATCGCGATTTCCGAGACGCGGCGGGCCATCCGTTTGCCGGAGCGCAGATAAAACGGCACGCCCTGCCAGCGCCAGTTATTGATCGAAAGCTTGATGGCCGCGTAGGTTTCGGTGGCCGACTGCGGATTGATGCCGCTCTCCTGGAGATAGCCGGCGACCTGCTTGCCTCCCATCATGCCAGCGGCGTATTGGGCGCGGGCAACGTCTCCGCCAGCCGTAAGGTTGAGGGGTTGAATGGCGCGGAGGAGCTTCACCTTCTCGTCGCGAATCGCCTCGGCATCCAGCGACACGGGAGGCTCCATCGCGGTGAGCGCGACGAGCTGCATCGTGTGGTTCTGGATCATGTCGCGGAGCGCGCCGCTTTGTTCGTAATAACCGCCGCGAGTGCCCACGCCGACCTCCTCCGACACGGTGATCTGGACGGAGTCGATATAGTTGCGGTTCCACAACGGCTCGAAGATCGAGTTGGCGAAACGCTGCACCAACAGGTCCTGCACGGTCTCTTTGCCGAGGTAGTGGTCGATCCGGTAAACCTGATATTCCTCGAAGACCTGACGAATCGTCTGGTTCAGCGCGAGGGCCGAGGCGAGGTCTTTGCCAAAGGGTTTTTCGATGATGACCTTCGCGTGGTGGTCCTTGCCGAGGTATTTCGAGGCGAGCCCGCTGGCCCCGAGGTTGAGCAGGATGGGCGCAAACACCGACGGCGGCGTGGAAATGTAGAACAGCGTCTGCACCTCGCGGCCGAGGTTCTTTTCGATGGCGGCGATGTGCTGGGCGAGTTTGTCGAACGCGGCCTTGTCATCGTAGCCGCCCGACACGTAGGTCGTGCGCTCGGCGACGCGGCTCCACACCTCGGCGTTGAGCTCGCGGCGGGAAAACTCCTTGATCGCCGCCGCCGCGTCGGTGCGGAATTCTTCGTCGGGAATCGCCTTGCGCCCGTAGCCCACCAGATAGAAATCCGCCGGCAGCAGGTTGTCGTAGCTGAGGTTGTAGATCGCGGGGATCAGCTTGCGGGCGGTCAGATCGCCGGAGGCGCCAAAAATAACGACAACCGTCGGCGGCGCACCGCGGTGTTTGCTGAGTCCTTGGAGGAACGGATGACGTTGAGCTTCGTCCATGGCCCAGATTCCGCCTAGGCGACTATCGGTAAGCAAGGCTAATGCCTCGAATAATCTGCATGGAAACCATCATTCCTTCTCATGGACGAAAGTGCTTGGGGAGAAGCGGCACGTTTTCGAAATGCCTCACTTCCGGCACATCATCGCCATGAGTGGCGACTTCCACCACATCCAGCCGGAAAGTCGCCGGCGTCGGACGCAAACCTCGCAGATACGCCGTCGCCGCGCGGCGAAGGACATCCTTCTTGCGCCGATCAACCGCGTGGTAGCCGGGCACGAGTGCGGTCGCCGCGCGGGTCTTCACCTCGACGAACACCAACACCTCACCGTCGCGGCAAACAAGGTCGATCTCGTCGCGCCGATCATGCGGGCTGCGCCAGTTGCGGGCGATGATTTTGAAGCCCCGTCCGCCCAAAAATTCCGCCGCCAGCCGCTCGCCGCGATCACCGGTCGCCGCCGTCCCGGTTGCGCGAAAGACGCCCATCCATCGTTTAAGGCGGTCCAACCAGCGGCTTTGTCGGGGTTTCGACTGGAACTGCGTCACGCGAATTGTCATTGCGACATGGCCCGTCCAATGGCAATTCCAGACTCGCACTCCTTCGGGTGCCTTCGCCCTTATGCCCACGGCCTCATCTGCAAATACCCTTCGCCGCTCCCTGCTCATCAAGCTGATCTCGAAGCCGGCTCCGAGCCGCGAGGACATGGCCTCGGTCATTGAGCTCACCGCCTCCAAGGTCGTCGAGGCTCTTCAGGCGCAGTCGATCACCCTCTATCTGGTCGAAGGCAACGAGATCGTTTTCCGTCACGTTTACTACTCCCCCAGTCTGTGGGGCGCCGACAAGGCGCTCGAGGCCAAATTCAAGGAAACCGCCGCCAAGCTGCTGAAACTCAGGCTCCCCACTGGCAAGGGAATCGTCGGCAAGGTCATCGCCGAGGGGAAGGAACTGTTTTTCCGCAATACCCAGACGCAGTCTCCCATGATGGCCTCCATGACCCAAAACACCGGGTTTGAGGTTTTCTCGATGCTAACGGTGCCGCTCAAGGCGGGCAATGCCGTCATCGGTGCGATTCAGGTGCTCAACAAGGAACCGGTTTCTGGAACCAACAGCCAGTTCACCGACACCGACCTGCCCCTCCTCCTGGAGGTCGCTGAATACTCCGCCAGCCTCATCCAGCGCATGCTGGACCCCAAGCACCAGCTCAGCGCCGACGATACCGCAAAGTTCATCGCCCGCCTCACCAATCATCCGCTGGTTACCAAGATCGACGAGCTTCCCATCGATGAAAAACTCGTCCAGGTCATCGGCGACGCCATCATCCGCCGCGAAGGCATTTTCCCCACCAAAAGCCTCACGCCCAATTCCCTCGCGGTGATCATGGCCAACCCGCTCGACTACGCCAAACGCGAGGCGTTCCAGCAGGCCACCGAGCTCGTCATCGACGAAATCCACGTCGCCTCCGCCACGCTCATCGAGGCGCTCATCAAGAAGTATTTCAAAACCGACACCAATGCAGGAAACGGCGACATCGACATCTCCAAAGTCGCCGAGGTCATCACCACCGCCTACAATTCCGATGGAACCGGGGAAATCACCTTGGGCGACCTCGAAAGCGAGGACTCCGCGCCCATCATCCAGCTGACCAACCGCGTCATCGAGGACGCCTACATCTGCGGCGCGTCCGACATCCACATCGAACCGCAGGAAAAAGACCTCGTCATCCGCTACCGCATCGACGGTCTCTGCCAAGAGAAACTCCGCTTGCCCAAGCAGGTCGCCAACGGCCTCGTCACCCGCATCAAGATCATGTGCAACCTCGACATCGCCGAACGCCGGCTGCCGCAGGACGGACGCATCGTCTTCAAAAAATACACCAAGAAGAACATCGACATCGACCTGCGCGTCGCCACCGGCCCCATGAACCACGGCGAGAAGGTCGTCATGCGCATCCTCGACAAATCGAAGAGCACGCTTCCCCTTCCCGCCCTCGGCTTCTCCGACGAGAATCTCGCCCGCTACCGCGAGTGCATCCGCCAGCCCTACGGCATGATTCTCCACTGCGGCCCCACCGGCTCCGGCAAATCGATGACGCTTTACTCCGCCCTCGGCGAAGTGAACACGCCCGACGTGAACATCCAGACGGCCGAGGACCCCATCGAATACACCCTCGCCGGCATCAACCAAATGCAGATGAGCCGCCAGATCGGCCTCACCTTCGCTCGAGCCCTCCGCTGTTACCTCCGCATGGACCCCGATATCATCCTCGTCGGCGAAATCCGCGACGAGGAGACCGCGCAGATCGCCGTCGAGGCGGCCCTCACCGGCCACTTGCTCGTCTCCACGCTGCACACCAACGACGCGCCCTCCACCATCTCCCGCATCGGCGAGATGGGCGTCGAGCCGTTCAATATCTCCGCTTCCCTCGTCTGCGTGTGCGCCCAGCGTCTTCTCCGCCGCGTCTGCAAAAACTGCAAGCAGCCCTACGAACCCGCCGGCCGCGAAAAAGAAATCCTCGAAAAAGCCATCGGCTGGAGCGGCCAGATTTTCAAGGCCCACCCCCAGGGCTGCCCCGTGTGCAATGGCAACGGCTACAAGGGCCGCGTCGGTATCCACGAGCTCATGATCAACAGCGAGGAGCTCACCGAAGGCATCAACAAGGAAGTCGAGGTCGCCGCGCTCAAGCGCATCGCGATGAAGAACGGCATGAAGACCCTCCATCAGGATTCGATGCTCAAGGTCAAGATGGGCCTCACCACGATGGAAGACGCCCTCTCCAACGTCCCGCCGGATCTGGTCACGTAAAATCGTTCTCTTTCTCTCCTCCTAAAACGCCTGATCCCGGAAACGGGCAATAAAACTGGAAACGAGAACGATTGCCCCATGCCCGGCCCCACGCTCACGACCGACGCCATCGTGCTGCTCAAGCGGCCTCCGTCCGACCACTTCCAGACCCTCGCCGTTTTCACCGCCACGCACGGAACGTTGCGCGTCATCCAGCGCCTCCCTAAAAAAACGACGACCTCCCACCTCGCCCTCGATCTTTTCGACGAGGTCGCGTTGCTCCTCGAATGCGCCCCGCAAGGCGACGCCTGGTTCGTCAAGGAACCGCGCCTCCTCACCCGCCACAGCGGCATCGGACGCCATTACGAATCGCTCGTCCGCGCCTCCGCCTTCGCGACTTTGGTCGCCCGCAATCCCGTGCCCGAAGAAAGTCGTGCCTCCATCCACGCATTGTTGCGCACGGCGTTTGCCGCCTTTGCGACCGATGCCTCCGCCGACACCGTTTACCTGAAATGCCTATACTGTTTCGCCCGCGACGAAGGCTACCCGGTCAAGCAGCAGTGGATTCCCTCGCTCTCGCCCGAACTTTCCGCCGCCGCCGCCCGCCTGCTGCATACTCCGCTCGCGACGCTGGCCCGTGACGATTTCCCTCCTTCGCCGGTCGCAACACTCCTGCGCCACCTTGAGCACTACCTGCGCAACCATACGGAAATCATGATGGATGAGCGCGGCGAACGTTGACGCCGGCGCATTTTCCCGCGCCCTTCGTGGTGAGCGCACATGGACTTCGACCTCGATCAACGCACCGCCAGCCTGAGCATCGGCGAATTCTCCGCGTTCACCGTCGGTCCCCGTGAATCGGACGACGGATCACAGGGCATCTGGCGCGCCCAGCTAGGCACCCGCTGGCATCAGGAGCTCCGCGCCACCGCGAGTGTCGCCACGCCCGCCGCCACCTTTGAGGTTCCCGTGACCGGCCGCGTTTTCCACGCGGGCTGGACGCTGACGCTCACCGGCCGCATCGATCAGTTCATCCCCGCCACGGTCTTGGCGCCCGCGATCCTGCGGGAAATAAAGACCACGCTTCGCCCGCTCCCCGCCGACGAAACCGGACTGCGCGTTGATCATCCCGCTTATTTCGCCCAGCTCGCCACCTACCTCGCCCTCCGGCGCATCGCAGATCCTGCCGAAAAAATCCGCGGCGAACTCGTCTTCGTCGAAGCCGGAAGCGGCCTCAGCCAGACGATCCCGTTTACCTCCGCCGACGAAGCCTCGTTCCGCGCCCAGCTCGAACGCGTCGCCGAGTTTCTCAACCTCCGCCATCGCGCCCGCGACCGCCTTCGCACCCTCACCTTCCGCCCTGCGTTCACCGAGCTTCGCGCCGGTCAGGAGACTACCCAGGCCGATCTCGCCGCCGCGCTCGCGGGCCACCGCCACGTTCTCTTCACCGCACCCACCGGCTTCGGGAAAACCGGCGTCATCCTCGAATGCGCCCTCGGACAGATGAAGGCAGGCCGCTACTCCCGCCTCCTCTACCTCACCAGCAAATCCACCGGCCAGCTCCAGGTCCTCCGCACACTCCAAGGCATGACCGACGCCACCGCCGGTGGTACGCCGGTCGCCTCATGGCACGTGCGCCCCAAGCGCGAGCACTGCGTCAATCAGACCTTCCACTGCGTGCGCGCCAGTTGCTCCTATCTCCACGACCTCGACCGGCGCTGGGCTCGCAGCGGACTCTCCCGGTTTTATCTCTTCGAAAACGAAGCCCGCGACATCGACGCCCTCCGCGCCGCCGGCCGCGACGCGATGATCTGCCCCTACGAGATCACCCGCACCGCCCTCGCGTTTCAGGACGTCTGGGTGGGTGACTACAACTACGTCTTTGCCCCCGCCAACCGGGGGCTTTTCTTCGACCAACCCGGCTTCAATCCCGCCGAAACCCTCCTCGTGCTCGACGAGGCCCACAACCTCCCGTCCCGCGTGGCCGACGCCTATTCCCACACCGTCCTCGCCGACGACGCCCGCACCGTCCTTGTCGAGCTCGACCACCACCACGCCCCCGCCCCTCTCCGCCGCGCTTGGGAAAACTGGACGCTCCTGCTCGCCAGCCTCCCTCTCTGCGACGGACTCGGTCTCGCGCAGGAAGACGACCTCGCCGACCTCCTCCGCGCCCTCGCCGACGCCCTCCCGCAAGCCTCCCTCGACTACGCTGCCCTCGGCCCCTTCGTCTCCGAAAAACTCTGGCAGATTCCCGTGCTCCACGAATGGCTCTCCAACCCCGCGCTTAAAAAACTCCTCTGGGTCCCCCGCTCCGGCGAACTGCGTTTCACCTGCCTGGATGCCGCCGCCCCGCTCGGCGAAACGTTGCGCACTTTCGGCGGCGTGATCTTCGCCACCGCCACCGCCGGCCCCGCCGAGGTCTTCGCCGAAGCCTGCGGGCTGACTGCCTCAGGCTCTCAACTATCGACGCTCAACGATCAACTCTTCAGCGTCACCGCCCGCACCCCCTGGCGCGACAACGCCTACGACATCGCCTACGACGTGCGCGCCGACACGACCTATCAAAATCGCGCGCGCCATCACGACCTCACTGCCGCTACCATCGCCCGTCTCCACAAGGCGGCAAACGGTCCCGTGGCCGTCTTCTTCCCCAGTTACGCCTACGCCGACGCCGTCGCAAACGCCCTTCGGGCCAACCACCCCGCGCTGCGCGCCGTTATCCAGCCCCGCCAGTCCGATCTCGCCGCGCAATCTGCCTGGGTCGAAGAATCGCTCCTCTTCGCCGACGCTCTTTTCCTTGTGCTCGGCAGTAGCTTCGCCGAAGGCATCGACGTGCTCGGCGGACGTATCGGCCACGCCATGGTCGTCGGCCCGGCGCTGCCCGAGGTCAATGCCATGCAAAAAGCCCGCATCGCGGCGCTCCCCGGCCTCACCCGCGAGGAGTGCTTCCGCCGCGTTTACCAGATTCCCGGCATCCAGAAGGTCAACCAAGCCATTGGTCGCCTCGTGCGCGCCCCGGGGCAACGCGCCAAGGTTCTCCTCCACTGCCGCCGTTTCGCCGAACTCAGCTACGCCAGACTCCTCGACCACGACTACCAGTTCGGCCAGACCATCGCGAACGACGCCGAGTTGACCGCGTGGTTGCATGAGTGAAAAGGAACAGGTCCTAGCCGGATCGCGCTTGAGGTGACAAGCCGGTGGGATTTTCCCGCTTGTCCGCCTTGCCGCTTCACGACACAAACATCCTTCGTGTCCGCACCGCAAAGCATCCCCGCCGCCGAGATTCACGCCGCCATCGACCGGCTGGCCAAGGCCATCGCCGAGCGCCACGGCCCCAAGGGAAACCTTCTCCTCCTCGGTATCGCCAACGGCGGCATCACTTTGACCCGCCGCCTCGCCGCCCGCATCGCGACTCTCAGCCCTCGACTTTCGGCCCGTTCCGGCACCCTCGACATCTCCTTTCATCGTGACGACATCGGCCGCCACCCGATCCCCAAGGAATTCGCGCCAACGTTGATTCCCGTCGACGTCACTGGCGCCAGCATCGTGCTGGTTGACGACGTTCTTTTTTCCGGCCGCACCATCAAGGCCGCCCTGACCGAGCTCTCTGATCATGGCCGCGCCGCCCGCGTCGAACTTGCCATCCTCGTTGATCGCGGCTTCCGCAAACTGCCCATTGCCGCCGACTACACCGGCCTCATCCTCAAAGCAACTGAAACGGCCAAGATCGTCGTCAAACTCGATTCCGCCAATCCCGCCAATGACATGATCGCCGTCGTTCCCGCCAAACGCTGATTCCTTTCCTCAATCCGGTATCCCAAATCAAAAATTCCCAAGATGCCCTGGACCCGCCGCCATCTTCTCACCATCGAGGAACTCTCGCTCGACGAGATCCATCAGATCCACGCCACCGCCACCGCCTTCAAAAAAATCCTGGGGCGCAGCGTGAAAAAAGTCCCCGCCCTGCGCGGCAAGACGATCGTGAATCTCTTCCTCGAACCCAGCACGCGCACCCGCATGGCCTTCGACATGGCCGCCAAGCGCCTCAGCGCCGACGTCATCTCTCTCGACGGATCCAGCTCCTCGACCACCAAGGGCGAGACGCTCCGCGACACCGCGCAAAATATCGAGGCCCTTCAGGCCGACATGATCGTGATCCGCCACTCCGCCGCCGGCTCGCCTCTCTACCTCTCGAAAATCCTTGGCATCCCCGTGATCAACGCCGGCGACGGCGCCCACGAGCACCCCTCGCAGGGACTCCTCGACACCTTCACGATGCGCGAGCACCTCGGCTCCCTCAAGGGCCGCAAGGTCGTCATCCTCGGCGACATTCTCTTCAGCCGCGTGGCCCGCTCCAACATCCACGCCCTCACCAAACTCGGCGCCAACGTCACCATCGTCGGTCCCTCAACCCTCGTTCCCGAATGGTTCAAGGCCCTCGGCGTGACCGTCTCGCACGACCTGCGCAGCGCGCTGGCCGACGCCGAGGTCGTCATGCTTCTCCGCATCCAGCACGAACGCCAGACGAGCGGCATGTTTCCCTCGATCGGGGAGTATACCAACCTCTTCGGACTCAACAAAACCCGCGCCGGCTGGCTCAACCCCAAGGCCATCATCATGCATCCCGGCCCGATCAACCGTGGCGTCGAGATCGACAGCGAGCTGGCCGACGGCGTCAACAGCGTGATCCTCCAGCAAGTCACCAACGGCATCGCCATCCGCATGGCCATCCTCTACCTCTGCTCCGGCGGACAGCCGGAACAGGTAATCCCCTCCGCATAATTTCCCGCGCCATGCCCTCCCTCTGGATCTCCAACGCCCGCGTCATCGACCCCGCCGCCAAGCGCGACGCCGTCGGCGACCTCTTCATCAAAGACGGAAAGATCGTCGCGTCGCTCTCCGTCGCCGACAAAAAAAAGGCGAAGAAAATCGACGCCTCCGGCCTCGTCGCCTGTCCCGGCCTCGTCGATATCCACGTCCATTTCCGCGAGCCCGGCCAGACCCACAAGGAGACCATCGAGACCGGTTCCCGCGCCGCCGCCGCCGGCGGCTTCACCAGCGTCGTCTGCATGCCCAACACCGCGCCCGTGGCCGACACCCCCGGCACCATCCAGCTCATCAACGACTCCATCAAGCGCACCGCCTGCATCAAGGTTTACCCCACCGGCTGCATCACTGTCGGAATGAAAGGCGAGGCTCTCGCGCCCATCGGCTCGCTCAAGCGCGCCGGCGTCGTCGCCATCACCGACGACGGCGACTGCGTCCAGTCCAACGAACTTATGCGCCGCGCCTGCGAATACGCCAAAATGTTCGACCTGCCGCTCATGGATCATTGTCAGGACCACTCCATGACCGTCGGCGCGGTGATGAACGAGGGCGTCGTCTCCACCCGTCTCGGACTCAAAGGCTGGCCCAACGCCGCCGAGGATCTCATCGTCGCGCGCAACGCCATTCTCTCGGAATACACCGGCGCCCACATCCACCTCCAGCACATCTCCTCGAAATTCTCCGTGGATATCATCCGCCGCGCCAAAAAGCGCAACGTCCGCATCACCGCCGAGGCCACCCCTCACCACATCGCCCTCACCGACGAGTCGCTCGGCACCTACGACACCCATTTCAAGATGAATCCTCCCCTCCGCACCGAGGAGGACCGCTTGGAAATCATCTCCGGCCTGCGCGACGGAACGATCGACATCCTTGCCACCGACCACGCCCCGCACACCGACTACGAGAAGGACAAGGAGTTCGACTACGCTCCCAACGGCATCCTCGGCCTCGAAACCGCCTTGGCCGTCTCGCTCGAAATCCTCGTTCGCCAAAACAAGTTTAAGCTCCCCTTCGTCGTCGATCTACTCACCCGCAAGCCCGCAGAACTTCTCAAACTCGAAGCCGGCACGCTGGCCGTGGGCACGCCTGCCGATATCTGCCTGTTCGATCCCGACAAGAAATGGACCTACGACGCCAAGGCGGGATTCAGCAAATCCGGCAACAGCCCGTGGCATGGCCAAACCCTGCGCGGACGCGTCAAAACTACGATCGTCGACGGCCGGGCGGTCTTCGACGGCACCTGTATTCTTTGACGGTGTCCCAGCCGCATGAAGATAATCCGCCGCCCCTCTGCACTCTTGGTTACCGCTTTGATATCGCTTGCCGCAGCCGCTCCGGTCAGGGCCAACGAGGAACTCTATTTTTCCCGCAGTGATCCCGTTGAAAAAACCCTGGTTCAGGAGATTGCCCGTGCGACCAAGTCGATCCACCTGCTCATGTATTCGTTCACCGATGATGCGCTGGCCGGAGCCCTCGTTCAGGCCCAACGACGCGGCGTGGACGTGAAAATCGTTTTGGATCGCAGCCAGACCTTCGAAAAACATTCCCTCGCAAATTTCATTCTCGAAAAACTCGGCCCTGCGCGATGCGAGTTTCGCACGGGCAAAGGCCGCGGCATCATGCACGAGAAGATGGCGATTTACGACGATGCCGACGTGTCGATGGGCAGCTTTAACTGGACTGATAACGCCCGTGACAACAACTGGGAGAATCTCGACATTATCCACGACGCGAAAATCGCCGCTTCTTGTGAACGAGAGTTCCAGCGGGTGTGGTCCAGTCCGGACAAAGACAAGTGATCCCCGTTCGTCACGCTAAGGGTGGATCGCCCGCCCATTAACGCATGTCCGCCCCCCTGACTTCACCTTCCCCCATCCTCACCACGATCGAAATCGCGCTTTGGGTTGTCGGCCTGATCATATTGTGGCGGGTTCAATTCGGACAAACCAGTCGCGACAAAACTCCGGACCGGCTCACTCCGTGGGAACTGTTGCCCACATCAATTCTAGCAATGGCGCTGTGCGTCATCAGCGGCGGATGGCTCGCCCAATATATCGTTTCCAACCTGAGCAATCATGCGCTCGGACCCGCTGCGCACGACGTGGAACTGTGGGAACTGGTTCAGGGTATTGCCCTCCAACTGGGTTTGCTGGCCGGTGTCATCGTCTCGGTTTTCCTTGTCCGTTTTGCAAAGCAAAAACCGGCCCTTGCCGACGCGATTTCACCGACTCCATACCCGCATCCTTTGCTTGCCGCAGTCGGCACTTTCCTGATCGCACTATCGGTTCTCACCATCGTCGGCTACGTTTGGAAAAAGGGACTGGAAGCGCTCGGCCTCGATGTTTCCGAGCAGGATGCGGTGGAGATTTTCCAGCAGGCCGACTCGCCGACCAAACTGATCGTCTTCATCGGGCTGGCGGTAATCGTGGCGCCCCTCACCGAAGAACTGATTTTTCGGGCGGGTCTGTTTCGTTATCTGCGCACTCGGGTGCCACGCTGGATCGCCCTGCTGGTCCCCGCCGCCCTTTTCGCCGCCCTCCACTCCAACTTGGTCGCCTTTGTCCCCCTGCTGCTGCTCGGCGTCTTGTTCTCCCTCGCCTACGAACGCACCGGACGCATCTCCGTCACGATCGTCGCTCATGGGCTTTTCAATTTGCACACGATCTTGTTGATCCTTGCCGGCGTGACATCCTGATCCCTGCTCCTAAAGGAACCGCAGGAATCACCTGCCCTAGCTCGGTTCGCTTGCGGGAGGCAACCAGGCAAAAGCGACCTGGATCGTAAATCCACAATGGCCGGCTAACCACTTACGGCTTGTCATCATGAGTTTTTCACCCTCATGTTTTGGTCGTCGCGTCCTTTCATTTTTTATATGTTACGACAGCACACCGCGCACAGGTTACTGGCATCACCGCCAAACCGGAGTATCCCCTGATCGCAGAGACACCGCCTTGGTGTTTACCGATAAACTCATTTGGAAAATCGCCTGAAGCCAAAACCGTATCGGGCACGCTCCATCCCAGGCCTTTTCCTTTGTTTCTCATTTCCGACTGCTCACCCCAAACCCTAAAGACCACATCCCCATGCGCACCAAGATCTCTTCGCTCTTCGTCGCCGGCCTCATAGCCGTCTCCTCCGCCCTCGCCGCCAACCTCTTCGAAGTAACCGCCACCGATGGCTTCACCACCCAGACGTTCAGCAACTCGAACGTGCTCGATCTCATCAAGACGACCATCCAAGACACGACCCTGATATTCCCGGTCGGCATCACCACCGCCGACCTGACCTTTCTCGGTGTCCCCAAAGCCATCAGTTACAATCTTAACCCCGCCGGCACCAGTTCCACGCTCACCATCCCCTCCATCGGCTTTACCCGCACCTTCACCGGCGCCAACCGCGCGGCGGTTTACAGCGCCATGCAGGATTTCCTTAAAACGGATGGCTCGGGTGTGCTCGCCCGCTTCCTCAAGGAGATGGCCAAGCAGTCCCCCGTAGCCGTCACGGACGGCAACCCCAATGCCAGCACGGCCGTCGCTGCCAATGGTATCTTTATGTCGGAAGGATTCACCCCGGCCGACCAACTATCCTTTGAGGGAAACGCGCCCCGGCCTAATTTTGGAGGTTTCGGCATCGGTTTTAACAGCGGTCGGTTCGCCGCCAAGGTCGCCGGCGGCACCCTTAGCGGCGAATTCGCCGAACTCGGTTTGACTTGGTTCAATCTCGGCCTTGGCGACCGCGTGCGCCTGCTCGCGCCCTTTTCCGCCAGTTACCTCACCATTGATAATACCGCCGTTTACGGTGTCGGCCAGTCGCTGTCCCTCCCGATTCGCATCCTGATCATGGATAAAACCAACCCGTGGAACTGGCGCCTCACTCCCGTCGCCGGCATCAGCGCACGCGCCTCCATCGATGCCCTTTCGGGCGCGGTCATCTGGCACGCCGGCTTGGTCAACTCCATCGACTACCGGGTCAACCACCGCCTGATCGTCTGTCTCGTCGACCAGCTCACCACCCACCAAGGCCTGCCCGTTAAATACGGAGACTACTCCTTCGATTCCGAAGTCGACCAGCTCATCGCCAAGAACGGCCTCCGCCTCGTCACCCCGCTCACCAAGCGTCTCATCGGTGATCTCTATTTCATCGACACCCGATTCCTCAACGCCGCCGCCGTGAAACAATTCGAGACGGTCGGCGCATCCATCTCCCTCCGCGCCACCAAAAAATACAAACTCTCCCTCGCCGCCAACTACGACTTTGGCAACAACTACAAAGCCTACTCGGTCGGCCTCACCTCCGCTTGGAACTGGTAAAACCACGTCCGGCCTTTGCGCAGACCCGGTGCATGCCGCCGGGTCTTTTTTTGCGCCAACGCTGGCGACCAATGCATCGCCCGCTCTGAGCTTGTGAGGCTGCGGTGTCTTTCATCACCATTCCTGCCTTCCCGTGCATCCCTTCACCGACAACCCGGCCGAGGCCGTATCATCGCTTGGCGAGCTGAAACTCATCGCCGCCATCCGACGCTGGCTTGGCGACGCCACCCCGGATGCCCCGTTCGGCATCGGCGATGATTGTGCCATCCTGCCGGTCTCCTCCAGACGCCAGCTCGTGACGGTCGATCCGGTGATCTACGGACGGCATTTTAACGACACGGTTGCCGCCAACGCCGTCGGTCAAAAGCTGCTTAAACGCAATCTCAGCGACATCGCCGCCATGGGTGGACGTCCACGCGCGGCGGTCATTGCCCTGGCGTTGTCTCCGCAACTAAAGATGCGCTGGCTCGCCGGCTTCTACCGCGGACTGGCCGCGGCCAGCCGGCGCTACAAGGTTCCCATCGTCGGCGGCGACATCGCCCAGCAGCCAGAAGGATTTGCGGCCACGCTCACCCTGATCGGTGAAGCCGCCACGGATCGCGTGCTCACCCGCCAGGGATCCAAAACCGGTGACTGGATCTATGTGACGGGCAGACTCGGCGGCAGCCTTCTCGGCCATCAACATCGCTTTACCCCGAGACTCAAAGAAGGCCGGTGGCTCGCTACTCGCCGCGAAGTTCGATCAATGATGGACGTGAGCGATGGCGTGGCCAAGGATGTGTTCGCTTTGACGCAGACGGGGGCGGTTCCCGCGTTGGAGGCTTCACTCATTCCCATCAGCGCCGCTGCGAGGCTCCGCGCACGGAATAGTTCAAAGTCTCCATTGCACCATGCGCTAACCGATGGCGAAGATTACGAGTTGCTTCTGACGGTCGCCGCCCGCGCCGATCGAGCCGCATTCGAAGCCGCGTGGAAGAAAAAATTCACAATCCGTCTGAGCTGCATCGGGCGATTCGCGCGGGCGACTTCTCCCAAACATATCAATCTGCAGGCCTTTCATGGCTATGAACATCTTCGCTAAACTCCGCTCCGGAGTCACCACTTCCTCGGCACTGGAGACACGCACGCTGGCCCATGAACTGGCGGCCGCACTGCCGGCCGATGCAACGCTCGCATTACATGGCGATCTCGGTGTGGGTAAAACGACATTTGTCCAAGGTCTGGCGCATGGACTGGGCATCGCTGATGCGGTGACCAGCCCCACCTTCCCCATTTTCACGCTGCACCGCGGAGGCGCACGAACCCTTGTCCACCTTGACGCCTACCGCCTCGAAAATGACCGCCAGATCGAATCGCTGATGCTGGAGGATTTTCTCATCAGCCCGTGGTGCATGGCGGTGGAGTGGCCGGAGAAAATCGCCGCATGGATTCCGAAAAACGCCTTCCATCTGGACCTCGGCATTACGCCGGAAGAGCGGCATACGATTCGATTACGGTCATAAAAAAGCCGCCCTTTTCAGGACGGCCTTCGCAAATCAACTGGCGGGGGTTTCGGGAGCTGGCTCTTCGGGAATCGGAGCAGCTTCGGCAACCGGCTCGGCGGCTGGCTCGGCGGCTGGCTCGGCAACCGCTGGTGTTTCCGCAACCGGCGCCTCCGGGAAATTCTCCGGATCATGCTCGGCTCCCTCGATCTCCTTTTTACGGGCATCGACCACGGCAGGCGCGGCAAAGAGGCGTCCATCGATGAACTCCGTGACGTAGCCCTCGGAAACCAGCCAGCGCAAATCGCCGACCAACCGGTTCAACTTGCCCTGTTGTTCGGCTGTAAGCGGCGTGCTGGACGCAGCCGGAGCCGTCGTTTCCGCGGCAACTCCCTCGACCGGCGCAACCGGTTCGGCTGGCTTCGAGACAACCGGCGCGGCAAAGCCGAAAAACTTCTCGGCCAGCTCGCTGGCCTTGATCATCGGATGCGCCTCGATGAAGGCGATGAGCGCGCCGATCGAGTCGGCGAACGTCTGGCCGGGCACGCGGAACTTGCGTTTCACGGCGCAAACATAGCTGACGCCCTTGGAACCCTTCTTGAAGATCGTGAAACTCTCGCGACGCAGACGGCCGCGCAGTGCGTTGGCGGTGTCCAAGGGGAACCGGCGCTGACGCTCAAGCGCGCCTTCCAAGGTGCGACGGAGCTCGCCCTGCGGCAGCGTCTCCATGTTTTTCCCATGAAAACGCACGGCGTCCGTCGTGCGCACGACTTTGTCGCGCGCCTCGGCCAGCAGATATTGGCGGGCCTCTTCAATCGTATCGAAGGCCGGCGCGGGCACAGGCTCGGGAGCGGGTGCAACGGGAGCGGCCTCGCCCTCGGCGGGAACCGTAGGCTCCACGGGAGCCACCGTCGTCGGTGCCGATGCCTGCTTCCACGTGTACCGCGTAGCCTTCTTCATCTTTGCAAGCCACTGGGCGATGGCCTCGGGATCGCGAACAGACTCGATGCGGCTGCGATAAACCTCGAACGGCAACTTTATGTGTGCGGCATGGTGCTGCTGCACGATCTGGTTGTAACGGTGGTAATTGGGCGGCCCGAGCAATTCGCCCGTGACGGTGCACTTGTTGACCACCTGAAAATTCCCCTTGGGCGCATCGATCTCCACCTCGGCCACGTCAAAAAACTGGCCCAGATGTTTTTCAAAAACATGGGCGATGGCGGCGGCCTCGTTCTCAAACGGAACACCATCGGGCACGGAGACGGCGAACGGCGCCGGTTTGGGCGCGTCTGGCGCAGCCCCCTCGGGAACCTTGTGCTGGACGACCGCCACGAAACGATCGTTCTTGCCGATGATCACTCGGGCGATCTCGAAAAGTTCGTAGGTGCGGCAGGAACTGCGGATGACCTTGGCCAGCGCGGAAAACCCGGTGTCCTCGGGATAAAAGGTAACGTTGAAGAACGGACTGATATAGGGGCCTTGATCGCGCACCGGAAATCCGCCTTCACGCGGACCACCGAAACGCTGGCCACCGTCACGACGGGGGCCGCCACCACGGAATTCACCACGGTCTTGTTGTCCCGCAGGACCTTCGCGGCGCGGGCCGCGTGATTCAAACCCGCCCTCGCGTGGCGTGCCGGCTGGCTTGTCGCCCGCAGGCGCACTGCCCTCGTTGCCTGGTGCACCGGCAGGCTTGCGAAAGCCTCGACGATCACGGGGCGCACCCGGGCCGCCACCGGGTCCTTCGCGACGAGGACGGTCATCGCGGCGGGATTCACGTCCGCCGTCAGATTTACCCGCAGGCGTTGACTTGTCCTGAGTCCACTGCGTGCCAAAGCTGAAGCTTTGAAGTTGGGCCAAATCGATTTTGTTAAAATCCTTGGCGGGTTTGTCGTTAGAAGACGTCTCGTCCATGCGGAGTCGGTGCGGGATGAATCCCACGTAGGTGTTTACTGAAGGGCTGTCTTAGTGGCGCAAATGCGCATTACGACTGTCTTCAGAGGCACGAGAGTAGCAAGCAGTTTCCCAAGGAAGGAAAATACATTTCGAGGCTTTACACGGCAGCGAAGATTTATCTTAGTCCGCCTTCCTCTCAGTAGTCAGCAATGCTCGGGTGGTGGAATTGGTAGACACACACGTTTGAGGGGCGTGTGCCGAAAGGCGTAAGGGTTCGAGTCCCTTCCCGAGCACCATCTTTCTCAGAGGTAAAAAGCCCCAAGGGGCTAATACTCAGGCCAAAATAACTGGCATGAGTAGGTTGACGAGACCTGCAACGGAATGGAGGTCTCTATGAAAGCCGGCGAATTTAAGATCCGCCGCATCCTAGCCCGAGAGCGAGGCTTCACCTACCCTACCTATCAGGTCGTCGGGTATCTGGAGGGACAACGAGTCCGCAAACGGTTCAAATCCCTCGAGGAAGCGGCCGGCGAAAAGTCCCGGCTCGAGATCGCGGCGGCAAATGCAGACGGCGGCGTCCGGTCCGTGCATACCCGCCTGTCCACAGACCAAGTGGCAGAAGCCGAGGCGTGCGTCCGTCGTTTAGGGGGCAGATCACTGACCCTGGCCGTTGACTGGTTTCTTGAAAATTACCGGCCGCCATGCGCAGAGAAACCGCTCTCCGAGGCCGTCACAGATTTTGTCACCTCCCGCGCCGAGCAGGGTGAGGCCGTCCACCGGGACGACGTCGAGTGCAAGTTGAAGGCGTTCGGCAGAAAGTTCCCGAACCAACGCGTTCACGAAATCGGCACCGCCGACGTCCTCCAATATCTGACGCGAAGCGGATGGGCTCCGAAGACCCAGAACAACATCCGCGGAATCCTCCACACGTTTTTCTCATTCTGCGCGGACGATGCTCGACGCTGGGCTACGTCCAATCCGGTGAAGGCCGTGCCTAAATTGGACGTCCCCCGTGGCCTGCCGGAAATCATGAGCGCGGACCGAATCACAGAGCTATTCACCTTTCTGGAGACCTACACCGGCAGCCCACGCAAACCCCAGAAGCCGGGATTTCTGGTCCCGTATTTCGCCCTAGCGACCTTCGCTGGGATGCGCCCTGCCGTGCCCACTGGGGAAATTTGGAAGCTGGGCCATGTCCGGGACCTAAAACGCCTGGTCGACTTGGATGTCGGAGTGATCCGCGTCACCCCGGACGTCGCAAAGACCGACTCGATCCGTCAGATTAAAGTTCGCCCCAATCTGGCCGCTTGGCTGAAACGCTACCCATTGGGCGAGTTCCCAATAGTTATGCCAGGGATGCAAGGACTGGTCAGCGAGGTGCGGAAGAAATTTGCAATCGGTGACGACGTGCTGCGGCACACATTCATTTCAATGCACGTCGCCAAGTGGCGATCCCTGGGCGAAGCGGCCTTGGAAGCCGGCAACTCTGAGGGAATAATCAAAAAGCATTACCTCAATTTGGTCGGGGAATCTGAAGCGGACCGTTTCTGGGAAATACGGCCAACGCACGTCGTCATGTTGGCGTGACAACGTGCGTTGACTCATCCCGGCGCCGGGAGGAACGCGCCGGACAAGTTGACACCATTCGGGCATTATATGCCCACCAACATTGACCAAGCCCGCCAGCTCGTAGACGCCCAGAAGCTCCTCGAAACCCTATTCGACGCCGACACTCGTCCCACGGACCGCTGGCTCCGTAAAATGACCCGCCGGAAGGTGGTCCCCTACTATCGCATCGGCGGACTCCTTCGCTTCGATGTCGAGGAGGTCCGCGCGGCACTCGAACGCGACTGCCGCGTGGTCTCCAAGGCCAGCCGCAAAACAGTATCCCCGCGCGCGTAACCATGAAACCGCGCATCCCCACCGCAAAAGGCGTGAGTCGCAGCGGACGCGTTAAACACGCGCGTCTCGCCTGTCTCCCGATCAACCACCGTCGGCTCCAGCGCGAGCGCGACCTCGAAATCCGGGAGCAGAACCTCCTGGCCTCACTCGCCATCTTCAACGCCTACGAAGCCCGCACACCATGAGCTTCCAGCCTCACCTAACTCGCGAGGAACTTCACTCGCGGCTCACGAAAATGGTCGCCCGAGTCCTTGCCCAACCCGAGGAGCTAACGGCCGCGAGCTTGGTTGAAGAAATCGAAGCTGAGGTCGCCGAGTTCGGCGTCCAAGCCGCCGAGGTATCTTTCCAGGCAACTCTCGGCCCTGAGATGGGACGCGCGGTTTTCAAAGACATCACGAGCACGGCCGGGGTCAGTAATGCGGACCTGGTCGAAGGCAAACTGAGCCGTGCGGCTGTATCCAAAATGTGCTGCCGGGTGCGTCGATTTATGGGTCTGCCACTGCGCCAACCCAACAACGCCCGCGCCGGTCGGAAACCCAAAGCCCCACAGCCCTTATGAACACTCTTCACACCAACCTCACCGCCGAGGCCGTTGCCTCCTACCGGACCCGACTCACTGAAACGGCGCTGCGGATTGCACGCGGACGGAACGACCAGTCGATTAACGTAACCCTTAGCACCCTCGATCCGTTGCCCGCCATTGACCGATCCCCCCGGAAAAACGTGGCGTGCTTCGTATTTAAGGACGGCACCGTGCATCGGACGACACGCTGCTACCGGCACGTTCAGCTCCTACGAGACACCTACCTCCCACCTCACGCTCGGCTCGTCGTCCGCGCCGCGTTGCTCGACGTGAGTCTACCAAAATCCAAATGAACGCCCCATTTAACTACCACGACGCACTCGTCAGTCGGGCGAACGCCACCTCGAACGCGATCCTCGGCACACCGGCCACCGTCGGCTCGATCCTAGACGGCATCAAAAATGGCCAATGGGCGGGCCGTATAGCCGAACTCCGCGCGACCGTTCAACCCGAGGCCGCGAAGTCACTGAAGCGCGCTTTGCCTGCCGTGATCTTCGGTGGCACGTTCTCGACGCGGAGCAAAGCGGGCCTCATCGCGCGGTCCGGTGTCTTGGTCATCGACTTCGACGACTTGCCAGACCCAGCCGCAACACGCACGTCACTGGCGAACGATCCAATCGTCTGTTCAGCTTTCGTAAGCCCGAGCGGCACAGGCGGAACCAAACTTGTCCGTCACGACGACCGTTAGGATCGAATAACCTGAAGACTGGATCGGCTCAATATTGGAGACCGTGATGAAGCCCGGAACATCGCCCCATGCGGTTGCGATGTTCGCGCCTGTCAATTCTTCGGTGGGTCCGCAGTATCCGGAACGATGGATTCGCTAGCCCCGCGCAGCGGACTATCAGAACGGCCAGTCCCCGACTTTTCTAAAGCCACACCCATTTTCCACCGACACCGAAGTCCGAAGAGCTAAGCAGGAAGCTCGTCTCAGTGGATCTTCGAATGATTCTTCAGATGTTGTTGGAAAGCGGTGAGCGTCTCGGTGCTGACATGGTGCTCCATGCCCTCGGCATCAATGTGAGCGATGGCCTCCGGGACACCGAGTGACTTGAGAAACGTGCTTACGATCTCATGGCGACGACGAGATTCCTCTGCAAGACTCCGTCCGGCATCAGTGAGAAAGATCGCACGGTAAGGGAGCGCGGTGACAAGCCCATTGCGTTGCAACCGCCGAATGCTGCGATTGACGGTCACATGCGTGACGCCCAATCGGCGGGCAAGATCGGTTACGCGGGCTTCACCCATCGTGGAAATGAGATCGCTAATCATCTCTACATAGTCCTGCGCTGTTTCCTGAGCATGCTCTTCCCGCGTGCGCTGGAAACTGATCTTGGGTGCGGTGGAGCGGGTTTTGACGGATCGGGCCACGCGAAAATTAATGACGATACAGAAGGGAAAGGAAAGCTTGTTGACATGACGGCCAACAAATGTAGCGCTAGCTACATCATGGAGTCGGATCGACAAACCCTAGTCCCCATGCGCCCGAGTTCCGTTGGGCTGGTGCCCGGCGGATCGTCGGCCAACCATCGATCGCTCGAGGAAGTGCATGGTTCCGTACCAGCTCCGTTGCATAAGGCCGGATTTTGGCAGCAGTGGAAGGCGTTTTCTGGGCCCGCGATACTCGTGAGCGTTGGCTACATGGATCCGGGCAACTGGGGCACCGATCTAGCGGGGGGAGCGCAGTTCAAATACGGCCTGCTGTGGGTAGTGGCGCTCGCCAGTTTTATGGCGGTGATCATGCAGGTTATCTCAGCCCGGCTGGGTGTAGTCACCGGAAACGACCTGGCTCAATGTTGCCGCAAGCACTATCCGACCTGGACCCGCTGGCCAAACTGGATCGCCATGGAGGTCGCGGTCGGCGCAACGGACCTGGCGGAATCGCTGGGCAGCGCGGTCGCCCTCAATCTGCTCTTCCACATCCCTCTTTCGTGGGCGATCATCATCACCGCTGTCGACGTGCTCCTCCTTCTGGCGTTGCAGGGTTTGGGGATCCGGATGATTGAGGCGGTAGTCGGATTGTTCGTGGCGACCATCGCCGTCTGCTACGGCATCGAGATATTTGTATTGCCGCAGATCCAGCCCAATTTCGCAGAGATGAGCCAGGCGTTGGTCCTGCCGAGCCTCGGCCAGACGGGTATGCTCGTGGTAGCTATCGGCATGATTGGAGCCACCGTCATGCCGCACAACCTGTTCCTTCACTCCGCTCTGGTGCAAACACGCAAACTTGAGCGCGATGATGATTCGATCCGCACCGCGATTCGCTTCAACACAATCGATTCTGCGGTCATGTTATCCGTCGCATTCATCGTCAACGCCGCCATTCTTGTGCTGGCCGCGATTGTTTTCTATGGCAAGACGAGTGTCACGGTCTCCGGTGGGGCTATCGTCGCGTTCAGCCCCGACAGTGACTGGATCCGAATCGCGCACCTGACGCTGGCCCCCTTGCTGGGGACGACCCTCGCTAGCACACTCTTTGCCGTCGCGTTGCTCGCCAGCGGGCAAAGCAGCACGATCACCGGCACGATGGCGGGCCAAGTGGTAATGGAAGGCTTCATGAACTGGCGTATCCGGCCTTGGGTCCGCCGGATGATTTCCAGAGTCTTGGCGGTGATCCCAGCCATTTTGATTATCAGTGTCCGTGGTGGCGGCAGTGTGACCGACCTAGTTAATCTGAGTCAGGTCATTCTCTGCCTTATCCTGCCATTTGCGATGTTCCCGCTGCTACACCTGACGTCTTCACGCCGGATTATGGGGAAATGGGCCAACGGATGGTTCCTCCTGATCTTGGGCTGGGGCAGCGTCGCGTTCATTACTGCGATGGATATCTACAGTCTACCAGAGTCACTCCGAGAAGCGTGGCGCATCATTGTTAACGGTTGACGCCCGATTCGCCGCAATCGCTACACCTTGTCGGCGCTCGGTCCTACTTCACAGTCTGCGTGGCGCTCGTCGGTTTGAAGCGAAGATGTAACGCCACCCTGGTCGCACAGCTCGCTCGCCTATCCATGTCTTCATCGGTGGCGTAAGCTTGGGCCTTGCTTCGCCTCAGGCAGCTTGGCCACACTTTCCTCCAATGTCACAGTCGTTTGCCCGGCTGGTTTTTTTCTTCACGGCGGCATTTTTCGCCGTGTTTTTCATCTGGCCGCTCATCCAGATTTTAAAAGGCGGCTTCATCGACGCCGACGGCCATCTCACGGTCGCCTATGTAAAGGCACTGCTCGTAGAGCCGATCTATCTGGGCGGCATTGGAAACTCCTTCCTGCTCGCATGCACGACGACAACTGCAGCGTTTCTCATCGCCCTGCCGCTGGCCTTCGTGAGCGACCGCTTCCATTTTCCCGGCAAAGGCCTGCTCGGCTCCATCGTGCTTATTCCGATGATCCTGCCGCCATTTGTCGGCGCGATCGGGATCAAGCAAATCTTCGGACAATATGGTGCGCTCAACGCCCTGTTCATTCACCTGCATCTCCGCCCCGAAGGCTGGACCTACGACTGGTTTGCGATGAGTCCGTTTTTTGGCATCGCCCTCGTCAACGCCCTTTCGCTCTACCCCATCATCTATCTCAACGCCTCCGCCGCCCTCGCCAACGTTGATCCTGCGATGGAGGAAGCCGCCCAAAACCTTGGTTGCACCGGTTTCCGGCGCTTCTTCAAGATCACGCTGCCGCTCATCAATCCCGGCCTCTTCGCCGGCGGCACCATCGTTTTCATCTGGGCCTTCACCGAGCTTGGCGTGCCTCTCGTTTTTGACTATCCACGCGTCATCTCGGTGCAAATTTTTTATGGCCTCAAAGATATTGGGAGCAACCCGTTCCCCTACGCGCTCGTCGCCGTGATGCTCGTCTGCACCGTGATCATCTACGCGGTTGGCAAAGGCCTCTTCGGTCGCCAGGGACACACGATGATGGCCAAAGCCACCAGCTCCGGCGGCCCGCGCTCCCTGCCCGCTTCGCAAGCTTGGCTATGCACCGCTCTCTTCGGCGGCGTGACGTTTCTCGCCGTGCTACCGCACATCGGCGTGATCCTAGTCGCCTTCTCCCGCGATTGGTATGCGAGCATCCTGCCTGCGCACTTCACGTTGGAAAACTTCCATCTCGCGCTCGGCAACAATCTCACCGTCCCGGCCATCGCCAACAGCCTCAAATTCGCCAGTGTCTCCACCCTGATCGACGTGGTGCTCGGCATCGCGATCGCCTATGTAGTGGTGCGCTCGAAAATCCCCGGACGCCAAGTGCTCGATTTTCTCGCCATGCTGCCGCTTGCCGTGCCAGGATTAGTAATAGCCTTCGGTTATCTGGCCATGAGCCAGGAGGGAAAATTCTTCGCCTTTCTCAATCCGGTGCGCGATCCGACCATCCTGCTTATCATCGCCTACTCGGTGCGCCGCCTGCCCTATGTCGTGCGCTCGGCGGCGGCCGGTTTTCAGCAGACGAGCGAAACGCTGGAGGAAGCCGCCCAAAATCTCGGCTGTCCCCCGCTCAAGACCACCTTCAAAATCACCCTTCCTCTCATCGCGGCCAACCTGATCGCCGGCGGCCTGCTGGCATTTGCCTTCGCGATGCTCGAAGTCTCCGACTCGCTGGTGCTCGCCCAAAAACAGGCGTTCTATCCGATTACCAAGGCAATTCTTGAACTCTTCCAACTGATCGGTGATGGCAAGTTCATCGCCAGCGCGCTCGGCGTGTGGGCCATGGTGTTCCTCGGTGTCACGATTGTTGGCATGAGCTTGATCCTTGGCAGGAAACTCGGCGCCATCTTCCGAGTTTGACCATGTCATAAATATCCGCGCCTTTGGTCTGTCCATGTTTTACCTGCTTGCCGTTTCCTTTCTTTGGGCGTTCTCCTTCGGCTTGATTAAGGGCCGGCTCGCCGGACTCGACTCAACCGCCGTGGCGGTCGTCCGGCTGGCGTTTGCCCTCGTCGTTTTCCTGCCACTGCTGCGTCTGCAAAAAATTCCCCGCCGCGCCGCCTGGTGGCTCGCGATGATTGGCGCATTCCAATTCGGGGCGATGTATGCGCTTTATCTGCGCGCCTTCGATTATTTACAGGCCTACGAAGTCGCTCTGTTTACGATCTTCACGCCGCTCTATGTCGCGTTGCTCGACGCCGCCTTGGAAAACCGTTTCCGGCCCAAGCATGCAGGCGCCGCCGCGCTCTCGGTGGCCGGTGCCGGCGTCATCATGTGGAACAGCACGTTGAGCGATGGCCTGATGATAGGGTTTATTTTGGTGCAATTTTCCAACCTCTGTTTCGCCGCCGGCCAGATCGCCTACAAACGCACACGGCCTTTGCTGGGGGATGTGAAAGATATCAACCTTTTCGCTTTGCTGCTGGTCGGAGCACTGGCGGCCACGGCGGCATTTTCGATATTTACGACGCGTTGGACTGAGTTTCATCCGACCGCCGGGCAATGGGGCGTGCTGGCATATCTCGGGGTGCTCGCAAGCGGGCTGGGATTTTTCTGGTGGAACCTCGGGGCCACCCGCGTAAACACCGGCACGCTGGCGGTGTTCAACAACGCCAAAATCCCCCTCGCCGTCGCCTGCTCCCTGCTCTTCTTCGGTGGTCACGCCGATCTGCCGCGCCTGATCATCTGCCTGCTTCTGATCGCCAGCGCCGTGTGGGTGGCCGAATCAAAACAAAAAGCCCGCTCCTGACAAGGAGCCGGGCCCGGCACAAAACAGTGACGATTGATAGAAGAAATCAGCGACTTGAGTAGTAGGCGTTGATTTTGTCGGCCACGTCGCGAAACCCAATGTCGTCGCTGTAAATGATCTTATACTCGGCGATCGCCTCTTCCTTCTTGCCCATGGCCTCGTAACACTGGGCGAGCTGGTAGATGACCTCCTTCTTGAGATCATCCATCGAGGATAACTCGGACTTGGCGACCTGAAACTGTGCCACCGCAAGGTCGAACATTTTCCTTGCCTTGAGCGATTTACCCATGCCGGTGATGGCGGCGATGCGAACCTTGGGGCTCTTTTGCGCCTGCTGATAGTTGGCGATGGCATTCTGATAATCGCCCGTATCGAAATGCAGGTCGGCAAGCGTGAACCGGGCCTCGTAATCATTGGGGTAACGCTCCACGTAGAGCTTTGCCTGCGTGATCTTGAAGGTCGCAAGCTCAGCCTTGGCTTTTTCAAGCTGAGTCTTGAGGGCGACATCCTCCGGTGACTTGGCGAGCTGGGACTGCAGTTCCTTCGCTCGTTTATCCAAAATATCCGTCTGCAAATCGCTTTCCTGTTTTTCCAAGCTGCTATCGGCGGCACCGGCGGGGATCTTGCGGGCCTGGCGCACATAATTCAGCGCTTCATCGAGATTGTTGAGCTTGCGATAACCGTCAACAACACTGCGATAGTGATTGAGGCTGTCGGGCTGGGCCTTGATCCGCTCCAACGCCTCGGCGATCAGACGGTGGGTCATCTCCTCCGAAGTTACGATCTTGGATGCCTGCTCGAGCGAGATGGATTGGGTCTCGTTCTTCAGCTTTTCCCGATAGTCACCCTTCTCCTCCCACTTGCCCTTTTCTGTGGTCTGCGCGATGGCGGCCTTGCGCATGATGCCAAGAGCGTCACCGTCCTGCGGTTTCGTTTTCAATAACTTGTCAGCGGCGCGCAACGCATCATCGGAGCGATTGGCCGCAAGATAAGCCTCGGCCAGATTGAGTAGGAATTCGCGATTGGCCGGGTGAAGCTCATGAATCGCCTCCCATGCAAAAGCGACCGTTTCGGGCAAGTCGAGGCCGGCGGCGGCCTCCGCCAAGAGCTTGAGCGCAGGCACGCTGGTTGGGTCGGTGACGAGCAATTTCTCGGCATTTTCAAGCACCTTGATCGGCTCCTTCTTGCCGCCCCCGAACAAGAAACCGGCCTGGGTGACTGACCCAAATGCCTTGGTGAACATCCTGTTCTTGGAGGCGAACTGCTTCATCTGGGCCGTCCGTTGCAATCGGCGGACAGGCAGACACCCGGGCTCCGCCTTCAGGACTTGGCTCGTGACATCGAGCACATATTCGAGATTGCCGCGTTGCAACGCGACTTGAGCATTTTCAAGTTGCTTCTGAAGGCGGGGATCAAGCGATGAAACTGAAATTTCTGGCATAGTGAGCGGGCAGCAAACGAAATCCGGCACCGTGAAGCGGTCAACGCTAGAGTGCCGATTTAAATGACTTCGAGATCGGCGCGCGCCGCCGTCTCAAGCATGTCGATCCCCGCTTCGACCACCGATTCAGTCGGCCCTTCGACCAGCAAGCGCAACTTGGCTTCCGTGCCCGAAAAACGCACCAGCACCCGTCCTTGCGCTCCCAATTTTTGCTCAACGCTCTTGATCGCCGTCGTCAGAGCGATGCAAGCCGCCAATTCGCGCCGGGCGCGAACCTTCACGTTGCGAGTCGCCTGGGGAAATTTCCGCAGCGCCGTGCGCAATTCGGAAAGTGGACGCCCGGTGGCCAGCATGACCTCGATCACTTTGAGCGCTGCGACCAATCCGTCTCCCGTGGGTGAAATATCCGAAAAAATAATATGGCCGCTGGACTCTCCTCCCAGCCTGGCGCCGGTGACGAGCATGCGCTCGATCACATAACGATCTCCCACGGCGGTGCGCACGACTCGTCCGCCGACGGCGCCCACGGCGGTATCGACGCCCAGGTTGCTTTGCAGGGTGACGACCAGCGTGTTGGTCGCGAGTCGACCCGCTTTAAGTGCATGCAAGGCGAGCAACGTGAGCACTTCATCGCCATCCAGCACCACGCCCTTTTCATCACACAGGATGCAACGATCGCCATCGCCATCATGCGCAAGGCCGAGTCGAGCACCGGTCGCGCGCACTTTGCCCGAGAGTTTTTCAGGATGTTCGCTGCCCACGTCGGCATTGATATTGTGACCGTTGGGCGCATCACCGATGCCAATCACCTCCGCTCCCAGCGAACGCAACACGAAGGGACTCGTCACCGAAGTCGCCCCGTTGGCCGTATCCAAAACGATCCGCCAACCCGCCAGCGCATTCGGCACCAACAACGTTCCAGCCGCCGCCATGTAGTCTGCGATGGCTTCGGGACGATTAACTGGACCATCACCTTTCCGCGCCACTGCCTCCGCAGGCAGCAACCGCTCGATTTGAGCCTCATCCGCATCCGTCAGTTTGATCCCGGTACCCGCGAAAAATTTAATGCCGTTATCCACGGCAGGATTATGCGACGCGGTGACGACGACGCCCAAGACCGCACCCTCCATGCGCACCGCTCGTGCCACTGCCGGAGTAGGCAGCACACCAAGGGAAACAGGTTCCAATCCAGCGGCGACGAGCCCTGCGGCGACGGCGTTGACCAGCGATTGGCCGGAAGCGCGGGTATCGCGTCCGATGAGGACCCGCCCTTTGCCGCCGGCCCATTTTCCCGCCGCCTCACCCAAGCGGGCGGCAAAATCTTCGTTGATCACCGGACCTCCATAAGGTCCGCGCACGCCGTCGGTGCCGAAATACACGCGTTTCATGAATGGAAAAACTCCTTGGTTGCCGCGATTTTTTTCTTCACCGCGCCGCCGAGCAGCAATTCGCGGGCTTGCGCCACGCCGTCACTCACCGCTCCGGTTCGACCGGTGATCCACAAGGCGGTGGCCGTGTTGTAGACAATCGTGTCCACCAATCCGACCGGCCCGCGTCCGGCGAGCAACGCCTCCACGATGGCTAGATTCGTCTGCAAATCGCCGCCTTGGAGGTCGGCAAAGGGCGCGAGCTGAAATCCGTGCTCCGCGGCGTTCCAGACACCATCGACGGACCGCAGCCGACCGATGCCGCGCACCCGGTTGGCCGTCGCCGTCGTGAGTTCGTCGATACCGCGTCCGGGGGCGATGATTCCGTGCACCGCCAGACCGGCCTCCGTGCCCAGTAAATCAAAAACATCCGCAAGCCGGGCCACCCACGCCTCCGAAAACACACCCAGCAACACATTCGCAGGCCGCCCGGGATTGATCAGCGGACCGAGAATATTGAAAACTGAACGCCGCCCTTGCACAGCAAGCTGCCGGCGCACCGACCCGATGTGCTTGAAGGCGGGATGATACGCCGGTGCGAAAAAAAACGCGTAGCCAAGCTGATCGAGTCCCTCGCGCACTTTGTCCGGCGAAGCTTCCAGATTGACGCCCAAGGCGGCGAGTAGATCGGCGCTGCCGCACTTCGAGGTGACGCCACGGTTGCCGTGTTTCATCACCGGCACTCCGGCGCAGGCCAGCGTGAGCACGACCATGCTGGAGATGTTAAACCCGCCCGCAAGATCGCCGCCCGTGCCAACGATGTCGACGGCCTTCGCCGACCACACTTCGACTCCGGGATTGATCGCCCGCGCGCGAAACGCCCGCGCAAACCCGGCGACCTCGGCGGCCGTCTCCCCCTTCTCGCCCAGCGCGAGGAGGAACGCCGTCTTGCCCTCGGCGGCGATTTCGGGCGACGCGAGCGACGCCGAAGCGCGCTCCACCTCGGCGGACGTAAGCTCCTGGCGCGCCACCAAGCGGCGCGTGAGTTCGGCAAGTTCGGACATTGGCGACAGGAAATCGAAAGAACTCCCTGCGTGGAAAGCATAAACTCGACCATGCTCCGCCCTATGTGGCAAAAACCGTGCGCCCCATCCTCGCCCCCGTCGGACTTCGCCTGGCTTGATCACCTCATGGTTATAGCGCTTGACGATGGAAAGCGCGGGCCTCTACTTTGAACCTTTCACACTCGTCACAGACATCGTCACACGAACGTCACCCACTCTTAATCCACACCGACCATGGCTAATCCGAAACGCAAGCAGTCCAAACGCCGTAGCGCCAACCGCCGCGCCGCCAACGCTTTCAAGGCTCCCCAGATCGCCAAAGATCCGACCGATGGCACCGCTTTCCGCCCGCATCACGTGAATCCGACCAACGGCACATATCGCGGTCGCCAAGTGGTCAACGTCGAGGTCTAAATCCTCGCGTTGCAGAAACATTGTCCACCATCCCGGCGATGGTTACCCCCTCCGGTATTTCCGGGCGCATAGCGGTTGACGCGATGGGCGGCGATCACGGTCCGTCCGAAGTGGTTGCGGCCGTCAAACTCGCGTTGACCGAGTTTGCGGATCTCAACCCGGTGACGCTCGTTGGTGATGAAGCGGTGCTCAAACCGCTTTTGAAACAACAAGGTCTCGGCGATCATGCATCGCTGCAGATTTTGCATGCCTCCGAAGTCATCACAATGGATGACAAACCTCTTCCGGCCCTGAAGCGAAAAAAAGACGCCTCGATGTTCAAAGCCATCGAATTGGTGAAATCCGGGGAAGCCGCCGCCGTCGTCAGCTGTGGCAACACCGGCGTGCTCATGGCCGGCGGCACAGTCAAGCTCCGCACGCTTGGCGGCGTGGATCGACCCGCCCTCGCCGCCATCATCCCGCGCAAGAACGGTTATCTGATTCTCATCGACGCCGGCGCCAATCCCGAGGCCACGGCGGAACATCTCGTTCATAACGCGATTCTCGGTTCTCACTACGCCCGCGTCGTCCTCGGCGCGGCGAGTCCGCGTGTCGGCCTGCTCACCATCGGCACCGAAGAAGGCAAAGGCAACACCCTCATCGCCGCGACCCATGACCACCTCAAGGCGGTCGGCGACTTGATCAATTACGTCGGCCTGACCGAGGGGTTTCAGGTTTTTACCGATCACTGCGACGTCGCCGTATGCGATGGCTTTGTCGGCAATCTCCTGCTCAAGAGCTGGGAGTCGCTCGCCCATTTCTTCTCCGCCACGCTCAAAACCGAGCTCAAGGCCAATCCCCTGCGCATCACCGGGGCGGTGCTCGCCGGCGGCGCGTTCAAGGCCCTCAAAAAGCGCATCAATCCCGAGACCTACGGCGGCGCCCCCCTGCTCGGATTGCGCGGAAATATCCTCAAGGCCCACGGCTCCAGTTCGCGCCATGCGATCAAGAACGCGATCCGCGTCGCCAGCGAAGTCGTGAATGCCGACATGATTCACCACATCGAAACCGACGTTGCCCGCGCCAACGCCATCATCCGCCCTCAACCCCCCGTCTCGACCTGATCGCCCCGCGGCCCGTTTGGTCCGCGTTTTCATACTTTTTTTCAATGGGTTCCCCTGATATCGCCATCCTCGGCACCGGCTCCTACGCCCCCGAAAAAATCGTCACCAACGACGATCTTTCCCAGCGGGTGGACACCTCCGACGAATGGATATTCTCCCGCACGGGCATCCGCGAACGCCGCATCGCCGGGGAAAACGAAACCACGTCCATGATGGCCGCCGCCGCCGCGCGCCATGCCTTGGCGTCTGCCGGCGTGACCGCTGCGGACATTGACCTCGTCATCGTCGCCACGATGACCCCCGATCTGCCCATGCCGGCCACGGCCTGCTTCGTGCAACATCTCCTCGGCGTCCCCCTGAACACCGCCTGTTTCGACCTCAACGCGGCGTGCTCCGGGTTTATCTACGCGCTCGACACCGCCTGGGCCATGCTCGCCTCGGGCCGCTACAAGCACGCGCTCGTCATCGGTGCGGAAAAAATGTCCACCGTGCTCAACTGGAAGGACCGCACCACCTGCGTGCTTTTTGGCGACGGCGCGGGCGCGATCGTGCTTGGTCCCGCTCGCGGCACGGCGAAGATCCTCGGCACCCGGCTTTACGCCGATGGCGCGCACACCGATCTGCTGTGCGTGCCGGGTGGCGGCAGCAACGTCCCCGACCCGTCCGCCGATCCCTCCGGCCCCCAGCGGCACATGACGATGAAGGGCCGCGAGATCTTCAAGGTCGCCGTCCGTGAGATGGAGGATGCCGCCCGGGAGATTCTCGCTCAGCACGGCCTCGTCGCCGCCCAGATCGCCTGCGTCATTCCCCATCAGGCCAACCAGCGCATCATTGATACTCTCGCCCAGTATCTGAAGCTGCCCGCCGACCGTTTTTTCGTGAACCTCCACCGCTACGGCAATACCTCCGCCGCCTCGATTCCCCTCGCGCTCGACGAGGCGCGGCGCGCCGGACGCGTCAAAGCCGGTGACACAACCCTGCTTGTGGCGTTCGGGGCAGGCTTGACCTATGGGTCCGCGCTGGTTCGCTGGTAAATCCTTTACGACATGCCCACCACACCCGCCCGCGCCTTATCTGCGCTCTGTGTTCTCTGCCTAGCATTTGTCGTTTTCACGGGCGCGGCCCGGGCCGACCTCGTCTGGACCCCCGCCTCCGGCTGGAAAGTCCAGGGCGAGAGCGTGCTCACGGGCATCCTCCCGGAGGAAGGCCACAACGCTCTCGACTCCATGAACAAGGCGCGCGCCATCGAGGAGAACGGCCACCACTCCTCAGCGATGAGCAGCTATGAACGCATCGCCCGGAAATATCCCAACTCCATTTACGCGCCCGAGGCCCTCTACCGCGCCGCGAAGATCCGCCTCGAGCGCAAGCAATACAACAAGGCGTTCAATCAGTTTCAGGACATCGTCACCCGCTACCCCGGCACCACCCATTTCAACGACATCATCGGCGAACAATACCGCATCGCCAACGCCCTTCTCGATGGCGCGCGCAACCGCTATTTCGGCCTTATCCCCGGCTTCAAAAACCGCGGCAAGGGCGTGGACGACTTCGAGAAAATCCTCGTGACCGCCCCCTACAGCGACTACGCGCCGCTCGCGCTCATGAACGTCGCCCGCGGCCACCAGAAGTTGCACGAGCCCGACGAGGCCATCGACGCGCTCGATCGCATGATCAACAACTACCCGCAGAGCCTGCTCACTCCCGACGCCTACCTGAAACTGGCCCAGGCCCACCAATCTCTCGTCGAGGGCCCCTACTACGACCAAGGCTCCACCAAACAAGCCATCACCTACTTCGAGGATTTCATGATCCTCTTCCCCTCCGACCTCGGCGTCGCCACGGCCGACAAAGGGCTGGCCGATATGAAGCACGTTCTCGCCGACAGCAAAATCAAGATCGGCGACTTCTACTTCTACAAGCGCTCGAATTACAAGGCCGCCCGCGTCTTCTACAACGAGGCCATCACCTCGTATCCCGATTCCCCCATCGCCAAGACCGCCCGCGCCCGCCTTGTCGAGGTCGATGCCGCCGAGGCCCTCTCCAAAAACCCGGCTGCCCCGCGCAAGCACACGCGTCACTTCTGGCTGTTCTGATCGCCCCGCCCGAATCCCACGCCCATGCGCATCTTTCTTTTCTGCCTCGCCGGTATCCTCGCCCTCTCGGGCTGCGCCCACTACCACCTGGGCAGCGGCGGCAAGCCCGCCTTCAAGACCCTCTACGTCGCCCCGGTCGTCAACGCGAGCAACCTCCCCCAGGCCGTCGCCGTGGTCAGCACCGAGCTTCGCGAATCATTCCTCCGCGACGGACGAGTCGCCCTTGTCAACTCCGCCGACGAAGCCGACGCCATCCTCACCGTCCGCCTGACCAAATACGGCCGCTCCGTCACCGCCGGCCAGTCCACCGACACCGGCCTTGCCCGCAAATTCGACGTCACCCTCTCCGCCGAGGCTTCGCTGCGCGACAACCGCTCCGGCAAGTTCCTTTTCGAAAAGCGCCCGGTCGAGGCCGTCCGTCAAATCTACACCGACAGCGGTCAACTCCAGGCCGAGTATCAAACCGTGCCTCTGCTCGCCGAGACGCTCGCCAAGAACGTCCTCTCCGCCACGCTTGATGTGTGGTGATTCCCCTTCGGCGGATATGAAGCGCGCCTCCGTCCTTGCCCCGTCGATCCTCGCCGGCGATCACGCCAACCTCGCCGCAAGCGCCAGGATCGTCGCCGATCTCGGCCTCAAGTGGATCCATCTCGACATCATGGACGGCCACTTCGTGCCCAACCTCAGCTTTGGCCCGCAGACCGTCGCCGCGTTGCGCAAAGACTCCTCCCTCTTCTTCGACACGCACCTGATGCTCGACGAACCCCGCCGCTACATCGAAGCCTTCGCCAAGGCCGGCGCCAACCTCATCAGCGTCCACATCGAGCCCCCCTTCGATCACGCCGCCGCCCTCGCCCGCATCCGCGAGCTCGGCTGCCAGAACGGCATCGTCCTCAATCCCGACACCCCCGCCGAGGCCGTCGAGCCCTTCCTCCCCCTCGTTGACCTCGTGCTCGTGATGACCGTGCAACCCGGCTTCGGCGGACAACCCTTCCGCCGCGACATGCTCCCCAAGATCGCCCTCATCGACCGCTGGCGCCGCGAACGCGCCCTCCCCTTCCGCCTCGAGGTCGATGGCGGCGTGGACCTCGCCACCGGCGCCGAATGCCGCGCCGCCGGAGCGGACACCTTTGTCGTGGGCACCGCCTTTTTTGCCGCCGCCAACCCGGCCGCCGTCGCCCGCACCGTGTCGGCCTGGTAAACCGCCCCCCTCCCCCTCGCGGGAGACCCGGCGGCTCGCGCCGGAGCGGGCAACCCGCCCCGCAACGATTCGTCGGCATCCGCCAAAGACCCGCGCCCACCCCTCACGGGCGCAACCGCATCCCCCAACGGGATAAACCCTCCCCTCGGAACTCCGCCCGGCTTCGATGGACGCTTGTTGCGATTCCCCAACACGCCAACCGGACACCCCAATGCCAAAACCAGACGCCCCAGTGGAAGAAATCCTCACATCAATGGCGTAATCGCTCACATCAGTGGAACAATCCCTCACATCAATGGCGTAATCCCTCGCATCAGTGGAACGATTCCTCTCATCAATGGCGGAATCGCTCACATCAGTGGCGTAATTGCTCACGTCAGTGGAGGAATCCTTCACGTCAATGGAGCAATTCCTCTCATCAATGGCGTAACCGCTCTCATCAATGGCGTAATTGTTCACATCAGTGGAACAATCCCTCACGTCAGAAGCGTAAATCCTCTCGCCACAAGCGTAACTTCTCTCACCAGAGTCGTAATCTGTCACGCCAGCGCCCTAACCGGATGCGCCACTACGCTAACCGGACACACCAATGGCCTAACCGGACGCGCCACTGCGCTAACTGGACACGCCAACGTGCTAACCGGACGCACCAACGCCCTGATTGGACGCGCCGGAAGCCCTTTTGCACGCAACGATATCTGAACGGCACAGGAAACCGCGCTTCTAAGACGCACCGGAAGTCGCAGTTACGCGGGTAATACTTCAATTGCACCTCCCATGATGCCAACGCAAAGCCATCCCGCCCCGTTTCCCCTCCGGCCACTGCCTTCCGTCCACCGCCGCAGGCGCGCCCTTCAACTTGAACTCCCAACTTGAACTGCACGGCGTCGCAACCCCGTCCGCCCGCATCCTTGAACTTGAACTGGCAACTTGAACTTCGCGGCGCCGCATCGGCGCCTCGTTCCCTTTGGGCCATCCGGCCCAGAATCAAACCAAAAAAACATCAAAACCTAACTCATCACTAACATGGCTGACTCAAACTCACCCACCCCCACGCCCGACGATCCCAACTCGGAGAAGGCCAAACGCCTTCGCTCCGTCATCAACCAGGCCCTCTCCGCCGAGGTCACCCTCGGAGGCGCGGTCGCCGCCGCCGCCGCCAAGGTCGAATACGCCGCCGCCCTTGCCGCCGAAGGCATCGAGGCCTCCTTCGTCGCCGAACTCGCGACCCTCGCCGAAGAGGCCACCATGCTCCTCGGCAGCTCCGGCGACAAAAGCACCGAGAAGAAGGTTGACACCATCGACGAGGAAGACGCCAAAAAAGCCCTCCTCAAGCTCATCTCCGCCATCCAGACCCGCGCCAAACGCACCTACCTCAAGGCCGACGACCCCCGCCGCGACAACTATTACATCGGCCTCAAGTTCTCCACCACCCGCACCCTCCTCGAAACCAGTTCGCAGGCCATCATCGAGCGCCTCAAGGTTGACACCCTCAAAGGCATGAAACCCACGGATGTGACCGAGATGCAGGCCGCCCGCAAAGCCTACGTCAATTCGCAGACGTCCCAGTCCGGCGCCCAAGCCGTCTCCACCACCACCCACGCGCAATGCGAGGCCAAGGTGAAGGAACTGGCCGTAAAGCGCCGGGAGATTCAATACGCCGTGGAAGCCGTCTGGCCCTCGACCGACCCGCTCAACGCCGGCATCCGCCGCGAGTTCGGACTCCGCCCCGACCACCCCATGAAGTAACCCGCCGGACACACCGGCGCAGGCAACCGTCGATCACCGAGCGCCGTGGATTGCGCCCTTCAACTTGAACTCTCAACTTGAACTGCGCCGCCACGGCGCTCGTTTATTGCCCATCGACTGACCGTCCTCCGATCCCACCCTTCCGGTCTCAAATCTCAACTCTCAGATTTCATTTATCACCCTTACTCTTCTTTCTTTCCATTCTACAACCCGCCCCGTCCACTCTTTAACCCTGTCCGACAGAAGAAATGCACATCACGCTTCACATTGGTTCGGACAACCAACACCGCATCGACTATCGCCGAAACTGGTTCTTCGGCGCGGAAAAGCTTTTTGCCGACGGACAGTTGATCCGCACGAGCAGCGTGCTCTCACCGTCCGATTACGTGAACTTTCCGCTCCGCAGACGTTACGAGTTTTAACCCTCGGCACCACGGCGCCGATGAGAATCGTCTTTGAGAAGGAACGGCCCTCGTTTCTCGCGGCAATCAGGCCGCACACCTACCGGGTTTTTGTGGATGATCAGTTGGTCTATGAAACAACAGGCTACTAGCCCACGCCACCCGACGGGCAACCGACGCGCAGGCGTCAGCGCGTGTTGCAGTAATGCCTCACTTCCCCTCCGTTAAACCCGAACCCAAGTCATCGCACCCCGCCCCGCACGCCCTTTAACTCCGGTCGGTAAAGAAAATGAAAACTCTCTTGGCCATTGGCACCGTGGTCTTTCTTCTAGTTATCGGCCCTTTGTTAGCCTCCCTCCTTTTCATCTCCCCTGAAAATGGCTACTACTACCTAAATCATTGTTTGTGCGGATATGATGAGGTGCTTTTCATGAAAGACGGCAAGGTTTTGGATGCTTTCCCACGGCATAACGAGTATTCGGAAATTTTTGATGCCACAAAAGCGGACGACGATTATTCCATAACAGATTTCGCAGGCAAAGTATTCAGAGTTAAATTTCAACGAACCAAAGCCATCATTACCGACAAGGACGGGGAAAAAGTTGAAATACCGAGAATCCTAAATCTATGGCGGATTTGGTATGCACAATTTTACGCTGATGAAAAATATAGATACCGCAGCATCGAGAAGCTTAAATTTTTATATCAAAAAAAGAAAATGCGAGAAGAGGCAGATAAAAAAGAGCCAAAAAGGGAACAACCCGAAGGGAGCGGAGGCGAGTTGACGCAATGAATGAACCCCTGCCCCTCCGTTAAACCCAAACCCAAGTCCTCGCAGCCCGCCCCGCACGCCCTTTAACTCCGGCCGGTAAAATCAGAGACCCTGGAAGATATAAATTGATAAGACCCGCCCGCACCCATTACGAAGCCCTTCCATGTCTGGAACCCTGTTTGCCCTGTCCCTTGCTTTTGCTTTTATCCTATGTGGTCTTTGGCGATGGCATGTCGTCGCATCTTTAACCAAGTGGGTTGCGGTGGATGCCAAACTAACAAAAGCCGAGATAGAGGCACGCGCTGAAAGTATTCGAGGGTCGAGTGGGAAATATTTCGTTCCAATCGTTGAATACGAATATGCCGTGGACGATAAAATCTATCGCAGCAATAAATTCTCCGTTCATAATTTCAGCATGGGCCTTTCAAATGATTTGGAGGGGATCACTGGCGGAGCAAAATCCGGCGACATCATCAAGGCACGATCCCAAGTCACCTGAACGCGCCCTATTGCACCTTCCGCAATATTACGGGGTTATTGTGTTTATGTTTATAGGGGCATTCATCCTGGCTTTGGTTGCCATAGTTAATGCGGGGAACAAGTGATTCTCTTGGCGAAGCCAAAGGCATCACGGCGCGTCGCCTCGATGAATCCCTGAGCATCCGTTAAGAACAAAACCGACGCCTTCACGACCCAAACCGACACACCATCGGCCCAAGTCCGCGCCTCCGCCCACCTTTTTGATACCTTGGGGGAGCAATGGTTCAGCGCAGGCCGAAGAGCTGTTGCAGGACGATCTCCAGGTCTTTGCCCGGCACCGCGCCGCCGCGCCGCGTCACGACGATGGACTTGCAGCGGAACTTCCGAAGCGTCTCCGCATCCACATCGGAAAGGCGCACCTCGTCGGGACGCAGGCCGAGCGTTTCCATGGCGTCCAGCGGCGTGCAGGCGACGGGCAGGCCCGTCCAGTTCACCCTTATCTCCCAGCCGGCGACACCGGCGGGCGGGATTTCCCTCGTCAGCAGCTCGGGGTAGCGCAGCACGAAATCGGGGATCTTGCGCGTGGCGATGCGCACGCGGGCGACGACGGGCTGTTGCGCAAGGTAAGCCTGGAAACCGTCCACCCGGCGCGCGCGGAACTGGTTGTAGAAATCCAGGGCGTCGAGGCCCATCAGGTTCATCCCGTTGTAGAGACCGTGGACGTTGACGCTGCCAAAGCCCTTCCCGTCATACCACGACTGGAACTCGCGCGTGACCATCAGGCCGATCTCAAAGTGCAGATGGGCGCGGTCCCGGGGGATGCCGCCGTGATCCGCGGTGTGCCCCATGGTGGCGATGACCTGCCCGGCGGCGACCGCGTCGCCCGCCTTGAGTCCCGGGGCCGCCGCGCTCAGATGCGCGTAAAGCGTATAGACCGCCGGATGCATCCCGGGATGCTCGATCACGATGTAGCGCCCGTAATTGCTCTCGCCCACCCGATGGTTGATGTAGCTCACCACACCCGGCATGGCCGCGAAAATGGAGTCCGTCGGCTCGCCCTGACGGTTGCGCGAGACGGGCTTCAGGTCGATGCCCTCGTGGAACTGCCGTCCGCCGCTGCGGACACACCCAAACATCCCCGACTCCGTCTCGCCCGAAGCGGTCGGCTGCACGTAGGTCTCGGCGGGCTTGCCCTCAAAGTAGGCGGTGTTGGGCGTCGGCCAGACCAGCTCCATGCGGGGCGCGGCCGCCTGCGCAACCAAGGCCAAGAGAAAGATCAGTGCGAAACCGCGAAGAAAGCCCATTGCGCAGGATCAATTCTTGGCGATTTCCTTCTGCAGATCGGCGCAGGTGGCGTTGATGTTCTTGACCAGCTCGGGCAGCATCTCGTCGGGGATCTCCGCAAAGGTCGCGATGGAACCCGTCGAGAACGGGCGGTCGATCAGGCGGGCGCCCACCGGCTTGCCGTTGATGGCGAGGACCAGGCGATGCCCCTGGTTGTTGCCGGTCATCCGGTAAAGATCGCGCGAAGCCTCCGGCGTGAGCTGGAAGAACAGGAACTGCCCCATGTCGGATTTCGCAAGCTGGACGGAAACAATGTCCACCTCGAGGATGACCGGCTTGTTGTTGATCGCGATCTGCACCCCGCTGACCGGCAGAGTCGCGGAGGCGAAGCCGTCGTTCGGCGCCGCCTCCAAAAAGAACCGGACCACCTCGGGAACGTAGTTTTTCTTGGAATGGGTGTTGCAGCCCGTCGCCGTGAAAATCGCGGCCAGACCGAGCATGAACAGGGGAAAGCGAAGAAGGAGTTTCATAAAAAAAGAAAGGCCGCCCATGCGGAAGCCGACCGCACGAACGATGCCCGATGAAAAGGCGGCTTAGCAAGGGCCGACCACGGCCTCGTTCGGAACCGCCTCGGTCAGCGCATGCATCAGCTCGGCGCCAACCGAGTCGGCCAAAAGCCGTCCGCGCGGAGTCAGGCGCAGACGATCGCCGTCCATCCGGGCAAGCCCCGCCTCGTCCAGACGCGCGACGATAGCGGCCACGGCATGCCACGGAGCCTGCGGAAAACGCGCGCGCAACGCGGCCAGATCCACGCCCTCGTTCATGCGCACGCCGAAGATCAGCGCATCCTCCACCAGCAGCGCGGGCGTAAGCGCGGCGCGGTCCTCCGTCATGCGCCGGCCCTGCGCGACGTCCGCCAACCATCGGTCGAGATCGGCCACGTTGCCGCCGCGCCAGCCGTCGTGTTGCGACGCCGCCGAAGGACCGAGCCCGATCCACTCGTGCATGCGCCACGTGTTCACGTTGTGCAGGCAGGCATGGCCCGGACGCGCGAAGTTCGACACCTCGTAGTGCGCGTAACCCGCCTCCTCCAGCCGGGCCCAGGTGGTTTCGTAAAGCCGGGCCTCGTGCTCGACGTCGAGCTTCACCTGGCCCTGGGAAAGCTTCACCCACAGTTTCGTGTCCTCCTCGAAGGTCAGGCAATACGTCGAAAGATGATCCGGCGCGAGCGCGAGCGCCTCGTCCAGATCGGCGAGCCACGCGGCCTCGTCCTGCCCCGGAAGCGCGAACATCATGTCGATGTTGACGCTCGCGAAACCCGCCGCGCGGATACGCCCGTAGGCGCGGAAAATCTGCTCGCGGGTGTGATGCCGACCCAGCCCTTCAAGCAAAGCCGGTTGAAACGACTGCGCCCCCATCGAAATGCGCGTGACGCCGATCTCCTTCAGTGCCGCCAGCCGCGCCTTGGTCACCGAGGCCGGCGCCATTTCCACGGTCCACTCCACCGCCGTGCCGCCCAGTCGCCCGCCCACGATCTCGCCAAGCCGGATTATATCCCCCGTAGCCAGCAAACCCGGCGTGCCGCCGCCCCAGAAAACCGTCGTCACGGGTCGCATCCAGTCGATCAGCGCCGCCTCGTCGGCCACTCCCTTGATGAACCGGTCCACGCCATCCGCGGTCGGCGCCGTCTGGTAAAACGCGCAGAAATCGCACGTCGATGCGCAAAACGGCACATGCACATACACGCCCAGCGGCTGCGGGCGGGACGGGTGCCGGGGGGGCGGATCGATTTCACTCATTGCCAAGGCGAGACGTTTCTGTTGCGTTGTGACCGACTTTAAATCTGAAAAACCCAATGCAAAACAACCGCTTCTCCCACGCGAGACGAATCTTCCTGGCGACCGGCGCTGCGCTCGGCCTCTTCCTCCTCTCCGGCTGCGGCGTGCCCATCACCAATCTCACGCCCTCCTCCATCCCGGAAAACCCCTCGCAGATCTACACGATCTCGACCCGCGTGAATCCCCGTGCGGCCAACATCGTCCCCGGCAGCCTCACCGTCCGCATCATCATCGACGGACAGAGCTTCGACATGACCAAGAGCGACCTTGGCGCGAACATCTACACGTTTGATTACCAGCTCACCCCCGGACGCACCGAGATCGCCTACTACTTTCTCGTCAACTACCGGTTGAAGACTCAAAGCGGCAGCAGCGCCCAGGAAGAATACTCCGACGTCATCCACGCGAAGATCGTCGGACGCTACGTGCTCTCGCTGGAAGTCAACCGCGGTCCCGTCGGCGCCCACGTGAGCATCCTTGGACGCGGCTTCACCGCGCAGGACACCGTCACCTTCGACGGCACCTCGACCCGCACCGTGTTCGAGTCCCCGAGCTCCATCAGCTTCTTCGTCCCCGCCGTCGAGACCAGCCGCAACTACAAGGTCGAGATCGCCGGCGCCAACGGCACCTCGGCCGTCGGCACCTTCCGCGTCGATCCGACTTCGCTCACCGTCTCCCCGACCGAGCTCTCGCTCGCGCGCGGCCAGACGCAGACGCTGACCTTCACCCTGCCCAACCCCGCCCCCACCGGCGGACTGCTCCTCGACGTCACCACCGACGCGCCCGAAAGCGTGATCATGCCCGAGGTCGTCGTGCCTGCCGGCAGCGCCACCGCCACGGTCAACGTCACCGGCGGCAAACCCGGCGGCGGCAGTCTCTTCCTCAAGGGCTTCGGCTCCGGCGAGATCACCGTTCCCGTGACGGTGAAGTAAACCCCCGTCCGTTCTTCGGCCGGCATCAGGCGATGCCGGCTTTTTTTCGCCTACTTGACGAGATCCAGCGTCGCCACGAGCGGCCGGTGATCGCCCGCCTGCATCGTCTCGGGCGCATCGTAAATGCGCGCCGACCGTCCGCGCACCGCGGGCAACAGCCCCGGCGAAACCAGCATGTGATCGACCCGCGAATACGAATCCTCGCGCCGGAAATCATACGTCCATGTCTCGCCGCGGCCGTCCGCCGCCGGGAGCCACTCGGCGATCTTGGTTTTCCCGCGTTCAAGCAGCGCGCGCACCGGCCGGCTCGTCCGCGAATCGTTGAAATCCCCCAGGATGATAAACCGCGCCTGCGCGGGTTCGGGAAAGATTTTCAGCACCCGGTCCCGCGCCGCGATCGCCTCCTTCTCCCGCCGCTCCGCCGATTGCGGATCGTCCGCGCGATCGGTGAAGCGACTCTTCAGGTGCAGCACGAAAATCGTCAAGGCGCCCGCCTCGGTCGCCACCGTCACCTCCAGCAACCCGCGCTTCACCGTCTCGGTGCCATCGAGATAGTTGAACTTCAGATCCGCGTGGCGGCCCACCGCCGCAAAAGGCCGGCGCGACAGCACCGCGATGTGCCGGTCGTTATCCGCCGCGTCGAGCACCGCGGCATGCGGATAGTTCATCCCCTCGTGCGCAAGATCGCGCTGCAGCTCCTGCAGGTAGGCCTCGCCGCCCATCTCCTGCAGGGCGACCACATCGGCGTTCAGCCCGCGCAACACCGATCGCAACGCGGCTTTTTCCGACTCGGGCTTCGGGTAGGCCTTGCGATAAACCCCCTCCGCCATGCGGTCGGCCAGCGTGTAGTTTTCGACGTTGTAGGTCGCGACCGTCAGCGTCTCGGCGCGGCACTCCACCGGCCAAACCAAGTTTAACAGGAGATAACCGAGGAAACAGAGCCGTGGTCCGATTGTCTTCATCGCGGTTCTCTCCGTTGTCCTCCTGTGGGCAATTCAGCTCTGCTTCACCAGCGCCGCCTCCCGCTCCACCAGCGTCGGGTGCGAATAATAAAACCCGCTGAACCACGGGTGCGGCGTGAGGTTGCTCAGGTTCTTCTGCGACATCTTGCGCAGGGCCGACACCAGCGGCGCGGGGCCGCCCATCGCCTCGCGGGCGAAGGCGTCCGCCTCGTATTCGTGTTTGCGCGACAGGATGTTTCCCAGCGGACTTACCCAGAAGACCACCGCGCCGCCCAGCAGCCCGAAAAGCAGAAAGGCTGGCGCGAGCGCGTGTACCGGAAAGCCGAACGCCGGGTTGAACCACGCGCTGCCCGACAGCCAGGCCACCGCCGCGAAACCCGCCAGCACGGTCAGCGCCGCCACCGCGAGCATCTTGGGAATGTGTCCGAGCCGGTAGTGCCCGACTTCGTGCGCCAGCACGGCCTCCAGCTCCTCCGGCGTCAGTTGGGCGATGAGCGTGTCGAACAAAACGATGCGCCGGAACCGGCCGAACCCGGTGAAAAACGCGTTCGAGTGCCCCGAGCGCTTGCTGCCGTCGATCACCTCGATGGTGGACGCCTTGAAACCCGTGCGATCCGCCAGCGCCATGAGCCGCGTGCGCAGCTCCCCCTCGGGCAGAGGCGAGAGCTTGTTGAAGAGCGGCATGATCAGCTTCGGGTAGAGCACCATCATGAGCAGTTGAAAACCGAAGAGCAGCGCGAAGCCCCACACCCACCACAGGTCGCCGACCCAGTTGACGAGCGACAGCAGCGCCCAGAGCAGGGGAAACCCGATCGTGAACGCAAGGGCGGTTCCCTTGAGCTTGTCCACGACCCACAGCTTGGGCGTGGATTTGTTAAACCCGAATTGCGCCTCCAGCCTGAACTGCCCCCACCAGTCGAACGGCAGCGCGGGGATGCTTAGCAGCACGCCGGCGAAAAGGATGAACAACGCGCCGTCCCACGTCGCCGCCGGGGCCCATGCCGACACCAGCGCAAACAACCACGGCAACACCCCGCTCGAAAGCACAAGGAGCAGCAGCCCCGCATCGAAAATCATCTCGAACACGCCAAACCGGTTTTTCGCCAGCGTGTAATCCACGGCCTTGCGATATGTCTCCGCGTCCATGATGGCCGCGACGGCCTCCGGGGCCTGCGCGGCATGACGCCGGACATTGCGGCGATTGAGCGCGGCCAGCCACAGCTCGACCAGCAGCTTGGCAACGATGAGAACCACCACGACGGGAAAAACCATCCGCCCACTCCAGCGGATTCCCTTTGAACGCCAACCCTGAATTTTCCCCGGATAACCTGTACCCAAACATGCCCTTTTAAACGCGGGGATGTCTGCCAAAAAGGATGGGGTGCATGACCGGCTCTCGTTCGATCGTTTTCTCGGACTTGATCGCCGGCGACTCGGCCTGCGCCGACATCATGCTCAAGACCGACTGTCTTTCGCTTCCCCATTCCGCTCCGCGAGCATGGTTTGATAAATGCTGGCCACCAGCGACACCCCCGCCCGCTTGGCAGTGTAGCGCCGGGTGAAACACTCCTTCGCCTGCCTTCGCATCTCCGCTTTTTGCGTTTCGGTCATGGCGAACCATCGCTCGAATAATCCGAGGCACCCGTTCACATCGTCGGCGGCGACAAGCCCGGCCCCGTCGGCCACGATATCGGCCCAGATATTCACGGGCTTCGAGATCAGCACCGGCACGCCCAGCGACAAGGCCTCGGCCACCGCGATCCCGAAATTTTCCTGGTGGGAAGGCAGCACAAACGCCTCTGCGCACTGGAGCGCCCCCCACTTGTCGTCGCCCATCAGCATCCCCGTCCAATGCACGCTGGACTCGACGCCCAGCCGGCGGGACAAGGCCTGCAACTTGGCGGCGTAGCGTCCGTCCGCCGGACCCGCCATGATCACCTTCATGGTCGCGGGATCCCAGAGGCCGCTGTCACGCATCCGCGCGATCGCGCGGATGAGGATGTCCGGCCCTTTTTTGGGATGAACCCGCCCCAGAAACACAAATCGCCGGACGCCCCGCAGGGCCGGATGCTTCGCCAGAAAACCCTCCGCGTAGTCCCGCTGCGGGTCCGGCGCGCCCGGGGTTCCATAGCTCACCACGATCTCGTTGCAGTCGTAAAGCCAGAAGGATTGCCGCGCCAGCATCCGCTCCTCTTCGCAGGTAAAAAACACCCCGTGAGCGTCGCGCAAAGGCGGATACACCGCCCACGGCCAGAACAGCCATTTCTTGAGATGCTTGAGCGGGTAGCGGTATTTGAACCACGGGTCGAGCATGCCGTGGGGGTAGACGTAATACGGGATCGATGTGGTCCGCAGCGCCCGCCAGACGCCAAAACAGTTATACCCCCAAATGCCATTGATGATCACGCAATCGTAGCGATGCGCGTTCGCCTTGAGCCAGGGCGCGAGCCGGGGAGTGTAGTGGTAGTCGGTATAGGAAGGCCCCATCGCATGCACCGGCAGTCCGAACTCCTGCACCCATGTGCTGCCCGGGTCGTCCAGCGTGAGCAATTCGATCTTGTGGCCGTAGAGGCCGTTGATCCGCGAAAGCTGTCGCACACCCTCGATCGGGCCTCCGGTCGCAGGATTGGCCGTGGCAATGGCATGGAGAATTCTTAGGGCCATTTTCGGTGAATAGTGAACAGTAGGCAGTGGACGGTTGACTGAAGGACGGACGACGCCCCCACGCAGATCGGAATCAGGACCAGTCGCCGGATTTCATCATGCCTCCTAGCCTGCGGCCTATTTGCTGCGCATTGATCAAAAGCCGAGAGAAATCCGCCTTCGTTGAATATCCGTATGCTTCGGCGCGCATAAGCCAATGTAAAGTCTCCTGCAGCTCACCGTCGGCATCTGTCAATTTGCTCTTGAAGTGTGCGGGGTAAACCCGCTTGGCCCAAGCCTCGGCAAGATTTGCGCCGATGGACCGCGAAGAACGGCGAATTTGATCCGTGAGTGAATACATTTCTTCCTTTGGCCAAGTCTTGGTGAGTTGAAAAATATCCAAATCCAAAGCGCACGCCTCCTGATAAACCTCCAGCTCATAAAAACTCATCACCCGTTTATTCATAATATTAAAAACTGACCACCGTCCTCAGTCCACCGTGCGTGCTTCACCACCGTCCTCCGTCTTCCGCCTACCGGTCACCGTGCGGCTTCGCCGCCATCGCCGCGCAGCTTGGACATTCGCACTGAGTCGACTTGGGGTGCGACACCAACTGGTCGAGCGGAACCCACTGCCCGTCGCTGCCCTGCACGGCCCCGCACCCATGGCATACATTGAGCAGCGCCTTCATCGCCTCTATCTGCCTCCGGTGGTTTTCCATGGTTTTCTTGAAAAGATGGACGAAGACCGCCGCCAGCACGAAGATGATGCCGCGCGCCCCGGCGTTGTAATACCGGATTCCCTCGGAGGAAAAATTCTGTTCGCTCCAATAGCTGCCCAATATCCAAACCCCGATTGACAACGCCACGGACCCCAGCGCGCCTCGCCAGCCGAATTCCCACGTCAGTTGGACCACGGGCACGAGGTAGAGGGGAAACAGGGCGACTTCATACCCCAGGTATACTTGCAGCACCAAAATCGACGGGATGAATATGATCGGCGCCACCGCACGCATCACGAATTTGGAGACGGAGATAAATCGCAGGCTCATGGGGTGTAAGTTCGGCGGGCGGATCGTTGTGACCAAGCATCTGGTGACTGGATGCTCGTTTGCTAGTGGCTGGCCAGCACCGGCGAAAAAGTCTCCAATATCTGCTTAAAAAGCGGCTCGTCCTGCCACTCGCTCCACGGCTGCGGACTGGACAGACGGATGAAGAACTGCTCGCCCGCCCCCTCCCCTCTGATCCCTTGGCAAAATCTTGCAAAGACTGATTGAGAGGTGAGTGTGCCGGGCCCTTCGGCGTAGCCGGAAAGCCGTCCATCCACGACATGCCAGTAAAGCACATGCTGGCCGGTTTCCTCCTTCGTGAAAAACCGATACTGGGCCGGCCAGGCCTTCTTGTTGCCCGCCAGCATGACAGGGTAGGCATAATCCGGATTGGACATCTGCCAGCCGCTGCCCACCCAGCACACATCCGGCACGTGGATCGCAATCAAACGCGGGTCAAACTTATGCGGGCGCCAATAGGCCGCATAAAGGGTCAGGGTCTTGTCTCCGTTCCGGTATTCGCGAAAAATCGCTTTGTCGTAGTTGAGCAATTCCCCCACGGACTTTTTCATCAACTCGGTATTGGCGATTGCCATGTCATGCTGCGTCCACGGCGCTTGGGCCGTCGGCAAGGTATCCATAAGACCGGTGTGAAGCGATTTGGAGTCGGTTTGCACGACGGTGTAAACCCCGACGAAAACCGCAACAAGCAGGACGATCAAAGCAAAGCCAAGAGAAGAGCGGAATTTCATGGGAATTGAGAGAGAATGATAGCGGCTGCGATTGGGTTTGGATTATCCTGGATCGCATCGTTGAAACCACGGATGGGCGCGGATTCCAATGCCGTTCGCATTGGTATTTTCCGTCGTCACCGGCTTGCGTTCACAAAATGAACTGAACCGGATGCCCCGTATGAGAACAAGTTACCATGGTGCGCATGAAGACCATGAAGGTCGGAAAAGCTGTGCGCTTGCCGCCTGATAGAGAAACTCCATGCCCTTCATGTTCTTCATGGTTAAAATTCCGCCGTAACAACTTCGTCGATCCTGAATCCCACCGTGTGAAACCACGGATGGTCGCGCCGCCGTTGCCGGCTTGAACTTGAACTCATGACTTGAACTGGCGCATCAGCGCCCTCCTCTGCCTCTCCACTTAAACTTAAACTGGAGACTTCAACTGAACCGCCGTCGCTGCCGCCGGATCACGATAGACATCGGCCAGCATCCGGCGGGCGCAAGCCTCCCATGAATTGATCTCCAAAATACGGCGACGGGCCGCATCAAAGGCCGGGCCGGGCAAACGGCGGGCGGTCTGGATCGCCCGGGCGAGCGCCTCGGGATCGCGAATCGGCACGGTCACCGCCACTTCATCGGTCAGAATATCGCGCGCACCTACGTTTTCCGTGATCACCAATGGCAAACCGCAGGCGAGCGCCTCCAAGGTCGTCATACCAAAACCTTCGTCGATCGAAGGCTGCACGAAAACCGTCACCGAGTCATAGAGCGCCTTGAGTTTGGCGGGAAAAATATCACCGATGACCGTGATCCTGGAGTCTTTCATCGTTTTGGCATAGCTTGCCGGAATATGCCCGCGGAGCCACAACTCTGCGGACGGATCATCAATCAGTTTGAACGCCTCGATCAAGTAGTGCATCCCCTTCCTGATAAAATCATTGCCCACCATGAGGATGCGCAGGCCGCCATCATTGCTTTTACGCTCTTGGAACGGATAGTTTGCGCCCAGCGTGTTGATGCGCACTTTTCTGGACAATTCCGGGTCGGCATAGGAGGCGGCCGAATAAGTCGATGGGGTCACGATGATATCCGCCAGATACAATTCCTCCACCGCCCGCTCTACGTCCGCCTTGCTCTCCAGATAAGGCAGTCCTAGGCGATCCGACTCCTCGCGCAAGAGTTCATACTGCACTCGATTGTGCGGGCAAGAGCGCTCGACGCACCGGCGCCAGCCACTTCCCGCAAGTCGTGTAAAGGCCATGTGGGCGTTCCCGTTCCAGGCATGCAAAACGCCTGGCGGTGATTTTTCCAAACGGCGGACAAGCCACTCCTGATAGATCCGGTTCTTGCGCGTCTCCGTATAGCCGACCTCGCAGAACCGCTGGGCATAACGCCAATACGCAAGTTCGGGACGATTCACGTAGGCGGACTGCGGGACTCCTTTTGGGGAAAGGAGATGTCGGTCGGTCACGATCAGCTCCTTCAACACCCCGAGCTTGGCAAATGCCCTGGCCAAGGAAAACGCATGAAACTTCCCGGCTGTGGCAAGCGTAACTCCGCCGGATTCGTTATTAAATTTCATGCAATATAATCCTAAAAACCGCTGCAGAAGCCGCCCATAAACGCTCGATCAACGTTTCAAAAGCCTCGATGGTTTCTGGCGGCGGCCATCAGTTTGTATGAGGGGTTGATTGATCGGCCGGGGTCGGGACGCGCGACCGAGCCTGCAGTTCCCGCTGCTTGAGAATGATAAAATACTCATAAATGGACTGAAGCGTCGCATAGGTCACACCGGCCCGGCCATCCAGAAATGCCAAACGCACGAACATCATATAAAAAAACTTCACCAGCGGGCGCCCCGGCATCCGATAAAAAAACTCCTTTTGATGAAAACGACGCTCGGTGAATTCTTTTGAGAAAAGAGCCTTCCGTAGCGAGAATGCCCCTCCCTTGGCGCGGTTTTCCTGAATGGTGCGCGCCTCCAAATCGGCGTATTTGATATGCCGTTCCAGCCAAAACCCGGCGCCCTTGCTAAACGGATAATGGTCCAGATACCCGCCAATTTCGCCAATGGGGCCGTCAACGATCGACACCGGGTTGACCAGCCGTTCGTAGCGCATCTTGGAAGGACGAAACAGCCGCAGATAAAACGGGGAGATTTGCGCGTGCTCCAGCCAGGTGCCATCGGTGAAAAAATCCCGCCGCCTCAGGCGGAAGGCGCTCTCCGAAGCATCGGCCCGCGCCGCCGCCACTGCGGCCGCCTTGAGTTCAGGAGACACCCGCTCGTCGGCGTCAATGTAAAGCACCCAGGGATGCTTGAACGGGATGTTGGCCAGACCCCAGTTTTGATGGGCCGACCAGTTGTCAAACGTGCGCTGCGTGATAATGCACCCCGCCGTCCGCGCGATCTCCAGCGTGCGGTCGGTGCTGAACGAATCAAAAAGATGCACGTCGTCGCACCACGCGACGGATTGCAGGCAACCCGGGAGATCCTGCTCCTCGTTTTTGGTTAATATTAAAACCGACAGCGACATGGCGGGATGATTAGGCAAGGGCTCGCGCATTGGTCCGGATGTGATCGGGATTGAACATCGAGCACAGGATCACGGAGCGTGGGAAATCGGCGGCCAGCCGCGACAAGACTTCGTTGCGAGGCACGCCGGCGCCCCTCCCCCTGAACGGTGAAAATAAAATATTGGAGCACCCGGCACGCTCGCTCCGCATGCGTTCATAGCCCGGACCATCCGGTGGCAAGTCGTATTGCAGGACATCGAAGCGTGGCAACACCGCCTCATGCATCGCCTGCCGGTCTCGCATAAAGGCCAGCCCCCAGGCGCGGATCTTGCCTTCCGTTTTCAAGCGTTCCACCTCTGCCGCCAGGGCGTCGATTCCAACAATGGCTTCACGCGGTTCATGCAGAAAAAGATAATCCAGATGGTCGGTTCGCAATGCCCGCAGGCTCTTTTCCACGCTGGCGCGCAGGTTCGCGGGCTCCATTGCGACTCGCGCATGGAACCGGTCGCCCAGAGTGGTCGCTCCGGATGACGGTGAGCCGGTATTCGCCGGACGGCGGCCCCTGAGTTTTTTTGCCCAACGCACCAACGGCTTCAGCGGTTGCAACAGGCGGGCGCTCGCGGTCGCCCTAATGCCAAATTTGGTGGCCAGCACCACGTTGTCGCGCCGCCCGGCAAGTTCCCGCCCCAACCAAGCCTCGGCCTGGCCGTAACCATAGGAAGGGGCCACGTCGAAATGCGTGATTCCCTCGTCCAGCGCCACCGCCAGCGCGCGGCGCGCGACGGCCCCGTCCACTGAGCCCAGAATGGGCGCGCAGCCGAAGCCGAGGACCGATGATTTTATGCCGGCAACAAGTTCAACGGTGCGCATGGTCGGCAAGATGGCGGGCGAGACGGATGGCGCAGACACCCATGAAGAAAGTCGGGTTCGCCTGGCCGGATGTCGGGAAAACGGAACTGCTGCACACATGGAGATTGCTCGTGCCCCACACGCGAAGATCGCGGTTCACGACACCGCGTTCCGGATCGTCGGCGATGCGGGTCGTTCCCGATTGATGCACCCCGTCCTTTGACATGGCCTGGATGGCGGCGAGGCGCTCTTCGGGAGGGAACCAGTATTCCAGCCGTCCCGCCCCGCAGGCCTGCAACTCGGCGTCGAGCAACTCATGGGCGCGAATAACCCCTTCGGCGTCGGCCTCGGTCACGCGATAGAGGATCACCAGAGTCTTGCCGTCGGCGGACATCTCCATGCGGTTTTCCTCCGCGGGGATTTGCTCGGCGTGGAAGTGCACGGCGTAACGGTTTTCGCCGCTGTAGAGGAAAACCCCCGGCAGTTTGCGGCGGCGCAGGTAACGGCGGCAGAAGATCGAGGCCGGCGTCCACAGCGAGCCCGGCAGACCGCGGAGGATATTGCCCAGGTGCGCACCGATGGCGTTGGCCTTCCCCTTGGTGATGGAATGGGCGACGGCGGGCGGGGCGAGCCGCTTGCCCAGGATGGGCATCAGCATGGCCAGATACATGAACGACATCGCCCCGCTCCGATGCGCGGGGTCGAAATAAAGCGGGTTATCCAGCCAGAAGGCGGTGTTGAGCAGGTTGCGCCCGACCAGCGTTTGCTCGGTGAACTGAAAGCGTCTGCGCTGGTAGGAGCCGTCCGCTTCGCGGCGAAAGCCATACTCCGTCGCCTTGGGGTCGCCCGTGAAACGCACGCTGGCGATCTTGCCGGACACGTGTCCCTGATAATGGCGCCCGAGCGCTTTCGGCGGCGCCGGCAGCCGGGCGAAAACCTGCGGATTTCGCAACAGCAGACGGGTCGCCTCCTGCGCGCCCGTCGCCAGCACGATTTGATCGGCCGCCACCTCCGTCTCGGCACCGGTGGCCACCTCAAGCAGCCTGATGCCGGACAGCCGGCCGGAGTCGTCGGGCGCTGGGAGCGTGCGGGCCTCCGCGCCGAGAAGCAGATCGAGATTGGGCAGCGCTTTCAACTCGGCCTCATACTGCGGTCCGAAA